>NZ_JANAEZ010000006.1:0-305006 GCF_024813435.1 Aquiflexum gelatinilyticum
ACGGTTCAATATTCGCTTGGCCTTCCATACGAAAAGACCTAATTGCTTACTTTGATGAACGGTTTGAAGGAAATGACACAGTTTAATGAACACTCCCTTTCAAAACCCCAAAAGGTCTTGAAGTTTAACACATATGCCACAATTGTCTAATGAAATCAGTCTTTGTGATTTTCCTTAATTACCAACCTTCTTAACCCATCAATTGAGTCCGCTTATTTTTTTATCACCAAAATGTCTCGTCTGGAATAATCTGATGGTATAGTCAAGCAAGCTGCTGCCGCCGTGTTTTCCGTGTCCAGGGACGACAATTTCAACATCAGGGAATCTATTTTTAATTTCCTCCACAGTAGCGGACCAAATCTCCACATTTGCATCCCCTAGAAATCCTTTGCTTGCATTCATTTCTTTTATCAAACAACCTCCAAAAAGTACGTCTTCACTAGGAAAATATCCCACGATATTGTCTCTAGTATGTCCTTCTCCAAAATACCGGGCCATGATAATTCCATTCCCCACACTTAGGGTAAGGGAATCGCTGAAGCCATTTTGGGGGATGACAAAATCATTTTCTTTGGCAAGTGCAATGGTTTTGACATGTGCGTAAGACGGGATGTTGTGGTCATTAAATGCCTGAAGCCCGGCAAGACAATCATTATGGAAATGGGTTGGAATGATGGCGTTTATCTTACAATTCAGCTCTTGATTGACCCATCTGATCAATTCTTCGGAGCTTTCATTATTAGTGGGTGTGTCAAAAATGATGGTTTCATCGCTGTTTCTGACAATCAGCCCGTTGCAGGGAACGTTTCCAAAATCATTTGTCTGCAAAAATGAGGTATGCACAAAAGAATTCGGGGCAACTTGGGTAATAATCAAATCATTGGATTTGTATACTTCTTTAGGACTGAAGGCATCTTGTCCTTGCGCAAAACAATTAACAGCTGTCAGAGAAATTACAATTACAAAAAGGCTTTTGATGATGGCTTTCATTGGATCAGTAGTGGTTTTTTTCAGTTTCTAAAGATATATCATTTACCTTTTTGAATTCCGAAAGAAATCTAAGCGGTTTTAAGAATTTTCTTAAAAGCCACACTTATTAATCCTGTTATCAAGATGAATCCAATACCCACTAAAAACTTATAATCCTTAAAAATATTGTCGGGATATATGTCAGTCAGGGCTATGATCAAAAATGCTAAACTCAAGGTCCATACAATTACTAAAACCACTTTTGTAAGTTTTTTCATATTCATAAAGTTTATAGGCTTCTTTCTTTATCAATTTAAAAAGTTGTTTCAATATAGCATGTTTTCCCTCGTATAAAATCCACCCTTCCGTCCCTCCTCCTGCGCAAGCTTCCTTTGGTGATGGAATTACTTCAAGGTTAATTTATAAATCTTAGAATTTTTGTCAGGAAAAACATAGCCATTGGGTAAGTTTTGTTTGTCTGATTGGATAAACCCGTTTCTCTCGTAAAATTGATGGGAGGCAGTTGCCACTGCAGGCGTATCAAGCCAAATGGTTTGAAAGCCTTTCATTTTTGCCTCTTCAAATAATGTGTCGAAAAGTTTTTGGGCAATACTTAATTCTCTCCCCCTCAACTCTTTCTTGACAAACATTTTTCTCAGCACTGCATTGTGGACATCTATTTTTTGAAGTCCTATAGTGCCTACAATTTCGTTTTGGCTTTTAGCTGTCCAAAAACCACCGTCACGATAGAAATGTGCAATATCAATAAGGTCCGGCTGATCCATTTCTGAAAAACCTAAAAGGAATTCGTTATTCTGAATGTTCAGAACAAAATCTTTAACCTCATTTTGGTCATTCAATTGAAAGCTCTCTATGGTGATCATTTGGCTATTTTTCAGTTATTTTTTCAACCCTCATATAAAATCCACCAATCCTTCCAGCTTTATGCCGTGACTTCCCCAGAGTCCCCCGGTTCCGCTCGCTGTATCCAAGTTAATGTTAGCGAAAATTTATTTTATCTCTTTACCCAATTTTCGATTTCAATACCTGAAATTCTTTCAAATTCTTTTTGATTTTCTGTCACCATAATCAGGTCTTTATCCACTGCGGTACATCCGATTAATAGATCAAAATCGCTTATCATCAAGCCTTTTGACCTTAATCGGGCTTTCTCTTTTCCATATAGGTAGATGGCATTAAAAATCGGGAGGATTAATACTTGATTTGAAAAAATCTCAATTAATTCAAGATTCTTTTTAGGATTAGTGCTGTTTTCAGCTCCAAACACTAGTTCAGCAAATGTAATTTCAGAAATAGCAAAGTTTTCAGTTCCTAATTCCTGAAACTTTTCTATCATTCCAAATTTTCCTCTTAAAAAATGGATGCAGATATTTGTGTCTAAAAGATATTTCATTCGAAACCAGGATCTTCTGCTTTTTCAACTCTTGATTCTCTAATTTCTTTGATGATTTCATCAGAATCTTTGTTGTCTTCCCATGCTCCAAAAAGGGTTTTCATGTCAACTTTCTCTTCTTTTTTTTCAAGAGATTCGGTTAATTTTATGATAAGCTTTTTCTTGGAAAGATCATCTAGACCTCGCAACATACCAAAATACTTTTCCAAAGTCTTATTATTTAAAGTAAGGTTTGCCATGCTTTTTTTCTTCAATTTAAGGAATTAATAGATTGATGGTAAATGATTTGTAAAATTAAATTCCCAACTCTCTTTTCTTTTTCTTTATTAAGTCGCCCATTTCACTTGTATCACTATTTGCATTTGAACTATTCAACCAAACACCCAAATGAAAGGTAATTCTTGCTAATTTGAATTGCAAATTCTACTAAATAAAAAGGTGTAGAGACAATCTACACCTAGCGGGGTTACCGTAAACCTGTCTGCGGAGTATGAAACCCCGCCTATTTCAAATGTGCTGTTACAAGCTGCCGTTCTTCTGTCGCTGCTGTCAAATTGGTTTTTTGCTCTTATAGTTTAGTCGTTTAGCCATTTGGAATATTCTCTCCAGTCGTCCAAATAAACACTTTTCATTTGGTTCTTGTCAAAGTCGTCAAAACCAATTTTGGAACATCTCGGATATTCTGCTAGTGATAAAACATCTCTACTGTCAGCATTAGCCATTTCAATGTAATGGTCAATTGACGATAAGTCTTTGTTTGCAAGCTTTAAGATTGCTGATGATATTCTATTTATTCCGTTAGGATTATCACCCTTGACTTTGTACAACTTTAAAGTTACTTCGTCAATATGCTTGGGAAACTCTCTTGCAATAAGTCTTTCAAGTCGAAGGGTTGTCACTTTAGCTACAGGTTGAATTCCTAAATATTTGATTCTAAACTCTTCAAACATAGTGTTGTCTATTTGTCTGTCTATTGTTCGGTGGTTGTTTCATAAGGTTGCCTATAACTTACTTATATATATACCAAAGCTATACATACCCCACCAAAAAATAGGGTTAAAATACCTTTGGTTATTCAATTAAAAATCTTCCAATTGGGACTTAACTAGGTTTCCTCAAATAAAATCCACCAATCCTTCCAACTTCATCCCCCTGCTTCCTTTGATCAGGATCAGGTAATCCTCTAGTTGGGAATCCTGCAGCCAGTTTCTGAAGGAAAAAGGGTCGGGAAAATACAGGGCAGAAATCGGAGCCTTTGATAGCGCTGCGTGCACATGCTTGCCGGTAAAGCAGATCTTGTCAAACTTGTATTGGCTGACCCATTCCCCAAGTTTTTGGTGTTCCGGTTCGGTATGTTCACCCAATTCGTACATATCGCCAAGGATGATCATTTTATGCTTTTTACCGCTCATTTCCCCAAAAGTCTTAATCGCTACTTCCATGCTGGAAGGGTTGGCATTGTAGGCATCGAGGATGATGAGGTTGCTTCTTTTTTCGATCAGTTGGGAGCGCATATTGGATGGCTGATAGGAAACGATGCCTGCCACGGCTTGGTCCATCGGCACACCGAAGTACTTTCCAAGTGTCAAGGCAGTCGCGATATTTCCAAAATTATACGCTCCGATCAGTGCGGAAAGGTGGATTTTATCCTCTCCTTCCACACGGAATCTCACAAAGGGATCTGCCCCTTCGAAAGTCACTTCACAAAAATCTCCTTTCGCCGGATAAAGAATCGGATTCTCAAACCGCTTGGCCATGTTGGAAAGGATCGGGTCTTGGCTGTTGATGAAAACGGTTCCCTTGTTTTCTCTCAGGTGTTGAAAAAGTTCGGTTTTGGTTTTGAGCACGCCTTCCGGACCGCCCATTCCCTCGAGATGCGCTTTGCCGATGTTAGTGATAAACCCATGGGTCGGTTCGGCGATATCGCAAAGTTCCTTGATGTCGCCCTGCTTGTTGGCGCCCATTTCTACGATCGCGATTTCGGTATCGGGGGTGATGGCGAGCAAAGTCAGGGGTACGCCGATGTGGTTATTGAGATTGCCGACAGTGGCAGAGGTTTTGAATTTTTGCTTCAGGACGGCATGCAGGAGTTCTTTGGAAGTGGTCTTTCCATTGCTTCCTGTCAGTCCGATGATCGGAATAGGAAGTTGGTGCCGGTGGTGATTGGCTAACTTTTGCAAAGCCAATAAAACAGCGTCCACCAAAAAGTACCTCGGATCTCCCTCCGGAATTACCCTTTGCTCATCGACTACCACCAAGCTTGCGCCGGCTTCCAAAGCCTTTGGAGCAAAGTCGTTGGCATTGAAGTTTGGACCTTTCAGTGCAAAAAAGATATTGCCTTGGCCGATCTTTCTTGTGTCTGTGCTTACACCTGTGGATTGTAGAAAATGGGAATAAAGGGATTCGATGCTCATAAATATTTTTGTATGGCTAAAATTATATGATTATCGGGAATGTTGCCAGTAAATCAAGTGAATTGACCACAGACCACGGTCGACAGTCCATAGCCACTGCTCTTGAACTTTAATCCAGGTTTTAATAAGCTGACATTTACAGAGTCAAAATACCAATAATGCTCAAATGCTAGAAAGATGTCCGTAAATCTTAAATCAAAAATCGTAAATCAAAAAGGACCTCCAAACATCTTATATCAAATTCATTCGTTTAATTTTATGGCATATAAAATTCTGTTTTGATGAGGTATTTGATTCTGATTTTGTTTTTTTCGACCTGCACCTTGGTAGTGGCGCAACAGACTTTTTCTTTTGACCAAAACAAAAAAATAAGTCAAAATGGGATTGAAATCCCTCTTCCTTTTGCAGTAGGGATCAATGCTTCCCAATACCAGAGAATGGATGTCAACGCAGACGGAGAGGAAGAATGGGTCGTTTGGGATATCAATGCAAGAAGGGTTTTGGTTTTTGAAGAAATCGGTGGGGAGTTCAAATACCTTCCCGAAATGAGCTATTTTTTCCCCAATGACATCAATGGCTTTTTGATTTTGGCAGATTTTAACCTGGATGGCAGAAAGGATTTGTTTACAAGTTCCCCTTTTGGGATCAAGGCTTATAAAAATGTCAGTAATTCAGGAGATTCATTTCCAAAGTGGGAAGTCGCCCAAAATTTTCTCAGACTGGAAAACGGCTCCAACCTCACCGCCAATAACCTAGACATTCCCATGGTCCTTGATATTGACGGCGACGGGGATCTGGATATAGCCTCATTTAATTTGGGAGACTATATAGACTTTTACCTCAATACAAGTGTGGAAAGGAAAGGAACTGCGGACATCGACGGTTTTGCTTTTCCCGAACCTTGGTGGGGCAGATTCGAATTCTGCGGATGCGGGAATTTCAGTTTTGGGATTACCTGTGAAGGACTTCCGATGGGAAGGTTGGCAGATGCCGATGAATCAGCAAGAATCCTGCATACCGGAGGACATTCAGTTTTGTATTCAGACTTTGATAATGATGGGGTGAGGGATTTGCTTTTGGGAAGGGATGAATGCAATTCACTCTATTATTTGCCCAACAAAGGAACCGATCTAGAACCTTTGTTTGATGCTTTTTCGCAGGATGTTCCTGATTTTGGGACTTTGCCGGATTTTCCCATTTACCATGCTGCCTACCCTTGGCAAAATAGCCTGATTGTGAGTAGCAATTCCTCAGCTTCAGCCGGGGTATTCAAATCAGACTTTTCCGAAAATGTGTTTCAAATTTCCAAGGGAAGTTCTGGCTTGCCAAGCAAAAGCCCGTTTTTGCAGTCGGAGATATTGGATTTGGGAGAAAACAGCAGGCCGTTCTTCAAAGGTCTGTCCACTTCCGGGGAAATGATTGTCACTGCCAATTCGTTTGTAGGAGGAAGGAACATTGGTATGGCTCATCGGTATGTAGTCAGCGGTGAGCGTTGGGAGTTGGTAGAAAACGACTATTTGGGTTTGTCTCAATTGGATTTTACTGACCTCCAGTATTTTGAATACCTTAATGCTGCCAATCAGGAGACATACTGGATCACGGGCCTTGATACGGTCAATAATTCACTGCGCCGTCTGGTTTTTTATGGCACCAATCCTGATTTTGGCCAGATGAAACAGATATTCATTCCAAACCGATCTCCAGTTGGTCAGGATCAAATCGAAATGTTTTCATTTGAGGGAAAAGATTATCTTTTGCTCGCAAGACAAACTGGAGAATTACTTCTTTTCTTCTTCGACTTTTCCAATGCTGAAAACATCAAATTGGTACAAAGTGATTTTCTGGGATATACTGACAATCCCGGATCCCGCAACCTAAATGTCCATGTTGTCCCAGGAAAAAACCCCTCTCTTTACGCTGTTGATCAAAGAGGAGTTTTGGTCTATATCCCTGACTTTATGAATCAGGTGGAGCGAGAGACCATTTTGGTAACAACATCTCCTACTGCCACTTCCCAAAGCAGGTTGGGAAGAAATACCTGGATCACTTCTTTGCCAAAGCCATTTACTGACGAAAGGGATTTGGTCTTGGGAAATACAGCGGGAGGGTTGGAATACCTGAAATTTCAGGCAGAAGGTCCCTTGCCGGGTGAAGAAGATTTGTTGGTCAAAGTTTATCCCAATCCCAACAGAGGTTCATTTAAACTTATAGCTTCCCAAACATCTTCTGTGACTTTGATCAGCAGTTTGGGTCAGGAAATAGTGGGCAGTTTTGAGTTGACTGCAAATTCAGAATTGGAAATTACGCTTCCTTTGGCACCAGGATTGTATATCGCACGGTTTACCAACGCAGAAGGGAAAAGTAAAAGCCAAAAAATAGTGGTGTGGTAATTCTCAGATCAAGCCGTTTTTGTATGCAAACAATACCAATCCTGCCAAAGTGTTGTTTTTGGTTTTTTTGAAAATATTCTTTCGGTGGGTTTCCACCGTCCGTTCAGAGATATAGAGTTTTTCACCGATGCTTTTGTTTGGGATTTCCTGCACAAGAAGTTTGAGGATTTCCTTTTCCCGTTCAGACAGCAATTGGGTTTCTTCTTGAAGCCTTTGGCTGCTTTCCAATACCGCATTGATCCCTGAGCTAAAATAAGTCTCGCCTTGGTTTATAGATTCTATGGCTTTGAGCAATTCCTCATGTGATTCACTTTTCAAAACATATCCATTGATTTCTTCTTTGATGATTTCTCTTACCAAATGAATCTCATCGTGCATACTCAGCATGAGGATTTTTAAATCTGGCTGTATTTTTTTAACCATCCTGATCAATGACAGCCCATTCATTTCCGGTAGATTAAAATCTGTAACCATCAAATCCACCGGGTTGGTTTTGATAAAATCCAAAGCTTTGTATGCTGTATTGACTTCACCGATCACTGTCAATGAAATTTCCTTGGCCAGGATACTTTTGATCCCGTCAAGTAAAATTTCATGATCGTCGACCAACAATATTTTTAATGACATATCTATTTTTCCTGCTTTATCGCAATTAATTTTTCTTTTGAAGGTATAGGAAGGAAAATAAGCATAGTACTTCCCCTACGGTCCGGTTGGGAATCCAACTCCCAAGTTGCAGAGATTCTTTGCAGTCTGGATTGGATATTTCGCCAACCATTTCCTTTCCCTTTTTCCAATATTGCAGGGTCAAACCCTCTCCCGTCATCTTCAATCATGATGCTTACTTCATCCTCATGACGGACCAATTGGATGGTTATTGACGTAGCTTCAGCATATTTGAGGATATTATTCACCCATTCTTGGATCACCCTGTACAAAGAGATCTCCTGCATTTCGCTCAGCCTTTCCTCCAAGCCATGCGTATAGGTTTCGACTTTGACGGCCCCCGAAGTATGGATCCGATGTGCAAATTCACTGATTGCTTCCTTGAGTCCTGATCGAATCAAAGTTGCCGGCATCAGGTTGAATGCGATATTGCGAATTTCGCTATGCATTTCCTTTAAAATCAACTCACTTCTCTCCACGGTAATTAATTTTTCCTCCAGGTTGGTCTTGTTTCTGATTTGAAGAATATTGAGTTGTAAGGCAGAAATGAGTTGTCCGAATCCGTCATGCAGGTCTTGTGCAAAACGCTTTCTTTCTGTTTCCTGTGATTCCAAAGCGGCGTGCAGGTAAGCTTCCTTAATGCTTAATTCTTTTTCTTTTTGGAGAATCTGCTGCTTCTTTTTGAACCTGTTTTTATTCAAAAAATGGACAGTAATCAAGAGGCTGACGATAACCATGAGCAAAAAAGTAAGGATTAAAACCCGCTGAAGACTTTGCTCTTTTTCGAGGATTTCTGCCTCTCTATCTTTGATCTCTTGGTCTTTAAGAGCAGTTTGGAATTTTATTTCCAGGTCTTTTGCGACTTTTGCCCTTTCTGATACAAACAAAGAATCTTTGATGCCCAACAAATTTTCCATACTGCTGATTGCTTTGGGATAGTTACCTGTGGCTTTATAGATCTTGGATTGTTCGTCATAAATCCAAGTGTAGAGTTCGGCATATTGGGATTTTTCGGTGTAGACAATGCCCGAATCCAACAAAGCCAAAGCAAGAGGATAATTTTTCGCGGCGTTTTCAATCATTCCAAGATTGATATAGATCACAGCTTTGGCGTAATCATTGTCTGATTTTTCATACAGTCTCAAACCTGCATTGGTATAATCCCTTGCTTTTTCGATATCCCCTTTCAGCAAATATGCATATCCTGCATTCACGATGGTAGGTGCCACTGTCATGGAGTCCAAGGCAGGGATAAATTCCAAAACTCTATTGTAATAATAGACGGTACTGTCAGGAATCTTCATTTCACTAAAAGCCGCCCCGATGATATTCAAGGCCCTCGATTTATAAGTCAGGAATTTGTCCTCTTCAAATTCCACTGCTTCGAAGGATTTTTTACCATAAAAGACAGCTTTGTCATAATCCTTAAACAAGCGGTGGACTTGGGACAATGACCTGTATAAATCACTGATAAGTTCAGCCCGATTGGTAGGCAAGATCTCCTCTACTGCCATTAAGTAATGTTGGATGGCTTGGTCGTACAATCCGGCACTTTCATAATAGTAGGCAATACGCTCGAATACATTTGATTTTCTGATCCTATCCGAAAAAGAATCCAACAGGGGAATCAGCTCTTTTTCTACCAAAAGCATGGAGTCTCTTTCATTGCGAATACTGTGGTAGCGGTGAAGCGCAAAAAGATAATCCGCTTTGTCCTTATTATTATTGATCAGTTTTTTAGCCTCCGAAAAAAAGTATTGTTGTTTTTCACCTGACTGCAATGCACTGTCCAAAATCACCCCAAGATCTTGGGCATTACCGGAAAAGGAAATGAGGAGAAAAGCCAGAAACAGGTATTTCATGGGTGGGCTTAAGAAGCATTTTTCAATTGGAAAGTAAAAGAAATTATTCTATAAGAATAGATAATTCCAATAAAAAATATCAAAAAAAAATTTTATTCAAATACAATTACCAAATAAGGCAAAACTGTCAAAATGCCAAAATGACTCAAAAACCTGATTCAAACCCTCAATAACTCTCCTCTTTGGTTGGGAAGTTCTTTGATTTGACATCCTTGATATAATCTTGAACCGCTTTGGTCATGATGCCCTGAAGGTTGGCATATTGACGCAGAAACCTTGGTTTGAATTCCTGATTGATACCTAGCATGTCATGCACCACCAATACCTGTCCATCTACATCCGGACCCGCACCGATGCCAATGACCGGAATGCTGACTGTTTCGGCAACCTGCTTGGCCAAAGAAGCCGGAATTTTTTCCAATACAATGGCAAAGCAGCCGCAAGCTTCCAGCAATTTGGCATCTTCGATCAGTTTGTTTGCCTCTTCCTCTTCTTTGGCACGGACGGTGTACGTTCCAAATTTATAGATAGACTGTGGAGTCAAACCCAAATGACCCATGACCGGAACACCTGCACTCAGAATCCTTACGACTGATTCTTTGATCTCAGCTCCTCCTTCCACTTTGATGCCATGGGCACCGGATTCTTTCATGATTCTGATAGCAGACCTAAGTGCCTCCGAACTGTTGCCCTGATAGGAACCAAAAGGAATGTCGACCACCACAAATGCCCTTGAAACTGCCCTGACCACTGAAGTGGCATGGTAAATCATCTGATCCAAGGTAATCGGAAGGGTAGTTTCATGTCCTGCCATGACATTGGAGGCGGAATCACCGACAAGGATGATATCAATTCCTGCAGCATCAATAATCCCCGCCATGGAAAAATCGTAAGCGGTCAACATCGAAATTTTTTCACCACGGGTTTTCATTTCCTGCATGGTGTGGGTGGTGATTCTTTTGATATTGGAGGAATTGTGGACAGACATGGGAGACTTAATGAAGGTGTACGGTGTGGTTTTGGGAAGAAAGGTCAACGGATATATGCTCGCTGAGCGTGGTCGCTAATTCCAATCCCGTGTAATCCGGACTTACAGGGAATAGCTTATGGCTTCGGTTGACCAAAACGGCAACCTCGATTTTTTTGACAGAAGATTCAAGAAATGGCAATAAAGCATAGACCAAAGTTTTGCCGGTATTGAGGACATCATCCACCACTACGATACATTTATTGGTCAAATCAGCATGTGAAGAAAGGGAGACTTCACCTCTTGTGACGTCTGATTTGTCAAGGATAATTTCGAGCACTGTGATTTCTAAAGGTGAAATTTCCTTCAGAGCGCCTGCCAATGATTCTGCGAGCTGATGACCCATCCCTGTGATGCCTGCAAAGACAATGCTGGATTCGGAGGCATTGCGCTCATAGATTTCATAGGCCATGCGGGTGATTTTTTGGCTGATCTGACGGTGGTTCAGTACCAAAGTCTTTGTCTTGCTCATGGGCTTGTTTTTGAAAAAGGAAAATTAAATCAATTGGCGGTGGTTTCAAAGCTTCTGAATCAAACTTCTGACTTCCCTCTACCGAAAGTCATCCTCTTCAGTCAGGATTTTGACATAGCTGTCATAGCGGTAAGGATGGATAAATCCTTCCTCAAGTTTTTGCCTAACCACACATCCCGGTTCATTGAGGTGCTGACAGTTGTTGTAGCGGCACTGACCGAGGTATTTTCTAAACTCCGGAAAATAGTGGGACAGCTCAAATTCATCGATATCCAAAATCCCAAATTCTTTGATCCCGGGAGTATCGATCAGGTAGCCTCCGTCTTCGATTTCAAACATCTCGGCAAAGGTGGTCGTGTGTACTCCTTTGGCGCTGAATTTGGAAATTTCCTTGGTGGCCTGCACCGCTTCGGGGACGATTTTATTGAGTAAGGTGGATTTGCCAACACCGGAGTGGCCAGAAAGCAAAGTGGTTTTTCCTTTGAGCAGCGGCAGGAATTGTTCCTGCAATACGGTACTGTTCAGGGCAGAAATTTCATAGACCGGATATCCCAAAGGAACATAGATATCCTTGATGTCTTCTAGGTATTCCATGTCTTTGTCTTTGTAATCCATGTCCATTTTATTGACCAAAATGGAAGTTGGAATCCTGAAGCTCTCCGTGCTGACCAAAAACCGGTCAATGAATCCAAGCGATGTTCTCGGATTTTTTAATGTGATGATCAAAAAAGCCTGGTCGATATTGGAAGCGATGATGTGTGAAAAATGGTTTTTTCTTGTGGATTTACGGATGATGTAATTTTCCCTCGGAAGGATATCCGTGATGACAGATGAGGGTTGGTCCGCTTCCTGCTCGAGCTCGACATAATCTCCAACTGATATTGGATTTGTCAATTTCAGATCATCCTGCTTGAATTTTCCCCTCAAGCGGGCATTGACAAGGCCTTTTTCTGTTTTGACCGTGTACCAGCTTCCTGTGGATTTGAGTACCCTTCCTTTCATATTTTGGAAGCCTTTAGGCTTTTAAATTCCCTTCCATCCATCTGATTATTTTCTCCTGATCGCTTTTATTGCACAATTCCAGACTTTGGACATTCATGAATTTGATCTCTGGATTTTCAACACATTTTTTGATTTTCCTGTCGACATACCCTTCCTTCCGTCCATAGGGATGCAAAAATGAAAATATAGGTTTCGCAAAATTGGTGTTACCGGATCGGATTTCCAGATGATACGTCAATGATGCAAAATTGAACTGATCGTTGTGGCGGAATTTAAATGAAATCTGATTTTCCAGAATTTCCGGGTTCTCATTAAAATATGTTTCTAATGTCTTCTTGCTTACGGCATGAGGCGTGTGGCTTGAAAAAAAATACCTCCATTTAAACCCTAAGAGGGCAGCCGCATTCCATTGCCCAAAATGAAAAGACGGCTTGGGCTGAAAATCATGATTGTTCAAAATATTTTTATTCACACCCTTCCTTAAGGAATTCCATGCTTTTCGAAGCACAGGCGTCAACAGCCATGTCCCTCTCATGACCGGTCGATTTTGGACAAACAAGTCCTCGGGCTTGATTTCTTTGACCAAAAACATGTCATCACTAAAAAAAACAAAATTATCAGACATGCCTTCGATTCTCCAAATCACAGATTCTATGGACCTGCTGTTGAATGTGGGCAGGTATTTTTCATATCCCCTGAAAATTTCCTGATGATCTACAATCCTGATGTCATTGACCCTTTCAGGGAAGTCTTGTTCGATAAAGGGAATTACATTGGGGTCTTGCTCATCTGTGACAATAAAAATCTTTCTGATAAATGGAGCAAAAGTCAGGATGGACAGTAGACAGTATTTCAGTTCATTGGCATTTCCAAATCGCGTGTTGTCTGCACCGGGGATTTTTCTTCTTGATTTACCCCCCAATGCTTTTTCTAATTTCAGTTGGTGTTTTGGATCATTGCCGTCAACCCAAGTGATCACTGCGTCTATCTGTCCTTGTTTTTCAGAATCCATAACTGTATTTTAAACAATGCCTTTAAACCGCACAGGAATCTTGACTACCAATTTCCACTTTGCCATTGAAGGTTTATTGAGCGCATAGATCGGCCTGAATAAAGTCTGAAAAGTACGCGCTCTTGCCAACCATTTTTCGTCTTCTTTGGGTTCTGAGTTGGTGATGATATCTATGGTTTTCGCTCTTTTTTTGATGTGGCCTTCTCTCCCTGTTGCCATCCTGTCCTTGTCCAAGAAGCGGTCCTGAATCATTTTGTAATCCACAGACCCAAAATGGAACAGGAATAAACCCGGATCAATCCTAAAATTGTGGCCTTTTACGCGATGAAAACCTGAACCCCAATTCACCGGTTTTGCGATCACAGAAGGTTTGGTATACCTGGACGAAATCAGGGCATATTCCCTTTGGTCTAAAAAAAGTAAATCCATATCCAGGTCTTTTTCTTTTCCCAAAACCTGCCCTACATCTATTCCAAGTCCGGAAACCGATGGATTGATTTCGATTTCGCTGAGATATTCGACCAATGTTTTGCCGTAATTGGGATCCACAAGCAGGAATTCATCAGCATCTACGCCGATGACGATGTCGTATCGCTTGAACAAAGATTTGGCAACGTCAGATAAAAAGCCCAATCGGCGTTTTTCTGCTGAAACGACATGTTCAACAACCCTTTTTTCATGAAATACATTGACACCATCGGCGTTTTTCGGGATTGGCTGATCTTCCCCGTCCAAATAAATATAGAGGTTTTCTTTACCCAATTCCCGGCCGTAATAATTGATCCACCTTGTCAAGAAAAAATCATCATTTCTTGCCATGGTAATCACTGCAACCTTCTTGATATTTGTAGCTGTAGGAGTTTGAGGCATATATTTTGAATCGCTTCTAAGCCCTGTAAAGGTACTCGTATTGTTACTAAAATGAAATGAATGGGGAGTTTAAACCAGTTGAATTTAAGTGAATCAATTAAAAAAGGATTTAAATGGGAATTGGTAACTGTCAGTAAATAATATCAGGGCTGTTTGTTATTCATATCAATTGACAGGTCTTGGTAGAATTAGAATTCAATTAGCCCAAAAAGGTATGATGGGACAAAATCAGGAAAAGAAAGGCTGCGTAAAAAATTCAGAAAGCCTTGAAAAAATTTCAAGGCTTTCTGATTGAAAGATGGAAAGTTAAATTGCTGGGTCTTTTTTGTTGGAGCAATTTTTAGCTAACCCTTTGATAAAATCAGGAACTTTGATCGGGACTTTCCTCTGATTTTCCCAAGCTCATTCTGTTCCAATCAATGTTTCTAGTGATATACATCGTGGTAGCCAATATTATAAATAATCCGATACTTCCCATCAAAAGCGCATAGTCTTCCATCTGCAAAGTCACAAATAGGAATCCAAACGAGCCAAGAAGTACTGTCGCCAAGATGAAGGTATATTTTTTTACCTTGAACAATGAAAGTGAATAAAGACAGATCGTACCCACCACTGCTATGGTAGAAATCAGATAGGCAATATTGAAACTGACCTGTTCTGAAATGGAGACTAACAGGATATAGAAAAGGCAGATGGCAAATCCCACCATGGCATATTGGAAAGGATGGATGTTCTTTTTGCCTAATACCTCTACAAGGAAAAACATTAGGAAAGTCAATCCTATCGTCATCAGGGCATATTTAGCTGACCTGGTGGATTTTTGATAATCCTCCATCGGCGAAAGTAAATCCACTCCAAATGATGCTGATTTCAGGTTTTCAGCATAGGCGTTGTTGACCCAGGATTGAGGGAAATTCCTGTTCAGTTCGAGGACTTTCCAGTCTGCGGTAAATCCTTCTTCGCTCAGGTTCCTGTTGTTGGGCAGGAATTTTCCATCAAATTTTGGGGCTGTCCACGGAGATTGGATGTGTACATCGGTGGTCTTTCCTGTCGGGATAAAGGAAAGATTTTTGCTTCCCTTCAGCTTAAGCCGGATGGTAAATGGGATACTGTCCCCCACGACAAGTTCGCTTCCTCCCATGGAAATGCTGAATCCTGATGCAATCATCTTGAAGTTTCCGGTACCGGGATTGACCTGTTTCTTTTCACCATTTATGGTAAAATCGACCTCATCCTCAATTCCCCGGAGATCGGTGACTCCGAATGAAACTTTGGCCTCGTGAGTTTTGAAACCCACAAAATCCTTTTTGTCAAAATCATCCAAGACGACAAAGCTTCCCTTTATCACGAGGTCAGAGCGGTAGACAACTCCTTTGTATATCCCCCGCTTCAGGATTTCGGGAAGTACTTTTCCTTCGATTTTAAGTTGGTGGGGGAGGATCTGGTAATCTTCATTTGTGATGGTTTTTTTTCCGTCTTTTTCAGTTTCGTAGACAAGAGGAATAGATAGGATCGGTCCAACGATTTCTTGTGATTCGGCCCATTTGGAGCCGATTTCTTTGATGGCTTCCTCATTGAGAATAGACCTTTCTTCGATGATAGAAACGATAAATGCATTGGGTATTAATAATACCAATGCCAGAAATCCGATAATCAGTAATTTGAGCGTGACTGAATACTTGAGGGAGATAAGGGGTTTGAGCTGAGAGTTTTCCATAGTTGTTTTTGAAAGTACTTTGAATTTCAAAGTGAGTGAAGAAATTTTTTTATTTCAGTAAGTTTTCAATTGCTTTAAGGTGTCTGAGAAAAGCATCTTTGCCGGTCTCGGTAGCCATATATTTGGTATTTGGTTTTCGGTCCAAAAATTCTTTTGTAAAGGTGATATAACCTTCTTTTTCCAAGGTTTTGAGATGGCTTGCCAGGTTTCCGTCTGTGGCGTCGAGGATTTCTTTCAGGGCATTGAAATCCAGGAAATCATTTACCAGCAATGCTGACATGATTCCAAGCCTGAGCTTGTTTTCAAAAGCTTTGTCCAAATCCTTCAGTATGTCTTTCACGATCCGTAGCGGTAGTGCATGATGATGCCGTACACAATATGCAATAAGCCAAAACCGATTGCCCAAAATAAAAGCCCGAATCCGATGAAATAAGCGGACATAAGTCCCAAAATGATCTCAATGATCCCGAGACTCCGGATTTCTTCATGGGTATATTTGGATGCATTGACCAATGCGAGTCCATAAAAAATAAGTGTCAAAGGTGCGATGATGCCGATAAATCCCCTTGATAGAAATATAAGGCTGAGCAATCCTCCTGTGACCAAAGGAATGGAAAGGTTGACCAACAGTCTTTTGGCTTGGGAATTCCAGATTTTTTGATTGGACTTTTTAGCTTTTTTTGCTGTAAAAAACAATCCTGCTCCTATGGCCAAGGTTAGGATCACCGCTCCCAATCCGATCAATGACCTGACGTCTCCGGAGCTGAGCAGGATTATATTGTAGCTGAAGTAGTCACTTTCGGTGTAGATGTAATTATAGGCATACCAAGCTCCGGCCAAAGCAATAACACCGGCTGCGATTCCGGATAAGCCACTGAGCGAAATAAACTTGGAAGACCTGTCCATGATCTCTTTGATCTGTCGGAGGTCTTGGATATATTTTTCTTTTTCCATCTAAAAGTACTTTGTGATTCAAAGTAAAAAAATAAAACAATAGAAACCAAGAAGACAAAAAATAAAATCTTGATGAGCGGAATGGCAAAGGAAAAATTTCTAAAATCTTATCATTGGAATGTAAACAAAATGATGAAATTTTGAACTTTAGGAAACCGTTTTCCGCTTTCGATTTTTATGATTTGAAAAAAAATTGAAAAACGAGTAAAAAAATTATCAGAATTTTGTTTGGAATAAATTGCTGTTATCCAGAAAAACCACATTCAAAATATGGAAAAGTTTAATTTTTTCGCATGCTATTCCTGCAAAAATGAAATAATCCAAAATATTATTTTGAAATTTCCTCCTATTCTTTGCCGGAAATAATTTCTGATATCAAGACATCAACAAAAATTTTATAACTTGTACATCTCTTTCACCTCGAAAACCTATAAGCCCTGGAGTATGGTAAAAGTCTTGTTCATTTGTTTGGGAAATATCTGTAGATCTCCTTTAGCGGAAGGTATTTTTAACCATAAAGTCAAACAACTTGGACTTGAAGGAAAATTCACGAGTGACAGCTGTGGAACTTCGGATTATCATATCGGAGAATTGCCGGACGAAAGGACTTTGGCTTGTGCCAAAAACCACCAAATTCCCATTTCTCACAGAGCGCGACAGTTAAATAGAGTTGATATCCGTGAATTTGATTACCTCGTCGCTATGGATATGTCCAATAAGCGGAACATCCAAAATGTAATGACAAGGTATAATATCAGTCATGACCAATTGTTTTTGTTAAGGGAATTCCATCCCGACCCGGACCATTTGGAAGTTCCGGACCCCTATTATGGTGGTGAAGAAGGTTTTGAACAGGTATACAAGATTATCGATGAATCTCTTGACCATTTTTTGGAGAAGCTGAAAGTGGAGCATAATCTTTATGTTTGAGCACAATGCCATATTCGAACGCATTTTATTTCTAAGTTTTGGTCCCACTATCCGCCTGAAGCAAGCAAGGCTTATTGCAGCAGGAAATGTAAACCAAGGTGTATTTTTAGAAACCTCAGAAGGCAGTTTTTTTTTGAAAACCAATTTTGAAGAAGATAATGACATTTTCGAAAAAGAAGCTGACGGCCTGAATGAAATGCGGGCCAACAGTCCTTTAAAGATTCCTAAAGTTTATCAATTTGGAAAAGAAGGGGACTATAGATTTATCCTGATGGAATGGATTCAGACTGATAAACCAAACCCTGTTTATTGGCAGGAACTTGGAATGGGATTGGCCCAGATGCATATGACTACCCAACAGGATTTTGGGTACAAGACCCCAAACTACATCGCTTCAATCCCACAGAAAAATACAGTAATTCATGCTTGGTCTGAATTTTTATCCAAAACAGACTTGAGCCACTTATCGGAAGGGCTTATTATGAAAATCTTATTGACCTGGATTTTTTCAAAAAATTTCAGCAGATCTATCCGGTTTTGGAAGATTTTTTCCCAAAAGAAAAACCCGCCCTGCTTCATGGAGACCTTTGGTCAGGCAATATCATGCGGGGAAAAAACGGCATGCCTGTATTGATTGATCCAGCTGTTTATTATGGTCACCGTGAAATGGATCTGGCATTTTCAAGACTTTTTGGCGGATTTGAAGCCCCTTTTTATGAATCCTACGAGACGGTCTTCCCCTTGGAACCGGGTTTTGAAGATCGTATTCCTGTCTATAACCTCTATCCGCTATTGGTTCATTTGCTCCTTTTTGGCAAAAGCTACCTGCCGGGAATTGAAAAAACTGTCAACAGGTTATTGGGCTAAAGGCTTCACAACAATCTGAAAAGTCGTCCTGGTAACTTGTTCCAAAAGGACCTCCTTTTCTGACATTAACTCTTCTGTAATCTTTCTGTTGTGGTTTTTGACTGTGATGAGTTGCAGGGATTCATTGTATCTGATATCAAAATCCTTTGCCAAAACAGCGATCAGTTTTTCCATTTTAAATAGTTGTTTGTCTATCACAATCGAAATACTGATAGCTGAGGTCTGCAAAAGATTCACCCTCAGTTTGAGTTTTTCGATTTCGGTATACACTTGATGGATGTGTGATTCATTGATAAAAGTGAAGTCCGTCACCCTGAAACTGACCAAAACCTGTTCATCCTTCACTACGATGCAGGGAACGGTATTCGGCTTGTCAACATGGTGGATTTGCGTTCCGCTTCCATCAGGATTCAAAAATGACTTGACAAAAAGCGGAATGGAAAGATTGGCCAAGGGCTTGATGGTCTTGGGATGGATGACCGACGCCCCATAATATGTCAACTCAGCGGCTTCCTTGTAATCCAACTCCTCAAATTTCACTGTGTTGGGAAACCGCTTCGGGTCGGCATTGAGTACGCCTTCCACATCTTTCCAAATGGTGACGGATTGGCTATGTAGGCTGTGGGCAATGATGGCAGCTGTAAAATCCGAACCTTCTCTTCCTAAAGTAGTGGTTTTCCCTTTTTCATCCGAACCGATAAAACCTTGGGTGATGACAGGAAACCGCTCCAACTTTGCCATGAGGTGTTTTTGACATTGGGAGGCGGTTTTATCCCATTTTACTTTGGCAAACCGATAGTCACTGTCGGTAGAGATAATCTCCCGCGCATCTTGCCAAAGGCAAAAAATCCCTTCTGCACAAAGGTATTCCTGGACAATCCTTGAGGAAATCAGTTCCCCGAATGAAACTACCTGATCGTAATATTCATCATAGTTTTCTTTGCTAAGGGGTTTTTCCAAGATCCTGTCCAGTTGGGAGAAAAAGTTTTCAATAGCAGGAAAGATCAGGTTTTCTGGTAGGAAAAGTTCCCTGCAGATCTCAAGGTGATAATGTTTTAATTTTGTACTTTTCTCATAAATAGGCTTGTCTTCCAGTTTGAGATTCAATAATTCTTCTAGGGCGTTTGTGGTTTTTCCCATGGCAGAAACAACGATTACAGTATGATTCCGCAATCGATTGAATAAAATTTCACGTAAGTTTTTGATAGATTTGGCATCTTTCACAGAAGCCCCGCCAAATTTAAATACAAATGTTTTTGCCATAAAAATTAATTTGTAATTTTAAATATATAAACCCAATAATTGTATTTTTCCTATTTTATGAAAATCAAACATTACAGCCCCTCTGATTCCTCTTTGGCGTATTCTGTCGGCACCACTTTAGACCGTTTTATCAAAATGAAACAAGAGGAATTTTCCTTTGCCTCCGGGGAATTGTCCCAACTGCTAAGAGATATTGCCCTTGCTGCCAAGATTGTAAACCGCGAAACCAACCGCGCAGGTCTGGCAAATATCGGTGGTGCATTTGGACAAACCAATGTGCAGGGCGAAGAACAGCAAAAACTCGATGTCATCGCCAATATCCGTTTCACCCGGGCCTTGACGAAAGGCGGAGAAGTCTGCGCCGTCGTGTCCGAAGAAGACGATGAAGTTATCGACTTGCAAAACGGCTCCGGCAAATATGTTGTCGCCATTGACCCTTTGGATGGTTCATCCAATATCGATGTGAATATCTCGATCGGGACGATTTTTTCAATCTACAGGAGAGTGACGCCCATCGGCAGTCCCATCCAACCTGAGGACATCATGCAGCCCGGCAACCAACAGGTAGCGGCAGGATATGTGCTCTATGGTTCTTCGACAATGTTGGTTTACACTACCGGACATGGCGTCAATGGCTTTACCTATGAACCTTCGCTGGGGGAATTTTTCCTTTCCCACCCCAATATGTGTGCTCCGGAAGACGGCAAAATATACAGTGTGAATGAAGGAAGTTACAACCTTTTTGAACCGGGATTAAAAGCCTATATAGAAAAATGTAAATCCCAAGAATACAGCGCCAGGTATATAGGAAGCTTGGTGGCAGACTTTCACCGCAACCTGCTCAAAGGTGGTATTTACATGTATCCTGCTACCGCAAAATCACCCAAAGGAAAACTCAGATTACTCTATGAAGCCAATGCTTTGTCTTTTATCGCTGAACAGGCGGGAGGTATGGCGACAGATGGACATGGCCGGATTTTGGATATCCAACCTACCTCCTTGCATCAGCGGACGCCTTTGCATATCGGTTCCAAAAAAATGGTGGAGGAAGTAGGGGAGTTTTTGAATGTTGGAAAAGAAAGTACTGTAAAGATTTAAAAATATTTAGCTTTCTGAATACTTCCTTCTGATTTCTGCTTTCAGGATTTGTCTTGCGACCAAGGCACGGGCAAAGTCGGAAGCCAATGTTTCTGTATCTGATTTGTGGAGGATGGTTTTCAGCTTTTCTTCCCCTAAATCTACCCGATAGCAGATCTGAAGAAGTTTTTCGAAATCCCGGCCGAGCATGGTTTTGATCAAAGGAGTCAGCAGGGAAACCAACTCCTCCTCTGAAAATGCTTCCGCTATTGCCGGGAGTGCAAAATCCTTTTGGAGGGAATGTGCTGCTTCTGTGATCAAAGGAAGATTCATGGTAATTCAGAGTTTGGTATAAACAAAGAAAGTGGGGAAAGACCCCCACTTTTATTCTAAGATTTAAATTCAATACATTGATTGAAATCAAGCTTCCGGTTCTGTTTCTTTGGTTTCTTCGGTGTTCTCAACTTGATCTTCCAAAACTTCGGGAGCATGTTCGCGGATGATTTTGTACCAAGCGACGAGTTTCTTGATGTCGGATGGATATACTTTTTCCTCGTCAAAATCAGGGAGTATATGCTTAAGAAATGCTTTTAGTTCGTCAGTGTCCGCATCTGCCTCAAGACCGATATCGCCCTTGAATTCTTTTTCGATGCTCTTGAGGATATTTTCTAAAGGCGTCGCACCTTCTTCATTCATGGTGTACATGGAGATTTCGGCAAGAACAGACACCCTGTGGTTGGCACCGGCGATGAGTTTTCCTTTTTTTCCATCCATAGTTTCCAAGATGACTCCACCCCGGGAAGGTTTCAGTATTTTATAAAGACCCGGCTTGCCGGAGATGGTAGCGATTTCGTTGAATTTCATTTTCTGCTTTGATTTAAAGGCTGCAAATATAGGAAGATATGATTATCCGCAAATATGTATGAAGGTTAATTATGAGTCATTTTGGGTGCGGATAATTGTCCATAGTCTATAGTCCACAGCAGATAGTTTTTTCCTTCAGGGATTAATTTTCTAGCCACAACAATTAACATTTATCACTTTAACCAAATAACCATTTTCACTTTTTCGATTCCAAATATTCCCTGACTTCCCCTTCAATGAACGCACTCAGTTCCTCCCGGCCTTCTTTCTTTTCGGCGGAAGTGATAAAGTATTGGGGTTCTTCGCCAAAGATTTCAATGGCTCTGTCAAGAAAAACACGGGCGTTGGCAGTGGACTTTTCGATTCCTTTTTTATCTGCTTTGGTAAAAACAAGTACAAACGGGATTCCGTTTTCGCCACACCAAATGATAAACTCAAGGTCTATTTTCTGGGGCTCAAGTCTGCTGTCGATGAGCACAAAAATGGCCGCTAGGTTTTCCCTTTTAGTCAGGTAATTTCGTATCATTTTCTCCCAAGTTGCTTTCATGGCCTTGCTTGCTACCGCAAATCCATACCCGGGAAGATCGACCATGTACCATTTGTCATCTATGTGAAAGTGGTTGATCAATTGGGTTTTTCCGGGTTTTTGAGAGGTTTTCGCCAAGCCTTTGTGGTTGGTGAGCATGTTGATCAAAGAGCTCTTGCCTACATTGGATCGACCGATAAAGGCAAACTCGGGTTTATCCGGAGGTGGACATTTGGTGTAGTCAGAGTTGCTGGTAAGAAAGACCGCTTTTTTGATCATGGGAAAGAATGTTTGGCACAAAGGTAAGTCATTTGGCTTAAAAATAGTCAAATACCCGCAAGGGCCAATTTTCACACACTTTTGGGGAGATTACCTCTTGATGGATTAGGTAAGTTCATTTAAATTTTTTAGTGTACCCAGATTAACGGAACTTCCAAAATGAACTTTAAAGAGATTCTCAAGGCTTTATGAAATCGATCATTTATTTTTATAGCTACTTTTTTTCTTGACAAAAAAAGTAGCCAAAAAAGTCAAGACGGCGGAATCCTATCCGCGTACAAGGCCTGTGCCGGCCCGGTCCGCCGTCATTCCTCCCCACCTCGATCAAATGGAGTTCAGTTTTCAGGTTGAAAATTTCGAAATCTGTCAAGTACGTGCAATAATTCGGATACATATTTAAATATTTATCTAGGATTAAAACCCCTTGAAGAAATTGAAAAGGCATTAATTCCCAACAATTTTAGATTGCTCGGGTTTCCTTAGTAATATTGCACCACAGTTTCAAAAATGACATGTCAGTAGTTCCGTACAAAGAAAAGCAGGAAGGCAAAAAAGAGCAGGTTGCCGAGATGTTCAACAACATCAGCAAGAAATATGATTTTTTGAATCACCTTCTTAGCCTGGGTATTGATATTACCTGGAGGAAAAAAGCCATCAAACTATTGCAGAAGGACAAGCCAAAGTTGATTTTGGACATTGCGACCGGGACGGGTGATTTTGCTATTGAGGCATTGGCACTCCATCCTGATAAGGTGATCGGCGTGGATATTTCTGCCGGAATGCTTGAGGAAGGCAAGAAAAAAATGAAGAAAAGAAACCTCGACCATATCATCGACCTACAGATGGGTGATTCGGAGAAGTTGCTTTTCGAAGATAATAAGTTTGATGCTGTCATCGTTTCATTTGGTGTCAGGAATTTTGAGAATCTGGAAAAAGGACTTTCGGATATGTACAGGGTATTGAAACCGGGAGGCAAGACTGTAATCGTCGAATTTTCCAAACCCAAAAAATTCCCGATGAAGCAAGGATATAACTTTTATTTCAAATATATTTTGCCTCAGATCGGAAAATTGGTGTCAAAAGATAATGCAGCATATACCTATTTGCCTGAATCAGTCCAAGCCTTTCCCGACGGGGAGGATTTCTTAGCAGTATTGAAAAAAGTCGGATTTAAACAAACCCAATGCAAACCACTCACTTTCGGAATCAGCTCAATTTATATCGGAGAAAAATAGCATTCTCCATTTTTGGCGTACTCATTCTGATCGGCGAGGCAAGTGGTCAATCCCGATTCAATGAAATCAGTAAATCCGGGCAGGATGAAAAATTTATTTCTTATGGATTTTTCTTGGCCGGTCATTCCAATTCCTGGCGGATGAAATATTCCGAGGCCTTCCTTGATCCCAATAATGCGGACCTTAGAAGGATCCAAAGTATTGTACCTGTCTATTCAGCAGGTTTTTCATTGGGATTTTTGGCGACCATCAGGTTACATGATCAACTCAATTTGCTATTCACACCCAAAGTCGGTTTTTACGAGTTCAGGACAGATGTCAATTATTTTGAACCCAACACCAGCAACAATAACCCAAACAACGAAATTACATTTAAAAGAGAGACCTACATCAATGAAGCCACTATGGTGGAATTTCCATTGATCTTCAAATACAAAGCCCAACGTTTCAACAATACAAGGATGTTTTTTACAGGAGGTGGGTCGGCGATGTTTCGTACCAAAGACCAGGAAGAGGCAAACATTGAGGATCTGGTCACCACAGGAAGGGACTTTACTGTAGACTTTGGAATGGGTTTCGACCTCTATTTCAAATTTTTCAAATTTTCTCCGGAAGTCCGGTTTTCCCACGGTTTGTTGGATCTCTATGTACCGGAAGAGTCAAATCCGGCATTCAGAGATGCCATTTCCCAAATCAGAAGGAAATCGATCACACTCTATCTGAATTTTCAATAGTTTTTTTGACCATAGTCGACAGTCCATGGCCACTTCATTTGATATTCAATCCGGGTTTTAAATGGTTAGGGGTCAAAAAGTAAGTATACATTTTCAAAGCCAAGTTTTTAAATAATCCCATTAGTTGTCAATTTTTTATTTTAAGAAATCATCGGTAATCTGACATTGGTCTTTTTACCTCTTGCATTTAAATTTTCAATCCATACCTCTGAATACTGCCCTCTGAAATACTGATCACTGAAAACTGTCCACTGAACTCCACCTCTCACTTTTCACCTCTTACCATTTACTTCCAATACCGCTGTCTCAGAAAACTGCCCAAGCCTTTTTTCCTCCTTTCATAGATTCCTTATTTCATTCCATGGCAATAATTTTTAGATTCAGGCTATGGAAAGGAAAATTGCCTGCATCACAGGTGCTACTTCAGGAATAGGAAAAGCCACAGCCATTGCTTTGGCAGGACTTGGCTATGCCATCATCGCAACAGGAAGGCGCAAAGAACGCTTGGAAGATCTTTCAAAAGAACTTCCGGCAGGAACTGATTTATTGACGCTTTGCTTTGATGTCAGAGAAAAAGAAGAAGTCCAAAAGATTTTGGGCAACCTTCCCAAAGGATGGCAGGATGTTGATATCCTCGTGAACAATGCAGGAAATGCCCACGGCCTAGATCCGATCCAAAGTGGCAGTCTCGAAGATTGGGATGCCATGATGGACATCAATGTGAAAGGATTGTTGTACGTTTCGAAAGAAATCATGCCGGGCATGATTGCCAGAAAATCCGGCATAATCGTCAATATTGGATCCATTGCAGGCAAGGAAGTCTATCCAAACGGCAATGTCTACTGTGCTTCCAAGCATGCTGTAGATGCTATTACCCAAGGAATGCGGATGGATCTCAATCCATTTGGGATCAAAGTGATCGGCTTACATCCCGGCTTGGTGGAGACAGAGTTTTCCATGGTCAGGTTCAAAGGAGATGCCGAACGCTCCAAAAAAGTTTATCAGGGTTTTCAGCCCTTGACTCCGGAAGATATCGCAGAGACCATTGCATTTGCAGTAACCAGACCGGCACATGTGGTTTTGGCAGATATAGTAATGTTACCCACAGCACAGGCCTCAGCCACTGTCATCAACAAAAAACTTTAAAATAAATCTCCCTTGAAATACCTATCCTATTTATTCTTCCTTCTAATCTTATTCGGCTGCGAGTCTAAGATCAATGAACAGACTTCCAACGGAGTGGAAATCGACGACTTGGTGGCTATAGGCGATGAGCAGTTTAAGATCAAATATGAGGTCAGCGAATTGGAGCAGAAAATCATTGAAGCGGGGTTGGTGGATGTGGAGGTAGTGATTCCTGGGATTTTTGTGGATTTGAAATATTCAACCACCGATAATTTCTTTGGCAAAGATGTGTATGGAGACCTGACGAGATGCTATGTGCAGCCCGAAGTCGCCGAGATGCTCAAAAAAGCCCATGAAAAACTGAAAGAAGAACACCCTGATTTGACTTTTTTGGTTTTTGACGGTGTCAGACCACAGAGTGTACAACAGATCCTTTGGGATGAATTGGACAAACCCGATAGCGTCAAACCCCTGTATGTCGCCGACCCTAAAGTCGGTGGTCTGCATAATTTCGGTGTTGCAGTAGACCTTACATTGGCTTATCAGGAAAACGGCAAAGAATTGGACATGGGAACGCCTTTTGATTTCTTTGGCTATCCGGCCTATCCCGAGCGTGAAGCCCAGATGCTGTTGGAAGGGAACATCACAAAAGAACATATCCTCAACCGTGAAATTCTGAGAAGCGTTATGGCATACGGTGGATTTACTGGAATCGGATCAGAATGGTGGCATTTCAATGCATTCTCTAGAAAAGAGGCAGGAGAGAAATTTTCCATGGTGAAGTAGGGATTGGAAGATTACAAAATTTTAAAATTGAAAAATTGGAAAATTTCACAAAGTCTCGCTTCTCGCTACTGGTTTCTCGGCTCTAATCTCTCGCTTCTAAATACTTGATACTAAAATCTTGATACTAAAAATTAACATGAACCTAAAAACCTACTTATCATCCCTACTGCTCGTCTGCATCATGATGCTGGGCTTGAGCTTGGAAACATTTGCGCAAAGCAATCCCCAATTTCGTGTCTTGGTTTTTAGCAGGACCAAAGGATTTCGTCACCAATCGATTCCTGATGGTGTTGTGGCATTGAAAAAAATGGCAAGAGACCAGATATTTGATATTTTCACCACCGAGGATGAAGCCTTCATCACAGACAAAAACCTGGAGCGTTTTGATGTAATCGTCATGATGAGCACTACCGGGACGATTTTCAACGACGAGCAAAAAGCCGTTATCCAACGTTTTGTCCAGGCAGGAAAAGGAATAGTGGGTATCCACAGCGCCACTGATACCGAATACCAATGGCCATGGTACACAAAACTCATCGGAGCGCAGTTTATGAACCATCCGCATCAGCAGACTTTGAAGCTGAATGTTGTCAACCGTGAGCACCCGGCAACCTATCACTTGCCTGAAAAATGGGTTTGGTCCGACGAGATTTATGCTTTCAAAAATTTCAATCCTGATGTAAAAGTCTTGATCACAGCAGATGAAAGAACCTACGATCCCAAAAACGGTATGGGAGAATTCCATCCTATGTCCTGGACCAATGAATATGACGGAGGAAGGATGTTCTATACTGCCATGGGCCATACAGATTGGGCATTTTTGGACGCAGACTTCCTCAAACATGTCTATGGAGGAATCTGGTGGGCAGCCAAAGGGTTCCCGATAGATTAATAATTTGAATTTCATCTCTTTAATTCAAGGCAGGTTTCCCAAACCTGCCTTTTTTTTATTCATTTTTTGGGGAAATACTTTCTAAAAAAACCATCTGCTACCTATCAATTATTTCAATTTATACCTTCCATATTTCCATTTAAATCTAATCTCCCCAAAAATTCTTGGAGAACTTTGTCATATAATCGTAACTTTTTGACACTAAAGATCAGAAATGAAAAAACACTGGCTGGAAACCATACTCAAAGAACTTCATCCTGAAGCTTACCATTGGTCGCGACAGTGTTGCTCATTTGATGAGGACAAGGCAAAAGATGTCCTTCAGTTGGTGTATCTGAAAATCCTGGAAGGCAAAGCAGTCTATAAAGAAAAGTCCCAAGTGAAAACCTGGCTCTTTTCAGTGATCAGGATTACGGCTTACGAAGAATTTAAAAAAGAAGGTAAAAACACCTCATTGGATCAGCTAGCAGACATGGCCTATGAAGATGATCCTCCGGAAAATGATTCCCATGAAGCTTTGCTCCAAGCGCTGCCGGATAGGCAAAAGGAAGTGTTGCTGATGGTATTCTACCACGACATGACTTTGGAGCAATGTGCCGAAGTGATGCAGCTACATATCGGCACGGTGCGGACCCATTATGACCGGGGAAAGAAAAAATTGAAAGAGTGGATTGAAAAAACAAGAATCGAAAAGTGATGAGAAACGAAACCGATAAAGAAATACAAGGCTTCTTTGATCAATTAAAGGAGAAGGACCAAAAGATTCAAATTCCGGCTTTTCCGGAACCTGCAAACCAAAGAAGCATTAATTGGTGGATTCCTTTGGGGATTGCAGCTTCGTTGGCGGTAGCAGCTTGGTTATTTCCAGGAAATGAACCGAATCAATCCTTGCATAAGGATGTGATCATCATTACTCTCGAGGAGGGTAAAAACCATGAACTTCAATTCAAAATTGAAAGAACATCCGAGTTGGAATCCTGGGAATCCCCAACATCATCACTATTGACAGAATTTTAACTCAAATCGTATGAAAAAGCTATTGATAATTGGGATGATTCTATGTTCAGGTGTAACCAATGCACAGGATATGTTCCAGGAAGTACTCTTTTCGGCCGATCTGGTTTTCCAAAACAGTTTTGCCATTTCCCTAACGGACAAACAGGCAGATAAAATCACCAAAATTTACAGCCAAAATTTCATGGACTTCAGGAAGGTAAAATGGGACTTAGATGAGGCTAACGTAAAACTGAGAAAGATGCTCAAAGAGCCAAGGATTAATTCGGAGGCCGTTTCCAAGCAATTGGACTTAATCCTTGGATTAGAAAACTTACTGAAGAAGAAGCAATTATTGACTTTGGTTGCGATCAAGAATGAACTTAGTGAAACACAACAAAAGGAGCTTCAGGAACTTAAGGAAATAAGCGATATTTCAATACCATTTTCCCACGGCCGTAGCAAAACTGCGACTGAAGCCAACAATAATCCAAACGTAAAACTCAGGCTTTCAGCAAATTCTGAAAATAGCCCATTGATGTTATTATCAACAAAGGATGGTATCATTAAGATAGCGGATATTAATAAAATCAATCCTGATGACATCCAAAGTCTTGAAGTGTTAAAAGACAAATTTTTAATCGATAAATATGGGGAGAAAGCCAAAAACGGCGTCGTCATCATCACTCTCAAAAAAGATAAGCAGTAAGCGATACCCTCTAAAAGTTCGGACCCTAAGATTAGAATTACATTTTTCCTCAAACCAATCCAAACCTATTTAACATGAAATTCATACTCCTTGCATTTTCAATTTTAATTCTTTTTTCATGCGCAACTTCAGTAAAAGAAAATGTCGAAGATTACTCGAAAATCACCCTGACAATGGACACGGTGGTGGTGGATTCAGGTGATGATATTATTAATCTTAAATATGGAATCTGGACCAATACCCTAAGTGAAGACAATAAATTTCTTTATCTGTGGAACACTGGAGAAAGCACCATGGACAAAATCAACCTTGAAGCATTGCGGTTGGAGAAAAAAATCCCATTTGAAAGGGAAGGGCCTAATGGTGTAGGGGATTATGTGTCTTGGATGAGTTTTTTACATGAAAATGAGGTATTGTTGGCGGGTTTCGGGACGCTGTTGAATTTTGACATGGAGGGGAAAAAAATCCGTGATCTTGATTTAGGTAAAGTAACATTCGGGAAAGTCAACTTAGAGGCAGGCGATGGCTTTGACAGAAATCCAATCCCCTTAGAAAAAGGAGATGTTATTTACGGATACCTTGGCAATGGAATTAAGGGTACATGGACTTTTGTCAAGGCTAATTTTAAAGAAAATAAACTGACAAGGATTGAGTTGCCCGGGATCAATGAGCTTCCCGACTACAGGATTCTGTTGGAAGGAGATAACATCAATTCCTCCGCTTCACCCGAAAAGTTTTTGAAAAAAGCCGGCAATAGAATCATCATTTCCAGTTCAGCCTATAGTACCCTGTATGTGTTAAATTTAAACGATGATTCTGTTTATCAGGCCAATTATACCCCAACGCTTTCTCCCAAACAAAAAAAAGGGGGATATCCTGAGAAAGTGGAATCAGTGGAACGATTTAGGGAAGTAATGGCCGAGATTGATACTGAGATCAACTTTCAGGCCCCGGTTTGGGATGAACAAAACCGCAGGTTCTACCGCTTCTCATTTGAAACACTTCCTAAAGATATTTACAAAGGGCCATTATTTCTAAGCGCACATCAACGACCCATTTCCAAGGTTTACCTCAGTATTTTAGATGAAAACTTGAACCTGTTAGGGGAGACTCTTTTGAATATCAAACAAGTCCCAAATACTGTATTCGTCCGTGACGGCCAAATATGGTCCTATGTCAATGTGGAGGATGAATTGGGTTTTGTGAGGATGACTATCAATTATGAATAACTGACACTTCAAGGGTTCTGAACCCTTGGAGGATTTATGAGAAAGACCGTTGAGGTTTTTTTCAAACCTCGAAGGTCTTCTGGTTAAATTTTTAATGACTGATTTGAAGAATTTGATAATCTTCGAGGTCTTCAAGACCTCGAAGATTATAGCATACGGCCTTTGAGTTTTATATCAAACCTCAAAGGTTTTTTTATTATAGACCCCAAAACCCTCGAGGTCGAAAAGACCTCAAGGGTTCAAAAACCTCCAAGTACTCTTAAAATTCCTTGGCAGATTTTCTTCTTTCATCCTTGCACGGAGCAGTTCGATCGGCATGTAGTTTTGACTGATAAAGAAATCATGGAATTGCTTTTCGGTCATTTTTCCCGAGGCCAACATCTCGTTTTTCAAAGCATAGACCTGCAATCCCCCGATCATATACGCCAACTGGTAAAGCGGGCCATAACTTCCTTCAAATGACCTTCTGACTTCCGCCTCGGCATTAGCCCGCTCATGACCGACCTTGTCCACGAGGAAGTCGATGCATTGCTGCGGTGTCCATTTGCCAAGGTGGTAATTGAGCGAAAAGACAATCCTTGCTGCCCGGTGCATTCTCCAAAACAACATACCCACTTTATCCTCGGCATTTCTTGGGAAATTTTTGTCCCAAAGGTTAAACTCCCAATACAATGTCCATCCTTCCACCCAAAACGGCGTATTGAACATCCTTCTGTGTGGAAAATGCCGCTGATTCATGAATTGCTGCATGTGGTGTCCGGGGATGAGTTCATGCTGCACTGTCGCCCTAGAGAAGTGGGGATTGTTTCCCCGCATGCTCATCATTTTGTCGGCATGCGACATTTCGGAGGTGGGATAGGAGATGATAATCGTTTCCCCACCCAAAAAGAAGGGACTGACTTTTTGCCTTTCTGCCGACATCATGGAAGTCCGCCAGGTTTCTTTGGCCATCTCCGGAATGGTCATCAGGTCTCTTTCTTCCAAAAAGGTGATCGCTTCCTCTGCCATTTCGGTGACCATCTGCGGCCATTCTCCGGCAGGAACGTAGGTATTTTTGACTTTCTCCAAAGCGGCTTTCCAGTCATTTCCAAATCCCAATTCCTGCGAGGCTTTTAACATTTCGCGCTCGCACCAGGCATACTGCTTTTCCCCTTCTGCCAAAAGTTCTTCTGCTGTATAGGGAATCATGTTGTAAGCCAGTTCCTTTTCAATGGCTGTTTTGCCTACCACTTTGCCGATGATTCCCGAACCGTCATCCTTCACAACGGTATTTTCAAAATGGTTTTTCAAAAATTCGCCATAGGCTTTTAAGCTTTTGTCCATGCTAGACATGGGTTCTTTCATCCACCAAGTGAATTCCGGGTCATAATCAAAGTAAAACTTGTAAGCTTCTTCTGTACTCTTTCTCATCGCTTCTACCACTTGGGAGGCAAGTTCCGCTTTTTGCCAACTGTCGTAAGGCTTGCTTTTTTTGCTTTGCTCCCATTTGGTTTTCATGGCCATTTCGACTTGGGTAAAAGTAGCCGCCAATTCCTGCGCATTGGGTTTGATGGCCATCCTTCTTGCCTGATAGAATTTTTCCAGTGGGGCTTCAAAATCCACCACGTTTTTTACGGCTTTGTATTCTTCAAAGGCAGCGGAATGAAAGTAGCTTTCCTTTTCAAGGTAATTTTTGAAAATCTGATAGTCCAACTTGCCATCTGCCGAATAAGAATCATAAGGCATATTCTCGAGGGCTTTCAGCCAATCAAGATACAGGCGGCCGATCCTTTCAAAATATTCATCCGAAAGAGGATTGTTATACTTTCTGTTGAGGGCAGTCCTGTCAGCCTGATAGCTCATAATGGCAGGATAGAGTTCGGAGGCGGATACCTGCCAAGCCATCAAGAACATGATAGAAATGAGGAGCAGTTTTTTCATAGGTTTTGAAAATGGATTTGTTTGCGGAATGATTTCGGGGTGGTCAGTATATATTTTTTAAATGCCCTATTAAAGTAAGAAAGATTCTGGAAACCTGTCTGATAAGCGATTTGGGAAATGGAAAGGTCGGTTTCTTGGAGCAGGTGACAGGACTTGTGAATACGGAGTTCATTCAGGAATTCGGTAAAGGTCTTGCCAGTTCTCTGTTTGAAGAACCGGCAAAATGCTTCCTTGCTCATATTGGCAGTTCCTGCAACTTCTTTGAGGCTGATGTTGCGGTGGTTCTCCGCAAGGATAAAAGCCATGACATTCCCCATGCGTTTGCCTTCAAGTTCGGAATAATCCCTGGTAGGAAGCAGACGGTTAAGTGGTTGCATCGCATTGGTTTGTTGCAAGGTTCTGATCATTTCCAAGGCTGCAAGGACTTTTTCCATTCCTGTTTTTTGGCCAAATGTCCGGATGCTGTTTTTAAGGAATTCCTGATTTTCGCACCTGACCACGTAGCAACCTTTGATGGCGTTGACCCATTGCCTGAGTTCCAGAAATTCTTCTACTTCCCAGATTCCTTTACCGAGCGCCTCAAAATCAAAGAAGATCGTGTTGCTGACGGATTTGATGAAATTGGTTTTTTGGAAGTACTCCTCATCAGAACGGAAAACATGCGGCACATTTGAACCAAGCAGGTAGATATCCCCCGGTTCAAACCTTCCCAAATAATCCCCAACCATCAGTTGGCCTTTTCCTTCCAGGATGAGGGTAAGTTGCCACTCCGGATGCTGGTGGAGTTTGTCATAGAAGTGACTCCCTTCATCGACCTGAAAGCGGACAAATTCCTTTTGTGATTTGGGGATTTTGAAGGGGATAATTTTTAGACTCATAATTGAGAAGCGAGAAGCGAGAGCCGAGACAACAAGAGACTATCTAGTTTGATTACTTATGAAGAACATTGAATATAATTTGTATCTGCTTTCATCCACGTAGCCAAATCAAAACCATGGTTGGAAAACGATTAGCAGCTCTGTTGACTGTCGACCATGGACTATGGACTAATTAATTTTCAATATGATATTAATTAATTTTTACCAAAATATCTAATTCAAAATCAATATGGTATTACTATTGACTAATCAAGTGTAAGTATAAAGCCATTAATCGCTTTACCTTTGGGTAAAAAAAAGAAAAGAATATGAATTGGCAAGGTGTATTTCCGGCAGTGACGACCAAATTCCATCAGGATGGAAGCTTGGACATGGACATGTTTTTCAAAAACCTCGATGCCCAGCTCGGAGCCGGCGTACATGGTATCATTCTCGGAGGCACTTTGGGTGAATCCTCGGTACTTAGCTTGGAGGAAAAAATCCAATTGACAACCGAAACGGTAAAGTATGTCAATGGCAAAGTTCCAGTGATCCTAAACATTGCAGAAGGCGCAACGAGAGAAGCTATTTTTTGGGCGCACAAGGCAAAAGAAATGGGCGCTTCAGGATTGATGTTGTTGCCTCCGATGCGGTATGGTTCTGACGCGAGAGAGACCGTGGCTTATTTCAAGGCGGTGGCCAACAGTACGGATTTGCCTATTATGATTTATAACAATCCAGTGGATTACAAGACTTTGGTGACTTTGGCGATGTTTGAGGAATTGACCGATTGCCCAAATATCCAAGCCGTCAAAGAATCTACCAGAGACATCTCCAATGTGACGAGGATGAGAAACCTATTTGGTGACAGGTTCAAAATCCTATGCGGAGTTGATACATTGGCAATGGAAGAATTGCTGATGAGCGCGGATGGATGGGTTGCCGGGTTGGTATGTGCTTTTCCAAAAGAGACTGTCGCCGTCTATAACCTCGTGAAGGCCGGAAAGACAGAAGAGGCTTTAAAAATCTACCGTTGGTTCTTACCTTTATTAGAACTCGATATCCATCCGAAGTTGGTGCAGTACATCAAACTCGCAGAGCAGATGGCTGGCATCGGAACAGAATGGGTTCGCGCTCCAAGACTGACTTTGATCGGGGAAGAGAGGGTTAAAATCGAAAACATCATCAAAAGGGGTTTGGAACATAGACCGAAGTTGTAATCATGGTACGAAGTACGATGTACCAGGTACGAAGTAAATGGGGTAAAAAAAGGTATTCTTATGACATACTAAAACACGGCTTGAAATTTAAGAATCTAGGTGATTTAGATCAAAAAGATGTGGTAAATCGGGAATAAGTATGAGAATACTAGCAGCAGTACTTTTGATGTTCTCTTTTCTTTCAAGTTGCTCTGAAATTCAGACAAACGACCCAGTCGAGGTTTACAAATATTGGTCAGGTTCAAAAAACCCAAAAGAGCTTGAATTATTAAAGGGTCAATATTGGCAATCCGCTCACTGGACAAAAGAATATATAGTTTATTTGAAATTTAGACCAACTGAAAAATGGTGGGATGAATTTACATATCAAAATAAATTAAAAATTAAGGATGAAAGTTGGACTAAACCGATTAATGCACCTAATTGGTTTAAACCCTCTAAAGGTATGATCATCTATGGTAGCGGAGATAAATTTGACCAAGGATCAAGATATTTCATAGACACATTGACCAATGAGAGCTACATTTATGAAATTCAACTTTGAAAAGACTTCTCTCTACGTTCGAAGTGACAATGTGAACTTTATTAGGTTTCTTGACCTTTTGATTTGTAGAATCTATATTTTACAAAACTCGACAACTTGATAACTCGACAACAATTAGAACCATTACAACAATTACAACCAATCATCAATAACCATTAACTCAATTACTTATTTACCAATTCCAAACTCCATGACCTACGACCAGATTTTTGCCAAAGCACAGGAAGCATTTTTGTTTTATAAAAACCTTCCAGGAAAAGAGAAAGCGGCTTTTCTCCGAAAAATCGCAGATGGATTGGAGGCTGAAAAAGCCACCATTATCCCTTTGGCATCCAAAGAATCAAACCTTCCCGAAGGAAGGATTACCGGTGAACTCGGTAGGACCACAGGTCAGATCCGCATGTTTGCAAAGTTGGTGGAGGAAGGAAGCTGGGTGGAAGCGACCATCGACCATGCAGATCCAAACCGCACTCCGGCACCAAAACCGGATATCCGAAGGTTTTTGACACCACTCGGTCCGGTCGTCGTATTTGGAGCGAGTAATTTTCCCTTGGCATTTTCTACAGCCGGAGGTGATACGGTCTCTGCTTTAGCAGCTGGTTGTCCGGTGATTTATAAGGCACATCCTGCCCATCCTGAGACTTCCAAACTTGTTGCCCAGGTCATTCATAGAGCGGTCGTAGATTCAGCTTTGCCGGATGGAATATTTCAGCATGTGGAAGGTGGAGCCAAAGAAGGACAGGCCTTGGCAGTTCATCCGATTGCAAAAGCCATTGCATTTACCGGTTCACACTACGGAGGAATGGCATTGTTCAAAACGGCAAGCCAAAGGAATGAACCGATTCCTGTTTATGCCGAAATGGGTTCTGTGAATCCGATTTTTACTTTCGAACAAAAACTTTCTAAGGATATTGCAGGAAGTGCCAAAGCATTTATATCTTCTTTGACCCTTGGAGTGGGGCAGTTCTGTACCAATCCGGGTTTGATCTTTGTCCCAAAAAGTCTGCAAAAGGAATTTGCGGCAGCAATAAAATCCGAAATCGAGGACATAGTCGCCGCACCGATGCTGCATGAAGGCATTGCGGATGCTTATTACAATGCACTGCAATACCTTCAGGGCAGAGAAGAATTGGAATGGGTCAAAGTAGCTGCAGCCAAAGACTTGATCAAAGGCCATCCTGCCTTGGCAAAAATCAAAGCCAAGGATTGGTTGAGTGATGATAAATTCCAACAGGAGGTTTTCGGGGCATTTGCGCTGATGGTGGTGTATGAAGGAGAGGATGATTTGCTTGCCATAGCCGAAAAACTCCATGGACAGCTGACAATCACCATTTGGGCTGAAGAAGAAGAACTCAGCGACAAACTTTTTCTGATCAATCTTCTTGAGGAAAAATGTGGCCGAATGCTGTATAAAGGCGTTCCGACCGGAGTTGAAGTGGGCTATGCCATGCAACATGGAGGTCCTTATCCGTCCACCTCTGACAACAGGAGTACTTCCGTCGGTGTCTACGCGATCAAGAGATTTGCAAGACCGATAGCATTCCAAGACATGCCGGATATTTTGTTGCCGGATGCACTGAGAGAAAGCAATCCTTTGGGAATATGGAGGACTGTTAATGGGGAATTCAAGAAATAATTTAGTCCACAGTCCACAGTCCACAGTTTGGTTTAGTTTGTAGGTTAGTTTGGGTTAAAAACCTTGTAACTTTCAAAACCTTACAACATTGCAACATTAAATTTTCGGATTTTCCCAATCTTCCAATTTCTTATGTCCTCTAGAAGTACATTCTCCTGCATCGACGCCCATACCTGTGGCAACCCTGTACGTGTTGTCTCAGGTGGTGTGCCTTTTTTGAAAGGTAACAACATGCTCGAAAAGCGTCAATATTTTTTGGATAAACTGGATTGGATAAGGAGAGGTCTGATGTTTGAACCACGGGGTCACGATATGATGTCAGGCTCCATGCTATTCCCACCCCATGACCCTGAAAATGACTTTGCGGTGCTTTTTATCGAGACCTCAGGTTGTCTTCCTATGTGTGGGCACGGGACCATCGGTACCATCACCATCGCCATTGAGGAAGGATTGATCCATCCAAAGACTCCGGGATTTTTGAGGATGGAGGCCCCGGCAGGATTGGTTTTGGTATCCTACAAACAGGAAGGCAAGAAAGTTAAATCCGTCAAACTCACCAATGTCAAAAGTTATCTTGCTGCCGAAAGTCTGGAGATCGAGACCGAAGAACTCGGAAAACTCATCGTGGATGTGGCTTATGGCGGCAACTTCTATTGCATAGTCGATCCGCAAAAAAATTTTCCTGGATTGGAGCATTTCAGGGCAGAGCAGTTGATCTCTATGGCTAGGAATCTCAGACAAAAAATGAATGAAACCTATGAATTTGTTCATCCTGAACATTCCCAAATCCGCGGTTTATCACATGTGATGTGGACCGGAAAAACCCTTGATCCAACAAGTTCCGCAAGAAATGCGGTTTTCTACGGAGACAAAGCCATCGACCGCTCACCCTGCGGGACGGGCACTTCGGCCAGGATGGCTCAGTGGTTTGCCAAAGGACTTTTGAAGCCCGGAGATGATTTTATTCATGAGAGTTTTATCGGGTCCAAATTTACAGGACGGATAGAAGAAGTGACTGAGATCGGAGACAAACCCGCCATTGTTCCAAGTATCGAAGGATGGGCCAAGGTATATGGCTACAATACAATCATCTTGGATGATGATGATCCTTATGTGCATGGATTTCAGGTAATCTGAAAGAAGCGAGAAGCTAGAGGCGAGAATTAAGTTCAACATTGTACGAAGTACCAAGTACCAAGTACAAAGCACCTAGAAAAGATAGACAAAAAGCGAAAATTGAGTACAAAGTATCAAGTATCAAGAACAGAAAAGCCCATCTTTACAATTTTGAAATTTTCCAATCTTTCAATTTTCCAATTCTCCCATACCCATCCCGAATTCAGTCTCATGTCTCACGTCTCATATCTCCAGTCTCAACCATGAAACCAACCATCATCATCGGCGGCGGGATCGTCGGACTGTTTACTGCATATTTCCTTCAAAAATCAGGAACGGAAGTTATCATCATCGACAAAGGAGACATGCAGGTCAATTGCTCCACCGGAAATGCCGGGATGATCGTGCCGAGCCACATCATTCCGTTAGCCGCTCCGGGCATGATCAGCAAGGGGATTTCCTGGATGTTTTCTTCCAAAAGTCCTTTCTATATCCACCCAAGATTTGACCGGAAGCTCTTGCAATGGTCATGGTTGTTTTACCAATCTGCCAACAAATCCCATGTCGAGAAAAGTATTCCGTATCTGAAAAACCTCAGCTTGATGAGCAAAGCGCTGTACCAACAGTTCAAGGTTGAGCACATCGAGTCTAACTTGGGCTTGGTAGAAAAGGGTTTGATGATGATCTACCAAACTGCCGAGGTTGAAAAGGAAGAGATTGAATTTGCACATTTGGCGCAGAAACATGGTTTGGCGGCAGAAATCCTCAGCCCCGAGGATATCAAGAATATCGAACCCAACCTTGAGGTAAAAGCCCGCGGGGCAGTTTTATTTCCCGGTGATGCCCACCTTTCCCCCGCAGCTTTGTATAGCTTTTTGAAAAATCATTTGGAAGAAAATGGTGTGCAGTTCAAAAACCAAGTGAAAGTCACCGGATTTGAAACAAAATCCGACAAAGTCATCGGCGTATTGACTTCGGAAGGAAAAATCGAAGGGGATAAGTTTGTGCTTTGTGGAGGCGCTTGGTCTGCCGAATTGGCTAAGATGTTGGATTTTTCACTTCCCATGATGGGAGGAAAAGGATACAGTTTTATCCAGGACAACAAGCCTGAAATCAAGCAGGCGAGCATTTTGACAGAGATGAAAGTTGCCGTCAGCCCTTATGGCAATCAGATCCGATTTGGTGGCACGATGGAAATCGCCGGTACAGACGAATCCATCAACATCAACCGCGTGAAGGGAATCTTCGAATCCATCAACCGGTATTATCCGGATTTCCAATCCAAATTTCCCGAAACCGATCAGATCTGGAAGGGCTTGAGACCTTGTTCGCCGGACGGATTGCCTTATATCGGTTTTGCGCCAAATTGGAAGAATGTCCTTGTCGGCAGCGGCCATTCCATGATGGGAATCAGTTTGGCACCCGCAACGGGAAAGATCCTCGCAGAACTCCATACCCAAAAATCCCCAAGCATGGAATTGGAAGGGTTTAAGGTGGATAGGTTTTGAGCATTAATCCGATATTTTTGTAGGCGTATTTCCCAAAATTGTATAGTTGCGCGTACCGTTAAGGATATAAATTTATAGGCGAATGTACATATGCAGAATATTTTGAAAATGCATTGAATGTTTGCAAAGTTTAAGGAGTATTGGCGTTACTAATTCTAAATGAGTAAAAGATGGGCTTATGCAGGTTGGTCAAATTTGGTATTTGGCTGTTTCTTATTTTTACTATCACAAATGAACCTCTAACAAAAAAATGAAATATTATGTCGTTTCAAGCATATATTGACAATATCAAAGCCAAGACAGGAAAGACACCTGCTGACTTTAAAAAAATGGCAAAGGAAAAAGAATTCATCATTGATGGAAAACTTAATCCTAAAATTAAAGCAACAGAAGTTACGAATTGGCTCAAGGAAGAATTTGAACTCGGACACGGTCATGCCATGGCAATTTATGCCACATTCAAGGGAAAAACGGAGTGACCCAAACCACGAACCGCTAACAGAAGTTCGGCAAATGGCAGGTTCAGTTCTTGGTTGACAGTGAAATACTCCGAAATCCTTTACCCCAAACGCCAAACCGTCAAATACACATTCCAAACCCGCCCAATTACCATCCCAATCTGCAAAAACTAGATCTGGAAGTTTACCGGCAGAGAATCGGATAACCACTTAATCTACTCCTCAAAAACCTGATCTTCTGCATCGATAATGATTCTGATAAACCTGATCATATGGTCGATTTCCTCCCATGAAAAACCCAGATTTCCCTGAGAGTGGGCAAGTGCATCGCGCAACTGACCGATGTCATTCATCATCTTGACAAAGCGGTCTCTGCTATACTCCGGATCAAATTTTTTGAAGCGTTGGTTTTTGGAAAAGATAGAACCCAAGTCGCCAAACTGCAGGCATTGCACCAAATCAATCTCTTCCTTCCGTCCCTTTTTCCACTCATAAAGTGATCGGGCGCTGTTGAGCCTGTTTTCGGAAATGCTTTGCTCCCAATGTGGCAGGTACTTGCGGATCAGTTCTTTCAGGTGGGTTTCCAACAGGCTGATCAACCCAAAAAACCCGATCCTGAGCGGAATTTTGTCCAGATCTGTTCTGGTGACAATGTGTGCGATTTTTCCATCTTCTTCAATGAAATACCGTCTCTTTTCGATAAGTTTTCGGAAAGCAAATAATAGAGGCGTATCTGACGGCAAAATATCTTCCGAAGCGATAGGAACCGGCCTTTCGTCACCCAAGTCAAACTTCATCAAAACTCCATTCACGTCCACAACGGCCGATTGGAAATTCCTTTTTTCCATTTCTTCCCTATAATTTTCTATTCCAAAAACAAGCAGATCTTCAGAGATGGGCATGACATTGATCTGTTCTTCAAATAGCAGGCGGAGCCGGTCAAGGGATTTCATACTTTGTTGTTTTGGTTTTGTGAATTTATAAAAATACCCTTTATATTGACCGGATAGTTAGGTAACAAAATCATATATTTTATGTCAGCAATGGAATTGGGAATCGGCAGTCAAGTCAGACATCCAAAATTTGGAAAAGGGGTAGTCGTGGAGGCAGACGCTTCCTATTACAAGATTTATTTCAACTTTATCGCAGAGGTCAAAACCATCGCAAGGGACTTTCAGCATTTTGAACTCATCGAAAAGAAAGAAGCAGAACCGATAGCATTCAGCCTTGCGGATATCGAAAGGGCAGTAGAAAACGCCATCAAAAAAATCCCACCTGCGGAAGCTTTGCCAAAGGTCAGCATGGCCCAAAAGTGGCTCAAAGGTACCATGATTCTCAATCCCTACAATCCCGAACTGAGCAACAAGGAAGTGCCGATCGCGACATTTTTTCACAAGATCGTCATGGTCAGGGAGCGACTCCGCGTGCTTGAGCAAAATATCAACAACCACGAGAAACTCGACGATCAGGACAGGATCGCACTGCAGCAATATATCACCCGAGCATACGGTTCACTGACCACTTTCAATGTGCTCTTTGCCGATAAGGAAGATTACTTTAAAGGGGCGGGGAAGGAGGATTGATTAAGTTTGAAGGTTTCAAGGTTAAAAAAGTTTTAAAGTTGGGAATTGGGTAAGAAGTTGAAGGTTTGAGGTGAAAAGTAGGAGGATCGAAGTTTTGGAGATATGGAAAGATGCGGATTGTCTTAATGACTTGTTAAAATTGATTTTGTGAAATGTGAAAAATAAAGAGTTCGATTCGAGGTATTCTGTTATTGAAAACACATTTTTTTTATATTTGATTAAATCGAAGAGATATGTTGACAAAAACTATGGTTAAAAAGCAATTGGAAAAACTGCCTGAAGAGTTTTCTTTGGATGAATTGGTAGGACAATTGATTTTGATCCAAAAAGTAGAAAAAGGCTTGATGGACTCCAATGAGGGAAGATTTATTTCTGAAGAAGAACTCGAAAAGGAAATCGGCAAATGGTTCGAATAAATTGGACCGCACAATCGGTTATTGATTTGAAGGAAATTGCGGAATATATAAGCAAAGACTCAAAAAAGTATGCCTCGCTTCAAATCCAAAGAATTAAGAATAGAACGCAAATCCTTAAGACAAACTCATATTCTGGTCAGATTTTAGAATTCTTCGGCAAGAAAGAAATTAGACATCTTGTTGAAGGAAATTATTTAATAATATATAGAATTGTTGATGAATCAAGGATAGATATTCTGACAATTCACCATTCAGCTAGAAATCTAGGAAAAAGGATTGATATTTTTACTCCAATAGTTTAGTAGGAAGAGCCATGGATACTAAAAAGGAATTGTCAAGCGATCAGCGCGAAGTGCTTTTCAGAACGTTGAAATCCAGGTTTGAGAAAAACAAAAACCGTCACCAAGGCTTGGAATGGGCTTCGGTCCAATCCAAATTGGAATTCCATCTCAATGGCAAAGGAAGCCTAGAAAAGCTTTGGTCACTGCATCAAATGGAAATCACAGGCGGAGAACCTGATGTGGTCGGCTTCGATGACAACACCGGAGAATTTATTTTTTATGACTGTTCGGCAGAAAGCCCAAAAGGCCGTAGGAGCATTTGCTTTGACCGGGAAGGATTGGAATCGAGGAAAGATTTTCCCCCTGCAAACAACGCTGTAGACATTGCTACTGAAATGGGCATTGACATCCTGACCGAATCCGAATACCGGGAATTGCAGCAGTTGGGTGATTTCGATACCAAAACCTCAAGTTGGATCCAAACACCCGATGCCGTCAGGAAACTTGGGGGAGCACTTTTTTGCGACCGTCGCTATGACCATGTTTTTACCTATCATAATGGAGCCCAATCTTATTATGGAGTCCGGGCATTCCGCGGGAAGCTTCGGATCTGATTTCAATCTTCCAGAATGTATTTTCAGGTAATTGTTTTGGATCAATGATTTGCGATGAGTTATAAAAATCAGATTTATAACTCATAATTTGCCCAATTTTGAGTTATAAAATTTTACCCAAGATTCTATTTCAATCAAAATCAATATTTTCTAAAATGAAAATAGCTACCCGATATCTCAGGTAGCTATTTCTATTTGGTGACTATCCACCGTGGACCGTAGACCGTCAACTGTGGACAATTATTACTTCTTCCAGCTTGCTTTTCCGCCTTTGGCAGAATCCACGTTGATGCTGTAGCTGCTGTTGCCGGAGACGATCCATCTCACTTTTACCGCACCCATTCCCGGGATATTGGCGACAGAGATTTTTTCAGGATTTGTCTTTTGCTCGGAAAGTCTGTTGAAGTCCTCATTGTCCACCACAAATCCCGCCACTACTTTGGCACCGGAGATGCTGACATAATCAGGTCTTTCGATTTTGTATTTCAGATCCTGGCTTGAGTGGGTTGGGATCAACCTTTCGTTATAGATCGTAGCCGTAACTGCTTTTAATCCTCCTCCAAGGTCTTCTTCCTTGACATCCATCACGCTGAGTTTTGGAGTGTGGTAGCCGTGGAGGATGGTGAAGGCAGCATTTCTATGGGCATCCTGCTCCAACAAGAATCCTGGGTGCAGACGGCCAAAGTTTTTCTTGAATCCGCCGACTTCGATTTTGCCATATTGAGGGTGGTCATATTCTGCCCAGTTGACAAAAGCATCGCCAAAAGTCAGGTAAGTGTCTACCATCATTTGCTCATCCTGATTTCCTCTTCCTGCATTTTTGTGTACATAGAGGTAAGAAGTCATCAATTCATTGGAATAGGTGAAAATTCCCCTTCCACCGTAGAACCAATCCAACTGACCGCCAAATACGGAGTAGAGGTCTTTGTATACCACGAGGTATTTATAACCCGGCATGAACTCTTCTCCTTTTTTGGCAATCGCATCATAGATGCGGATGTCAGTTTGGTTATACGTTCCCAAGTCTTCCTCTGCGCCAGGACCTCTGAGGATCATGCCACCATAGTTGTGGTAGCTTTGCGCTGCGGCAATGTTGGGGTGCTTCATCACATATTCCATCACAGCTTTGTTTTCCGGGACACTGAAAGGATACTTCCAAGCACCTCGCTGTACATAATCAGGCTGCCAGTTCCATCCCCAATCTCTGTTGGGATCATAATAGCCTATTGCATCATCATTGACGACTCCGTCTCCATCATTGTCAATTCCTTCAAAACCCAACATTTCATATTCTCCTTTTTGATCTGGAGCGACCATGATGAGTTTTCTTGGATCCATTTGGTCTTTGACATAGCGGCCTGTCGGCGACTTTCTGATCATCATCGTGATATGACCGTCTTTGTTGATGTCATCAAAAGGATCCTCGCCGATCATCCCGTCGCCGTCATCATCCATATTCATCATGCCTGATCGTGGAGAATTCAGCGTGTTTGGTTCCTTGATAAAGTTATCGTGCGCATCCGGATTGATGGTAGGTGCGATATAGAAGGTTTTGTCTTTGAGCAATTGGGTGATGAATTCCAGTTCGCCATACATTTCAGAAAGGTACCAAGCGGTGTAAAGGGTGAATTCAGTTCCCTGAATCTCGTTGGAGTGGATGTTGCCATCGATCCACATACCCGGTTTGTCCTCAGCTTTGCCCGCTTTGAAGTCCGTGACGATCAATACCCAAATGTCGTTTCCTTGGAAAGATTTACCGATACTTTCGAGCTTCACCAGATCGGGATGCTTTTTGGCCATATCCTTCATGATTTCCTCCAAAGCAAGGTTGGTATGGTACCTGTTCCAGGAAACAGGAACTTTGGGATTGTGCGGAGTACCGATGGCGCGGAAATATTTTTCCTGTGCGTTGGTCTCCTGAATGCCTGCAAAACCGATTGCCAGTCCTAAGGCAGTTGTATATATCCAGTTTTTGAATTTCATTTTTTTGTCGGTTTAGAGTTTCACATTGAGTGTGGCGATACCGGTATGTGCTGCACCGGCTTTGATATCCACTGAGCCGCTTCCTTTGACGACCCATGACAGCGTAATTTTGCCATAAGCATCAAGCTTATTGATCAGCTTGATTTTTTCACCGGAAACTAAGTCAGCAGCATCTTTGCTGATGTCTACCCTGATATTCCTCAACCAACGGGATTTTTCACCCATTTCAGAATGTGTCGGCAAAGAAGAATTGTTGAAAAGGTCTGCGGTGATTCTAGTCAGACCGTTGCCAAGTTTCTCTGATTTCACATTGTGAAACTCCAGCTTTGGACTCATCTCGGCTAGCTTCAAGATAAATGCCGTATGCTCAATAGCAATTGAATCCACTTTGGCAAAAGGAGGATTGTACATCACAAAAGGCTTGATGCCGCCTACTTCTACTTTTTGTCCCGGGAAATCGGGGTGCGTCACCGCTGTCCAAGGTGCGAATACATTGGAAAGGTTTTCTTTGGCTGCCCAAGCGAGGAAGTTGATTTCTGCATTGTTGTTTGACTTTCCGTCTTCTCCTTTGACCTCAGGAACCCACCATCCCGGGGTGCTGAAGCTGAGTCTTCCAAAGTGGAAATATGCCCATTGGAAGAAGTCTCCATCTGTACCCTGATTGTTTTGGTTAAAGGCCTTTTGGCTGATGGTTTCATTGTAAATTCCTGAAACCATACTGTTGAGCGCTACATCTTTTTCCAACATAGAGGTGATGATTCTCTTTCTTGCATCACCGGCATTGTATTTAAGTGGGGCCGAAAGGTTGTTAGCCGGACTGAAAGTCACGAAAGCGAAGATGTTCCACTGATTGAAAAGGTAATCTAATAAGGCGCGGCTTTCCACTTGCGATACCGCAAAATCACCTGCCAATGGTTGGAAAATCGGGAATTTGTAAGTCTGATTTTTGTTGAAGGCGATACCTTCAGACAAGTCTTCACCAAAGCTGCCATCTTTGTCTTTGTCCATGCTTTCGGGCATCATTATGTAATTCCCTTTTTGGCCTTTGGACCTGTCAGCTTTGACCAATACCCTGTCATCTTTGTCACTGACCATGTACTCACCCATCGGGCTTTCGACACGCATCATCGTGATGAGTCCGTCTTTATTAAGGTCTTCATATCCGTCCTCTGAGACTTGTCCGTCACGGTCGTGATCGACTTTGGCAGCATTGCCTCTTCTTTCATATTTTAGGGCAGCATGGTACTGCTCATAGGCATCAGGTGACATGTTTGGAAAAACGTAAAAAGTATTTTTGTCCAATGCTGCTGCATGGTCTTTGACCAGTCTTTCGGCAAATTGGACTGCCAATTCCACGCTGAGGACATGGAAACCTTCTGCTCCGCCGACTACTGCGATGGCGGGCTTGTTATCCAGATCTCCTTTTCCGATTTTGACTACCCAGATGTCTTTCCCGCCCTCGGTCTTGGTCAGGGAACTGAGTTTGGCCGAGCTTCCGCTGCCTGAGATGGCCTGCAGCCTTTGGGTAACCTGGTCCAAAGTGGGATAATCCCCTTGTGCCAGCGTGAAAGCGTTTACGGAAAAGAGCAATCCCGCACCCGCTACCAACGATAAATACATTTTCTTCATAAAGTATATCAGGTTTAGTTCTTTAATGAAAAAAGACACGTTCGGTGTCTTTTGCCGTGCTATGTTACAAAATTTAAACCGTTAAATAAAAGCGGTTTCGTCCTAATGATTTGCATGTTTTTAAAAGGTTTGCAGCATGGATAAGTGGGATCTGATTTTGGGCCGTTTAAAAAACAAAGCTGAAAAAGTTATTTCCAAGCCAAAAAAAATGGTATTTTTCCACAAATACTGCTCCCTAGTTATGTTTCGTAAAATTGCCCTTGCTATCGCTTTCTCTCCAAGAATGGAGGCTTTGATTGCCGAATCCAAAAGACTAAAAGATCTCTTTCAAGCCGAATTGTTGCTCATCCATGTCGGTGAAAAAACCGTCGCCCTGGAAGAAAAACTCAATGAGGAACTTCAAAAATACGGTCTTTTGAATAGCGGAGTAAAGACGATCTGGACAGAAGGCAAGCCTGCCAAAAGAATACTTCAAACCTGTGAAGCCGAAAATGTGGATCTTCTTGTGGCCGGAGCACTCAAAAGCGAAAGCCTATTGAATTATTACATAGGATCTATTGCAAGAAAAATCATTAGGAATTCAAAATGTTCTGTATTGGTATTGATAGAGCCCTTGGAAAAGCCCACTCCGTTTGACAAAGTAGTTATCAATGGAACAGAACAGGATCAGACTCCTCTGGTCATTCAAAAAGGGCTGGATTGGTGCAAATTGGATGGAGCCAAGCAGATTTTTATAGTCAATGAAATCAAAATGTATGGACTCCAAATGGCCACTGCAGGAGAGGGAGGCGAAGGAGAAATATCCAGTACGAGAAGAAAACTGATAGCAGAAGAAGTAGCTTATGTGAATAATATATTGAAAGACATTGATAAGGGAGACCTTAAGGTCAACATCAAGATTACCTGTGGAAAGTGGGCTATCGAGTTGGCAAAGTTTGCTGAAGATGTGGAGGCTGATTTATTGGTTGTGGGAGATGAAGGCAAACTTGGATTTTTGGACCGTATTTTTCCCCATGACCTTGAAGAAATTCTAAACAACCTGCCTTGCAATTTATTAATCCTTAAGAAATAATTGGCTACATATGGAGACCCTTTCACACCAAGATGTAGTCAACTTATTTCTTCAATTGGCGGCAATGTTGTTGTTGGCAAGAGTATTTGCAGAACTTGCCAGAAAAGTAAATCAGCCTTCTGTGGTAGGCGAAATCCTTGCAGGAATTTTGATGGGACCCACGATATTGGGTAATTTTTTGCCCGAAATCCACACCTACCTTTTTGACTCAAATGTCAATTCCAATCTTGCCTTGGATGGATTTGTACAAATTTCGGTTGTTCTATTGTTGTTTATAGCGGGACTGGAAGTCGAACTCAATGTAGTGTGGAGCCAAGGAAAAAACGCCTTCAGGATTGCAGTTTTTTCAATGTTGATTCCGATAATTTGTGGCTTTATCCTGGCTTATAGTTTTCCTGAGTTTTTGGGGCTGAATATTGAAGAGCCGTTTGTGGCCTCTTTGTTCTTTGGACTGTCAATTTCCATTACAGCTTTGGCTGTTGTCGCCAGGGTATTGATGGATCTCAATGTTTTTAAAACCCATTCCGGGCTTTTGATCATTGCGAGTGCAATGATCGTTGATATATTGGCTTGGATTGTATTCTCTATTATTTTATCCGTTTCTGATACCGGTCAACAAGGCCTCGGGGTATTTTGGACTATTTTCCTGACCTTGGGATTTACCTTTTTTATGTTGACCATCGGGAAAGGTGTCATTGGAAAAACACTTCCCTGGATAAATAAAAATTTAGCATGGCCTGGTGGATTGCTTTCATTGGCATTGGCTACCTGTTTTTTGGCAGCTTCCTTTACTGAGTTTATCGGCATTCATGCCATCTTTGGAGCTTTTATAATTGGCGTGGCGCTTGGGGATTCTGAACATTTGTCCGAAAGGGCCAAAGAAATTTTACATCAATTCATCAACAATATTTTTGCTCCTATATTCTTTGTTTCTATTGGCCTAAAAGTCAATTTTGTCGAAGGTTTTGATCCTGTAATTGTAGGAGTAGTGGTGGTTGTAGGTTTGTTGGCCAAAGTTGCAGGAGGGTATTATGGGTCAAGACTTTCTGGCTTTCCAAAGTGGAAGGCCAAATTGATTGGTTTTGGGTTGAATACAAGGGGTAGCGTGGATATCATCTTAGGCTTGATTGCCTTGGAAAATGGCTTGATTCAGGAACCAATGTTTATAGGCCTTGTCATCTTAGCCCTGATTTCTGCCATATCCTCAGGACCTTTGATGAAATGGGCCATTCAGGAAAACCATCCTTAAAAAATCTGACGCATTTTCATATTTAGCAAGTCTTCGAAAAACAGTTTTTTATTGAAAGGATTACTCTAAATCATACCCTATGTTTACTTTGAACAGCATATATGATTTTGTTTTATTGGACTTAATCAAAAAAGTTACTGAAATGCTATCAGTATGATTCAGCTTATTCATTGTCCATGCCATAATCCAAAGGCATTTGGTCACCGATTTTTTCCCAAGCCATATAACCTTGCAGAAAAAGGTCAAATGGATGGTAGTAGCTCCCGTTTTCAAATACCTGTACAGCTTTGGCCCTCAGCAACATTATACTGAGTTGACCGGGTCTCTTTTCTTCAGATTCGCCGGACTCTGATCCCAAATTCCGAATGGTAAAATTCAGGTTCCTCAAACTATAAGGGAAAAATGAGCTTTCCTCGATTTCCCGTGAAAAATTGATGTAAACCGGCTTATTGTATGTGATAAATACCTTTCCGTCTGCTGTTTTTTGGATTAATTTCGCCGGATCAAAAGGTTCATTGAATGGGATATCTAAGGAATCCATAGCATTGAACCCTACAGGCCTTTCTTGTTTGGCAGGGTTCTCTTCATCTTTTGAATCATCATCCGGCCAAATTATTTCAGAAGAGGCCTGTTTTTGGGAATTGGGATTGAGTACCCTCTGAGTAGCAAAAACCTTGAAACCTGAAGATTCCATTTCATCCTTGTACAGGCTTCGCATAAAATGCATCACGCTCCCCTGGTAGGCTTTTTCCCTACTTTCAGTCACTTTTTTGATCCTTCTTTTTGGGAGATTTTCTTCCTGGAAATAAGGATATCCGGCATAGGTAATCTGCCCTTGCTCTTTGTCATATTCAAAGCCTGTCAGGACATATTTGATGTTATAGCCGAGGTTAGGGTTTTCGATTTCGAGGATATCTTTTGCGCGGGCGGTAAGGCGGCCGGGTACTGTCTCCCCATCCAATATCAATACTTCGGGGTTTTTGATTTCGCAATTGGAAGCGTTGACACTAGTTCCTAAAAACAAGGTCTTGAATACCGCAAGGTTATCATACCAAGCTTTGTCTCTTTTTTCTTTTACTTCACTTTCTTCGAGCTCTACGGTTTCCTGCAATATTCTAAATTCATAAAAGGGTCTCAACACTTTGGTCGATATGGCATAGCTGAAAGTTTGGAAGCCGATATAGCTGATTATAAGTTCATGATTGCCCTCGGGAATAGTCAGTTCAAATTCCCCTTGCTTATTGGTAGAAGTACCGATACTGGAATTGCTGATAAAGACTGTAGCAAAAAGTAAAGGCTCTAAGGTCTCGGCATCCACTACCCGGCCTTTGAGACTGTATTGGGCAAGAATTTCAGTGGTTACACCCAACCAGATTATCCCAAAGGCAACCAAAAATTTTAAGTTGTACTCGAAAGTGTAACTTTTCATCAAACAGTTTATTTTACCTGAAATCGATATGTAGCACGGATAGGTTCTCCGGATTTGGAGATTCCCTGTAGGTCGACATTAACCTCGGGTTTGCTTTCCGTCAACCTAAATTGAAATCGGGCTTTGCCTTCACTGTCGGTGATGACTTGTGGATTCCAATAGATGGTGGACCTGAAGTCTATCGCAATCGGGGCATTAATGTCATATACACCTGAAGGGGTATAAAATTCCCGAATAGGATCATAGCCTTTGGCTTTGATGGCGGCATTTCCGATGACGGGTTCGTCTTTCCAATCATAGTTTGGATTTCCGGCTTTGGTCAGTACGTTGATGACTCCTCCTGCTCCGTCAGCACCAAAAACAGCACCTTTGCTTAGACCCGTAAGGATGTCGATCCTTTCTATTTCCGAAACAGGCAGCAATGCAACCATTCCAGGCATGGCTCTCATGCCATCAATTAAAAATGTCGCACCACCGGCATTTACAATGGACGCACCTCCACCACGTATTATTACATTTGGGGGAGGGTTGATGCTAAACACATCTCCTACCACATTCACACCGGGAAATCTTCCCCTCAGCAATTGGAATATATTCTGAAAATAGTAATATTCTTCAGTCACAGGCAGCGCCCGATCTGGGCTGTTGTTATATTGTATAGCACGTTTGTCCGGGATAGGTTCACTTCTCCTTCCTCTGACTGTAACTTCACCCAATTCTATCTCTTGACTGAGTCTAAACTGCTCAAGCATGTCCTTGGCTTCTTTGACCGACACAAGGTATTCATCGAAATCCTGAAATTTATCTCCTGAAGGAAGCAATGCTTTGTTTCTGATTTGAAAGTCGGGTGTTGTTGGCACAGACATCACTACCTCATTTCTTTTAAGTTCAGTGGTATCTCCGTTGTTTTTTTCTTTTTCGGTAAATGCCTGCAGGTAGATCCCGACTGAATCCTGATAATCCATTCCTACAAAAGAAAAACTGCCGGATTGGTCCGTTTTGCCTTCATATAAAATGGGCAATCCATATTCATGGGTTACCAACATACGCAGTTCGTGTGGAGCTTCAATCGGTTTGTCATTTACCTTGTATACTTTTCCGCTCAAAGAAAGCCCCTCTTCAAATCCAAAAGCCGGAGGGTTGGCTAATTTTGCCAGGTTTTCCCAAGAGAACCTTCTCCAGCCTTGGGTCAAAAGGAGGTTATCCAAGTATTTTTCAGCATTTGGGTTTTCAGGATTGAAGTAATAATCGGGTTGCTCGATTTCTCCTTTGACTTCCGAACTCAGCTGAAAGTAAGAATAGATGTTTTCCCCGTTTTCAGGGTGCAAAACCTGGAACGCGTCCCTTATTGATACCGAGAAATTTCCTTCCACAGGACTGCCAAATTCATCCACGATGGCGATCTCCATCTGCACAAGTTCTTTGGGTTTATATTCTGTTTTTTCAGATTTGAAATTTGCCATTGCCTGAGAAAATGGATAAACATAAACCAACCTTTCTGCCAAAAGGGTGGTTTCCTCATCCATCAGGGTAAACGTGATGATTCCCGGGAAAAAATCCTCTTTGGAGATCAATACAGAATGATCGGCCTTTTCTCCATCAAATTCCTTTTCATATACTTTTTGGCCTTTGGACAAACCTATCAAGTATAATTTCTTGCGCTCATTCCCCTTCCCTAGGTTGTGATGGATAGTCACTTTGATCTCACCTTCTGAATAATGTGGATCGAAATCAAGCACATATCCTTGTTTTAAAATCCGGCTTAGGGCAAACTTCATCCAATTCTGTTCGGCAGATTTGGCATAGACCTCATAAGCTTCATTCTCTTTTGGGGTAAATTCAAAGCTCCCCATCCCCAAATGTTCTGATTCAAACCTAATCAGGGTATCAGATTTGCTGTTGAGTATGTATCCAATGACATCTGTACTCCGTCCATAAGCATCGGTGGCTTTGAATCCGATTTTGCTTTGAATCCCCTCCACGAGGTCACCGCTTTCGGGAAAAAACCCCAGATTCAGCTTAGAGTCTCCTCCAACATATTCCCAATTTTCACCCAATTCTCCTACCCAAATATCTTTATGAAAAAATGCAGGATCCCCAAAGTTCCTCATCCATTGGGTATAGGCCCTCAGGGAATAGGATCCGGGTTCAAGGTCTTTTGGTAGCAAAATATCCCCCTGACCTTTGCCCTCTTCAAGTTTGATGATGATCCTGTCGATATATCTTTCAAATTTGGCATCGTAAAGGTCCACATATAATGGTACCGATTTGGTTGCTTCAGGGGCTTCTCCGCCATTTTCAATCATCCCATAGGCTTTTATCCAAATGGTATCGTTCAAGAAATAATGGGGTTTATCGGTATGGAGGAAGACTTTTTCCCAGGGGAAAGTTTTATTGTAGTCCTTGTAGGAAGCTGTAATTTTGTCTATTGGGGTTTGGGCAAAAAGGCTGAATTTCAAAAAACTAAACAGACCAAAAGAAAGAAGGCGGAATAGGCATTTTTTCATAAGCATACTGAGGTTTTCTTAAACTTAAGAAATATACGCCTGAATAAAAAAATAGTTTTTAGGTTTTGGATTTAAATCACCTCATTTAAACCAAAATAAAAGGCGCGCTGATCTCCAAAGGCTATGTCCAAACGGATATTTAATCCTTCATCATTGAGTTTGTACCGAAAACCAAATCCTGCGCCATACCTAAACCTTTTCCATCCAAAATCTCCGACTTTTGGAGCCACTTGTCCTGCATGACCAAAAAGTACCATTCCGAGATTTCGGTAAACAGGTAAACGGTACTCTGCTTGATGGACCATGGCATGATTGTCCCTAAATCTTCCTTCAAAAAATCCACGCATTCTGTCGCTGCCACCGATTAGGGAAATATGCTGAAATGGCGGATTTCCCGTTGTAAAACTCCACCAAGACTGCAGTGCAAGGACATGGGTATCGGAGGTCTTGAAGTATTTTCTAAAATCTGTCGTGTATTGGTTGAAGCTGAAGTTACTTCCCAAAAAAGAAGTAAATCCCATCCAACTGAACCGGTTGTTCCATCCTTTGGTGGGTTGGAAGATATTGTCTCTTGTGTCATGGTTGAGGTTTAATCCCAAACCGGAAAGCCGCTGCCCGTCGTATCCCGGGACTTGTGTGGTTTCCAATATTCCTCCGGGAACCCGCCTGTAAATGTCATCTACCCGAAATTCATATCTCGGCCCGAAGAATATTCCCGGTATGATTTGGCGAAGGTAATTCAGGTGAAAATAGGCGAAGCGGGTGGTGTAGGATTCGCCTTCATCTGTGATGGGGTCATTGCCAATGCCATAAAATTTGAAAGGAAAATTGGAAAGTTCGAGGCGTGCATTCAGGTATTCCTTGTTTTCATTTGCCCACAGGTCAAGTTCTGTGGTGAAGATCGTCTGATTGTTGAGGGTGTACAAAACCGTGATAGGAATCGAGGAAGGACGGAGGTTGGGATCGGTCTCTCCCTTGTGTTTGAAAACCCTGATTGCACGGACCCCAAGCCCTAATCTTGTCTCAGGGGAATAAGTGACCGCCGGAATAAAGGCCCATTTTTCCCCCGAAATCAAATCGATGACTCGATCTCCTACATCAAAAAATTTATCAATTGCTCCGGATGTCGGAATGGTATCATTTACTTCTTGAGCATTTGTCAAAGAAATCGTGATTGAAAAAAAGAGAAACAAAAAAAGGGCTGTTTTCATCAGCCCCAAAAGTAAGGAATGTTTTCAAATACCTTAATCCATAAATTTTTCAACTTCTTCTCTGATGATGACATATTGGAAGAGGTCGCCGACTTTACCGTTTTTGATGTAGGCATGTTTCAAAATAGCCTCAGGTTCATAACCTGCATTTTCTAGGATTTTCATTGATGGCACATTGAAATCAAAAACCTGGGCATAAATCCTTTTTATGGACGGAAATTTTTCTAGCACATATTCAGTAAACAACTGCACAGCTTGTGTGGCGATTCCCTTTCCCCAAAACTGTTCAGCCACCCAAAATCCGATTTCCATATTTGTCCGGAGCTCTTCCTTGCCTATTTCACATCCCACAGATCCCACCAATTTGCCTTCATATTCGATTGCGAAATTTTGGGGTGGGTTGAATTTTTGATTATGCTCGATCCAGTGTCTCGCATCGTGAATGGTGTAAGGAGAGGGAAAACTGTCTCTCAGGTTTTTGGCAATATTTGGGTTGTTGGCGATAGGATATAGGCTGTGGTAATGGCCCTCATGCCATGTTACCAAACTTACATTTCCTTTTCCTTGAATCTTCATTTTATGGCTGGTTATTGCTCTTTAAGATAACGGAGTTTTTTGAGTTTCCTTAAAAAGAATTCGTGTTTTTTTGATTTGAGGCAATCATCATTCCCTTTTTAAATACCCTTGAGATAAAATTCCAATTTTAATTTAAATTTTGATGAATCTTCTTCCACGCTATTCTGGCCAATGATTTTGAGAATATGTTTTGAGGTTCAATTTCTCCAACTGTCGACTGCTGCCTGTAAACTGTAGACTTTTTCCTCAATCCTCCAAACCTGAAGCATTCATCCTTTCAAGATTTTCCGAAAGTCTCAATGCAGAAATGAAATCTTCAATATTTCCCTCCATCACATCAGGAAGATTATAGACAGTTTTGTTGATGCGGTGGTCAGTGACACGGCTTTGGGGATAATTGTAGGTTCGGATTTTGTCAGAGCGGTCCCCGCTACCTACCATTGTCCTTCTTTGGGCGCCTACTGCTTCATTGTGTTTATCCAATTCGATTTCGTACAAGCGGGACCGAAGTACTTTCAATGCTTTTTCAAAGTTTTTGATCTGGGATTTTTCATCCTGACAAGTTACGACTAGGCCTGATGGAATGTGTGTTAACCTGACTGCTGAATAAGTCGTGTTGACCGATTGTCCACCCGGACCGGAGGAGCAATAGGTATCCTTTCGGATTTCATTCATGTTGATGTTAACCTCGACTTCATCCATTTCGGGAAGTACTGCGACGGTGGCAGCGGAGGTATGGACACGGCCTTGAGTTTCAGTGGCAGGTACCCGCTGCACTCGGTGGACACCTGATTCATATTTCATCATTCCATACACATCCTCGCCGGTGATGGTGCTGATGATTTCCTTATATCCTCCCGAGGAGCCAAAAGTAAGGTCGAGTACAGTCAGTTTCCAACCCTTTTTTTCGCAAAAACGCTGGTACATCCTAAACAAATCACCTGCAAAAATCGCCGCCTCATCCCCTCCGGTACCGCCCCTGATCTCCAGGATACAATCCTTGGAATCATTCGGGTCTTTTGGGATCAGTTGTTGTCTGAGTGACTCCTCCAATTCTTCTTCCCTTTGCTTCAGTTCGTCAAGTTCAGCTTTGGCCATTTCACGGAAGTCAGGATCTTTTTCTTTTTCCAGAATTTCCTTGGTACTGGTAATATTTTCTTTGACCAACTTATATTCATCATACAGGTTTACCACTTTTTCGAGGTCCCTATATTCCTTGTTCAGTTTGGTGTACTTGGACATGTCGGACATGGAGTCCGGCTGAATGATCAGTTGGCCTACTTCTATAAATCTTTCTTTCAGCGCTTGTAGTTTGTCAAGCATAAATCAATAATTGTTGAGCGGGTGCAAAATTAACAAAAATATCGGTTTTGGGATTTTAAACCTTTGCCTATCGGGCATCGGAATCCTGTTATCTTTGTGCCTCATATAAATATTTGCCATGAAACTCTTTACCAACACAGTCAGCGCTGTCATTGAATCCCTGGATGAAATTTTTAACCAAAACAGGTATGCTGATAAAGTGATTGAAAGAAAATTGAAATCCAATCCAAAATGGGGAGCAAGGGACAGAGGATTTATTGCCGAGTCCATCTATGAAATGGTAAGATGGTGGAGGCTACTCAATCAACTTAGCCCATCGGATGACTTCTACCATCTTTTTGGTACCTATTGGGTGCTTCAGGGAAATGAACTTCCGGATTGGAGGGAATTCAAAGGCTTGGATCCAAAATTCATCAAAGCAAATTATGACAGGATCCAAGAAAGGGCAATCCTTCAATCTATTCCCGATTGGCTTGATGACATGGGTGCTGAACTTTTGGGAGAAAATTGGGAGAAAGAAATCGAAACTCTCAACCAAGAAGCAGATGTCGTCCTTAGGGTCAACACACTCAAAGTCACCCGCGAGCAACTCATGAAAAGGCTTGCTGACGATGGCATCGAATCCTATGCTCCCAAAGGCTACAAAGACGCATTGGTACTTGCAAAAAGGCAGAATATTTTCAAAAATCCGGCCTTTAAAGAAGGGCTTTTTGAGATTCAGGATGCCTCGTCCCAACTCGTGGCAGCAGCTTTGGAAGTGGAACCTGGCATGCGGGTGATTGATGCCTGTGCGGGTTCTGGAGGAAAATCACTTCACCTAGCCGCCTTGATGCAAAATAAAGGTAGGATCCTATCCATGGACGTGGAGGCATGGAAGCTGCAAAACACCAAACTGAGGGCGAGAAGGAACGGGATTAGCATCATTGAACCCAAAGTAATCGAAGGAAATAAGACAATTAAAAGATTAAAGGAATCTGCTGACCGGGTGCTGTTGGATGTGCCCTGCTCGGGATTGGGAGTATTGAAACGCAATCCGGATACCAAGTGGAAACTGACTCCTGAATCCATAGAAAAGGTGCAGGCCATCCAACAGGAAATCCTTCAAAACTATGCCGGCATGGTAAAACCGGGCGGATTATTGGTTTATGCTACTTGTAGTATTTTGCCTACCGAAAACCAAATGCAGGTCGAGAAATTCCTTTCTTCCGAAAACGGTAAAAACTTTGAATTGGTGGAAGACCAAAAAGTCTTGGCACAGGATAGCGGGTATGATGGTTTTTATATAGCAAAGATCAAGAGGAAATAAAATTAGGGTTAGAAAATGATGGTATTCATTTAAACTGAACTGTTTTTTTTGAATCAGAGATTCTTGTATTCTAGCCTATTCTAGAATAATAATTACGTTTCCAAATTTTTCTTCGTGCCTTTGCGCCTTTGCGGGATAATTTTCCCTAAATTTAAAATAACCAAACATCCGATCCCCATGACACTAGAAGCTGTTTTTGGCATGGCCAGTACCTTGGCCTTTTTTTCATGGATTGCACTGTTTATTTTTTATCCAAGGAAATGGATTTACCAAACGCTATTTTCAGGAGTTTTCATTTTGATGGCAATTACTTATGGGTTTTATATCATTCCGGCTTTGTTCAGTGGAGGGGAGGGAGGATTCAGTACATTGTCTGAAGTGAGGTTGCTTTTCGGTTCAGATGAAGCCCTTTTGGCGGGATGGATTCACTACCTTGCTTTTGACATGTTTGTCGGAATGTGGATCGCTCAGGATGCCTGGGAAAAAGATATCAGCCGATGGTTGGTGCTTCCTTGTCTGCTGTTGACATTTATGATGGGGCCTGTAGGCTTGTTGTTGTACTTTTTGGTCAGGGCATCCAAAATCAAAAAACTCAATCAGAGTCCTTATCACCCATGATATTTATCAGAAAGATTTTCAAAAGAAGCATGTCCCTTGGGCAGTTTGGCCTGCTCAATTTCATTTTATTTTTCATATTGTTGGCTATTTCTTTTTTTGATGACAGGACTTTAAATGGGGTCAATGTCTGGATGAAACCTATGAAATTTGCTGTTTCCATTGGAATCTTTTCTTGGACGATGGCTTGGTATTTATTTTATCTCCCCCAAATCCGAAAAGTCCAGAAGATCAAACTAACCATTATCACCGCTATGATAATCGAGATGGTAATCATCATCTATCAGGCTTCTAGGGGAGAGCTCTCCCATTTCAATGTCAGTTCTGTAGGCAATGCGGTTTTGTTCCAAATCATGGGCATTGCCATTCTCATAAATACCATCATGGTTTTTTGGGCCTATCGATTATTTTCAGTTGTGGAATCCCTTTTTGCAGGGTATAAGAGAGGCATTCGCTTGGGCATGTTGATTTTTATTGTTGCGAGTATGGAAGGTTATCTGATGGCCGCCAACTTGAGTCATACAGTTGGAGCGCCCGATGGCCAGGAGGGAATTTTCTTCCTGAATTGGGCAAAGGCCTATGGTGACCTTCGGATTTTCCATTTTTTCGGAATTCACGCCTTGCAGACTGTCCCGCTTTTTGCCTGGTATTTTGCAAGAAAGGATGTCAAGAAGGTAAATATTTTTGCTGTCATTTATTTCATTTTCTCCTTGGGCACTTTCTGGTATGCAATGGCAGGTAGGGGGATATTTTGGGGATGAAATGGTTGTAGTTGTTATAATTGTTGTCAGCTTCGCGTTGTCATAGTTGTCGGGTTATCTACCGTCACCCTGAGGCACGAAGGGTCTCACCTAAGGCAAATGAGATCCTTCAGTTCCCGGAGAAAACGGGACAGGCTGTTCCTTTTTCAGGATGACGAGGAAACCAATGTGAGTTATTTAAGAAAACTGGACTAGCTGTACATCCTATGAACTGAAAAGAGAAGTTCTTCCTCATATAATGGAACCAAGTCTTGGATATTGTGTCTTGCTTCTAGAATCTTAAGTCTCCCATCTCATATCTCACGTCTTACATCTCCTATTTAATTTATTTTCAAACCGATTTGATTGACAACTGAAAATGTTCTTATCTTTGACGGGCAAATAGGGTTACCTAACCGAATTTGCTATGAACCTCAATTCCAATAAATTTCTTTTTGAAGCACTCACCTACGACGATGTGCTTTTAGTGCCGGGATATTCTGAAGTCCTTCCAAGAAATACAGACACATCCTCCCAACTCACCAAAAAAATCCGACTCAACATTCCTCTTGTTTCCGCCGCGATGGATACTGTGACGGAATCCGAATTGGCTATTGCCATTGCGCTAGAAGGTGGACTTGGTTTTATACACAAAAACATGTCCATCGAGAAGCAGGCCGCCCAAGTCAGAAAGGTGAAACGTTCTCAGGCCGGGATGATTTTGGATCCGATTACCTTGGATATTGAATCCAAAGTAAGGGATGCGGATGCCATCATGCGCGAATACCATATTGGAGGGATTCCTGTTGTGGACGAAAACAGGGTTTTGAAAGGAATCATCACCAATAGGGATTTGAGGTTCATCAAAGATCCAAATGTTAAAATCAAAGATATTATGACAAGTGAAAACCTGATTACTGCCAAGGCAGGAATTTCACTTGAACAGGCTGAAGAGATTCTTCAAGAATACAAAATCGAGAAACTTCCGATTGTAGATGAGGATGAAAAACTTACAGGTCTGATCACCTATAAGGATATTTTAAAAAGAAGGGACAAACCGCATGCCTGCAAAGATGAATTTGGAAGGCTTCGTGTAGGTGCTGCTGTCGGTGTCACCGCTGATATTGTCGAAAGGGTCGAAGCCCTTAAGATAGCAGGTGTAGATGTTGTTTCCATAGACACAGCACATGGACACTCCAAAGGCGTCATGGATGCATGCAGAAGAATCAAAGATGCATTTCCGGATTTGGAAGTTATAGTAGGCAATATTGCGACTCCGGAAGCTGCAATTGCACTTGCTGATGCAGGTGCAGATGCAGTGAAAGTGGGAGTAGGTCCGGGAAGTATCTGTACCACAAGGGTGATTGCAGGTGTGGGTGTTCCACAGCTTTCGGCTGTATTTGAATGCGCAGAAGCTCTGAAAGGTAGAAATGTTCCTGTCATCGCTGATGGTGGAATCCGCTATTCGGGTGATTTGGTGAAAGCCATTGCTGCAGGCGCAGGATCTATCATGATTGGGTCTTTGTTGGCAGGAACAGAAGAAGCTCCAGGAGAAATGCTGATTTTTGAAGGAAGGAAATTCAAAACATATAGAGGTATGGGTTCGCTGGAAGCCATGGAATCCGGTTCCAAAGACCGTTATTTCCAGGATGCAGAAGACAATATCAAGAAGCTTGTACCGGAAGGAATCGTTGGTAGAGTAGCATACAAAGGTTTGGTTTCAGAAGTCCTTTACCAATTAGTGGGTGGACTTCAGGCTGGTATGGGTTACTGTGGTACCCCAACTGTGGAAGATCTGCAAAAGAATGGCAAGTTTGTGAAAATCACTGCTGCAGGTGTCAAGGAATCACATCCGCATGATGTAAGCATCACAAGAGAAGCCCCAAACTACTCAGCTAAAATGTAAGCAAAGTTTAAAATGAAAGTGATAACTACTAGAAAAAGCGGCGGGTCCTACCTGTCGCTTTTTCGATTTCAGAGGGAATAAGACCCGGAGAAGATGGGTAATTTGCTAAAAGGGAAATTCCTAAGTTCCACAATGAAGTCAACACAGGAAATTTGTGGCAACGAAAAAAGAGTACACAAATTCAATTTTGAATTCAATTTCTTAAATCAGGATCATAACTCAATTTTTTAAGCATATCATCTGTCAGCGGATCGGAGTATATACCATAGCCATTGACCAAGACCCCTTTCAAATTGAATTTGTCGGAAGATACGGCATAGAGGACCGATTGGTCATCAGGATCAGAATTTCCCTCAAATCTAAAAACCTTATCTATTTGAAATTCATCGTGTAAAATGCGGAATTCACCCCCACGGCATTCAATACAAAATTCTTTGAGGTTAAAATCCTCAGTATATCCTTGGCTTTTCAGTCCGTTTATTGCTTGTGATAGTGTTTCGTAATTTTCCATAACTATCTAGGTTTATTTGATTACAGAATATTGAATAAGGATAAGACCAGGGTCTGAATTTGATAAGAGTTTTTCTCCTGTTTCGGATTGAATCTTTATTCAGAAAACGAAATTTTTGAAAATCGGTTTTTATAAATATTGGTTGTTATATGCTTTTAATATTATTTTCTGACCGGTTTCGTCGATTCGTATAAGTAGACTTGTCAAGTCTTAAAGTCCGAGGCTGTCCATTTTTGCCTTAAGGTAATCACCATTTTCAGCAGGATAGCGGAGATCTTTGTCATACTTTCCACTTTGCTTGGCAAGGGCCCAAATTAGACTTTCTCCGGCAGGAATTACCATTGGGACTTCTTCAAATATCGGATCCTTAAAGGCCTCATCCGCATCCATGATTTCCCATCCTTTTTCTTTGAAATGTACGATCAGGTCATCCAAGAATAATGCCGAGGCAAGGTTATGGTGAAGTAAGATCGTATGGTTGATTTTCCTACCGGTCAATTGGTCAGCCAATCCATCATAAAATAAAGCTCGGTCATACATGTGTTCGATGTAAAAATCCCTAAACCCGCTGATGTCGGCCTGCGGATTTTCTTTGAGCCTATCTACCAATCTGCTGGCGATATACCAATCAGAGGCATCTATGGTAACATGGCCGTTTTTGTAACCTTTTTCTATCATAAAAGTCCTGAATCCTTCCACTTTCTCTTTTGTTTCACCCTCCTTGAGGTAAGGGAATCTGAAGTATTGGTAGAAGTTGGGATAGGCACGGATCACAGCATCATTTCTAATGAGCTCTGTCTTGAACATCTCCAAAGTCGTCTTCGGATCGCTGAATCTCGGATGGGTAAAAGTGTGGTTTGCAATCCGGTGGCCTTCTTTGTCCCAAGAAGAAAGTACATACCTGCCTTTGTCATTGTCCAAGGGTCCGACAGTAGCAAATAGAACCGCTTTGGCATCATGTTTTTTCAAGCTTGTAAGTATCATTTGGTTCCACTCCTCCAATTTTAGATTAGGCATATCACGTGTGGACCCATCATCAAAAGTAAAAGCAACCTTGGGTCGGATGGATGATTGTTCCTTTTCCTGTGATTTGATTACTGTCATATCGCCTAGATTTAGAACGATGGACAGAATTAGGAAGTAGATAGTATTGGCCATTTTGGAAGACTAGGTTTGGTATATATTTACAATCTAATCAACATTCAATTCGATAGTAAGGAAGATTATGCAAATGGATAAAAATCCGGCTTAAAGTAAAACAGGCTTACATACTCCTTGGGAGACTTCTTTTGAAATCTCCTTCTTTGGATTTATTGTATATTTGGGAAATATGGACTTTTGTTTGCCAACATTCCATAATCCGATCAACAAATCAACATTAACAAGCCCAAAGATGAGAAACCGGTTTTTTATTTTATTTGGATGGCTATTGATAATTGCATCCTGCCAATCTCCAAATGAAACTCAGGGAGAAAAAGAGGAACAGACAAAACCACAAAAAGTCTCTATTGCCGAAATAGAAATAGGGATCAAAGCCTATATTGAAAAGGAAACAGAGACAGGTGACGGCTATTTTCAAGTCAATGACGAAAGAGGAAATTTCAATTTGAAGCTCGTTCGTGTCCATACTGAGTACCTTTCGAACCTTGGTCCGAAAAAATATTTTGCCTGTGTGGATTTGGCGGATGAAAAAGGAGATGTCTATGATGTGGATTTTTTTATGGAGGGTGAACCGGGAAACATGAGGGTAACAGAAACTTCCCTTCACAAACTGAACGGCAAGCCATTTTACACTTGGAAGCAGGTGGTGGACAAAACCTGGCGGAGAGTCCCGGTTGAAATTGCATCCACGGATTTGTTAGGAGTTGTCGAAGGTCAGGATGAATTTGATTTTCATTACTATTCCAAACTTCCCAAGATTGACGGATCTGCCAAAATGTGGATTCCTATCGCCAAAAGTGACAGTTTCCAAAATGTTGAGGTGGTCAAAATGAACCTTCCTGGAAAACATCAAATGTTGAAAGAACAGGATTTTGACAATACGATTCTTTACCTAGAACTCGGGCCAGAGGATAGCGGAAAGGAAATTGACATTACCTATCAGGTGGCAAGGAAAGAAAAAGGTCCTTATGATGCTTTTGATCCCGTCGACAAGAAATACTTACAGCCAAATCTTTTGATGCCAATCGGCGGTAGGTTTGAAGAAATAGCCAAAGAAGCCATCAAAGGCAAGGAAAATGACAATAAACTCGTCCAAGCTCGGGCTTTGTATGATTATATTATTGACAACATGCGGTATATGAAATTTGGTAAATTCGGCCGCGGGGATTCCAATTATGCCTGCGATTCCAAGACGGGAAACTGCACTGAGTTTCATTCTTTTTTCATTTCCTTGGCGAGATCAATTGATATTCCGGCGAGGTTTTCCATAGGTGCCTCAATTCCCTCAGATAGGGACGAGGGAGGTATTGATGGGTATCATTGTTGGGCCGAATTCTACGCAGATGGCAAGTGGTGGCCGGTGGATATCAGTGAGGGTAATAAGTACACAGCCCTTGCTACATATTATTTTGGAAGGCATCCTGCCAATAGGATTGAATTCAGTCAGGGCCGTGACCTCAAAGTAAGCCCTGGTCCATCTGGAGGACCGATCAATTTTATGGCTTATCCCATCATGGAAATAAACGGAGAACCTGCTTTTCCACAAACTGTATTTTCATTCAACAGAAAATCAGAGTAAACTTGACCATTTTTCTGAAAAACGTGGGAATTCCTTTCATGGGATTTTGATAATGCCTTCTGATTTTTTTGATTTGGTAAGATTGGATATGGAGGAAAAAAGAAGTGTCTGAAAAAACCATATCCTGAGAGCTGGTTTCCAGACACTTTTAAAACGCCTTTTTGAAATTAATTGGTAGCAGTTGTGTCTGCAGGATGTTCTGAAGTAGAATCAGTGGGGTGTTCTGCACCATCGGATGGATGTTCAGCACCTTCAGCAGGATGCTCGGCACTTTCTACTTGTTCGGTTGATTCTTCTCCTTCTTTTTTACCTCCACAAGAACTAACGGTTGCTACGAAAAGGAAGCCAAAGGCCAATACCAATAAGGTACTTGATTTCAGTTTTTTTAACAGGGTCATAGTCTTTCTGTTTTGTTGTTGGTGATTTGTTTTTAGGCTAATCTAATTTAAGCCAAAACAAATTTATGATTTTTTGCCAGTTTCAAGAATTTATTTGCCATTTCAAAAGTCTTTGCCATTTTTTTTCTTTGGTTTTGAATTGGTTTTCAGATCACCGGATACTATTTATTTGCCTTGTTTCAACCTTTTGTTTTGACTTTGAATTTTATTTACTAATGATCACCCTAGTCGGGGTTGGTCCGGAGATACTGTTTTTGTCAAAAGCTGATCTGATTTCTTCTTGAACAGAGAAGAACGCATCCCAATAATGTGCAGGAGATGAATAAGGCCTGATGGCAAGAGTGACCATTCCATCACCTACTTTCAAAACATTGACAGAAGGAGCTGGTTCTTCCAATACAAACTCATTTGCTTTTAATACTTCTAAGGCAACATTTTTTGCTTTGACCACATCACTGTCTGGGGCCAAAGCCATGGTGATATCTACACGGAGATTGCCATGACGGGAATAATTGACGATCGTACCGTTAGAGACAGCGCCGTTTGCAAGAATGACGGTTTTGTTTTCTGCCGTCAGCAGGATTGTATTGAAAATTTGGATTTCGTTGACCACGCCGGTCTGACCGTTTGATTCTATCAGGTCTCCGATTTTAAAAGGCTTAAAAACCAGGATCAATACCCCGCCGGCAAAATTGGCAAGCGAACCCTGTAAAGCCAAACCCACAGCTAAACCCAAAGCACCGACGACTGCCACAAATGAAGTAGTCTGAATCCCAAGCATGCCCGCGACAGAAATCAGCAATAGCACCTTTAAACCCCCACTCACGAGACTACCCAAAAATGATTGCAGGGAAACTTCTATTCCTCTTTTGTTAAGTGCCTTTGAAACAAGCTTCGAAATGAAATTGACCACGTAAAGGCCAATGATAAATACTGCAAGTGCACCTAGTAATTTTGGACCGAAAACGTATACCCAGTCCATAAACTTTGTTGTGTAAGTGGTTACTTCTTCCATAGATTGTATTTTAAATGAAGATTGTATAAAATTAAAATTCTATAAAAATATAAAAATGATGTGAAATATTTTACCGTTAAGTAGGCCTAGTTTATTGATTTATTATGAAAAAAGAGGATAAAAATCAAAGATATCTAACCTTGGCAATAAATTATTAATTAGCAATTTAATAGGGACATTGGTCTTAATCTTTGGTAGGATCTTCAATATAATAAGTAAGTTCAGGAGCATTAAAAGCAAAAAACCCAATGATATTTATCATTGGGTTTTTTTGAGAAAGAACTTATTTCCTAAGGTTGGATTGGAGTTCACCTTCCAGTTCCATCAGGAAGCTGTCAATCGTTCCCGGCTTGACGTGGGGCATGACGACGATTTTGTACCATTCCGGTTCAAATTCATAGGAATTGGCAACGAGGTAGTATTTGTATGCCAATTCTTTGGATAGGTATTTGGCTTTTATCGCGATGATATTCAGGTAAGGATTTCTGAAATATTCCACTCCCATTCTTTCTAATCTCTTGCAAATTCGCTCTGTTTGGTCGCAAAGGGTTTCCATTTTGTATTTCCATCCTTCCGATCCATGGATCTGCAATATCATCCACATAGAGATGGCATTGGCTCCGGACCGGCTTCCGCTGACGGTATAATCTTTTCCGGGGATATATTGCGCTTCTTCCGTTTTGACATAGTCAAAAAACCCTTTTCGGATCAAGAAAAGCCCTGTTCCGTAGGGTGTCTGAAGCATTTTGTGTCCATCTGCTGTAATGGAATTCATGTAAGGATTTTGGAATGTAAACCTGCTCATTGGGTTTGTAAAAGGGTAAATAAACCCTCCATAAGCGGCATCTACATGGATTTTGAATGGTACATTGAGATTAGTGAAAAAATCGCCTAGTATATCGATGTCATCTACAGACCCAAACATGGTAGTGGAAAGATTTGCGATGACGATGAAATACTTGATGCCTTCTTGCATGGCGGTATTTACTTTGGACTCTAAGGATTCCTTGGTGATCTGCCTGCTTTCCGGTTCCACTTCGAGGATGATGCTGGTAAGGTTAAGCAGATTGGCACCTTTAGGCATGGAATAATGAGAGTCTTGGGAATAAACCAGTCCGATTTCACCAAGTCTGGCATCATATTCTTTTTTGAAAAAATTCCTGTAAATCCACATGGCCTGAATATTGGCTTCTGTTCCGCCGGTTGCCACATATCCGTCTTGTTGGTTTGGATCTCCATTAAGGATTTCCTCTGCTACCAAGCGGATCAGGTCCTTTTCGATTTTCTGGGTACCTTCAAATATCTCCAGGACCGATTTGTCGCTGAGAGAATGTACGCCGATATGGTTTGGATTGCGGACCATGGCAGACATGTATGGCGCATCTTTCAAAAATGGTGCATCTGGATAAAATTCTGCAGTATCCAGGTATGTTCCGGGAATTCCAAGTATGGGGTGATCGCCTCTGTAATCCAGATTTTGGGAAAGGGCATTGAATATGGTTTCTTTGATTTGTTCGTGTGATAGTTTTTTCCAATACATGGCAATAAAATTAAAATGTGAAAAGAAATCAATTCCAGATCTTCCAGGCAGCTTCTGCCTGAAGTTGGAGCATTTCCAATCCATTCTTTACCAATGCACCGCGCGCCTCAAGGGAGCGCATCAAAAAAGTTTTTTCAGGATTGTACACCAAGTCATAGACCTTGTGCATTCCTGTAATGTAATTTGGGTTGATTTCCGGCATTTCTTCGGTTTTTGGAAATGTCCCTACCGGAGTGGTATTGATGATAAGCTGGTGGGACTCAAGTATGGTGGGATTTGACTCCAAATCTCGGTAATTGATCCAACCGGGTTTTTCAGAAGAATTTCTAGAAACCATCAATAAAGAAATTCCCATATCTGAAAGCGCCTGCACCACTGCTTTGGATGCTCCTCCGGTTCCCAGAACCAATGCTTTTGGCTTGCTCGATCCAAGAAAACCCTCAAGTGATTGTCTAAATCCTATATAGTCGGTATTGTAACCTTTGAGTTTTCCTTCTTTGATTTGGATACAATTGACCGCACCGATTTTTTGGCAGGCGGGATCCATTTCATCCAGAAATGGAATAACCTTTTCCTTGTAAGGAATGGTGACATTAATGCCTTCCAGTTCAGTATTTTCGGACAGGATTTTGGGAAAAAGGGAAATGTCCGGGATTTCATACAAATCATATTGACAATCCAAGATCCCTTCCTTTTCGAATTTTGAAGTGAAATACTTTTTGGAAAAAGAATGGGTCAACGGAAAACCTATCAATCCGAATTTTCTCATGATCGCTTCAGGTAATTTGCTGTTCTTTCAATTCCCAGAACCAAAAGGATTCCAAACAAAAATGACAACACTGCATAAAGTATCTGCGGTTCCTGTCCTGTCACTTCCAAATAATGTTGGGGCCAAATATTTTCGGTTAGGAAAGGTTTCTGTTCTCCAGAAGAAGACATCCTGTAAGAGAGGATTTCTTTCCAAGGCCAGATTTTGTTAAGTGATCCTAGCATAAATCCGGACAGAACACCGATAGTCACCGCATGGTAATGTTTCAGCAACCAAGAAATCAACCTACTGAAAGAAAGCAATCCTACAACACAACCTGAACCAAAAACGATAATTATCAGAAAATTTTTATCAGTGACTGCTCCGAGAATTCTTTCGTATTGGCCCATGACTAATAGCAAAAAGCTTCCTGAAATACCCGGCAAAATCATCGCGCAGATCGCTATGGCTCCGGCTACAAAGGTAAACCAAAGCGCATCCGGAGTAGTGGTGGGAGGCAATCCTGTAATCCAATAGGCAGTTATTGTTCCTAAAAGTAGAGAAAGGATCACGCCAACATTCCATCTCTTGATGTCTCTTAGGATAATTACCGCAGAAATGATGATCAATCCGCAAAAAAACGACCACAGAGGAATCGGATGGTTGTCCATCAGGTAAGTGATTACCTTTGAAAGAGAAAAAATACTTGTCAGAATCCCAGCAAGCAAGGTGAATAGAAAACCCCCATTGATATGCTCCCAAAGGCTCTTAATTTCAAATTTGAATAGAAAACCTAGGGCAGTTTTATCAATGGACTTGATACTGTCGAGAAGTTTTTGGTAAATGCCTGCTATCAGGGCAATAGAACCTCCTGAAACTCCGGGAACGACATCAGCAGCTCCCATGGACATGCCTTTGAGGAAGGTTAAAATATAATCTTTGAGATAGTTCATTGTGGATCAAAAAAAGGACTGCCTTCTTAATCAGGCAGTCCAGAAATAGTATTACATAAGGTGTGCACCTAGAAAATGGTCAAAAGTGTCTCCTCTGAGACCTAATCGGATGGTTTCTAGGGGAATAAGTTCATTTGGGGCAATATTGCCCAGATTGACGTTGGCTCCAAGAAGTTTTACAAACCAAACTTGTTGCTCTTTTTGGGGAGCTTCCCAAATAATTCTGTCCTCAGGGATTTTGGTAAGAATTTCTTCCACCAGACCCTGTCTGACTTCTCCTGAATCTCTGAACAAACCCACGTTTCCGCCTTCTCTTGCTTCCCCGATTACTTTCCACGAACCCGCATCAAGTTCACTTTGCATCTGTTCGATCCATTTGTATGGAGGGATGATTTTAGCAGCATCTTTTGATCCAACTTCTGACAAAACGGTGACATCCTTAGATAAAATTTGGATGTATTCACATTTTTTGCCGTGGTTGAGGCTGATTGATCCGTCAGAGACCTCTGCAAAGGAAAGGTCAAATTTCTCCAGAACCCTTCTGTAATCCTCAAATTGACCTCTGATGACAAATGCCTCAAACAAAGTACCTCCCAAATAGACAGGGATCCCTGCATCTTTGTAAATCTGGATTTTCTGTGCAAGATTTTTAGTGAGATAGGAAGTAGCCCAGCCTAGCTTGACAATGTCCACAAAATCACTGTTGGCCTCAACGAAGTTTTCAACCTCCCTGATACCCATGCCTTTGTCCATAACCATGGTAAACCCCGTAGTACGTGGTTTTTCAGTTCGTACAGGCAGATTCTTCAGAACGTAATTCATTAAGTTCGAATTTCAGGTAATTAATTGTTTAGATCGGATGATGTATCGGCATCCTTATATTGGGAGATGATTTTGAAAATAGCCTTTTGGTGTTTGATCTCCGGCATCAAATCGTACAACAATGTGTGTCTCCCAAAGTCCAAAGTTAATGCATTTTCTAAATATGAAAAGGCTTCCTTGTATTTAGCTGATTTAATCAGATAGACCACGAGTCTGTAATATAATTCAGCTTCTTCGGGCAATTCTTCAATACCTTCCTTGATGACGTCTTCAGCTTCCTCAAACCTGTTTTGGTCAAAATAGATGATAGAAAGGTTGACATAGGTTTCTATAATCCCCGGTTCAAGGGTGATGGCTTCTTCATACGCTTCAGAACTGGCCTGAAGGTTGCCGAGGTTGTATTCCGCATCCGCAAGTCCTACCCAATAGGTGGCATTTTCTTTGGTAAGTTTGATTGCTTTTTTGAAATAGTGGATGGCTTCAAAGAATTTTTCTTTTTTGAGCATGCACATTCCCAATCCAAACCAGGCATCGTCATATTCAGGATCAAGCTTGGCTGATTTCTTGAAATTTTTGAAAGCCAGGTCTATTTGATCCAATTTTTCATAGGCGGCACCGAGATAGCAGCAGTTTTCGGCATTTGCACCCTCACAGTTAATGGTGTTTTGGTATGCTTCAAGTGCAAGCTCAAATTGGTTGGTATTCATATAGGCATTGCCCAAATTGAAATAGGCAGAGGCGAAAGCATCATCAATAATCAGGGCATAATCATAGGCCTGTATGGCTTCCTCAAACCTTCCAAGTCTGTTGTAAACCACACCTAGGTTATACCAAGCACCTGCGCTGTACGGGTCCTGATCAATAAATTCCCTATAAAAATCAAGGATTTCATCAAAAGAACCCTCTTCCTCAGTGATCATTGCCAATTGGAACAGTGCATCCTCATGGTTGATCCTGATTTTGACACATTCCTTATAATAATATGTGGCTTTTTCGTTGTTTTCGTTGGCTTTGTAAAGGTTGCCAAGTGTATAATACACTTCAGCTTTGTCCTCGGCCATAGGTAAAAAATTCTCCAGCAGTTCGATCGCTTCTTTGATATTGCTGTTGATCATCAAGGCCTGACTGAGTGCTAAAACGATATCCTCGTTGTTCGGAGACAGGTTGTTGAGATTCTCGAGAATTTCCAATCCCTCCTCCAGTTCATCATTGAATATCAGGCACTGCGCCTTCAACAGCTTGATTTCGACGCTGAAGGGAAATTTTTCCAAAGCATGTGCAGATGCTTTTAGTGCTTTTACAAATTTCTGTTGATCAAAATAAAATCGGACTATGTTTTCTAATTCCTCTTCCTCAAAATAAAGATCCATATTGGACTTAAGTGAATTTTCAAACCGTTCTACGAGTTCTTTGTCTTCTTCCCAATCGTTATCAAAATCTCCGGTCATCTGTTTCTTTTAATAGTTTACTTAAGATACCAAATTATTTTTTGGTACAAAACCCCTCTTTGATTATTTTTTTATGGAAGTGGCCAATATGTGCCAAATCCCCCAAAAAGAGGATTTTTAAATTTTAAATGGATTAACGTCCAGAATTTAATTTTCGTTCGACTTCGCCCACCTGAAACTGTCTTCCAAAGAATGGTACCTGAATTTGATTGCTTCCGTCACTTTTCTATTGTCCATGGTAATCGAAAGCTGTGCAAGCATCGCTGTCTGCTTGTTTAGCGGATTTTTGCTTATTCCCAAGAGCCTTCCTATTCCAATAAAAAATATCGCTAGTTTGATCTGAAAAGGGCTGACTTTCTTGGCAGGAGCCTTTTTTTCAAAAACCTTTGCCATAGTTTCAAAAAAATCCTTGTACAATACAGCGCTGTTGTTTAGAATAAATTTTTCTCCCCAGAGGTTTTTTTTAAATAGTTGATGGGTGATTTCTACGGCATCCCTGATATCAATGAAATTGACAGTACCTGCAGGGTAGTATTTACTTTCTTCCAGGACATAATGGTAGATCTGTGTACTACTGCGGTCATCACTGACTTTGCCCAAAATGATCGAAGGCAGTATCACTATTGCCTCCAAACCTTCCTGTACGCCCCTCCAGACTTCCAGTTCGGCCTGGTATTTAGAGATAGCATAGGGAGTGTTAAGCGTAGATTCTACCCAAGGGGTATTTTCATCAGCAACTTTTGCCTCGGCGGTTCTTCCCAAAGCCGAAACTGAACTGACATGGATCAGTTTATTGACTCCTTTGGCTAGCATTGCGTTTACCACATTGGCAGTGCCATCTACATTGATTTTCATCAATTTACTTTCATCTCCGGGATTGAACGAAACCATTCCAGCTGCATGGATTACGAGATCTACTTTATCCATAGCCTCCTCCAAGGAAAGAGGATCCAAAATATCTCCCTCGACCCAAGTAATTCCCGAATCAGAATTTTCCAATAAACCCTTAGACCTGTGCTCTCTTTTCAAGGCCAGGATTTCCCCTTCTCCCATAAATTTTTTAGAAAGGTAACTTCCAAAAAGTCCGGTAGCTCCTGTGATCAGAATTTTCATAGATAGGTATTGAATATGGAAATTTCCTGGATTTTGTCGTAATATTTACTCTGGGTCAATGATTCCAAAGCATCTAGATATCGGTGATTATGAGTGTCGGTTCCTACGTATTTAATCCTGTTTTCTTTCACCAGCAATTCAGCAAAAGCCTGGACATGCCTGGAATAAAATCCGGTAAGGGACAAAAGATTGAGCTGAAAATAAATATCCCTATCAATCATTTCATGAAGCAATTTTTTGTCTTGGGCAAGGTATTGATAGCGCTCAGGATGTGCCAGTATCGGTTTATATCCGTTCATTTCCATTTCAAAAAATATCTCCACCAGCATCATCGGTTTTGTTACAAAACCTGTCTCCACCAAAACGTGATTTTTGTATACAGTGAGGAGTGGTTCGCCACTTCTGACTTTTTCGAGGAAGAATTCATCTAGGTAATATTCTGCGGCTGCGTTTATTTCTATGTCAATGGATTCTTTTTGAAGGGCTTCCTTCACTTTTTTCAATCCACCAAGAATAATCTCAGGCGTATTTTTATAAAATTCGGACATGATATGGGGGGTAGTCACGACTTTCTTGACCCCAAAGTCCTTTAACCTTGAAATCATTTCCAAAGATTCTTCCAATGACTTAGAGCCATCGTCTATGCCCGGAATAAGGTGCGAATGCATATCAGTCTGCATCCAGCCCAGATCAAGTTTATTTGGGGTTAATGCTTTGCTTTTGCTCTTCAAAAAATCAAATAATCCCATTATAGTCCTCCTTTGGTCATTTCTGTAAATTCTTCGAATGTTGGAAGAATTTGGTCTTTGGCAGAAATTATGGGTGTATCCACCTGCCAGTCAATATTTAAAACCGGGTCATTCCATATTACTCCGCCTTCGCTTGCTTTGTTGTAATAATTGGAACATTTATAGGAAAACACCGCATCTTCCAACACAGAAAACCCATGTCCAAATCCCTCAGGTACGAAGAGCATGTTATGGTTTTGGTCATCCAGAATTTTGCTGTACACTTTTCCATAGGTCTTTGAACCTTTTCTTAGGTCAACCACTACATCTAGAACTTTTCCGCTGATAACTTTGACAAGTTTGGCTTGAGCATGAGGTTCATTTTGATAGTGAAGACCACGAATGGTGCCAACTTTGGAGAATGATTGGTTTTCCTGAACCCATTCTTTATCGATGCCCTGAGAGAGGAGATCTTCTTTTCTGAATGACTCGAAAAAATAACCGCGTTCGTCCTTAAAAATCACAGGATATATTTCAAAAAGACCCTCAAGGGGCGTTGCTGTTATTTTCATTGTTTGTTGGTGAAGGTAAATATGATAGCTAGAAACCGATAATTAATTTGGGAATAGACCAAAAACGGAAACTATTTGGGAGAATTGAATTTAGGATATTACCAGGTCATGGGGTTTTAATGTCGCAAATATAAGGCTTATTGTCCTTAGGATGTTAAATTTGTAGGACATTCCTGTTTGGAACTATTTTCAGTCAGCTTCTCTTTTTCCAATATATCGCCAAAATGTATGAGTAAAATTTCAAGAAAATTCCAAAAATTATTTGAAACTGCCCCTATTCAGGAAACTGCCGTCATGGTAGCCCTGATCCGTCAGGGTCAGACCGAGCAACAGGTCCAGGAATATCTGGAAGAGCTTGCTTTCTTGACGGAGACTCTCGGCGCAAAAACAGTGTATAAATTTACCCAAAGGCTCGAAAGACCTGATGTGAGGACATTTGTAGGCACAGGTAAACTGGAAGAAATAAAAGCTTATGTAACCCATTTTGAAGTGGATATGGTGATTTTTGATGATGACCTTTCTCCTTCTCAAATGAGAAACTTGGAAAATGAACTCAAAGTAAAAGTCTATGACAGGTCTTTATTGATCTTGGATATTTTTCTCAATAGGGCGCAGACAGCACAAGCTAAAACCCAAGTTGAGTTGGCAAGATTCCAATACCTCCTACCAAGACTTACGCGAATGTGGACTCACCTTGAAAGACAGAGAGGCGGTACGGGTACAAGAGGTGGAGCAGGTGAAAAAGAAATCGAAACAGATAAAAGGGATATCAGAAATAAGATTACCCTGCTAAAAGAAAAACTGAAAGAAATAGAAAAACAGAGTGCTACACAGCGAAAAGGAAGAAAGGGAATCGTAAGGGTAGCATTGGTCGGTTATACCAATGTCGGCAAAAGTACATTGATGAACCTGATCACAAAATCGGATATATTGGCCGAAAACAAGCTCTTTGCCACGGTAGACTCCACAGTCAGAAAAGTGGTGTACGAAAATATTCCGTTCCTACTTTCAGACACAGTTGGTTTTATCCGAAAGCTGCCGACGCACCTTATTGAATCTTTCAAATCAACTTTGGATGAAATCAGGGAAGCTGACCTCTTGGTACATGTGGTGGATCTTTCCCATCCTAACTTTGAGGATCATATCAATGTTGTCAACAACACTTTGAATGAAATCGGTGCAGGAGACAAACCGGTCCTTTTGGTATTCAACAAAATCGATTTGGTTCCAAAAATGCCCACAGAAGAGCAGATGATGCACATGACTGAATTGGAATTGGCTGAAAGTAAGTACCTGGATTTTGAAAAACTTTCCCTTGCCTACCAAAAGAAGTATGGGATAACCCCCGTATTTATGGCTGCCGGTGATGGGACCAATGTCGAGACGTTCAGGGAATCACTTGTGAAAGAAGTCAAAAAGCAACATCTCAAAATCTATCCTCATTACCTCGAAGATGAAGTAGTGGATATGTCAAAGTTTGAGGGGGAATGAAAATAGCCCACAGGTTACAGTCCACAGCAATGGATTTCAAACCTTTATTATTTGTTCAGATGCAAGTAATTGTATAAAAATTAAATTTTATTAAGTAAAATCAGGTTGTATAAAAAACAAGCTCTGAAAAACTATTTCATCCTGATCCGCCAATCTTTTGGGTAGTAATTGTTGGTCCGGTTGCCAAGGTTTTTAAGCCATCCCAAAGGCATGTTTTTAAATGTCACCAAAACCCAACCTTCCGGTAAATCCTTTAAAGGAATATCCTCTTTTCTCAAATAATCCAAGGCCTCCTTCAAGTCAAGGTCATAAGTCAAAAATCCTGATTTTGGTAAAATACTTACGGCCAATTCATGGTTGGGGATAAATTGCTGCTTGTTGATTTTGCCAAGTTCTACTCCAAAATACCGGATATTCAAAAACCTGCAAAGGTATTCGAAATGCTGCTGAAAATCTTTGTTTACCCAAAAATAGCTGTCCTGAAGGCTATAAAAACCGCTATATTCAGGTAGTCCCATTTGAACCATCAGCTTTTCTGCTTCTTGTTTTCCAACTGGTTTGATATAAGGATGCTTAAAGTCTTTGGTTCTTTTTGGCTCGTGAAGTAAAGCGTTTTCCGGCCTTTTGAAAACTGTAATAAAAAATCCCTCTCCTTCCACACGGTGAGGGAAAAATCGGTACCCAAAAAAACTGATTCCGTCTATGTCAACTTGCGATTCCACAATTCCCCAAGTGCTATCCAAAGGAATTCTGACAGGTTCATATTCGTATCCAGACACGATAAACCTGATCATTTCCTCATTTTCTTTTTCGTTGAAAGTACATGTGCTGTAAATCAGATAGCCTCCGCCCTTGACAAATGAGCCGGCATGGTCCATGATTCTTTCCTGTCTTGCGGCACATAGGGCCACATGGTCTGCTGACCATTCCGACATGGCGTCCGGATCTTTGCGAAACATCCCTTCGCCCGAACAGGGAGCGTCCACCAATACCAAATCAAAAAAACCTGCCAAATCCCCAAAATGCTCAGGGTCATTCTGTGTGACAAGGGTGTTTCCGATCCCCCATTTGATGATATTTTCTTTGAGAATACTTGCCCGGGATTTAATGACCTCATTGGCTACCAAAAAACCGTTTTTTCCCAAATAGCTACTCAACAAAGTCGACTTGCCTCCGGGAGCTGCCGCCAAATCAAGATAAATTCCATATTGCGGAGCATCAATACTCTTCAATATATGTTGGATAAACATTGAGGAAGCTTCCTGTACATAATAACATCCTGCGTGAAAAAGTGGATCTAGGGTAAATGAAGGCCTTTCCTCCAAAAAATAGCCATCTTCATTCCAAGGTACGTGTTTGCTGTTTTCAGGTTGGAAGTTTGTTTTATGCCTGTTGAGCCGAATGGATACCCTTGGCTCTTTTTCCAATGCCTCGACAAATTCCCTGAATTCATTTTCGCCCAAATAGGATTTCATTTGGGTTTCGAATGCTAAAGGAAGGTTGATTTCGGACATCTTGGTTTTTTAACAAAAATAGGGATAAACATGGAACAGGAAGGAATTCATTCCTGGATAATGGCCGTTTCATCTAAATTCATGGTCTTTATTTCAAAATCTTTTTTCAATTCCTTGATTTCGGCCAATTGCTCTTTGAGAGTTGTTTGGATAATTTTAAGACTACTTTTATTGGCCTTGTTCTTTTTCATCCAAAGTTCCGTCCGGTGGAGGTCATGCCATTTTCCGATTTTATCCTGAAGAAGATCCAGGTAAGACCAGTTTAACTGCAGGTCTCCGATTTGGTCGAATGCAGGTATTTCATGGAGATGAATCAAAACCTTAAGGGATTTTCGGCTTTCATGTAAGTGGTTGAATAGAAGCTTTCTTTTAAGGTTTTTAGCTGCAAGATTTAAATGGAATCTGTAAAAATCTAATGCTTTTTCTTCCTTTATTGGCTCTATGCTCTTCAGGGTTTTTTTTAGACTTTTATTTAGCTGATCCTCAAAAACCCCGGTTTTCGAAAGGAAATCCTTTGTTTCTTTCTGGACAATATTTTGAAGACGAAGCTTCATTTTCTCATCTTGAATTTGAAATGATTCCAAGTTTTCCAGATTCAACTGAGCTTCTCTTATCAGGCCCGCCTTTTTAAAAATTTTCCTTATAGGACGAAAAAAATAAACGGTTTTGGTTTTGGGATTTTTAAACTCCAGAAGTTTCAATAGGGAATTTGCCTTTTTGACTTCAACCCTCACTTGGTGGAGGGCTTCATGGTTTTGGTCTTTGACAAAAAGGGATAAATGGTCTGATACTGATTTTATCCTTTCTTTGATGTAATCCTTTTGGGCAGCTTTTTTCAACCTCTGATTATTTTTAGAAGTTAAATATACCGGTATTTGATTTTTTCTGGAAAAAAGACTTTGCTATTTCCTTTTGAAAGAAAAACCAATGCCCATGTTGTATCGAATTTTTGAAAAATCAAATCCCACAAGACTTGTTCCCCCACGGAGATTGAAACCATTAAAATCCAAAATAAAGCCACTTTCTACCAATGCCTGATTGAGGTTGATTTCAGTGTTTCTTGCCCAAATTTCACCCAAGCTGTTGCCGTTTTCTTCAAAAATTGTTACCTCCCAAAACTCCCTGGAGTGGTTGAGTCCTGCACCAGCATACCACCATAAAGGTTGGTGTATTTTCCACGTCACCCCCATGACAAATTCAGCGGTTCCTTTCCTTATTTTACCTGTTGCCTCTGAATCTTTATTTTGGGTACCATAAATATTCCCATTGCTCCTTACAGTGATTTCGCCACTTTTTGTAAGAATTTCTGAATTTCCTCTGACTTGAAGATAAGTAGCGATCCCATGATGGTTGATACTGCCTACTGCTATGCCAAAAGGTAATTTAGAATCATATGAAAAAGAAAGGAACGACCTATCGTAAAGCCTTATTCCTTTTTTTGGATCATAGTTCAAAAAGAAAGTTTCTTTGATTCCCTTGTTTTCACCCGAATTCAATCTGTCATGCAGTTCTTTTATTTTGGGGTCTAATTCTGTTTGATCCATTTTTCTCAAGTGGTTCATATAGGGCTTGGCCATCTTATTTTTTCCAAGGTTATAAAATGCAAGGGCTGAATAATAATATCCTTCTGCGCGGTCAACGTCAGATTTGATCTGTGATTTTGCAAGTTCAAGTACTCTCAGCCACTCCCCATTATTGATTGCAGACTGAACCTGAGCGTCCAAATCAAGGAATGTAAGGTCTTGTGCATTTACACTGATAGTAATGACAAATGGCAGAATAGCCAAAAATAGAATACGTCTTAGGCATTTCATGGGAAATGAAATTTTTGCTGAAAATTGAAGAGTTATAGTTTAAAATGGGGGGTGATCGCATTTTAAATTCAGATGAAATAACAAATAAAAATCAAATTTACCAAATTTTATTTTGAATATAGAGACTTGCCTTTCGCCTCCAAAAAAATGTGGTTATAACCTATATGAAATAGGCAGTTTAGTTTGTCTTGGAATTAAATTGTAAAAACATATTAGTTTCCTTCCATTGCTAAAGATTGCCGGAAAACTTTTTTTCTTCTTCAAAAAATCAAGTCATAGCTTTTTGGCTTCTTCCCAGTAAACATCCATCTCGGCTAGGCTCATGTCTTCTATTTTTCTGCCGGCTGATTTTGCGGCATTTTCGAGGTATTGGAAGCGTTTGATAAACTTGAGGTTGGTCCGTTCCAATGCTTCCTCAGGATTGATATCGATAAACCTTGCGTAATTGATCAAAGAAAAAAGTAAATCTCCAAACTCCCCCGTTGCCTTTGTTTTGTCAATTTCCTGTCCCTCCAAGGTGTTGAATTCTTCCTTGAATTCCTGCATTTCCTCTTCCACTTTTTCCCATACCTGATGCTTTTCTTCCCAGTCAAAACCCACGCCCCGTGCTTTTTCCTGGATCCTCATGGCTTTGATCAAGGCAGGCAAGGACTTCGGAACACCGCCGAGAACAGACGTATTTCCTTTTTCACTCAGTTTGATTTTCTCCCAGTTTTGTTTGACGGTTTCTTCATCTTTGGCGACCGTATCACCATAGATGTGCGGGTGTCGGCGGATTAGTTTTTCACATAGACTGTCAATTACTGAGCCGATATCGAAGGCTTCTTTTTCGGATCCTATTTTGGCATAGAAAACAATATGGAGGAGAATATCTCCCAATTCCTTTTTGATTTCTTCTAGGTTGTTTTCAAGGATTGCGTCTGACAATTCAAAAGTTTCTTCGATAGTAAGGTGCCTGAGGCTCTCAAGGGTCTGTTTTCTATCCCAAGGGCATTGCTCTCGGAGCTCATCCATAATGGTCAAAAGTCTGTCAAACGATTCCAGTTGGTCTTTTCTATGAGATATATCAGTCATGCGTGGGAAACTAATCGGAAAGTGAGGACGTTTTCAAAGTATTACGTAAATTTGCGCAAATTATATTGATATGGCAACCTTGTATTTGACTTTGGGATTCTTGGCATTGTTCTTCGTTTTGATGTCTGTTAGGCTTATTTTCCTCAAAAACGGTGAGTTTAAAGGAACCTGTGCTTCGCAAAATCCTTACCTGAACAAAGATGGAGGTACTTGTAGCTATTGCGGCAAAACAGTAGATGCAAACAGTTCCTGTGGCAATCCAGACAATGAAGTGGACAAAGTTTTGGCCAAATTCAAATAAAAACTTTTCATCTCCCGGATTTACCGGGATTTTTCAATTAGCACTTAAAACTCTTCAATGTGGCGTTAATCAAATCTATTTCCGGTATCAGAGGTACTATTGGAGGTAAACCCGGTGAGGGCTTGACTCCTTTGGATGTTGTCAAATTTACTTCAGCCTATGGCAGTTGGGTGATCAACCAAACAAGAAATCCAAAAGTGGTCATCGGCAGGGATGCAAGAATTTCGGGTGAAATGGTTTCCAAACTAGTAGCAGCGACGCTTCAGGGTTTGGGAATTGATGTGATCGACCTTGGTCTGAGCACTACTCCGACAGTCGAATTGGCTGTTCCTTTGGAAAAAGCAGGTGGAGGAATCATCCTTACCGCAAGCCATAATCCTATTCAATGGAATGCCTTGAAACTGCTCAATGACAAAGGAGAATTTATATCAGACCTGGAAGGAAAATCCATTTTGGATAATGCAGAGAAAGGAAATTTCTCCTTTGCGGAAGTCAAAAAAATTGGAAAATATATCCAGATCGACGATTACATCGACCGACATGTACAGCATGTTCTCGGTCTCAAGCTTGTAGACAAAGAGGCCATTGCTGCCAAAAAATTTAAAGTAGTCATTGATTGTGTGAATTCCACAGGAGGCATCGCCTTACCAAAATTGCTGAGGGCACTTGGCGTTGAGGATATCGAGGAAATGTATTGTACTCCTGACGGACATTTTCCCCATAATCCCGAACCTCTTCCTGAAAATCTCAGGGACATTGCCGATAAGCTTAAAAAAGGCAAATATGACCTGGGCATCGTCGTCGATCCTGATGTCGACAGACTTTGCTTTATGAATGAAGACGGGAGTCCTTTTGGGGAGGAATATACCTTGGTAGCTGTGGCGGATTACGTGCTTTCGCAGACTCCCGGCAATACCGTTTCCAACCTGAGTTCTACCAGGGCATTGAGAGATGTCACCGAAAAAAGAGGCGGCGAATACCACGCTGCCGCAGTGGGAGAAGTCAACGTCGTCAATAAAATGAAGGAGACAAATGCGATCATCGGTGGGGAAGGCAATGGCGGGGTCATCTATCCTGAATCCCATTATGGACGTGACGCATTGGTGGGAATTGGTTTGTTTTTGACGCATTTGGCCAAGTTTGGTAAGACAATCTCAAGACTGAGAGCGAGCTATCCGAATTACCATATTTCTAAAAACAAAATCGAACTGACTCCCGAAATCAACGTGGACAAGATCCTAGAGGAAGTCAAAAAGAAATATAAGAAGCAGCCGATCAATGATATTGACGGTGTCAAGATAGAGTTTGACAAGGAATGGGTGCATTTGAGAAAATCAAATACCGAACCCATTATCAGGATTTATTCTGAATCCGAAAGTCAGGCCACTGCTGACCACTTGGCCAATAAAATCATTCTTGATATCAAAGAAGTGGTGACGAGCTCAAAGTGATTTCAACTGTTGTTTGTGTCTTCACAAACAATGGCTGACAAAAACAAAATAACCCGACCCAAATAGAAGAAAATGAGAGTTTATTTAGACAATGCCGCCACCACTGCCATGGACGACCGCGTGATCGAGGCCATGCTTCCTTTTATGAGACAGCATTACGGCAATCCTTCATCCGTGCACAGCCATGGAAGGGAAGTTCGGTCTGCTATCGAAAAGGCAAGAAAGAAAGTGGCGGAATTGCTCAATGCCTCTCCTGCTGAAATATTTTTTACCTCAGGTGGCACCGAAGCTGACAATACTGCTCTCGTCTGCGGCATTGAAACTCACGGGATCAAGCATGCCATCACTTCCCCGATAGAGCACCATGCCGTCTTGCATACTTTAGAGGATTGTGCCAAAAAAGGAAAAGTAAAGCTCAGCCTTTTGGATGTCAATAATAAAGGAGAAATCAACCTTGACCAACTCAGGGAATTACTTCAGGCGAATCCCAATTCGTTGGTTTCCTTGATGCATGCCAACAATGAAATCGGAAATATCAATGACTTGGCTGCCATCGGTGCTTTGACAAAAGAATACGGGGCTTTCTTCCATTCGGACACCGTACAGACCATGGGACATTTTGTCCATGACCTCAAGAACCTTCCCGTCGATGCCATCGTGGCCGGTGGGCACAAATTTCATGGACCAAAGGGCTCAGGCTTTTTGTATGTGAGAAAGGATAAAAAAATCCATCCATTCATCCATGGAGGAGCCCAGGAAAGGAATATGCGGGGAGGTACAGAAAATGTCATCGGCATCGTCGGTATAGCTAAAGCTTTGGAACTTGCTTATGAAGACATGGCAGGGCACCGTACACATATCGAAGGATTGAAAAGGTATTTTATCGAATCCCTTCAAAACAATATTCCAGAAGTTGATTTTAATGGGCTTTCCTCAAATTCTGAAAAAAGTCTTTATACTGTATTGAACGTGAGTCTGCCTCCTTCTGAAGAAAACAGGGGCATGCTGCTTTTCAACCTTGACCTTCATGGAATTTCTGCATCGGGCGGTTCGGCATGCAGCAGCGGCGCTACTGTCGGTTCTCATGTACTCCGCGCTATCAATCACGATGCGGAGAGAGAATCAGTTAGGTTTTCCTTTAGTAGGTTTAATACCAAAGAAGAGATCAATTATACTGTGGAGAAGTTGAAAGAATTGTATGGGGTGACGGTTTGAAAGGGTTTTAAGGTTGTAAAGTTTTAAGGTTGAAAGGTTTGGGATACTGACTTCAACTTATTTTCCTTAATGATTAATTAAGCCATGATGAGATCATGGCTTTTATTTTTGAACTATATTTTCCATAAATGGAATTTGATCCTTATTTTTCCAGAAACTTCTCATCAATGAAAAAGGTCTTTCTTTTGGTCGCAACTGTGATTCTTTTATCCTGTTCCAAAAAAGGTAATGAAAACTCCACAGGTGCATTTGAGGAAAATAATTTAGAAATAGACACTGTCCTAGTTGATTCTAAAGGAGAAGTGTTGATGGCAGGGACTTTTTTGGGAGTGTTCGATTTATCTGAAGACAAAAAATTCCTATACAATTTCGATGGCAGTTCCCATCAGATCGAAGTTATTGATTTGGATAAACTTGTGTTGGATAGAAAAATCCAGCTGGAAAAGGAGGGTCCAAACGGTATCGAAAATCCCAATGGCCTTCTTGATCTTGGTGAAGGCCGTTTTCTTTTCTCAAATTTTAACTCGTGGACTGTAGTTAACCAAGATGCCCAAAAAATTTCAATGTTCAATTATGAAAAAGAAAAACTCTCCGGAGATAGTCTTTTTGGAAAGGAGGACCTTAATCCTCATTACTTATTCGTGGAAGGTAAAAAAGAGTTTTACACCATTATTGATCAAATTGATCAAAACAGTACCACAATTGGATTGGTCAATCTGGATACTAAAACCCTAAAAAGAATTGAAATTCCCCAACTGGAAAAACTAAAGGATTTTAGAGTGTTGATGACCATGTCTGGTTCTATAGCGTCAAATAAACCAGTGGTAAGCATGTATTCATGGAATGATAAAATCTTAATTGGTAACAATGCCATAAATCAATTTATCATTTTTGATCCAAAATTGGAATCAGTTAATGTAAAAACCTTTGAAAGTAAACTTACCCCTAATCAAAAAACGCCGAATGAAAAGGTTGAAGTAGGTTCCATTGAAGAATTAATTGCGGCAGGCAAAAAATTGAATGAACAAATTGATTTCAAGAATTTAAATTGGGATTCCGATTCCCAAAGATTTTATAGGCTTTCTAGTATTTCTTTACCAAAGCCTGAGGGTGAAACAATTAATAAGGCTGATGTATTCCTAACGGTTTTTGATAAGGAACTCAATATGATTGGGGAGATGAAGTTGGATGGTTTTACCAAACCGCCGGTTACAAGTTTTTTCAAAGACGGAGCAATCTGGATACACCAAAACCTCAATGATGAATTGGGTTTTATAAGAATAAAAGTTTTAGAAAATTGAAGGCTTGTGAGGAAAGTCAAGATCTGCAAATTGCTTCTTTAATAACTCCACGTTAATGTTTAAAAAACCTCTAAATATGAACCCATACCCAAGTGTGAGATTTGTTTGTCTGATCCTTGCTTTTACGCTTGTTAGTCACTTTTCCATGTCCCAAAAGATAGGTTTGGGAGAAAAAATTCCTTCCTTCGAAGTAATTGATCTTAAAACTGATGAAGTGAAGAAAGTTGAAAGTGATTCTGAAAAGATTATCCTAATCGACTTTTGGGCAACTTGGTGCGGACCTTGTATTGCGGGGATGCCGCACTTGGAAAGTCTACAAAAGTCTTTTCCTTCTGAACTTCTGGTGCTCGCTGTCAGTGATGAAAGTCCGGAAAGAATAAAAAAATTTATGGTGAACAGACCCTTCGGCTTTTCCTTTGTAACAGATAAAGAGAATAATCTGGTGAAATATTTCCCACACAGGATTATCCCGCACACAGTTTTGATTGATAAGTACGGCGAAGTGATAGCCATTACCTCACCGGATCAAATCACCGAAAAAACAATCAGGGATGTTTTAGAAGGACAAAAACCTATTTTCCCATTAAAACAGGAACAGGTAGGTTTTGAACCCAGCCATGATTTTTTTGAAGTTGCCGAGGATGTGGACCAATATTTTGTGATCCAGAAGGAATTCGAAGGTGTTCCTACCTTTGCCAAAGTTCCAAATCAGGGAACATTTGGAAACAGAAGAATCTCTGCCCATAATTTCTCAATTGAAGGGCTGTATAGGATGGCATTTCAAAAAAGCTCCATGAGGATAGATTATTTGATTGATCAAGAATTGGTAGCCTACAAACCTGGAAGCCTGTACAGCGTGGATGTGATTGTGCCCATCGGAAGTGAATCTGACCTTTATGAATATTTTGCAAAAGGCCTTACCGAATGGTTTGAGATAAAAGGAAAACTTGAGAAAAGGCCTACTGAGGTATTCGTTTTGTATTCAACAGGACAGGCAAACCTGACAGAGTCAAAAGAATATAGCTCCTACAGCGGACGAAGCGGTACATTTCAAAGTGATGGAGCTTCCATGAATGATTTGGCCGAATATCTTGAGGATTTTGATATTTTGGGCTTGCCAGTAGTAAATCAAACCAACCTTAATGGCACCTATTTCTTTGACCTGAATTTTGAACCGGAAAATCCCCAAAGTCTTATCTATGCCTTAAAAAGTTTAGGCTTGGCAATCAAAAAAGAATCAAGGGAAATTGATGTCTTGGTGTTGTATAAGGATTAAAATTTAAGACTATTGGTCTAACCCTCCAAGGGTTTCAAAACCCTTGGAGGGTTTCCTTTCTACTCCGCAAATTGCAACCTCACCAGATTGGCATAAAACCCATCTTCCTGCAAAGCCAGTTGTTCATGGGTTCCTTCCTCGACAATTTCACCTTCCTTCAGCACATAAATCCTGTCCACCTTGCGTATCGTGGATAAGCGGTGGGCGATGATGATGGTTGTCCTGTTTTTCATCAGTTCATCCAAAGCTTCCTGTACCAAAGCCTCAGATTCAGCATCCAAAGAGGACGTCGCTTCATCCAAAATCAAAATCGCAGGATCCTTCAGGATGGCCCGGGCGATGGCTACACGCTGACGTTGTCCACCGGAAAGTTTGATCCCACGCTCACCGACCTTGGTTTCCATTCCTTCCGGAAATTTGCTGATAAACTGCCAGGCATTTGCTTTTTTGGCGGCTTCGATGATTTCTTCCTCCGAAGCATCGGGCTTGGCATAGGCAATATTTTCTTTGATGCTTCCGCCAAATAAAAGAACTTCCTGTGGGACGATTCCGATGTTGGAGCGGAGTTGCTTCAGATTCCAGGTGTCGATTGATTTGCCATCAATCAAAATCTGACCCTTGTCTATCGGGTAAAACTTCAGCAAAAGCTGGATAATGGTAGACTTGCCGGCTCCGCTTTGACCTGCCAAAGCGACTTTTTCTCCGGCAGGGATTTCAAAGTCAATGCTTTTCAACACTTCCATTTCGGGACGGGTAGGATAAGAAAACCGTACACCCCGGAAGCTTACTTTTCCTTCCATCGGGACTTTTTGGAAATCTGCTGTGGAGACTTCCGGTGCCTCGCCCAAGATTTCCAAAACCCGCTCAGACGATCCTATGGCTTTTTGGAGTTGGCCATAAATGTCTCCCAAGCCCGCAATCGACCCGCCGATAAAGGTGGTATACAGTACAAATGAAACCAAATCTCCCACGCTCATGTCTCCCGAAGCCACCAAAGTCGCCCCGTACCACATCACCGCTACAATGCCGCCAAACAAAGCAAAAATGATAAATGAGATAAAAGCGCCTCGGAATCCCGCAGCTTTCAAAGCCACAACCACGACTTTATTCAATCCTTTTCTATACCTGTTGGATTCGTATTCCTCACCAGCAAAGGATTTGACAGTCATGATGGACTGCAATGTCTCTTCCACTATCACATTGGCAGCAGCAAGTTCATCTTGGGTTTCTTTGGAGAGTTTACGGATAAATTTCCCAAAGACCATCGCAATGATCACCAAAACCGGGAATGTCGCCAACATAAAAAGCGTCAATTTGGGCGTGGTCATCATCAGGAAAATCACACCTGCGACCAAGGTGATGATCTGTCTTAGGAGTTCAGCTAAGGTCGTCGAGAAAGTATCCTGCAACATGCTGACATCTGCAGTGATCCTGCTGATCAATTCTCCGGTTCTCCTTTTGTCAAAAAAGGTCATCGGCAACTGTACCAATTGGCTGTACAATGAAATCCTGATGTCCCTCATACTGCGCTCGGATACTTTGGCAAAAAGCCAAACCCTGAAAAAAGAGAAAATACTCTGAACCAATAATATTCCTAAAAGGATAAAGGCGATTCCATTGATGTCATCCACCAACCATGTTTTTCCTGAAGCTGTATCGATGAGTTTTCCCGCTACATAGGGAAAAGTCAAAAGTGTAAGACTTGAAAATATGAGGAAAAGCATCCCCAGGAAAAAATTCAATTTGTAAGGTAAGATAAACCTAAAAATCCCCCCAAGCTTACTCAGATTCTGTTTGTTTAGCTTGCGCTTTTCGTGCTCTTCAAGGGCATTGCCTCTCTTTTTTGCCATGGATACTTTTAATTCTGAATTCCTAACCTGCAAATCTAAACAATATGCCCGTAGACGGAAGATAAAAGATCAGATTTTCAGGGAGAGAACCTGACTGTTGTAATATTTATTTTGAAAATAGGCTAGTAGTCCAATTACAAGTTCTGTATTTTTATGAAAAACAAACCCAAAATCCATGAGCCTCTCTACCCTGACTCCCGCCCAAGTAGCTGATTTTCACCGTGACGGTTACGTCCTGGTCAAAGGATTCTGTTCTAAAGAAGAGACAGAAAAAATGTACAGGACAGCCATCGAAGACGATGCCATGAGAAAAAACGCATTGGACCTCAATGACCTCTCAGGGAAGAAAACAAGACTTTCACTTTGGTTTAAGCCCGGGAATGATGTTTTTGGATACCTGACAAGGAGTGAAAAAATGGTGAACTCAGTGGCTAAATTGTTAGACAGTGATGCACCTGTCTGTCACTTTCATTCCAAACTCATGCAAAAAGAACCACGTGTCGGCGGAGCTTGGGAATGGCATCAAGACTATGGGTATTGGTATAAGAACCAGTTTATTTTTCCGGATCAACTCCTCAGCGTCATGGTGGCATTGACGGAAGCCAACAAGGAAAATGGCTGCCTTCAGGTTATCAAAGGTTCCCACAAATTGGGCAGGGTTAATCACGGGTTTTCCGGGGAACAGGTAGGAGCGGATATGGTCATGGTCGAAAATGCCCTCAAAACAATGGAATTGGTTTATTGCGAAATCGATCCGGGAGATGCATTGTTTTTTCACAGCAACCTGCTGCACAGGTCAGAAGCCAATCTTTCTGACAAACCCCGTTGGTCGATCATTGCCTGTTACAATTCCCAATCGAACCTAGCCTACAATGAAACATCCACTTCCTGGAAAACTCCTGTAGACATGGTTCCGAATGAAGCCATTTTGGAATGGGAGGCAGACTCACTTTCCTCTGCTGATTTTCTCAAAAAGGAAAATGATCCCGCGCTCAAAGAAACAGGTTGGGAAAAAGATGTAAAGTCCTCTTGATTCCAATTTCATCATTATGAAAATAGCATACTTTTGCCCGCTTTGGGGCTGCGAAGCCATCCCTTTTGAAGATTTCTTAAACCGTGTTTTGGAGGCAGGGTATGACGGTGTGGAAATGAGTTTTCCTTTGGATGAAAAGGAAAGAGATCAAAGGGCAAATCTGATTAATTCTTATGGTTTAAAATTGATAGCCCAACATTGGGAAACTGTCGATGCTGATTTTTTGGTCCACAGCAAAAATTTTGAAAGAAGACTCAGAAATTTGGCTGCGACCAATCCCCTTTTTATCAATTCCCAAACCGGCAAGGACTACTATTCCTTTGATCAAAACAAGGGATTGTTTGATTTGGCCAACCAAGTTTCAAAAGAAACAGGAATCCCTGTCCTTCATGAAACCCATCGGGGAAAATGGAGTTTTGCTGCCCATGTTACCAAAGATTACCTTGACCGCTTTCCTGAACTGAAAATCGCCTTGGACATTTCCCATTGGTGTGTGACTGCGGAATCCTTTTTAGAAGACCAAGAGGAGGCTGTTCAGACGGCCATAAGGTCGACAGCCCACCTTCATGCGAGGGTTGGGTATACAGAAGGGCCGCAGGTGCCTGATCCAAGAGTTCCTGAATGGAAACCCGCTTTGGAGAGGCACTTTATGTGGTGGGATCAGGTAATTGAAAAGGCTTCCAAAGAAAGTAAAAAAACCTTCACGGTGACACCGGAATTTGGGGCCCCGCCCTATATGGTCCTACATCCTCAGACCGGTAAACCCCTCGTCAATCAATGGGAAGTAAATGTATGGATGATGGAAACTTTCAAAAAAAGGTATCTTTAATCAAAAATTATTTCCTGCAGATGGCGCAGATTTTCGCAGATAGATTCTTGGAAAAGTTCGAATAAATTAGAGACCTAAATAAAATCTGCGGCAGTCTGCGAAATCTGCGGGAGCAAATCTTTAGAAAATAAAAAACCGCGAGCCTATAAAGTCAGAAAACATGAACAAGTTCTTATTTGCCACATTGATAATAAGCCTGCTTCTGGTAGGAAACATTGAAGCCCAATCCAAAAAAGCACTGTTTCCTGACACACCCGGGATGGTTTCTTACACTTATCGGCACAGCTTTCAAAAGGATGTAGCGGCCACTTTGGACACTTTGCAGGCTATGGGCATCAAGGACATGGAGTTTTCCAATCTGTTTGGAAAGACGGCAGCGGACTTGCGGACAATGTTGGATGAGAGGAATATTTACTGTTCGTCTTTTGGGGTGAGTTATGCCGATCTGATGGAAAAAACTGATCAGGTAGGGGAAAATGCCAAGACCCTTGGAGCGAAGTATGTCAGGATTGCATGGATTCCCCACACTGCTCCCTTTGATTTGGTGGCTGCAGAAAAAGCTATTGCAGATTTCAATGCAGTTGGGAAAGTTTTAAAGGAGAAGTATGACCTTACTTTTTGCTACCATAACCATGGCTATGAGTTTCATCCACATGGGGACGGGACGCTATTTGACCTGATGATTCAAAAGACTGATCCCAAGTATGTGAGTTATGAAATGGACATCTTGTGGACATTTTTTCCCGGAGCAGATCCTGTGGCTTATCTCGAAAAGTATGGAGAAAGGTTTGCTTTGATGCATTTGAAAGACCTGCGAAAAGATGTGGAAGGAAACATGTCGGGTGGAACACCTGTAGAAAATGATGTTGCCCTCGGTACCGGACAATTGGATCTTCCGTCAATTTTGGTTGCTGCCAAAAAAGCAAAAGTGAAGCATTACTACATTGAGGATGAAAGTCCTGTGTACTATATTCAAGTTCCCCAAAGTATGGAGTACCTGAAAAGTCTGAAAAAATAATTTTGTCCACAGTCCACAGACCATTGTCCACAGCCACGGCAATTGGACTTCACTTCAAGTCCTAAATGTTCAGCGCCAAGAAGGTGTATCAATGCATATAAAAAGTTGGATTAAGTACAATATCAATTAGTATCTAATATCCATTAATATCCATTTCTCGAAATTAGGCCAATTATTTTAAGAAGCTATTTCCTCCCAAATATCCTCCTAATAAACTGTTTCTCCTTTTCCCAAAAGAAGGAAAACTGACCAAATACAAATCCCCACATCAGGAGAATAATCTGATAAAGCGGTAATACCAAGAGCAGGTAGAGAACTGTTTTCCAAAATCCACCCCTTTCCATACTGACTCCCAAAAAGTCAAAAATCGGTTTTTTGATAAATAAAATAGTAAAGCCTGTCAGGGCAAAAACGATGAGAATCAAGACAACCTGCAGCAAGCTATTCAGTTTCCATTTGGTCTGAAGCCTGGTCAGGAAGTTCGGTTTGGGTTCTTGAGACATTTTTGATTTTTAAAGGTAAAGGGAATCTCAGGGACATTTTGAAATGACTTTGGGTGAATTTTAAGTGAGAGTAAATTCAATTTTCGACCCTGAAGACTGGATAGCGGTTATGTTCTTTTTCTTTCCATGGAGAGCGTTCATGAACCCATCTCAACTGTGCACCTGCATTCTTGGCCAATTCCTCGTTTTTTGCTTTTTCCTCCTCCAGCTGCTTTTTGAGTTCGGGGTTTTGATTCAGGTATTCTGCTGCCAAGTCTTCAAAGACGTAGGCTGAAAAACCCTCTTTGGCTTGGAGAATGGTGTCAAAGAAATTCCATGCAAAAAAGCTGTCCTCCCCTTGCGGTTCCAACACTTCCATGATATAGCGGTTGGTTTCCTGATTCATTTCAATCATGTAATCTCCTTTTCTGAAAGTCAATGCAGACTGGGATTTTTCAACCTGTATCCCGGTATGCATATAATGTCCTTCAAAAGGACGCTGCCCGGTCTGGAAATCTTTGATATGATAAACTGTAACCTGGATTGTCGTATCCGATTTCAGTTGTTCGGTTCTGATTCCGTTTCTCTGAAGGTTTTCAATCACCGGATACCAAGCTTGGGGAATGATATAGGCTTTTGGTTTTTCGATGACCAAGCCATCTGAATAGGTATCAAAGAATTTTACTTCTTTAGAAAAGGGTTTCGTCCGGTCATAATATAGCCTGGGAAGCCCTGAGATTTCTGAAGATTTTTGACCTGATTCATAGCCGTTAAACTCAATCAGTGAATGTTGATTTTTGTCCAACACGTGGTTTAAGGCAAATTCTTTTTGGGTTTTTCTTGCCATCCGGTCTGCCTTTGCCATTTCAACGATTTTATCACCGTCTTTTTGGAAGATTTCAATAAAGGTTTCAAACAGCGCATAGGTGGATTTCACCCTTTGGTCATAGGGCTTCAGCATGTGGGTCTCCGGCATGAAACTCAGGGTACTGAAAAGCGCCGCATAGCCGCTGCTATACCTGCCGCTGTCCTTGAATTGGTTCCAACCGTCTTCGGGTTTTGAACCATAAGCATTGACATAGGGAACCATCGGGAATTCCCTGGCTTTCATCTTTTCATACAACACTGGATTCATTTCTTGATCCAGATAGCTGCCCAATTTGCCACCAAGTCTATTGTGTTGGGTGGAGATCAAAGTCATCACATGCTGGTAATCGGCACCGTTGCTGACGTGCGTATCGATAAATACCTGCGGCCTCAGCCAATTGAAAATCTGCTGGAACGACTTGGCATTTTTTGTATCTGCTTTTATAAAATCCCTGTTGAGGTCAAAGTTTCTAGCATTTCCACGAAAGCCGAATTCCTCTGGACCGTTTTGGTTGACGCGGCTAAATGAACCTCTGTTCAGGTGGCCGCCGATATTGTATACCGGGATGATGGCCATGGCGAGGTTTTCTGGAACCTCGATTTTTTTGAGCAAAACATCCTTCAAAAACATCATCGAGGCGTCTATGCCATCGGGTTCCCCAGGGTGGATGGCATTGTTTATGAAGAGTACGAGCCGGTTGGAATCATGCCATTCTTTGGGATCAAATGCGCCTTTTCGGTCAAATAGGATCACATGCAGTGGAAGTCCGGCATCTGTCATGCCCATCTCCACAATTCTTACTTCCTTAAAATCATCAGCCAGAATCTGAAAATATGCGATTACCTCTTGGTAAGTGGGCGTTTCCTTTCCGCCGCTGGATTCAAATTGGGTCTGGTATTTTTTTTGGGCGAAAGCCGAGAAACCAAGGCAAAATACCAAAAATAGGAAGAGCGATTTTTTCATGCCCGAATTTGGGGAAATTGGCTAAATAATGCTAAAAGAGATTGTAATTATTGGGATTGAAAATCTGAAATCCATTTTACCCTTTGGGTAACGGAACTCTAAAAAATCAGATTTGTAAATGATAGGTGTCGAGAAATGAAAAAACCCACCCGCTAGGCGTAGATCGTATCTACACCTTTTTATTTAGTAGAATTTGTAATTCAAAATGCCAAGAATTACCTTTCGTTTGGTTGGTTAATTCCAAATTGGAAAGGATAAAAGGGTGGAATTACAAATCCCACCCAGTCCTAGCATCTATCGTTTGACTACACCCAGGTGAGGGTATAGCGGAGATTAGAAATTTGTTTAGCTATGGCAACAAACTTGGCCCCTCTATTGACGATCACATAAAAAAATTCACAATAAATAGCAAAACCAATTGGAAGGAAGCATATGAAAATATTTGGAGAACAAGCTCAAATTTTGACAAATTTAAATAGGTCATGAAGAATATTTCCGTGAAGTCTGTATCGCTTGAAAAAGACGGGAATCAAGTAGTGATCGAAAACGCGAGAAATGAAATTAATCAAATCAAGTTGACATACAGAGAAACTAGGTTTTTTTCATATCTAACTATTGTAACTCCCAATCAAGTATATCAACTAAAAAGACTGAAGTCGCTTTGGGAACATCTGAATATTTCTACCTACGACATATCTGACAAATGCGATGACAATACCGTGTTTCATCTGTATTGGCGCCTGAATTATCACCTTGAGGAAAAATCTGAAAGTCGGAGAAAATAGCCCCCTGCTACAGATAGCTGACCTGATCGCTTCCGACCTTCAAAAGAAAGAAACCCTCTTCCGGGCGTAGAAAGGCGATGGCGCTAGGCGTAATTTGAAATTAAGCCTTCTTATGATTTTGAATTTGTAATTCAATAAACTACAATTACCTTTTGATTAGAGATTTTTGATTTGTATTCAATTACAAATTGAATATGATAAAAGGGTGGGATTACAAATCCCACCCAGTCCTAGCATCAGACGTTTGACTACACACAGGTGGAGGTTTCGAGAAATGAAAAAACCCACCCGATCAAGTGATTTTGGGTGGGTTTTTCAATTCTGAGGATTATTGCTTACCATTCAAACAAGCCTTCATTCAGGCTTTTTAATGCTTCATTTTTATATTTAGCATCCAAGAGAAGAGAGACATTGTGCCTGCTTCCTCCATAAGAAACCATCCTGATCGGATAATCCTTCAGGCAATTCATGATTTTGGCCATAGTTCCTTTGGATTCGGCTATCATATTTCCCACGATCGAAACGATTGTCTGATTGCTGTCCACCTCAACTGTTCCGTAAATTTCAAGTTCTTTGACGATTACTGCCAAATGTGAAAGGTCATCAATAGTCACCGAAACAGCCACCTCTGAAGTAGTGATCATGTCGATGGATGTTTTGTACTTCTCAAATACCTCAAACACTTTTCTCAAAAAGCCATAAGCCAAAAGCATTCTACTGGATTTGATTTTGATGGCAGTGATGCCATCTTTGGCTGCTAGGGCTTTCACTCCTGAGCCCTGTTCTTTGGCGGTGATGGTAGTTCCGGGTGCATCCGGTTCCATGGTATTCAGCAACTTGACCGGGATGTTATATTGTTGGGCAGGCCATATGGAGGCAGGGTGGAGGATTTTTGCTCCGAAATAAGCCAATTCAGCTGCTTCATCAAAAGACATCTGTGCAATAGGACGGGTTTTGTCCACGATCCTCGGGTCATTGTTGTGCATGCCATCGATGTCAGTCCAGATTTCAATTACTTTTGAATTGATCGCCGCACCTATAAGAGAAGCAGAATAATCTGAACCTCCCCTTTTGAGGTTATCCACCTCATTTCTGTGGTTTTTGCAGATATAACCCTGTGTCACAAAAATCCTGTCTTGGGGATAGTTTGCGAGAATAGCTTTGAGTTTTTCAGAGATTTTCTTCAGCTCAGGCTCATGGTTTTCGTCGATACTCATGAAATCCAATGCCGGCAAAAACACTGCATTAATCTCTAATTCCTGCAACAGGGTAAAGAAAAGCTTGGTAGAAAGGAGTTCTCCCTGAGCCAGAATATCCCTGTTGATGGCTTCATTAAAGGAGATTTTCAAAATAATATTCAGGAACTCAAAATGCTCTTTGATGATTTTTTCTGCCTTGTTTCGGGCGGCTTCTGTCTTCAGCAATTCTTTGTAAAAGGTAAGATAATGCTGGTGTAGGACATCGATTCTTTGTTTTGCCAAGTCTTTATTGGCATCTTCCAAAGCTTCTCCAATCCCCACAAGGGCATTTGTAGTCCCGGAAAGTGCTGAGAGGACAACGATTTTTTTGTCATTGTCTCGGGTTATCAGGTCTTTGACTTGGTGCATTCTCTCGGGTTTGCCTACTGAGGTTCCCCCGAACTTCATTATTTTCATAATGGATATGGTTTAAAAGGTTTGTTCTTTTTGGAGTGGGTCAAAAGCCCAACATTTTGATAGCGGTGATGGCTGCTTCATCTCCTTTGTTACCGTGTTTTCCACCGGACCTATCCAAAGCCTGCTGAAGGGTATTGGGAGTCAAAACACCAAAAATTATCGGTTTGTTGAACTTCAGAGCAACATTGGTAATTCCATGGGCTACGGCATCACAGATAAAATCAAAGTGCCTTGTTTCTCCCTGAATTACACATCCTAGGCAAATGACGGCATCGATTTCTTCCAATTCAGCAAGCCATTGAGCCCCAAGGGTCAGCTCAAAGGAACCCGGCACATTCTTTCGGAATATGTTTTCTTTCTTGGCACCATGCATCAACAATGTTTCTACTGCACCGGAGAAAAGGGATTCCGTCACCTGCTCATTCCATTCAGAAACGACTATGCCAAATTTTTTACCGGAAATATCCTGGATGTTTTTGTCAGAATACTGACTTAGACTTTTCAATGAAGTTGCCATGGGAGTTTGGTTTTTGGTATAAATAAAAAAGAGTAAGACCACAGGGCCTTACTCTTCCAAAATGCTATTGATAAATCAAAGCATTACTTAGAGGCAAGGCCTTCCAAGCGCGCTTTGTGTTTTCGTGCATTAGTATATTCAAATGACTCAAAGTACTTGTCTTCGATTTCGCCATATGCTTTGATAGCATTGTCAAGGTCGCCTGCTTCTTCGTAAGCCACGGCTAATTTGCTCAGGTAACGAGGTGCGAAAAATTTGTTTTCTTTATGGTCAATGGCTCTTTTATAAGCAGCGATCGCATCTTTGGTGTTGTCCAACTCCATGTAAGCATCTCCCAATAGGGCAAATGCTCTTGCCTGAACAAAAAAGTCATTTGCAGAGAATTGCTTCAGGTGATCGACAGCTTTTTGAAATTCGCCTTGAGACAGATAGATCGAACCTACATAGAAGTGGGCAAGGTTAGCTGCATCTGTTCTTCCATAGTCATCAATGATTTTTAGGAAACCTGCGTTAGAACCGTCACCGTTAAGCGCAAATTCAATGCTGTCCTGCTCGAAGTAGTAAACAGCTTGGAACATTTCAGCCTGTGCCTTTGTGTTTTTATTCTGGGTATCAATCTGAAAGTATAATACAGCGGCAATCAATAAGATGATACCGATGAGTATGCCTCCAAATATTTTTGAATTCTTTCTGATAAAGGCTTCCCCTCTTTCCAATCTTCCTTTGATTTCTTCCGGATTTTCCAGAAGCTCATGTTGATGTTCAGATTGGGATTTCTTTGTTTGTTTCGTAGCCATTCTTTAAAATTTTCCGCCGCAAATATAAGGCTTTTACTTAATTCACAAATAACAATAAAAAAAACCAGTCATGAATAAATGAATCTATATCCAAGACCGGTTTTGTTTTAGGTTTTAATTATTCCATTACAAAAGGATAATCCTCCTGCATATATACATCTTCAAATGCCTTTTGTCCATCAGGCCAAGGAGATTCTTCCGCAAATTTGACAGAATCATCCACTTGCTGTTTTACTCTTTTATCGATTTCGGCTAATTTTTCCTCTGTCAATATTTTATTGTCCAAGATGGTTTTTTTAACCTGTTCGATTGGATCTCTCTGCTTGTATTCTTCTACTTCCTCCCTTGTTCTGTATTTTTGGGGATCTGACATGGAATGGCCTTTATATCGGTAAGTTCTGAATTCCAACAATGTCGGTCCGTCACCCCTTCTTGCTCTGTCGGCAGCTTCGGCGACAGCTTCATGGATTGCTTCTACATTCATCCCATCTACCGGGAATGAAGGCATGTCGTATGCTTCGCCTATAGTGTATAATTCAGTGACATTGGAAGTTCTTTCTACAGAAGTTCCCATAGCGTAGCCGTTGTTTTCGATAACGAATATCACCGGGGTTTTGTATAACATGGCAAGGTTCAATGCCTCGTGTACTGCGCCCTGTCTTACTGCGCCGTCACCCATGTGACAGATACAAAGGTTTTTTGTCCCTCTATATTTCTCAGCAAAACCGATTCCAAGGCCCATAGGAACCTGTGCACCCACGATTCCGTGGCCTCCCATGAATCCTCTTTCCTTATCAAAAATGTGCATAGATCCACCCTTACCTTTTGTGGTACCGGTAGCTTTTCCATACAATTCAGCCATCACAGCTCCGGGATCAGTACCCAATCCAAGTGGATGGGCATGGTCACGATAAGCTGTAATCCATTTATCATCTTTTTCAAGTGCAGTGATCGCGCCAGCTGCGCAGGCTTCTTGTCCTATGTACAAATGACAAAATCCTCTGATTTTTTGTTGTCCGTATAATTGACCTGCTTTTTCCTCAAACTTCCTCATCAAAAGCATGCTTTCATACCAGAACGCATAGGTTTCTTCTGAATATTTCGCTTTTGCTTTGGTAGCAGTACTCTTCTTTGCCATATCGTGTAATGTAAAATATGCTAAATTAGGCCTCAAATATAATCAAACAGGCTGAATTTTAAGGCCGAGTGCGAAATTAGTCAAAAACCCAACAGATTCTAAGCATGCACCTCAAAAATATCCGCCTCCAACAGTTTAAGAATTACCAAAAGGCGGAAGTGCAGTTTTCCCCCGAAATCAATTGCTTTGTTGGGGTCAATGGCAGCGGGAAAACCAATCTATTGGATGCGATTCATTATCTCTGTCTGACCAAAGGGGCTATCAACGGCGTAGACCAACTCAATGTGCTTCATGACCAAGAATTTTTTACAGTTTTTGGAGACTTTGACCTTGAGGGAAAAGAAATCGAGGTCAGGTGTATTTTTGAGAGTGGAAAGAAAAAGCAGTTGCTGCAAAACGGCAAGGCCATAGATAAAATGAGTGACCATGTTGGACTTTTGCCGGTGGTCATGATTGCGCCGGATGATACGATGCTGATCAAGGATGGAAGCGAAGAGAGAAGGAGGTTTTTTGACAATATGCTTTGCCAAATGGACAAGCAGTACCTCGAAAAACTGGTTAGGTACCAACACTTTCTCAAACAAAGAAATGCCCTGATCAAGCAATTTGCCGATAGAGGTAGGTGGGAAAAGTCCCATATTGAACCCTATGACAGGGAGATCATTGCGCTTTCGCAGTTTTTGGCAGTGGCAAGGAATGTCTTTTTGGAAGAATACCTTCCTTTGCTCAAAGAATATTATGCCATCATATCTGATAACCACGAGGCAGTGAATATCACTTATGAAACTAATTGCCTATCAGAAGATTTTTCAAATCAGTTTTTACAGAATGCGCAAAGGGATTTCATCTTGAAGCGGACCAATATGGGAATCCATAAAGATGATTTTGTCTTTGAAATCGGTGGCTACCCCATCAAAAAATTCGGTTCTCAGGGACAGCAGAAATCATTTGTAATCGCACTCAAGCTGGCGCAGTTTCAGATTTTCCTGACTCATAAAAAGACAAAACCTGTTCTGCTACTGGACGATATTTTTGACAAGTTGGATGACAACAGGATCGAAAAGCTGATGAAGTTGGTGGCTGACCACCGCTTTGGTCAGCTTTTTATCACCGATGCAAGGCCCGAAAGATCGAAAGCGATCCTAAATGAAATTGATGCAGAAAGCAGGTTTTTCCTGATAGAAGAAGGGGAAATTTCCTTCTGGAATCTGTGATTTATTTTTTGATTTGACCGTCAACGGAATACTTCCCCGGACCTGCAAAAAACAGGAAGATAAAAATCAGGAGAAAAAGCAAAGACTTTTCTTTTGAACCAAAAGGATCGTCTGCATGGGCAATAAATGCCGCGACAGACATCGTAATCATCAAGGGGATCAGTGAAAGTCTGGTCAGAAAACCAAATGCCAACAAGATCGCGCAGAAAAACTCTGCAAAAATAGCGAGCTGAAGAGATAAAGCCGGTCCCAAACCGATCGGATCGCTGAATTTGACAAGGTAGGTGCTGAAATTGGCAATTTTCGGCCAACCATGTGTCAACATCAACAAAGCTGCGCCGATCCGTAAAATTGCCAATGAGATGTCCTGAAAATAGGATGAGGTCGAGAAGATAAGTTTTTTCATTTTTTTGGAAATCAAATGGATAAGAATATGGTTTAATCATTCAAATGTAACAAGAAATCTAAATCAGATTTCTAAATTGTACCCTGAATACCTTGAATTAATCATCCAAACAATTGATATGAAATCATCTCGCAGTTTCATTTTACAGGCTTTGTTCCTGTTTTTCGCCTTTTCGGCACAGCATTCGGCATTTGCCCAAACCCCAACCCAAGCTTATTTGGATTACATGTCAGGCTTGGAAAATTATGTCCAAAACGACCTTTATGGAAAAGTTTCTGCGGTATTATATGACACAGAATCGGCTCCTTCGGCTGAGGAATTTATCCTTTTCTCTAAAGGAGTGAAGGAGGAAATCGGGAAATTTTATTCTCAAAATTCCACTGGTCTTTTAGAAAATGAAAAAACAGCTGCCCGGACTTTTTCCCATACCATGTTGCTTCAGCTTGCAGAAGTATATCTTGATAGGGTTCAGGAACTTGAACCCACCCAAAAATTGGGTTTCTTGGATCAATATTTTGAAGGTATCGGACTTGATTCAGACATCAATAATTTATCCGAGGATCTCTCAAGGTCGATGATGATGACATTACATGCTGCCATGGGAATCCCTTTTGGAATGCCAAATACCGAAGTTGAGGATTATATCAATGGAATGGCAGAACCAAAAAAAGAGCTATTTCAGGCGGCCTTTATCTTGAATGACATGCTGATGCTGACAGGAGGCTATGAATCGAGCAAAAATCAAGTGGCAGGTTTCAGGAATTCTTATCCCAATTCCATCTATTTGGCAGATGTCAATAAAAGTCTCTCTGCCATCGAAAAACTCAAAGAAGGAGCAGTTATAGAAAATTTTTCTTTTGTTGATTTGGAAGGAAAGTCCGTCAGTCTGATAGATTACAAAGACAAGATAATTTATCTGGACCTTTGGGCATCTTGGTGCGGTCCATGCATCAATACTTTCCGGACCAAGACACCATTTTTCGAAAAGAAGCTGGAAGGAAATCCGGACATTGTCCTGATGTATATATCCATTGACGAACAACCCGAACCGTGGAAAAATTACCTCAGCAAAAACAAAATGGGCGGCGTACACCTTTTTGCAGGAAAGGGATTCGAAGCAGAGATCATGAAATACTTTAAAGTTTGGGGTATTCCCCGCTACCTGATCATCGGCAAGGACAATAAGATCATTGATGTCAATGCACCTAGACCCGGTGATGAGGCCTTTGAGGTTTTGAAGGAAATTTCGGGAAGTTGATTCGTTTACAAAACAAAAAAAGGCTGCCCTGATCGTTCGGGGCAGCCCTTTTTTTGATTAGAAAATTTTTATTTCCAAAGTTTCTCAGGGTATTCTCCTGACTCGTGCATTTTTTTCAATGAATCGATCACGACAGGTTTGTCTTCGGTGTAGGTGACGCCAAACCATGTTTTGCCACCTTCCAGGATTTCGAAAGCAGCTTCGCCTGATTGGATCAGGTTGTTGGCCACCGTCGGGATATAAAATTCAGACTTGAGATTCTCTTTGTTGGCAGGCAGGAAATCAAGCCACATCTTTTCAATATCCGAAAATACATTTTGGTGAAAACCCCAAAAATTCATGGATACGGGCGTTCCTTCTTTGATTTCTATTTCTTCACCGTCTCCTTTGGCAAGGATTTTTTCTCCTTCTCTTGAGATTGAAGTCCTTTCGACCATGCCGATGAGTTGGTTGGCTTCATTCATGGAACATACGCCGCGACTGACGGTGCCATGTTCTGATAATACATTCTCAATGGCGTAGCCGACCATGGCATGGAGGTCAGGTCTTACATTTTCTACCAAGAATTTCCCCAAAACCTCGAACGCCTCTTTACCATAAAAATCATCTGCATTGATTACTGCAAATGGTTCTACGATGGCTTCTTTGGCACAAAGCACCGCATGGGCTGTTCCGTAAGGTTTTACCCTTTCTGGATTTTGGAATTCAGCAGGAACAAAACTTTTGATCGACTGAAGGACAAAGTCTACTTCAATTTTGCCCTCCAGTTTTGGTAAAAGTAAATCATTGGCGGTTTGAAGGATTTCTTCTCTGACGATCAGGACTACCTTTCCAAATCCTGCACGGATGGCATCGTAGATGGAATATTCCAAAATCGTTTCGCCACTAGGGCCAAATCCGTCTATCTGTTTGTTGCCACCGTACCTGCTTCCCATACCGGCTGCAAGGACTAAAAGTGTTGGTTTTTGAATCATAAAATTTCAATGTCTTTTTTACCGCCCCAAAGTTAGTTTTTTTGCCATTCTCACAAAGATTTAGAAGATTTTAATTTATGAAAGCGGATTTTTTGCCAATTTCTGATTATTTCTTACATATTGGTTTAAAAAAAGACCATAAAAGTATTATTGAATATAAAAAATTGAAATAGTGGATTTGTAAATATGAATAAAGCTTATAAAATGTGCTTTTTTTGCATAAATAGCTTGAATTTAAAAGCAAAAATGTTTTTAAATCAATTTTTAGCTTACATTAGCGGTGTTTTTCCAACAAATCACCGTTAAAATTGAATAAAATGAAAAAAATAGAAGCAATCATTAGAACATCCAAATTCGATGAGATCCATAAATGTATCGCAGGACTTGGAGTGAAGTTCCTGACATTTTATGAGGTAAAGGGAATGGGGATGGAACATGCCAAGGCACAGACTTACAGGGGTATTTCTTATGAGCCAACCTATATTCCAAGAACCAAGCTTGAAATCGTGACAGTAGATGAGCTTGTTCCTGCGGTGGTTGATTGTATTCTCAAACTGGGAAAAACCGGAGAGGTGGGTGATGGGAAAATCTTCATTTATGAGGCGCTTGAGGCCTACAGAATCCGAAACAGTGACAAAGGAGAGGAAGCTTTGTAAAAATAAAAGAATGAAAAATCAAGATTAAAGAACTTAAAAACCTATCAAACCTATGACTCAAGAATTATTTACCATCAATAACCTATGGATGATGGTGGCGACCATTTTGGTTTTTATCATGCACCTTGGCTTTGCAAGTCTGGAGGCAGGCCTGACGAGGGCAAAAAATACCGTCAATATTTTATTTAAAAATACGCTTATTCCCGCCATTGGCTTACTTTCCTATGCTTTTGTAGGATTCAATCTCATGTATCCAGGCGGAGATTTTGCGGGTGGATTCATGGGATTCGCCGGTTTTGGATTAGCATTACCAGAAGGATGGGATTCCAGTAATTACAATGCAGGATATACATTCTATACAGATTTTATTTTTCAAGCGATGTTTGCGGCTACAGCTGCAACTATCGTCTCTGGCGCTGTAGCAGAGAGAATGAAACTCGGACCATTTATTTTCTTTTCAATCCTTTATGTTGGCCTTTGTTATCCAATTGTCGGAATGTGGAAGTGGGGCGGAGGATTTTTGCAAACAATGGCAACACCTTTTTATGATTTTGCAGGTTCTACCATTGTCCACTCGGTAGGCGGATGGGCGGCTTTGGCTGGAGCATTTTTGTTGGGCCCGAGATTGGGAAAATATACACCTACAGGTATGAAGGCCATCCCAGGTCATAATATTCCCATGGCGACAATCGGAGTGTTTTTGCTTTGGTTTGGCTGGTTTGGGTTTAACGGAGGTTCAGTTTTGACAGCAGATCCGGGCACTGTTTCACTGGTATTTGTAACCACAGCAATTGCCGGAGCCGCGGGTGCTTTTGGGGCTTTGATCGCTTCTTATATGAAATTCAAGACTTATGACATCACCATGGTACTCAACGGCATCCTCGCAGGATTGGTAGGTATTACAGCCGGAGCGGACCAGATGGGAGTGGGTGAATCTGCCATTATAGGTTTCATCGGGGGAACATTGGTGGTATTTGCAGTGGTGTTTTTTGATAGGATCAAAATTGATGATCCCGTAGGAGCCATTTCAGTACATTTGATCGGTGGTATTTGGGGTACCCTGGCTGTTGGTTTGTTTGGAAATCTTGCTGGATTCCAACAAGTTATCTCTCAGTTGATTGGAATAGGTATAGTTGGAGCCTTTTGTTTTGGAACTAGCTGGTTGATATTCTTTACTTTAAAGAAAACTGTGGGTATCAGAGTTGATGAAAGAGAGGAGTTGGAAGGTTTGGATATCAATGAGCATAGCATGCAGGCATATCCTGATTTTGCCTCTAAAGATTAATCATAGCCTATCATTTAAAATCAAAATGCCCAAGAATTGATTTCTTGGGCATTTTGATTTTTAAATTTTAATTATTTTAAATTTTCAAAATTTTTTAAACCTAATTAGGCATAATAACGGATTCAATATCCATTAATATCGAATTTAATAGGCCTTAAGACTGATATCCATGCTTCTCACATGATGTGTCAATGCGCCGACAGAAATATAATCGACACCACATTCGGCCACATCTTTCAATGTTTCTTCGGTAATTCCACCTGATGCTTCAAGAGGGTATTTGCCGTTTACTATTTCGACTGCTTTTCGCATGGTGTCATAATCCATATTGTCGAGCATGATATAATCTATGCCTCCAACAGCAAGAACTTCCTCTACTTCTTTGAGATTTCTTGTTTCGACCTCAATTTTGAGTTGGAGCCCCTGCTGTTGCAAATAGCGCTTAACATTTTGTACCGCATTAGAAATCCCGCCTGCAAAATCAATATGGTTGTCCTTCAACATAACCATGTCATATAAAGCAAACCGGTGATTGAGGCCTCCGCCAAGTACCACAGCCCATTTTTCAATCATTCGAAAATTTGGAGTAGTTTTTCGGGTATCCATCAGGCGAGCTTTGGTATGGGATATCATTTTCGAAAGCTGATGGGTTTTCGTGGCGATTCCACTCATCCGCTGCAGGCAATTCAATACCAGCCTTTCGGTTGTCAATATGGAAGCTGCAGAACCCTTTACCTTCAAGCCAATATCTCCCGGATTCACAGAATCGCCATCTTTTAATAGAATTTCCACGACTAGACTCGGATCGAATTGATGGAAAATCTTTTCGGCTAGGTCAAGACCTGCGATGATTCCGGCCTCTTTGATGATCAGTTGGGCCTGCCCGTATTGGTCTTTTGGGATGGACCCCAAAGTTGAATGATCTCCGGAACCGACATCCTCTAAGAGTGCCTGCTGTATAAATTCATGAATTTTTTCCGCTGATAGATAAGGTAAATTTTCCACACCCAAAATTAAAAAATATTGTTGGTGTTCCCTTAAATTTTGGTTTTAATAATGTCGATGCTGAAAATTCTCAGCACCTCTGATTTTGAATTTCCCTTTATCAGGACCCTAAATTGTTCACCTTTGCTTTGATAGGAACCCACGTAAAAAATGGTAGGTCCGGGTGAACCGGCTTGATGCAAAACATTGAAATCCAAAGGAGGATATTTGAGAAAAAAATCCCTTAAAATATACTCAGCCTGAGATTTCGAATAGTCCCCGTTCTTTCCATTGATATTCAACAAAACAGTCTGGTCAAAATATCTGGCAATCTCTTTGCTCGAACCGCTTCTAAAATAAGTAAATACATCGTTGATAGTCAATGTATTATTCCTTACTACAGTGGCTTCAGAAAACCAAATGATGGCAAATAAAAACACAAAAAGAAAAGGTAAATTTTTCATGGCAAGAAATAGTTCAAATATTAAGCCAATTCTTTTTGGAATTTTAGTTTTTTTTTAAAAAACTAAAAGGAAATTCTGAATTCAGGGATTTGAAAACCGAAACTTAAGCCCTCGTACCTGAAGATTATAAAAATTAACCCGATGAATTTTGTGCGCTTGATAAAGAATAGGCAACTTTACGAGTTGATTGAATTCAATTTTCAATATTCCAATTTCTTTTTCCATGAATAATAAGAAAGTAGTATTAATGATTTTGGATGGATGGGGCATTGCTACCAATCCTGAGGTATCAGCAATAGATAAAGCCAAAACGCCATTTATAGATGGGCTATATAGCAAATACCCTCATTCCAAACTTCAGGCTTCAGGTTTGGCTGTCGGATTGCCGGAAGGTCAAATGGGAAATTCGGAAGTCGGTCACATGAATATTGGTGCCGGCAGGGTTGTTTATCAGGATTTGGTTAGGATCAATCAAGCTGCCCAAGAGGGGGAATTTGAAACACATCCCATTTTGGTCGAGGCATTTGAATATGCCAAAAAATCCAAAAAGAATGTTCACTTTATCGGTCTATTATCTGATGGAGGCGTACATGCCCATATCAATCATCTCAAGGCCCTTTGCGACGCAGCCAAAGCAAATGACTTTCATGAAGTTTTTATCCACGCATTTACTGATGGCAGGGACACAGATCCAAAGGGAGGTATCCACTATATTAACGAACTCAAAGAGCACTTACAGCATTCTGTCGGGAAGATAGCTTCAGTAATTGGAAGGTATTATGCCATGGACAGGGATAAAAGATGGGAAAGAGTAAAACTCGCTTATGATGCCATGGTACATGGAGAGGGAGAAAAATCCAAAGATATCATCGCTTCGGTTACCAAATCCTATTCCAACGGCGTTACAGATGAGTTTATCCGACCTATTATTCAGGTCAACGAGGCAGGAAAGCCTTTGGCTATCATCAAAGAAGGCGATGTAGTGATCTGCTTTAACTTCCGTACAGACCGGGGCAGAGAAATCACCCAAGTCCTAACCCAACAGGATTTTGAGGATTTCAATATGAAAAAACTCAAGTTGAATTATATCACCTTTACCAATTATGATGATACTTTCAAAAATGTCAAAGTCCTATATGACAAAGACAATTTGAACAATACACTAGGAGAAGTACTTTCCAAGCATGGCAAAAAACAGATCCGTATCGCAGAGACTGAAAAGTATCCCCATGTAACATTCTTCTTTTCAGGGGGAAGAGAGAGTGAGTTTGAAGGTGAAAGCAGGATTCTTTGTCCTTCTCCGAAAGTAGCTACTTATGACCTCAAACCTGAAATGAGTGCATTTGAAATTGCAACCAAAATCAAAACTGAACTCAAAAAGAAGGAAGTGGATTTCGTTTGTCTCAATTTTGCGAATCCTGATATGGTCGGCCATACTGGGGTTTTTGAAGCTGCGGTAAAAGCCTGCGAGACTGTTGATGAGTGTGCCAAACAGGTGATATCCACAGGACTTGATAATGGCTATACTTTCATCGTCATTGCTGACCATGGAAACAGCGACATGATGATCAATGAAGACGGTACCCCAAATACTGCCCATACGACTAATTTGGTGCCATGTATCATGGTAGACGGCAAGGATCAGATAATGGTAAATGATGGAAAATTGGGAGATCTAGCACCTACCATCCTTACTTTGATGGGTGTCCCCGTACCTTCCGAAATGACCGGAAATATCCTGCTGAAATAAATCAAGCCATTTGTGGACAAAGGGTTCATTCATAAATATTTGGATGGATTCTTTGTCATTTTATACCGATTTGAAAATATCAAGAGAATATGAAAAATAGTTTGATCGCAGTTTTGGTTTCTGTCACCCTGTTAGGATGTGTTGCTGAAAATAATAATGGGAACGATTCTGAGACAGTATATTTTCCCGTGAAAGATTATATTGAAGTCACAGCTCTGAATTTGGAAGGGGCCGGGATTATCAAAGAATTGAATTTGAACGGGGAGAAGGAAACAATAAGAGATACTTTGACTGCTGAAAAATGGCTGGAGGAGCTTGACTTTTTTATTAAAGCGGATATCAGCAGGCCAAGTTTGGCAGGATCCTATGAAACCCAAAGGAGTCCTGAGTTCCTAATCCATAGCCTGAAGGAAGGCGAAAAGGGGGAAGTACAAAAGATTGTAGTAAAATATGAGGATGAAGTGATCAAAGAAGTTTCTTTTTCTATCAAAAATTCAAACTTGTTTTACACTTCAGAGACTCGTGGTGTGATCTTCAATCAAAGCTTGACCGGCAAACTTGACCATTTTGTAGTAGAAACCATGCAAAAAGTGATTTTTTTGAAACCTAACAAGATGATCATCAATGCCTCTGTTGTTTGGTAACAATCCGACCAATTTTCAGCAATTGGTCGGATTGGAATTAATTTTTTTAGACAAAGGCAAAAAATACCAGCCAGACTATCAATAAGATCGGGAGCAGAATCGGGAGTGAGAACCTGATGATGTACCCAAAGAATGAGGGCATTTTAATACCACTTTGCTCAGCTATAGACTTAACCATAAAATTGGGACCGTTTCCAATATAAGTCATCGCCCCAAAAAACACAGAGGCAAGTGAAATAGCCATAAGCTCAAATGATGAATCTACATAATTATTGAGGGCAAAATTTCTGACATCTTCAATGTTGCCGATTTCTGCACCTTGTGAAGCCATGGCTGCTGCAAGGAAGTTGAGGTAAGTTGGAGCGTTGTCCAATACTCCGGATAAAACCCCTGTACCCCAATAAAGCGTATTGTGGGTGATCAAAGCAGCCCCTTCAGGGGATTTGGCAAAATTTCCAACCAATTCCAAAGCAGGCATCATTGTTCCAAATATTCCGATGAAAATGAAGGCTACTTCAAGTATGGGTTCAAAGTTAAACTCATTTCCTTTTATGGCTTTTTGGTCAGCAAACCTGTAACTCATGTAGGCCACAGATAACATGATGATCTCCCTTACAAAAGAGAATTTTTGCCCATCATAATGGATGGCAGGTACCCAATCCAACACATTTGGATCCAAAAATACAGAACCAATGATCACCATCAACCAAATAAAATTCTTAGAGCCTATCAAGGCAAATTTATTGGTATAAGTCACTTCTTCAAGGTTTTCCTCTTCATTTGCTTTGCCAAGTTTTCTGTCAATTACATAAAATACGCCTGCCAACAAGAGCAATGCCAACATCCAAGCAGGCCAGTTATGTTCGATTGTCCAGAAAAAGGGCACACCCTTAAGGAAGCCAAGGAATAATGGCGGATCACCGATGGGAGTCAGAGATCCTCCGATATTGCTGACCATAAAAATAAAAAAGATGATGTGGTATGGCTGGATATTGCCTTTGTTCAACCTGATGAAAGGACGTACCAGAAGCATAGATGCACCGGTGGTCCCAATAAGGTTAGACACCACAGCCCCAACCAAAAGAAGTGTCACATTGGCAAATGGTGTAGCTTTTTTATCAATTTCGATTAGAATTCCACCGGATGCAATATAAAGGGAAGAAAGAAGGGCAATGAACTGGATATATTCTGCCAAAGCATGGACGGGACCATGGACATTATGCAAAACAAACAGATAATAGAAGACTACTAAAATAGCCAATCCGACAGCAATTTTTGGATAATTATGGTGCCAGAAATTTTCATAGAATAAAGGCCCTGTTGCAATCATCAACAACAAAGCCACAAATGGAATAACCAGCCATACAGGAGCGGAACCATGAACATCATGTCCATCTTCGTGACCGCCTTCACCCGAATGTTGATCCATGGATTCCCCATCAATCAGTTCTGATTGGGTCTCTGTTTGGGCTTTTGCATCGGGAACAGTGGCTAAAAAAACCATTCCAAAAACAAATATGAAAACGGCAAATAGGTTCTTCATTAATTTTAAAATTAAGCAGTCTTTCTCAACAGTTTTTGGTTTCCGAAAACCCAATAATTTACATTAATCAATATACAAATTTGGACTTTACTTTCGCTAAACTACTTATTTTGATTGAAAAGGTCAGCATACTAAATAAGCTCCGAGAGGAATTAATTTAAAATTAACGCCTCTCGGCTGATGATTGGTAAAATGTTTATACCAACTGTTTCGTTTATACCAACTGTTTCAACGCTATCTCCAGTGAGGTTTCTCCAAGTTTTGTTTTTGAGCTGTTTTTATCAAATGTAAGGTTGAGAGCATCAGCAATCGTTTTGCTTACATCACCAAATATCGCCTCATCGGTCAATACCGCATTATCAGACATCAGGTAGGCAAATACCCGCGCCATTCCACAATTTGCAATAAAATCCGGGATCAGTGATATTTTTTCATCAAGCCAAACCCCAATAGGACCAAAGAAAATCTCGGGATCGGCAAAAGGTACATTAGCGCCACAGCTGATCACTTCCAATCCAGCCTTGACCATTCGTTCAGCTTGGTATTTGGTCACCAATCTGGAAGCAGCAGCCGGAATAAATATTTCACATTCCACATCCCAGATTTGCTCATTCAGGTCCGCAAAAGGGATCATGTTATCGGCAATCAGTTTATTACCTTCTCTTTTGATGAACAATTCTCTGATTTCATCCAATGTAAATCCTGCAGGATTGATCAAGCCTCCGTCCCGGTCAATGATTCCGACGATTTTTACCCCTTCGACTGCTAAAAAACAAGCGGCCGCTGCCCCGACATTTCCCCAGCCTTGAATGATGGCACGCTTATTTTTGATTTCTCCTCCCCAAATGGAGTAATAATGCCTGACCGCCTCCGCTACGCCAAAGCCTGTAATCATGTCAGCTACTTTGTATTTTTTTGGACCGTTGGGAGTGTAATGAGGATCTTCCAATACTTTGGATACCCCCTGCCTCAACTGTCCTATCTTTCTGATTTTTTCTGGCTCTGTGGCATGAAAATGTCCGTTTACAATTCCTTCTTGGGGATGCCAGAGACCATAATTTTCTGTAATGGGAATGACCTCATGAATCTCATCAATATTGAGGTCCCCGCCGGTCCCGTAATAACTCTTTAATAATGGCATGACCGCCTTGTACCAGCGTCTGAGCACCTCTTCCTTTCTAGGGTCATTTGGATCAAAATTAATACCTGATTTTGCGCCTCCGATATCAGGTCCAGAGATGGTAAATTTGACCTCCATGGTTTTGGCAAGGGACTCTACTTCTCTTCTGTCAAGCCCTTTTCGCATTCTGGTGCCCCCGCCGGCAGCACCACCTCTAAGGGAATTGATGACAACCCATCCTTCTGCCTCGGATTCGCTGTCACTCCATTCAAAAATAATTTCGGGTTGTTTGTTCTCAAACTTTTTGAGTAGTTCTTTCATGGTAATTATTTGGGTTTATAGCTGGCAAAAATAGAAATATTCTCCATGCTAAAAAGCCCTTCAGATTCATAATCCATGAAGAAGACCACCACTGTTGTCTCTCAAAGCTCCAGTCACCGTTGAGAGCGAATTGTTTTCACCCCTTAATCGTAACACTCCCAAAAATGCAAAAATAAGGGCCTCTTTGAAATTGATGAGCATGGGATCTGCTTGGGTGATTTCAATATCCTCTCCAATGAATTCACCTAATTTTTCCATAAAAAACGTGTTGAAAGCGCCACCTCCTGTCACCAAGACTTTTGTTTTTTTACCCGAGTGAGGAATCATTATTTTACTGATTTGTTCGACATAATGAATGACCAAGGTGTGGAGCACATTTTCAGGCTTATGCTTTCCACTTACTTCCAATATTTTAAGATAGTCGTCGAGGTCTTCTCTTCCGAGTGATTTGGCTCCTTCTATCTGATAATAGGGCAGGTTGTTGAGTTGCTTAAGTACTTTTTTCAAAAGCTTTCCTTTTTTCGCCAGTTTTCCATTTTTGTCATAAGGTTTTCCACAGATTTCCGCAAAATGGTTGAGAAGAAGATTGAAGGGACAAAAATCAAACGCGATCCTCTTATCCTCTAAATCCATGCTGATATTGGCAATTCCGCCAAGATTGATACAATAATCATATTCTGAAAAAAGAAGCTTATCGCCGATCGGTACCAATGGTGCTCCCTGACCTCCGAGCTGTACATCCAGCATTCTAAAATCATTGATGACAGGAATTCCGCATGCAGTGTGCAATGCCCAGCCATTTCCAATCTGAAGACTCAGTTTTTTGGACGGCTGATGGAATACTGTATGTCCATGAGAGGCAACAGCTTCGACTTCAAGTCCATTGTTTTGGACAAAATTCCGGACTTGCTCCCCCATCCATTGCCCAAATTCCACATCAAGAAGCGATAAACGATAGCCATTCATGAGATGGGATTTCTTAAGTTTTTTTCCCAAGTTTTTTGGAAAAGGAACCGTTTCACTTCTTTGGATCTGAAAAGTCCAGTTTTCCTTTTTTTCAAATTCGCAATAAGCGATATCCAGTCCATCTCCTGATGTGCCGGACATCAGTCCGATTACTTTATAGGTATTGGTAAGCGTCTTCATGGGTTAATTTTTGTTAAATAAATCTCCCTAAAGTTAAATTTATTTTATTCAAAAAGTGGGATGTTGGATTTTGACTAATTTCGCCTAAGTCTATCGATTTTGAAAACTTGAATTTGAAACAGCTAGTAGTAGATATCGGAAATACTAGGATCAAAGCAGCCATATTTGGAAATGATATGCTGTTGAAAGAATTCATTTTTGAGGACTTCAATTCGTTTTTGGAAGAATCCAAAATTCAGGAATTCGACCATGCCATCATCAGTTCGGTGACATATACCGAGGACAGGCTTAAAGAATTGTTGGATTTTGAGTTTTTATTCCTGGGTTCCAAAACATTATTGCCTTTCAAAAACTTATACGCCACGCCTGAGACATTGGGAGTGGACCGCAAAGCTGCAGTAGTAGGTGCCAGGACTATTTTCAAAGACTGTCCTATAATCGCCATAGATCTGGGAAGTTGCATAACCTATGATTTCATGGATGTAAATGACCGCTATTTAGGTGGCGCGATCACTCCCGGACTGCAGATGAGATTAAAGGCAATGAACCAATTGACTGCAAGACTTCCCTTGGTGGATTTGGAGCAGGGAATTATCCCAAAGTTTGTAGGAGACAGCACCGTCTCCTGTTTAAGGTCAGGAGTATATTATGGAATACAGTTTGAAATGAAAGGGTTTATCCAGGAATATCAGGAACAATACCATGGTTTGAAGGTCATTATTTGTGGAGGTGACTCAAAAATCTTTGAAAGCTTAACAAAAGACCACATATTTGTAATCCCTAATTTGGTCCTGCATGGATTGAATAGAATATTAAGCTACAATGTCAATTACCAATAGGATTAGATTTCTGGGTGTGTTATGCACCTTTTTCATTTTCTCACGGGCCTTCCCACAGTCAAGTTCGTCCACTTACAGTGCACTTGGGTTGGGTGAATTTAACTATGCCGGCCTTACCCAAAATCAAGGTATGGGCGGTTTGGGTATAAGTTTTGGTACCGGATGGGGAGTCAATTACATGAACCCGGCATTGACCACGAGGAATACGATTTTTAATTTTCAGGCAGCTCTTAACTACAAAAGAATCAACGTGACGAGTGCTTCCGACAATCAGACTATCGATGGAGGAGGTATTTCATATGTGGCCTTGTCTTTTCCTGTCAAGTCCGGAAAAAGAACCTTAGGGATGGGATTGGGAGAAATTTCAAGTGTCAATTACAGCATTCTTGTCAGTGGGGAAGTGACCAATTCTGACTTCAATTCTATCAATAGAGTGGAAGGAGAAGGCGGAATTTCGGAGGCATATCTTTCATATGGTTTTGTTTTAGCCAAAAATTTAAGCCTTGGAATTCATGGTTCTTATTTGTTTGGATCTACCATCAGAACAAACCAATTGGCCTTGTTGAATCCGGAAGAAGAGGAATTTGGATTTCAAACTGAGTACTATGAAAGATTGACTATAAGCGATGTCACTTTCAAAGGTGGAGTTCATTATTATTTCAAATCAGGCAGCAAAAGTAATATCCACCTTGGAGCCACCTATCATGCATTTGGAAATATTAATGGAAAAGAATTTGCTAAGATTGCCGATTTTGGTCAAGCTAGCAAGCCCGATTCGGATGGCGACGTCCTCAGGAATAATGAAAAAGGAACAGTTTTTATACCAAGTAACTTAGGTTATGGGATTTCTTATGAAAAAATAAATAAATTTGTAATTGGTCTAGAAGCTCAAATGCAAAATTTTAGCCAATATCGTTCCTTCTCAGGGGTTCAGGGTGAACTAGGTGATACTTACAGGGTTGCATTGGGAGGACAGTTGATTCCTAATTTCTCAACGGTCAATTCTATATTCAAAAGGTCGACAATTAGGTTCGGCGTTGAATACCAGCAAACTCCCTTCATCTTGAACCAGACTCAGATCAGTGATATTGGCATCAATTTTGGAGCTTCAGTACCTATCAACAGTTTATCATTGATGAACTTTGCAGTCAAATTTGGTTCGAGAGGTACCCTCAACAATGGATTGATCAAAGAAGAATACTTTGGCGTTACCTTAGGATTCTCATTGAATGACAATAGCTGGTTTTACAAACGCGTATTCGAATAACACTAACAGATATGAAACTTAAAAACGCACTCATCGGGTTATTTACCCTCAGCCTTGTAGGTATGGCTCAAGCACAGGACGGTTGGAATTGGCCGACTGATGCTGAAACTGAAGCAAAAGCACGTGAATACAATGCGGCTTATGTGGATTATATGAAGTCAGAGCAGTTTGTAGAAGCTACCAAGCCTCTATATTGGCTTCTTGTCAACACCCCTAAGTTGAATGAATCCATCTATATCTATGGTGTGGATGTCTACAAAGGTGCAGTAGCTGCCACCACTGACCCTGCTCAGAAAAGGATCTATCAGGATTCTGTTATGAAGGTGTATGACCTTAGAAAAGAAAATTTTGACAATGAGCCTAAGTGGATTGAAAACAAGGCATATTATGGATACCAATATTTCAGAGATGACAAAACCAAACTGGCAGAAGCCATTGGAGTTTATGACAGGGCTTTTGAAGTAAATGGTACCATCAATCCGGCCTACACAGCAGCTTACTTTGATTTAGTAAGAAGGCACTATCTGTTAAACAAAGCTTATACTGCCATTGAGGTTTTGGAAATACATGATAAAATTACAAAACTGTTGGATGAAGCTGAAGCAAATGGTAAAGATGTTTCCACGCCAAAGTCAAATGTAGAATCCCTATTAGTTGCCATGGAATTGATCAATTGCGATTTCATAGAAAATACTTTGGGACCTAAATTGACTGCTGATCCTACAAACATGGTTTTGGCACAACAGATATTTAATTACTCAGTAAAATATAAATGCTTTAGTTCTGCATCGTTTCTATCTGCATTAGAAATCATTGATAACCAAAATCCTACCTATGCGACATCTCAAGTCCGAGCAATGAGGTATATGCAAAACAGGGAATATGAAAAGGCACAGCCGGTGTTGGAAAAAGCATTAACACTTGCTGAAAATGATGTACAGAAAGCCGAAATTCATTACGATCTTGCCAAAGTTCATGCTCAGGCCGGCAGAAAAAGTTCTTCAAGATCTGAAGCTCTTGAAGCAGCTAAATTAGATCCTGAAAAAGCAAAAGAAGCATGGTTACTTATTGCACAGCTATATATGGGCTCTTCTGGAGATTGTAGAAAGGGAATAAGCAGAGTAGATGACCAGGCAATATATATTGCAGCATACAATGCTTATTCAAGGGCTGGTGACAGTAAAGGAATGGCTGAAGCAAGAGCAAGATTCCCTTCCAAAGAAGAATTGTTTACCGAAAGCAGACAAGTAGGCGAGACTGTTAATGTAGGTTGCTGGATCGGAGAAACAGTAACTTTGGCTACAAGAGATTAAGTTTACATAACATAAAATCAAAAGGCAGTCAAAATTGGCTGCCTTTTTTTATGGTCTCGATCATTTAGCAATCTTTCCTATCTTTGTGGGCATGAGTACCATTGGCAGAATTAGATTTCCTATTATAGTCATTTTACTTTCTCTGGCTTCATGTGGAGAGGAAGTTGATAGCAGTATTTTGGAAACGTATAAAGGCCCTATCGGTCTTGCAATGGACATTGAACTCTTCCATAGCGATTCTACCATCATCCGGACTCAGGTCAAAGCCAAGAAGCAGATGAAGTTTGGGACTGGTGATCTGGAATTTCCAGAAGGAATAGAAATCTTTTTTTTTGACAAAGACGGTAACACAAGCTCCACAATGCGGGCGGATAAAGGCTACTATGACAAAATAAAAAATATCTATAGAGGAGAAGGTGATGTGCAGGTCCATAATCTCGAAAAAGACCAAAAGCTATCCTCAGAAGAATTGTTTTGGGACCCAAATGCAAAGAAAATTTATACCGAAAAATTTGTGACCATTCAGGAAAAAGAGACGATTTTCAATGGGACAGGCATGGAGGCAGATGATAGATTTGTTGAATATAAGCTATTTAAAGTAACAAACAGCAGGACCATTCTCCCCGGAGAAGGATTATAAAAATGAAATTACCTGACTTCTTAATTTTATCTCTTTCCGCAGCCTTGGTAATCATCGGTACTCACCTTACCTTCACGTCAGGGTTGATCAGTTCATATCCCGTTTTCATGTTTGCGGTGGCACTGCTCTTTTGGTACAGGTACCGCAAAAATGAAGCAACACTCAAATCAGAGGCTGAAAAGTCCAACCCCATCAAAAAAGTAAAAAGCCGTAAATCAAAATGATAGTATCGCCATACCTTATTTACGTCGCCATTACCTTGCTTTTTTCTGCGTTTTTTTCGGGAATGGAGATGGCTTTTGTATCTGCCAACAGGCTTCAGATAGAACTTCAAAACAAACAAGGTTCAGTTTCGGGAAAGATTCTTTCAAACTTTATCAAAAAACCCGGACAGTTTATCGGGACGACACTGATAGGAAATACCATCGCTTTGGTGCTTTATGGTATTTTCATGGCTTATTTGCTTGAACCTTTGATTGAAGGTTGGCTTGAAAGAATTCTTAATGGTAATTTCAACAACCAAGCCTATGTGGTAATTATCCAGACAGTATTGTCAACGATTATCGTTTTGATTACAGGGGAGTTCCTTCCCAAAAGCATTTTCATGCTGAATCCAAACAGCCTGTTGTCTTTATTTTCCTTGCCATTTCAAATTATTTATTTTTTGATGTATCCTTTAGTCTGGATGATTGTAGGGCTGTCAAGGTTATTTATTACCAAGGTCCTTAGACTGGAATACAATGAAGATAAGCCGGTTTTTAAAGTGACCGATCTGAACAGCTTTATTAAAAACAGCCTACACCACAGTGGTCAGGATGTGAAGGTTGACCTTGATGCTAAGATTTTTGACAACGCCATAGAATTCAAAACCATCCGGGTTAGGGAATGTATGGTTCCTCGGACAGATATTGTGGCGGTTGACATAGAAGATTCGATGGAAGACCTTAAGCAGGTTTTTGCTGAAAGCGGCCATTCAAAAATCATCGTATACAAAGAATCCATTGATGATGTGATTGGGTATTGCCACCAATTGGAAATGTTCAAAAAGCCAAAAAAAGTATCTGATATCCTTACTCCGATTATCATTGTACCGGAGTCTGCCTTGGCCAATGAGCTTTTGATCCAATTCATCAAAGAGAGAAAAAGTCTTGCATTGGTAGTGGACGAATTTGGAGGGACCAGCGGGATAGTAAGTATGGAAGATATCATAGAAGAAATCTTTGGAGAGATCCAAGATGAGTATGACCAGGATGATCTCATTGAGCAAAAACTTTCAGACCATGAATATTTATTGAGCGCAAGGCATGAAATAGATTATTTAAATGAAAAATATGATTGGGATCTACCCTATGGAGATTTTGAAACTTTAGCGGGATTTATACTCTCCCTTACAGAGGATATTCCCCAAAAAGGTGAGTCAATTACCTTTGAATCATATACTTTTAGCATAGTTTCAAAACTAGACCATAGGATAGAAACAGTAAAAGTGAAGATCCATTCGGGGTCAGAATCCAATAAGTAATTTATTGACAGTGATATTATTTTGAATTTACAGGTAGATTGAATTATTTTGCGGCACTTCAAAAAACAGGAGAATGGCTTTAATTAAAAAAATCAGACAAAGAACAGGTCTTGCAATCGGTGTTATAGCAGTTGGATTAATATTTTTCCTCGTCGGAGGGGATCTATTGGGCCCTAATTCTACTCTTTTGGGTAGTAGCGCAAACAATGTGGGAGAGATTGCAGGTGAAGACGTTTCCTATGAGGAATACATCCGAAAGATCGAAGAGATCAAAATTTCTTTCCAACAAAATACAGGAAGAACTCCTTCCGAAAATGAAATGAGCACTTTGCGCGAGCAAGCTTGGCAGGCATTGATTGTCGACAAAGTTTTTGCAGAGCAATATGAAGCCTTAGGTCTGACCATCTCCGATGCTGAATTGGTAGATATGGTTCAGGGAAAAAACATCATCGCCGAATTGAGGCAGCAACTGACCAATCCCGCAACGGGAGAATTTGACAGGTCTCAGCTGATTTCTTTCTTGCAATCCCTCGAAACCGCAGGTCCTGAGCAAGTGGCGTTCTGGGAGCAGCAGGAAAAAATGTTTGCAAAAGGAAGATTAAGAATCAAGTACGACAACCTGCTTTCAACTTCTGAGTATGCAAACTCCAAAGAGGGTAAACTTGAGCACAGGATGGCAAACAGCATTGCAGATGTGGATCATTTATTCATTCCTTTTTATGCAATTTCAGATTCCTCAATTGAAGTTTCTGACAGTGAATTGAAGGCTTACATATCCAAATATCCAGAAAAATTCAAAGTCAAAAATGCAGCTGACTTGGAATATATCAGTTTTGAGTTGATTCCAAGTTCTGAAGATTCTTCCGCTGTTATTTCAGAAATTAAAAAGTTGACAGAAGAATTAAGAGCTTCCGACGCTGATTCTGCTTTTGTATTACGTAATTCAGAAGGACAAAATCCTTTTGTTGTAGTTGCTCCCGGCGAAGAATTGCCAAATACATTGACTTCTAATGTAGACGATATCCAAGTAGGTGAAACTTATGGCCCATTCCTTACAAACAGGTCCTCATATGTTACCCACAAGGTGACTTCAAAATTTGAAGGAACTCCTAGAATGAGAGCTGCACATATTTTATTTGGCACGCAAGAATTATCAGAAGACGCAAAAGCTGAAGTAAAACAAAATGCAGAAAGAGTCCTCACAGAAATTCAGAACGGACTTGATTTTGCTACTGCAGCCGCGCAAAATGGACAAGACGGAACAGCACAAAGAGGTGGAGACCTTGGTTGGTTTGCCAAAGCGGATTTCGTAGAAGCCTTTGCTGATGTTTCATTTGCAGCCAAATCAACAGGTCTAATCAACAGATTGGTAGAAACCGAATATGGCTACCATATTATTTCTGTTACTGAATTGCCAAAGACTACCTCTTACAAGATCGCAACGATCGAGTTGGAGTTGGGTCCAAGTGATGTGACAAGAAACGACGTTTTCAGAAGAGCTGACTCCTTTGCTTCCACTTCAGGCAATACTGCTGAATTTTCAGCCAATGCTGAAAAAGATGGCTACAGAATCATCCAAGCTAACAATGTAGATGCATTTGCCAGGACTTTGAATAACCTACAAAATGCTAGGGAAGTTGTCAGATGGGCATTCAATGAGGCATCCGAAGGATCTGTTTCCCCGGTATTTGAATTGGACAATGCTTACATTGTGGCCAACCTTAAAAAGAAATATGAAGAAGGTACCGCTACTTTGGATCAAGTGAGACAGCAGGTATTGGTACAGGTAAGAAACGATAAGAAGGCAGAAATCATCAAAGAAAAACTCTCAGGAAAAGCAACGCTTGAAGAAATGCAGGCTGTATTTCCAAATGAGGCTTCCCTTGACAAATCTCCTGACCTGAGAATGAACGCATCTGTTCTGCCTGGCGTAGGTTATGCTCCTAAAGCAATCGGAGCTGCTTTTGGATTGAAAAATTCAGGTGATATCAGCAAGCCTATCCATGAAGATGTAGGTATCATAGTGATCAAATTGAATTCATTGACTCCTGCAGCAGATATTGCAAGCTATAACTCTTACCAAAGCCAATTGACTTTGAATGCTTCCCAAAGGACAGCTTACATGATCATGATGGCATTGGAAGACCTTGCAGATGTGAAGGATTACAGATATAAATTCTTCTGATATTCATATCAGAAATAAATAGAACCCGTGGGATTCCTCACGGGTTTTTTTGTGCAAATGGATTTTATTTTTACACAATGGTGTTTATCCATTAAAATCGTAAAAGATGGAAGATACATTTAACAGGCAGGCTTTTAAAGACAAATTGGAAGCTCAGACTACTTTCCCTACATTGTATATGTTCAAATTTATCGTTCCCAATGGCAGGGAATCACAAGTGGCCGCATTATTGCCTAATAATAAAATGACCTTAAAACATTCCTCCCAAGGAAAGTATGTCTCCGCTACAATCAAGGCCCTGATGCCAAACAGCGATTCAATTATGGACATATATGAAAAGGCTTCGAATATCGAAGGCGTAATATCACTTTAAACCAATCAAACCATGTGGACTGAAAAAAATAACAAACTAAGCAAAACCTTTAAATTCAAGGATTTTCAGGAGGCTTTTGCCTTTATGACTAGAGTGGCTTTTTTAGCAGAATCACAGGGTCATCATCCCAATTGGAGCAACGTCTATAATACCGTAGTGATCGAACTCAATACCCATGATGCCGGTAATATCGTTACAGAGAAAGACCACAAACTTGCCAAAGCCATTGATCAGATTTAAATATGTCGGAAGAGAAGTCGATCAATCTGTTTCTGGTTCCTACGCCCATCGGAAATTTAAAAGATATCACGCTTAGGGCGATAGAAGTACTGAATTCCGTTGATGTGATCTTGGCAGAAGATACGCGTACTACGGGAAAATTATTGAAACACCTAGAAATCAAAAGGCCGCTTCAGAGTTACCATATTTTCAACGAGCATAAAGCCGTCGAAAAATTAGTAGAAAGGATGCGGCGTGGGGAAGTGTTGGCCCTTGTCAGTGACGCCGGTACGCCGGGTATCTCAGACCCGGGATTTCTTCTTGTAAGGGCCGCTAAGGACGCGGGTCTTGAAGTCAACTGTCTTCCCGGCGCTACGGCTTTTGTGCCCGCATTGGTCAACTCAGGGCTTCCAAATGACAGGTTTACTTTTGAAGGATTTCTTCCCCATAAAAAAGGGAGAAAAACAAGGATCGAATCTTTGTTGGAAGAATCCCGCACCATGATATTCTACGAATCACCGCATAGGTTGATGAAGACCTTGGAGCAGTTTGCCGAGGCATTTGGTCCAGATAGAATGGCAAGTGTATCCAGAGAACTGACAAAAATCTATGAGGAAAATGTCAGAGGAACATTACAGGAACTTGTTGCCTATTACCAAGAGCATCCTATCAAGGGTGAGATCGTATTGGTAGTACAGGGAAGGCAAAAAAATGATGCCTATTCAAATGAAAACTAATCAGGCTTCTTTCTCTTATATGAACAAGTTCTGAAAATTGTTGAATGCAGATAGATTCACAGCATATCTTTGCATCGGTATATTTTTCAATTCAATAAAATTAACCTTCTCGCAATATGATTGACCTTTTACCAATCCTCCAACAAACAGAAATAGTCGCCAAGGAAGCCGGCGCATTTATCCGCAAAGAAAGACAATCCTTTGACCTCAATAAAGTCGAGCAGAAAGGGCTGAACGACCTCGTATCTTACGTGGATAAAGAGGCTGAAAAAATTATTGTTGACCGACTCAGCCGGATTTTGCCTGAGGCGGATTTTATCACTGAGGAAGGAACAGGATCAACAGATGGCAAAGAATATACCTGGATCATCGATCCTTTGGACGGTACCACAAATTTTATTCACGGACTTCCGATTTTCTCGGTAAGCATAGGATTGAAGTTTCATGATGAAATTGTCCTAGGTGTAGTCTATGAGATCAATTTTGACGAGTGTTTCTATGCTGTCAAGGGTAAAGGCGCATTTTGCAACGGTAAGCCGATCCATGTGAGTCCCGCCAAAACATTGGGAGAAAGTCTGATTGGGACAGGTTTTCCTTACAGTGCCTTTGGTCAGATTGATAATTATTTGAGTGTTCTAAGGCTTCTGATGGAAAAATGCCATGGCTTGAGGCGAATGGGAAGTGCTGCAGTTGACCTTTGTTATGTGGCTTGTGGAAGGCAGGATGGTTTTTTTGAATATGACCTTAAGCCTTACGATGTGGCGGCCGGAATCATCATCATACAAGAGGCCGGAGGAAGGGTTTCTGACTTTGAAATGGGGGATGATTACCTTTTTGGTAAGAAAATTGTAGCTACCAATGGTCTAATCCACGACGAACTCGGAAGTGATATCCAAAAAATCTGGAAAAAATAGAAAAGTTGGGTTCTTCCAATCGGAATCCAAAAAACATCTTCCTCCGTTATTAAGATTGCCTTAATCCATTCAATCATGAAAAAAACGCTGCTCATCATATTCGGTATTTTTATTTTTTTACTTGTTTCTCTCTTTGCTTTGCCATTTATTTTCAAAGACAAAATCATAGCGCGCATAGATCAAGAAATCGCCTCTTCAGTCAATGCACAAGTTTATTATGACATCAATAATGTCAGCCTGAGTGTATTTAAAAGATTCCCTCATATTTCGGCTACGGTTGGAGATTTTGGAATTGTAGGAAACGAGCCTTTCCAATCTGATACCTTGGTCCATATGGATAAGTTACAAGTGGATTTTAACTTAAAGTCAATCTTGTTTGAAGATATCCCGACATTGACGGGAATCCACTTAGACGGCGGAAGTCTGTTTGTCAAGGTTTTGGAAGATGGGACCGCCAACTACGATATCACCTATCCTTCAGAAGCAGACACAGTTCCTGAAAGCAACTTTCAGATTGCAGTTGATCTGATCCAAGTCAATGACCTTAATTTGATCTATGATGACATGTCGCTCGGGTATTTTATGGTCTTGGGCAATGTCAACCTTGAAGGAAGTGGAGACTTTACCGCAGATGTATATGACCTTCCTTTAAAAATGGATGCCCTGATCGGGGATATATCCTATGATGGCATCAGCTACCTTTCAGGCAAGCAATTCAAAGGAGAAACGACCATGAACATCGACATGGCCAATATGAAGTTTGCCTTTGGAGAAGGGGAATTTGCTCTCAACGATTTTTTGTTTGATTTGACCGGATTTATAGCCATGCCTGCGGAAGACATTGAAATAGACCTTGCGTTTGAGGGAAAAGACAATACGTTTAAAAGCATTCTTTCTTTGATACCGGGAATCTATACTGAGAGTTTTTCCGATTTGAAAACTTCTGGTACCATGGATTTTGAAGGATTTGTAAAAGGTATTTATAATGAAACCAGCATGCCCTCCTTTGATGTATCCTTGAATGTGACAGATGGGATGTTCCAATATCCGGATCTTCCAAGGCCTGTTAGCAATGTAAACATTGAATTTCAGGCAAAAAATGAGACTAACAATCTGGACAATACCATCATTAATATTCCTACTTTCAACCTTGATTTTGGTAGCAATCCGATTTCTGGGCGTTTCTTTTTGGCAAATCTGACCAGTTATGAAATGGATGGAGCTTTGATCGGAAAACTGAATCTTGAGGAATTGACATCCATTTTCCCGATTGAAGGATTGACTTTGAAGGGACTTTTAGATGTAAATGCAAAGGCGAAAGGAAAATATGATTCTGTAGCACAAGTTATCCCAAACATCGATGCCAAATTATTGCTCAGCAACGGGTACATCAAAAGCGCGGATTATCCTGCACCGATTGACAAATTGAATGTTTCAGCCTCTGTTCAGAACAATACAGGAAAAATGAACGACTTTATTGTGGACCTGAATCAATTTGGTTTTGTCCTTGAAGAAGAATCAATCAACGGAAGGCTAAAAATCAATGATTTTACGCGACTTAACTGGGATGGTGCTGTTAACGGAACAGTGGATTTGGGCAAAATTTTAGCAATTTTTCCTATCGAAGGGATGGACATGACAGGAAAAATCCAAGCAGATATCCAGACCAAAGGTTCCTATAAAGACGTAGAAGATGGTCAATATGGAAAACTTGATACCCGTGGCAATGTCGGCATCAATCAATTTTCCTTCACTTCTGCCGATATTCCTCAAGGCATCAAGATCAATCAGGCAAAAGCTGATTTTTCTCCCGACCGTATTTCATTAAGCCAATTTGATTCGCAGGTGGGGCAAAGCCCAATTCAGGCTACAGGATTCCTTTCCAACTACCTGAATTATTTCCTTAAAGAAGACGAGACTTTGAAAGGACAGTTGAGTTTGACTTCAAGCAAGTTCAATGTAAATGAATGGATGACCGCATCTACCCCGGCAGATACTGCTGCGCTGACAGTTATCCAATTGCCAAAGAATATAGATTTTTCCATGTCTGTGGCAGCTGATGAAGTTCTGTATGATAACCTCACTTTGAAAGAAGTCAAGGGGAATATGCTCCTTAGAAATGGTGTCCTCAGCTTTTCTGATGCATCTATGCGGACACTTGGTGGTCAGATGACTCTAAATGGCACTTACGATCCAAGCAATTTGGCAGAACCTAAATTTGATTTCAGCCTTAATCTTGCCAATCTCAGTATTCCACAGGCATTCCAATCTTTCAATACAGTCAAGGCTTTTGCCCCGATTGCCCAGCACCTCGCCGGAAACTTCAATTCCACATTGGCTTTCTCGGGTAAATTGGGACAGGATATGATGCCAATTCTTTCTTCATTGGATGGGAAAGGGTTATTGAAAGTGGCAGAAGCAGCGTTCAAAGACAGTCCGATCATCCAAGGTGTGACGAGTCTTACCAAGCTGAATGACACCAATACACTTCAGCTTAAAAACATCTCTATTCCAATAGAAATCAATAACGGTGTTCTTGATGTCAAGCCTTTTGATGTCAAGCTTTGGGACTATCAGGCAAATATCCAAGGAAGCACCGGTTTTGACGGGACCATCAATTACCTGGTCAACATGCAGGTTCCTGCAGGAAAATTCGGGGCGCAAGCAAATACACTTTTGGCGGCTATTTCTGGAAATGAAGTCAACGAATCAACAATCATACCGGTGGCAATAAGCCTAGGAGGAACGTATAATGCGCCTAAAATTGGTTTGGCTGGTGGCAACAGTATTGAAACCTTACTTGCAAATTCTCTGAAATCAAGAGTGAGCAATGAAAAAGAAATTATCCAACAGGAAGTAACCCAGCAGTTTAAAGCGGCGGAGGACAGTTTGAAAAAAGAACTGAAACTCAAAGCTGATATGGTTCAGGACAGTGTCAAGAAAGAAGCAGACAAGAAAATAGAAGAAACAAAAACCAAAGCAGTAGACGAAGCCAAGAAAGTGCTGAAGGGATTGTTGAAGCCCAAGCCTGCCAAGCCGGATTCGACGAAGTTGGATTAATTGGATATTTGGTTAAGGGTTATTTGTTAATGGCGTTAAGCTAATTAGGCCACGATAAAGTACCAGATTCCCAAAGTTAAAAAAGAAAGCGGTATACCAATTCCTACCAAAAGGGAGGCAAGTTTTGGTTCGAGATCATGGGTGATGGCTATGATGGATCCTGTAATCATCGGTGCCATTGCAGCTTCCATGACAGAGACTTGCAGGAGCAGACCTTCCAATTGGAACACATATTTGAATAGGACAAGAATTATCAAAGGAATCAGGACGAGTTTATAACCCAATCCATACCACAGGAACTTAGACCTCAATGCCTCAAAGTTCATTTTTACCTGTAATCCCACGGATGTCAATGCTACCGGCGTCAAAGTAACCGTGATGAGTTGAAGGAAAAAATCAAGGTTTTGACCGATTTCTACTCCATAAAAATTCAAACCAAAAGCGATCAAAAAGAACATAAAAGGTGGGAAAGTGAGAATCTTTCGGGTTATGTCTCTTTTTCTCTTTTTCTCAAAGCTGTAGACGGATGCGACAATTATAGCAAGGCTGCTGACTATGATAAAGGAACCTGCCTGATCAATCAGCAACGCAATCTGCACACCTTCCTCTCCATAAAGTGCCTGTATTATCGGGATTCCCACAAAAGAAGTATTTGCCAAACCTGCGGTGATGACCAGGCAACCTGTGACGGAATTTCCCCAATTATGTATTTTGCCAAGTGTGCCAAATATCAGCCAGGAAAGTCCAAATCCTAACCATGCGGAAACAACGGGTAGCAATAGCTCCGGACTCAGATCGATTCTAGGGAGGTACCGCAAAGCCAAAGCCGGTAGAACCACATAAATCAGGTAGTTGTTCAGGTATTTGGATGTATTGGCAGGGACGATTCTGAACCGTTGTAAAAAAATACCCAAGCATAAAAAAACAACAATAAGGATGATGTTTACCATGTATTGAAGGATGGCTAATAAACAGATTGATTTCTAAAAGCCAAAATAGGGTAATTCTAAAGTTAACACAATCGTAATTTATAATTAACCGATTCTATGATCTATTCCTTTTCATTTGTAAGGTAATAACTGAGCAATGATGAAATTGATCCCATTAGTCATCGAAGGAAAAAGAATCGTTCAACTCTCCCAACTCACCATCGATCAGGCCAATGACCTGAGGAGTTGGCTGCCTTCTAACAGCATCAAAAAAGTAAATTTTCAGGGAATGGAGATCAGTGACTGCATTTCTTTTGAGACGTATGAATATTGGTTCAGAACATACCATAGCATGACGCGTGCATACGAAACCATGTTGGATTTTTAATCTAATCCAAAACCCTTCCTTTTTTCAGAAAAATATTCTTTAAGGTCAGGATAATACCTGCTTTCCACCTCAGGAATTCCCAATAGCGTCAGCCCCATATTTCCCGATGCTCTGTCCCAATCCGTTTCCATTGTTTCTATCATAAAAACCACTTCTTGGGTAGACAAAGTTTCAAAGCTCTTGGAAGGACTCAGGTTGATGTCATTGCCATAAAAATCCACTGCTTCATAGTAAATCATTCCGTCTAATAAGTTGGCATAGATACTAATGACTTCACCCCACTGACTTTCGGGGAAGTCCAATCGGATCAACAAAACGGAAGTCAATCCGGATTCGAAGTATTCTTTGGGTCTGTATTTGAAATCAACCATACCGGGAAATTACTCAAATTATGTCAAAAGGTCGTTTTTTGACAGTTCTAAAAGTGAAATCTGAAAATCAAAAAAGTATGAATGGTAATTTTTGATTAACATTCTTAATTATATTTGCGTTTACTGTTTGTATTGTTGAAAAAAGTGAAAAAATTTCGAAACATAGTCCCATTCCTCAGTCATTTCAGCTTGGCCCTCATGCTCAGCATTTTGGCTAATGGGGTATTGTTTTTTCACTCTCATGAGTTGAATGGGAAGATCATCACCCACGCTCACCCCATTCTGACTTTAGAACAGGAATCCCAACCTGACCATGGGCATACAGAGGAGGAACTGATCATTCTGGATCTGCTCGCACATGCTGATTATATTGTTTATCAGTTTGAAGTTCCAGTTCCTGAATCTATTGTTTTTGATCAAAGTTTTGAATCTTCACTAACTTCTATTGAGTTTTTTACCCAAGTCCAATTGGGATTTGACCATCGGGGGCCACCCGCTATTGCCTGATTTTTACCTTGTTGAGTTCATCAAAATCCAACTCAATTTCATTTTAAATTTCTTTCTTACTTTCTAGCAATTCTAGCAATGCGACTATTATTCGTTATTGCCTTTACCCTGATTTCAGTTGGTGTATTGGCAGCACAAGATCTTACTATCACAGGACGTGTCCTTGATAAAAACACCAATTCTCCTTTGCCGGGTGTATCTGTTTTCGTTCCCGAACTCAATCGCGGCGTGGTTACCGACTTAGATGGAAACTTTAAAATCACCTCTCTTCCTGAGAAAAACATTACTTTCCAGATTTCATTTATCGGATATTCCACTCAGGTACAAACAATCAGGCCTGGCAATTCGGCCAAGTCCCTGGTCATCCAGCTGGAGGAATCCACCACCAATATTGACGAAGTGGTGATTTCCGGCGCTTATATCATGAGCAAGGAAAGTTCTCCCATCAGCATCGAAAAGGTGGACCGAATGGCAATTCTCAAAATGCCTTCACCAAGTCTGATGACGGCCCTCACCAGAACTCCTGGAGTCAATGAAATTTCCTTAGGACCAGGCATCAGCAAACCTGTCATCAGAGGCCTTTCTTTTAGCAGGGTTTTGTCAGTATACCAGGGAGGAAGATTCGAAAACCAGCAATGGGGTGCCGACCATGGATTGGGATTGACCGAAACAGGAATCGGCAATGTCGAGTTGATCAAAGGTCCTGCTTCCTTGATTTATGGATCAGGAGCGATGGCAGGTGTGGTCAACTTGATAGAGGAAAAAGATGCTGCCCAAGGCGATGTTGACGGGTATGTCAACTTGCGTGGATACAGCAATAATCTTGGACTTCGGTCAGAGGTCGGAGTGAAAGGAGCCGGAGAAAATGGTTTTGTATGGTCCATGAACGGGGCCTTGGAATCCCATGCCGATTACATTGACGGTGATGGCAGGACTATGGGAAACACAAGATTCAATACCCAAAACCTGAAAGCAGGTGTCGGTCTTCAAAAGAAATGGGGTGATACCCGACTCAGGTATACGTACATGAAACAGAAGCTCGGAATTTTGGATGAAAATGCCATAGATGAGTTGGCAACTTTTAGAGGAGACCGCAGTACCCAAGTTCCTTATCAAAATGTAACTGACCATTTCTTTTCCTCCGAAACCAATGTGTTTTTGGGAGAAGATAAGTTTAAAGCTACTTTTGGATTGCATAAAAACCTCCGGGAAGAATTGGAATCCGGTGGGTCAAGTGTGGATTTGGGTCTGAACCAGACCAATGTAATGTACGACCTTAAGTACTTTAAGTCCTTGAATCCACATTTAGAGGCAATCTTTGGCGTTCAGGGTTTTGTACTCAACACAATCAATTATGACGACGCTTTAGAATTTTTGATCCCTGATGCCAGGAAAGACGACCGTTCTGTTTATGGCTTATTGAATTATAATAAAGACAAATGGGTAATTCAAGGTGGATTGAGGTATGATTATAGAAAAGTAAATGTAGATGCAAGTGCCCCTCATTTTATCGATTTTGGGTTTATCCTGCCTGGAGAACCTGAAGACAGGAAACTTGAGAGGACATTCGATGGAGTGACCACGAGTGGTGGGGCTACCTTTAGACCGGATGAAAAATGGAGATTCAGGTTAAACATTGCGCAGGGTTTCAGAGCTCCCGATTTGGCGGAATTATTTTCCAATGGGGTACATCCCGGAACCAGAAGATTTGAAAAAGGAAATGCGTCCTTTGAAAGAGAACAAAACATTCAGACTGACTTTGGTATCCGTTACAGCGGCAAAGGATTTGCGCTTTCCGGAGAAGTTTTTTATAACAGCATCAACAACTATATTTTCTTTGCCCCTACCGGAGAAGTGCAGGAAGATTTGGATATATGGTCATTCGAGCAGGCAGATGCGAGACTTTATGGCGGAGAAATTGAGTTGGATATCCAGCCAACATCCATCAAGTGGATCAGTGGATCGACTTCGTACGCCATGGTCATCGGACAGAGAAGAAATGACATGACATACCTGCCTTATATTCCGGCATTCCGCTGGAATCAGAATGTGGATTTCAGGTTGAAAGATATCGGGATTATCCAAAAACCATACATAAGCCTATTGGGTTCTTTGGTTTTTGATCAGGAAAGAGCAGCACCTTTGGAGGAGGCAACTCCGGGTTATTTCCTTTTGGGGATGAATATCGGTGGGAACCTAAAAATCGGAAGCAACACCATGGATATTTATGTCAGTGGAACCAACCTTTTGAATAAAGCTTACTTGGATCACCTTTCCCTGTTTAGGCCTTTTGGCGTCAATCAGATGGGAAGAAATATTGCGTTGAATGTCAGAATTCCTTTTTGAAAGGAATAAATATCTATAAATGAACAAGATTGTCAAGGTAATATTTTGGGTTTTCTTTTTGGGACTGAATGCATGTATGGAACCAAGGGAAAACCCATCTTTGACAAAATCTGATCCTAAGATCCTTGCTATCGGAAACAGCATTACCTGGCATCCACCGGCCTCTGAAATCGGTTGGAACGGAAATTGGGGCATGGCGGCAAGTTCTGGGGACAAAGATTATTTTTCTGTGTTAGGCTCTTTGGTCAAATCTATAAAGCCGGAGGCTAATCTGAAAAGGGAAAACGTGTATCCTTTTGAAAGAGGCTTTGAATCCTTTGACTTTTCTTATTATGATCATCTCCGAGATTTTAATCCCGACATTCTGATTATCAGATTTGGAGAAAATATCGGAGAATCCGAGGTCACCGGGAATGTACTTGCGGAATCAATCAAATTTTTTTCCGATTACCTGGCAAACGGCAGAAAGATGGAAGTCATTGTCACAACTACTTTTTGGTACAGCGAAAAAGTAAATCAGCAACTTATTTTGGCTGCCCAAACAAACGGCTGGGAACTCGTAAACCTGACAGATCTTGGATCAAAAGAAGAGAATATGGCCATTGGGCTATTTCTCCATGAAGGTGTGGCTAAACATCCTGGTGACTTGGGTATGGAAAGGATAGCAAAGAGGATATTTGAAACTTTGAAAAAGTTAATTTAAAATAAATTCCATTTGCAACAGATCAAATGAGGCAGATGCCTTTTTGAATGGTTTTATCCAAGCGCTTTTGTATATATTCCATTGGATAATCCATCGAATAAAACTAATTTTGGCCGACCTATTAAAATACCCCCCCATGAAAAGAGATCAGGCTATTTTTGACCTAATTACCAAAGAGGAAAACCGTCAAAAAACCGGAATTGAGTTGATTGCCTCCGAAAACTTTACCAGCAAACAGGTAATGGAGGCAGCAGGAAGTGTATTGACCAACAAGTATGCAGAAGGCCTCCCGGGAAAGCGCTACTATGGCGGTTGTGAAGTTGTAGACCAAATCGAGCAACTTGCAATCGATCGGGCAAAAGCACTTTTTGGTGCCACTTGGGCCAATGTGCAGCCACATTCCGGCGCTCAGGCCAATGCAGCTGTTTTCTTGGCTGTCCTTAATCCGGGAGATCCGATTTTAGGTTTTGACCTTTCACATGGAGGTCATTTGACACACGGTTCTCCGGTTAATTTTTCAGGAAAATTATACCAACCGCATTTTTACGGTGTAGAAGAAGAGACAGGAGTAATTGACTACGACAAAGTTGAAGCCAAAGCATTGGAAGTAAAACCAAAACTGTTGATCTGCGGTGCTTCTGCTTACAGCAGGGATTGGGATTATGAAAGGTTGAGAGACATTGCGGACCAAGTTGGGGCATTGTTATTGGCAGACATTTCACATCCTTCGGGCTTGATTGCAAAAGGACTTTTAAATGACCCTCTTGAGTATTGCCATATTGTGACCACTACCACCCACAAAACCCTCCGTGGACCTAGGGGTGGATTGATCTTGATGAGAGATGATTTTGACAATCCTTTTGGACTGAAAACACCAAAAGGTGAATTGAGAAAAATGTCCTCTCTCTTGGATTCAGGCGTATTTCCCGGAACTCAAGGCGGACCGTTGGAACATATCATTGCGGCCAAAGCAATCGCATTTGAAGAAGCACTTTCAGATGAGTATATGGACTATGTCCTGCAAGTCAAAAAGAATGCCGCTGTCATGGCTGAATCATTTGTGGGCTTAGGCTACCAGATTATTTCAGGTGGTACAGACAATCACATGATGCTGATTGACCTCCGGAATAAAGACCTGACGGGTAAACTGGCTGAAGAGACCTTGGGTAAAGTTGACATTACTATCAATAAAAACATGGTTCCTTTCGACACCCGATCGCCATTTGTCACTTCAGGAATGAGAGTGGGAACAGCGGCTGTCACCACCCGTGGGTTGAAAGAAGAGGACATGCGCAAAATCGTATCCCTCATAGACAGGGCATTGACAAACCATAGTGATGAGGCAGAATTGGCCAAAATCAAATCTGAAGTCAACGGTTGGATGGTTCAGTTTCCATTGTATTAATTATTCTAAAAAAGCGTGGCCTTAGATCAGTATAAAGAAGAAGAGGAAGAAGAGGGCATGTCCTTTTTGGATCATTTGGAGCAGTTGAGATGGCACTTGCTGCGGTCTGCGGCTGCCATATTAATATTCACCGTTGCTGCTTTTCTAGCCAAGAGTATTGTATTCGGCGTTGTAATCCTTGGTCCTTCCAAAGTTGATTTCATCACCTACAGGGTACTTTGTCAGATTTCTGATTATTTTAATGTACCTCCTTTGTGTATAGATACACTTCCTTTTACCATCCAAAGCAGGCAGATGACGGGACAGTTTTCCATGCACCTGACCTCAAGTATGGTAGTGGGATTGATCGTCTCATTTCCGTATTTATTTTGGGAAGTGTGGAAATTTATCTCTCCCGGGCTTTATTCCAAAGAAAGACAAGCGGCCCGTGGTGCGGTGTTCTTTGTCAGTTTGTTGTTCTTTTTGGGGACCGCTTTTGGATATTTTATCCTTGCACCGCTTTCTATCAACTTCCTTGCAAACTACCAATTGGATCCAAGCATCCTCAATGAATTTGACATCACGTCTTACATCGGTACCTTGACCATGCTGGTATTGGCTTCTGCCATTATGTTTCAGCTTCCTGTTGTGATTTATTTCCTTTCCATGTCAGGTTTGGTGACAGCAGCGATGTTGAAATCTTACAGAAGACATTCTATCGTGGTCATCCTGATTGTTTCTGCCTTGATCACTCCACCGGACGTAATCAGTCAGGTTTTAATTGCAATGCCGATTTTGGTATTGTATGAAGTGGGGATACAGGTAGCAAAAAGGCTAGAGAAGAAGCGCGCCAAAAAAGAATTGGAAGACAACTTGAAATACAAAGACAATGGATAAGAAAATTGCAGTCGGAGGAGACCATGCGGGTTTTGAATATAAAACCAAATTGATCAATGTGCTTGAAGCTGCCGGGTATGAGGTAAAGGATTACGGTCCGTATACTTCGGCTTCAGCTGACTATCCTGATTTCGTACATCCGCTATGTAATGCCATCGAAGCCGGGGAATTCAAGCAGGGAATCTTAATATGTGGCAGTGGCAACGGTGTTGCAATTACCGCCAACAAACATCAGGGAATCCGGGCAGCACTGTGCTGGAATGAGGACTTGGCAGCTTTGGCAAGACAACATAACGATGCCAATGTATTGGCTTTGCCTGCAAGGTTTATTTCATTTGACCTAGCGTCAAAGCTTTCAGAAATATTTCTGACCACAGAATTTGAAGGGGGCAGACATGCCACTAGGGTGAATAAAATCGCCTGTAAATAGCAAATCCTCCTCATGAAAATGGGGAGGATTTTTTTTGTTCATTGTCCATGGTTGATAGTCCAAAGACGATGGAAATAAAGTGAATTGACCACAGACCACGGTTGACAATCCATTGCCGCTTCAATTGGACTTCAATCTAGGTTTTTCCAAGATTCCTTTAAAACCCACCGAGATACTAAAAATGCCCAAATGCTAGAAAAATGTCCGTAAATCAAAAATCGTACTTCGTAACTCGAACTACCTTCTCAAGCTTTTTTCACAAATTCAGACTTCAAGGCCATGGATCCGAATCCATCTATTTTGCAGTCGATATTGTGGTCACCCTCTACCAATCTAATGTTTTTCACTTTTGTGCCTGCCTTAATTGGATGCGCAGCACCTTTGACGGGAAGGTTTTTGATGATGGTGACAGAATCCCCGTTTGACAATATTGCCCCGTTAGAATCTTTTACTACCAAACCCTCTTCAGCTTCTGCCTCCTCAGCTTCCCATTCAAAAGCACATTCCGGACAGACAAATTTGCCATCCAATTCATAAGTATATTCAGATTTACAGGCTGGGCAAGAGGGTAGGTTTTCCATGGGGTGAATTTAAGGTAAATACTTAAAAATGTATGGTGGGAATCCGAATTCTTAAATAAAATTACTTTTAGTTTTTTTTAAATAGGTTGAAAAAATTTTATCCAATGTCAAAAAAGTTTGCCTTTGTCTAGGAATTTTTGTGGGTAAAAAATTTGAGTAATTATTGGCAAGAAGAATCAAAAATACTTAATAGTCATTTTCATTTTTTACCAGAAATGCATAATTTAAAATCTAAATAACTGAAAGGCAAAGTATTGTATTTTACCTGTCGAATTTTTGGAATCTAAATTATTTTGAAAAATGAGCACAACGGAATTGATCAAATTTGTACAGACTTGGTTAACCGAAAAAGGATATTTCCAAGGCGCAGTAAATGGAAACATGGATCCCTCGACCCTACATGCCATAAGTAAGTTAACTGAAATTCCATCTGACTGGTCAGGGAAGAGAAAACTCATCGGATCTGTCCAACTAATCTGCAAAGAATATGGAGTTGATCCTGGACCTTTGGATGGATATTGGGGACCCGATACAAAACACGGTTATGAGACCGTTATCTTCATTAGAAACAAGGGACAAAAGCCTCCGGTTTGGCGCCCTGAGGAAATCACCCTACCGGTCAGTAGATGGCCCAAGCAGTTTACACAGGAGTTTGACAATTTCTATGGTCCCAAAGGAAGTAGTCTTGTTATAGCCCAAAGTGCCTATCCGCTTAAATTATCCTGGAATCCTAGCCAAATTGTAAATCGGTTTACTTGCCATCAAAAGGTAAAGGCAAGCGTTGAAAAGGTTCTGAAGGATGTCCTGGCCCACTATGGAATCGAAGAAATCAAACGATTGAGGCTGGATTTTTTTGGAGGATGCTATAATGACAGGGCAATGCGTGGAGGGACTAAACCAAGTATGCATAGTTGGGGAATTGCCTTGGATTTCGATCCAAAAAACAATGACCTGCACTGGGGAAGAGACAGGGCTACTTTTGCAAGACCGGAATATGAAGCGTGGTGGCGTATGTGGGAAAATGAAGGATGGACAAGTCTGGGACGTCAGAGAAATTTTGATTGGATGCATGTCCAAGCAGCCGGGATTTGAAGTAATTGAAAGGATGCCTAAGAATTTAAATCAGAAACATTGTCAGTTTTTGTATACTGAATTAATTCACCCTCTGGGGTTAATTTGACTATTGAACTTCCGACGACACTTTGGTTATAGGATTCATACGCAAGGTTTATAGTAATTCTTACAGCTTGGCTACCCTGATGAATGGTATTGTTGAATGAAACATTTATTGTTAATTCCCCATTTTGTTCACTCTCAATTCTATCCAATTTTGCATCCGTTATCCTTAAATTTTTTCCGTTGGATTCAAATTTAAAGGAAATGCCGATTTCAATTTTATCAATAAATCTAAATCTCAGTTCAGATATATGGGAATATGACTCTCCTGAAATTTTGGCCTGAAGTTTATGGTTATCACTTACTTTAAACGAAGTTTTTATCATTTTCTTATTTGTCTTATTGATAGACTTTTCAGCCTTTACCCGATTTCTGTAAAACCAAAATAATCATGAGATGTGATACTTAAGTCACCATCGCCACCTCTCAAACGCAATTGTATTGATCCTGGCTTTTCACTTACAAACCAAGAGTTGGTTTCATTGACATTTATAGTAAATCTGAAAGAAGCACTTCCTGAGGCCAAACTTCTTGGTGTGATATTGACATTTACGCTTCCTCCCCACCCCGGCCAATCGTAAACATCCAAAATTGAAAGTGAAATATTTCCTATGGCACCGGCGTCATCATATAGAAAAGTAATTCCGAATTTTATTCCCATTTTCCTGGAATCACTAGTTCCTCCCCAAACAGCAAACCTATGTGTCGCTTCATAAATCTGGGCGCTGGGATGTGCGGTTTTATGTGCTGCAACATCACTTCCACCGCTCGGCAACAATACTCCCTCAACTTCATCGAATGTATAGGAAACATCACCCGATGCCGCTGATGTCGCATCATTTGCTACTTGATATCCCAATGCACCTGCCGCTATCCACTCTGCGGCACCCATTGCGGCAACCACAGCTGGAAGGGCAAATTGGGTAACATTGTTTTGGCTTTGCGGGGAACTTCTCTTGCGATTATTGGGTAGGGTATGTGGAGATTTAATTCCTCTAACTGCATTTTTACCCAAATCTCCGGCTTGGGATTCTAAATGATTTTGGTCATTTATGGGAGATCCGAATATATTTTTGGTAGGGTTTACCATTCCTTCCCTTTGTTGTTTGACATGGGTAAATTCATGACCAATGAGGTTTTTTCCTTCTTCAGATTCAGGGTTAAAGCGATTTGGAGCAAAATGAATCGTTTCTCCTCTTGTAAAAGCAAGTGCTTGGAATCGACTTGTTTCAACAGAATCTTTAACAATATCAACTTGAGAAAAATCTTCTCCCAATCCTTTTTCTAAATTATTCTGGAGATTTTTGGGAATTACATCTTTGGATTTCCCCTGGCTTCCATTTGGCTTAAAGAAGTTTCCCTGAGAGTTAAAAAAATCATTTTCTTCGCTTTTTTTAGAAAATAACCCTGTAACCTTTCGTGAGTTTGTTGGTTTTTTTGATATCAGTTCTGAATTTTTCATGTCTATCTCAATTAATTCCTGATTACTTTATTTTTTTTGCTTTTCACTTTCCTTCTTTTTCCAGTTCTCTCCTTATTCCTTTTACCATAAGTTCTTTTGTAAGAATGGAATTTTTGGTATCTAAGGATACCAAAGAAATATATTGGATAATATTCAAAATATGGGAGCCTGTGAGCTCAAAACCATCAGCTATATCTTTTAGAATAAGATCCTGACCCATTTGAAGATTTTCAGGGATAGATTTTTTCCACAAAGCCAATCTATCTTCCGCCTTTGGTGCAGGGAAATAAACAATAGAATTGAATCTTCTGATAAAGGCTGTATCAATATTGTTTCTGAAATTAGAAGCCAATATCACCAAGCCGTTATAGCTTTCTATCCTTTGGAGCAGGTAGGAAACCTCCTGGTTGGCATATTTGTCATGGGCATCCCTCACTCCTGTCCGCTTTCCAAAAATCGCATCTGCTTCATCGAAGAAAAGGATCCAATCTTTGTTTTCCGCTTTGTCAAATAAGGCTGAAAGGTTCTTTTCAGTCTCCCCGATATACTTCGAAACGATCATAGACAAGTCAATTCTGAAGACTTCCTTTCCTGTATATTTTGCCAGTAAAGTGGCAGTGATGGTTTTGCCTGTTCCCGGTGGGCCGTAAAACAATGCCCGGTACCCCGGCTTGAGTTTTCTTCCAAGATCCCATTCTGCGTTAAGGGTCTCTTTGTGCTTGAGCCAAATCTGCAATTCCTTTACCTGATGCCATACTTGATCGGGTAACACAAGGTCTTCCCATGTCATTTCCGATTGGAGATGCTCGGCTGGGAAATTGATGCTCAGCGAAGGCAGGGAGATTTTCCCTGTTGTCAAAACTTCCACATATTCGGGATCCATTACCAATTTTCCACCTAACCTAGGTTCTCCTATTTTCACTGGTTCCAAATAAAGAATGCGATGTTTGAAAAGAAGATTGCTCTGGTCTAGTAGAGGTAAGTATTTCAACCTTTCTTGAATATCCAACCCTGCCAGTATGAAAAGAATGGTTTCTCCTGTGGGGACCATACCCCTGTGTTGATCTAGTTTGACTCCACCGAATTCAGGAAAATCCCCACCGTGGGGAAGAAATTTTTGAATGATTTTGTCAAAAAACCCGGGAATAATATGAGGAACCAAAGTCGTTGTCAATAAGAGGAGGTTTTCTTTGGTTAAGTTGTAAAGTCTTGAAAGCTTATATAATGTGCTTTGGTTGTCTAAGCTCAATCTTGTGGAATTAGGATCCTCAATTCTTTTTCCTTCAAAAAAGTTTTCAAGTCTGTTTTTCGTACAGACCTCCAAAAAATCAATAATGGTTCTGATATCTTCCATAGCTTTCTTATTCCCATTCTACAAACATCATGTCCTCCATCCAAGGCAACTTGACGATGCCCATTCCCCAAGGTAGCTTGGCCAGCAGCACATCCACAGTCTTCCTTTCCACTTGAAGTTTCCAGCCTTTTTCAACCCGGCTGATTTTGCCGTTTCGCTGCAGGAAGGTTTCCCTCAATCCGCCAATACTTGTATTTTTCAATACTGACCAATGTCCGATGACTGCCTGAAGCAATTCCTCACTTTCAATTTTGAATTGCTCGCTGATCTCAACTTCCTCCCCTAGAATTTGAGAAACGCCCATTCCGCAAAGGATTTTGTTGAGTGGATAGAAATTTTCAGAAAGGTTGTTCTCACCAAAAACCAAAAACTGAAGTATTCTGGCTGCGAGGTATTGGTCATATTCAGCCACAAACTTTCCGTTTTCTGTCAATTGAAGATTGCTGAAAAGCCCTGTCAAAAAAGGATGCAACAAGACCAATCCGGCATTTTCCACGAATATTTCATCGGAAAATTCTGATTCAATCTCGATTTCTTGTCCCATTTCTTCCTTGTTTGTTATTTTCTCCAATCCTGAAAGGGACGCAGAAAAGTCCATTTCAGCTCCTTCTTCGGCAAGGTTTATTCCATTATGCGTGGCTTCGGTGAGAATCTGAAAATCTAATTCTGTTAAGGAATTTTTTAGCTTTAAAATAATTTCAGGATCAATTTGTAGAATTTTTTTCCACAAAATCATTTTCTTCTTCTGAAATCCTGGATTAGAAACTTCTGTAAAAAGTGCAGTGAATGCACCTAGGAGTTTTCCATCTCTAACTAATTCCTGACCAAAATATTCCGCCAGAGCGGACAGGTTTTCTTGTGAACATTGGTTGATCAGTATTTTTTGAAATTGTCCAGATGAAGAAGGTTCTGGATCGGAAAAGGTAAGTGTCAAAGTTCGAATCAGGATTTTATTTAGAGCCGTATTCCTGCTCCTATTTAGGTATTTGACCAAATCTGATTCATGAGAATTTAATTTCTGAGTCCAGGCTATGATTATTCTGGAGATAAAATCTTCTGAAAATGAACCAAATAGCCGCTGAAAGTAGGCAGGAGATTTAATTAAGATTTTTTTGAGGTTCTCCAAAAATGACATTTCAAGCACCACTGAATCTTCCAATTCCCTTGGACTCGAAAAAGAGCTGTTCCATGGAAAATATCCTTTTTCCAAAAAGTGGATAAATACTTCCTCAGCCTTTTTTTCGACAGGGACAATTTCCTTTTTTCCGAATTGTGGGAGTTTCAAATTTTCCTCTAGTTGGACAAGGATCTTTTGTAAAAACTCCTCTTCCCAATTGGAATAGGATAAGTTTCCACAATCCAGCTCAAGCTTTTCCAAGACAATTGTTTCATTGGGATTTCCATGGCGGTCAAATACCTTCTCTAAAGCCGGTTTGATTTTTTCGTAGAAAAACAATCCAAGACTATCCTGCAAACCCAATCCTTCCTCCAACCCTTCAAAATCAACCTGAAGGGATGCAGTATGTATTTTATGGTTTTGCAGCACTGACATTCAATTTCTATTTAGAGGATCCCACTGATTTTTTTGAGTTGGTTGAGGTATTTCGGTTTGGTGTTTACCTCGCCATTTTCCTCTGTCTGTACAATAGCCACGCCCGTGTCGTTGGCAATCCTGAGTACAAGCTGGGACTCAAGCCTTCCGAATTCTCCGCTCGACCTCATATCGGCCCAAATAACCGTGTGTTCTTCGATGACTTTGAAAATATTTTCCATTGGTATTTTAGCCTCATCAAAATCCTCTTTTTGGATGCACACTATATATTGTGCCAACAGATTCAATATCCTATAGAGCTCAAACCCAAAACTTCTGAATTCTTTTATCTCTAAAATTAAATTTTGAAGCCCCTGAAGCCATTCAACAAATTGGGACAACAATCCTGTGCTGACAAATTCACTTACAAAAAAATCGATTTGTTTATCAGCAGTCTCATTTGCGATGACCCTCATGGCCTTAAAGAATTCCTGTATTTGGCCATAGGAGTCATACATTTCTTTAAACCTATTGAACAGATCGTTGGAACCTGTACTGTCAAATCTTACAAATGCATTAATAATGTCACTAAGTGGACCACAGGTTTTGGTTCTGACATCATCTTCTCCGGTTCTCGCATCTACTTTGACATTGACCGAATCGGTACTGCTGTTTCCACTTGGATCAGTGACTTTCAGTCCAAATTTGTATTCTCCAACCAATAAACCGGTCACAGTGGTCTGGACTTTGTCAGGGCTCGTAATGGTAGGTGTCATGGTTCCTCCGTCAAATGTCCAGTTGAATGAAAGTGTTTCGCCCTCAGGATCAGAAGAATTACTCCCATCCAAAGTTACCGTACCCGGAGTATTTGGGTTCCTGATGACAAGGGACTGGTCCGGACCGGCGTTTGCGATTGGGGCATTATTCTCAGGAATCGTTACCATAATGGTAACTGAATCTTGAGCAGAGGCACCTCTGTCGTCTGTTACTTTAAGACCAAATTTGTATTCTCCTTGCAGCAATCCTGTAACTGTGGTTTTTGCCTTATCAGGACTTGTGATAGTTGGTGTCATTGTCCCACCTTCAAATGTCCAACTGAAGATAAGCGGGCCTCCTTCGGGATCAGAAGAATTACTTGCATCCAAAGTTACCGTCCCCGGAGTATTGGGGTTCGCAATTCTTATGGATTGGTCATCACCCGCATCAGCAATTGGTGGTTTATTATCAGGTTCTTTTTCCTCAGGAATTACATAAGCGATCGGTGGACACTCACTGCAGCAGAGGTATGGAAGGTAGAAATCAGCTATTACAGTTCCCTTCGCGATCGGAGTAGCCTGGTCTCGAATCTCTTTGTCTCTGATATTGAGCGCATCAAGAACGCTTTTGGCAGCGTCTCCAAGATTCATTTTTTTGATCAGGTCAGAAGCAAATTCAAATTCTGTGCGCTTGGAGGCAATCGCAAGTTCTTGTACATCCTTGCCAATGTTTGTTGAAATACTGGCTTTTTGAGGTTCAGCTTTTACTGCCAAAGTCTCTTTAGCCAACACATTTGTCAAGGTATTTCTTGTAAATAAATCAAGGTTTAAGTTTGGATTTGCCAATTCAGGCAAAGTCAAAACCCTTTCTACTTCACCGTTGTAGACTAAAATGAATGTACCCCCTTTGGTTACCCCGGCCTTATGTTCTAATCCGGGATGCTTTTTGAAATACTCATTAAAATTGATGGCTGCGTGGTATTGCTCCAGTCTTTTGACGTATTCTTCTTTGAGGGCAAAGAGTTTTTCATTGGCACATTTGAAAAGCAGTTCATTGTTGCCTTCAGAGAAGTAACTTTTGATTTCTTCATTTTCTGAGTTTGCGGCTTCTTTGATCAGGCTGGCAACGGTCTTGGAATAGGGAGTCCATAACTTATTGTAAGCATCTTCATCAAACTTGTCAAGGTCAAATGAAAGCAGGTACTTCACTATTTCAGCCAATTGTTGAAGGAAAATCAATAACAAGTCCGGTTGCTTGATGATGTATTCGAAAAATGCTTTTTGGTCAACAATGAAATTGGACACATCCTTAGCAACAAAATCGGCCAGTTTCTCGCCTTCCTCCACATCACGCAAAGCTAGGTTTTTGATGATGTCGGCATTGGAAATACTGATGGCTTGGTTTTTAGAGATGTCCGATTTGATGATTTTTTGCATATCCACCAGATTTTTGGAGATATAAAAATCCCTTTTCAAGGTCAATCCACCCAGATTTTTGTTTGGTTCGATGGTTCTTTTAGGTCGGAGATTTCCGACATATGCCATGATTTGTTGCAATTGACAGACGATGCCGGTGATCATCACCCGGTAGTCAGATTCAAGGTCTTGGACATGGCAGCGGATTTCTTTGCCGTTCAGAATTGCCGAAAGGTCCATGGCATTAAGTGCCAAAACATCAAAAGGAAGATTGAATCTTTGTTTTTGTCTTATGATTTCAGTCAGGGCAGTACGGTAGTTTTTGCTTATATGCCCCTCGATTCTGAAGGCATTGTACCTTTCGATGTCATACAAAAGCGGATTCTTGACAGGTTCGGGAGCATCGCTTTGGATGGCGGCCCGGTAACCGAGGTTGTACCTTTGGTTACCACTGTAGCTTCTGCTGAAGTACCAGACAGGATTGACTGCCTTCCAGTCATAGTAATATGGAATGGCTCTGTAGCTGATAAAGTCATTTCCCAAAGAGGTTGGGGTAATGGCGATTGCCTCGGAACTTTGGAGTTTGTCTCCCATAAATCCTTTGACCATCGCTACCATTCTTTCCAAAAGCAAAGTTGCCTCTTCGGCATTTTTTCCCTGCCCATTCAAAATCGGCGATGATTCGAAATATTGTCTATGGGCATTCCTTTTTCCCAAAAGGGTATTTTCATTTGCCAATCCCAAGGTCAGGTGCATGGGGAAATCCATTTCTTCGGGGCAACATTCCCCAAAAACCTCTCTCACTTTAGCCCTGAATTCAATATAAGCCTTGAGCAGATCGTCCACAAAATCGTAGAAATACTGCACAAAAATCCTTTGGCCTGTTTTGCCGGACAGCTTCTTTTTGACTGTGATGAGGTTTAGGCCTTTGAGGGGATTTTCAGCAGGAAGTCCAAGAGGTACTGCAAACCTGTCCCAACTTCGAATCAGATTTTCGGAAAGCTTGGTCAGCGTATTGTCGTCTGTGATTGCCAAAAAACCATTCAGAATATCTTCAGCTGTTTTTAAATCTGCCACAGGCACATTGTAGCGCTTCAAAAGTATTGAGTTGAATGAAATGGTTTTGCCTGAATCAAAAAGTGTTTTTTTAACCAAGAGAACCCTCAAGGTAAAATCCATCCTGCTTCCTTTGTCATTGCAATCCTGCGTGTCACAGTTTTTGAGATCTACCTGTTCGGCTTCAAGAAATAAGACAATGGCATAATCCTGCTTATTGATTGTACTTATGGATTTTTTGCCTTCGGTTTCTTTATCTGTGTCAGGGATAAGTTGGAGGATATCTTTGGCTCCATAATAAGGGACATTTTCCCTGTTTTCCTCACTACATTGGGTCAAAAAATACAGGTCATTGGGAAGAACCGGCGGCAAATAGGAGATAAAATGTGTGTAATTCGTATCACACAGCTGAATCAAAAATCCCTGCGAAGTCAGTCCGCAGCCTTTGCTGATTCGGATGGCTGTATTCGAGGAGTTGATTTCCAATCCGCAGACGATACCTCGGCCTACGAGTTTGATACGCGTCAGCCTTTCCTGCTGCTCCAGGTAGTTCAACAAGTTGTTCAGGTGTCCATTGGACAGCACCTGATCAGCTTCAAAAACGGGGTAAGATTGTAAAGGCTGCATGATTATAATTTTTGAGTTCCTAATATTGTTTTGCCCAGCATGACCGGGTTCTTGTCGGCGTCACTTTCCTCACAGTCGTGAAGTGTTGCCTTTGGATAAACAGAGTTGAGTTTTGCCAATATTTCCAGCATCCTGTCATTGGCCTCCTGATACGTTGCATGGTTTTTTCCCGTAGCCTTGAATAGGGCGAGTTCATGGATCCATGTCTGATAGCGCGATTCAAATTCCCGGAGTTTTTCATTGCTGACCCAACAGATTTTCAATTGAACATGGGCCGGGGCTTCCTCACGGATTTTCTTTTCGAAGTACTGACGAAAGGCCATATCGTCGAAATGCTTTGGCCAATGCGGTAATACGACCGAAGCCCTGAAGGAATAAAAATCCTCCTCGCATGGGCAGTCGCAGTCATGCAGACAGACTTCCATCAGATTAAAATTCTTGCTTTTCGGTCTCAAAAGCAGGTGTTCAATCAGGTGAAGCCCTTCTGGCTCATTGCAATCCTGGGTCAGTTCTTCAATGATTTCCTGAATGGCTTCCTGAGCAGCTTCCTCGGTTGCAAAGGTTTTTTCACTTTCCAGAATGATGATGTTCTGCTTTTTGAGCTTAATTTTTTTGGTTGTGTAATGGTAATTTTCGGGATTTGTTCCCAATTCCATCACTTCTGCCAATACCGCTTCAGCTGTTGCTTTGTCTTCAAACTGTTTTGAAACCAGTCTGACTCCGTTTCTGGAAGTCAGTGAAAAAGAATGCATACAGTGGATTGTTTCTCCGACTTCTTTTTCTTCGCAAAGGATCTCAACATTTTTGATACAGTACAAAAACCGTCTTGTAAAATCCCTGATTCCGGTCAGGTAGCTGATTCTTTTTTCCAAGCCGGACACATTATCTGTATCCCAAAGTTTGGTTTCATCAAGGTTGAAACCTTCATCCTGCGGAAAGTAATTGAAAGCCAAAGAGCGTGAATAGCTTATTTCGGGATAGGCTTTTAAAGTCCGGATTTTGAGGTCAACGGTTTCTCGGGACCCGATTTTTTCAAGACTGATATTCTCAAGGTTGATCCGGTACATGAGTAAGGCATAGTCGTTAAAAGACTCTGCAAACCTTGCCAAAAGATGGTCAAGAAACTTGTTCCTTCTTTCAAAAAACAGGTTTTGATTTTCGTAAAGTCTTTTCCATAAAGCCTGACTCTCAGGATTGAGTGGATCGTTGACTATGGCTTTTTCCAAATCTGTATGAAGGATTCCGTCGATTTCCCTGATGCTTCCAAGGTATTGGGCAAAATAGGTTTGCCTGATTTCATCTGTCGAAAATAGGCTCTTGGCATTGGAGAGCTGTGCATTGAAGTCGGCCAATAGCTGCTCAAAAAACATGAGATAGCCTTTCAATTGCTGTTGTTGTGCTATTCGGAGGTCATCAGCATGTGGCGGAAGACCAAACTCTCCTACACCATAGACCATCGGCAAGTCGTATTGGACAGGCCAATGACTCATGGTGTCGCGTTTATTTCCTTTTGGTACAGGAAGATCTGCAAAGGTAGGTACCAACTTCCCGATTGAATTTTGGGCATGGAGCAACTGAATGGTATCCCTGACTTCCTCGTAACGGGAAAGAAATGGGAAGCCATCTTTGAAAAAAAGGATTTTTGAAAAACTGGTGCTCATTACGGGTTTGTGCAAGGGGGCAATAGGCAAGCACCAAGAAATGCCTTTTTGGCCGGGAACAGGTTTTCCGTCTTTGTCATATTTGGTCATGAGAAAATTACGGATTCCCTTTACACCTTGAATATCCATCAATAAGTTGATGATATCTGAGGCGTAAATCACGGATCTCAGCTGCGCGTTTTCTATTTCTTTGGTATCGATAAAGCCATGTGCCAGTCTAGGTCCCTCAAAAATCTCCTCGGTCGGAACTCCTTTTTCCATCAGGTCTTTCAGCGTATAAAAAGAAACGGGAGGATTGAGGTAATGCTCAATGGTAAAATATATCTCTGCCTGAACCCGCTCGATATCAGTGTCTGCACTTACATCCACATCAAAGCAAAATGCAACTTCCTCAGAATCGATCGGCTCAACAAGGATAAAATCCTCGCACAGATTCCTGTTTTCATGAAGGATCTTGATTGCATTTTTTAGAATGCCCTCAGCTTTGGAGATTTTTTCCAGATATGTGTCAAAAATCAATTGTCCATACGCAGTATCTTGGAGCATAAAAGCGACATGGCTGTCAAGAATTTTTCCTTTGGAAGGGTTTTTTGGGATGCTTACCCTGAATGGGATTTCGATGATTTCCCCGTCAGGCAATTCAATTTTGAAGTTGTATACCCAATTTTTGGAAGGGTTTTTTTCTATGGAAAAATTGGAAGGGTTTTCAGTCAGCACTTTTTTATTGACTACCTTGATACTTGGAAGCTCGAATTTGACTTGAAACTCCCCTGCTTCGATATCTACCATAGGAGAAAGAGGGAAAGCAATGTTTTCCAGTTCAATATCCCCGGTATTGAGATCACCGAGTTCCTGATCGATGGACAGATCCAAAAGGACGGTGTAAAGGCCTTTTATTACCAGCTCCTTATCTGTTTTTTTATATTGCAGTTTGTCTTCCTCACAGTTGAGATAAATCGGGACTTCCTGTTTTCCGTCAGTAAAAAGCCAGGCGTTGTTGATTCCCTGAATGTCGACTAAGAGTTTTCTGTAATCCGTGATAGTCAAAGGAGCAGATGTCAAAATCTGCCTTGCTGTGAAAAAAATCTGCCCGCTAGCCTGAGTCAAAAGGTCTTTGATATCAAAGTTGGTCCGGTAACCCAATTCTGTGATGGCATAGCAAAGCGCTTCCAACATGGTAATTCCCGGATCGTGGCTATTGTAATCCGTCCAGAGATTGCTCGAAAGCTGTTCGATATGAGCCAATCCTTCCTGACGCAACCGCTCATAGTCCATAGAATGGGCCAGTGTGGGATTTTTTGGTATGGTCGGAGAGGTTTTCATCAGCAGTCGCAGGTTTGGATTACTTGGATGATATGACGGGGAGCACTTGTATTGGATTCTTCATAATGTGAAACCAATACCGATCTGGAACTTGAGGCAATGATCTCTTCCAAGTCAAATATTTTCTTGGAGACTTTTCCTTCTTCGTTTCTGATGATGTGGTGGATTTTGAAGCAACTCAAAAAATCCACATAAGGTCTTTCCTCCACAAAATTGATTAGCGTTGATTTGTTGATTTTTCCTCCAAATGTGATTTTTTGGCTATTGTCCCAAGCCCAAGGACAGAGGAATTGCTCGATTTCTATATCCAAGAGATTCCTGTAAAACACCTCATCCATAAAGTCATGAAACCTGACCTCAAACTCCAGTTGGACCTCCTCAAATAGTGGGTTGACGATATGTAGTTGGGCAAAAGGATTTTTTAATTTTTCCAGAAAAATGGAAGTGTCAATCAGTGTGGCTATGGGAGTATATGGTCTGAGTGGATTGGAGTTTGAATTGTTTTTGAGGTCGGGAATGCAGATGACAGTCACATGGCCCGGAAAATTTTCACAGAAAACATTCTGTCCGTTCTTTTCATAAAATCCGGTATGGTTAAGGCACTTGACCTGATACATTGAAGGAAATTCCTGCAAAATAAGGTGTTCATAATCCCAGATGCTGACCGCCCTTTGCTTGTGTCTAAGTCTCTCACTGATCCTTTGGTAATAATCAGGATCACTTTCTCTTACCCGTCCTCCGGTCGAATCTGAAGGTTGGGTTATGGATTTGATAGCACTATCCGAAAGCTTGAGTTTGCAGACTGTACCAGTGGGAAGTGTACTTCGGAATTCGATTCCTTCAGATTCTGATTGGACCAATTCAGCCAAAGCTCCTTGGGCTTTGATATCAATGATTTTGCAAACGGCGTCGGTGTTGCCTGCGACCGATGCCTTTATCCAAATAAGACCGGAAGTCAAGGCAGTATGTGCCAATCCTGCTTCTTTTGGAATATTCAAAGTCAGGATTCCTGTTCTTGTGAGGTTGATTGTCCCGTCGATGACTTGATTGTCCTCAAAATCGGTCCATTGGTTTTTTTCAATTAAGAAGGACCAAGTGACAGGTTCCTGATTTTTCAGTGGGTTGGAACTGCCATCAGCAAGAAGAAAAAGCAAATTGATAGAAACGGGAGTAACAGCTTTCGCTATTCCTATCAAAAGCTCCCCTTCTTGGCTGAACCGGGGGACAAGCGACATTTCTCCGGGTATAGGCATGTAATACCCAAATGGAGACAGGTTAAAAAATGCATGTTTTGGATTTGGATTGCCTGCGATCGGGATATTTTCGGAGGCAGTATAATCAATGGAAAATGATTCGGAAATTATTTCTTTTGGAACAGGTACAGAATTGCCGGATACTTTGAGCAAACCTGAAATCTCAGCTACCTTTTGAAGGTTGGCAGTCAGATTTTGATCGAATGCCAGGTTTTCAATTTCCAAAGCTTTTGCCTCGATTGCTTTGCTTTCCACTCTAACAGCTTCAACAGGCTGAAAACTTCCCTGCTGTGAATTGATTACAATATTGTCCAAGGCTTTATTAACCTCTGCCATGTGGGAAGACAAAGAATAAGAAGAAGAATTCAATCTGATTCTGAGGAAGCCTTCATATGACTTTGCCTGAAGGAATTCATTGCTTCCAAAGCCAAGAGAAGCTTGTTTGAGAAGATTGCCCGCGGTGCTTTTTTGAACCAAATAGCCATCCCCATCCTTGGGAAATGGATAGGATTCCCAATCGTTTCCATGGATGTATTCACAGTATATTGGTACCGAAATGGGAAGGTTGATTTTGAGGTAATCCAGTTTTTTCTGGAATATTTCTTTGGAACCTATATAAAAACTGGCATTTAGTTTTGGAAAATCACCAAAAGGTTTGAAGGGTTTGGATGCATCTACCGACCCGCCATCACTGCTGAGTGCAAGGTCTTTTGCTCCGACCACATTGACGGAGAGATTGATGGAATTAATTGTATTATCCATCAGGTCTTCATACCAAATGTTGCTTGCACTTTGGTCGAGACGGGCCATCATAAGCGGCAATGCGGTATTGAAGTTTTTCTTGTGGGTTTTTTCGGAATAGGGGAAAATCGGTGGTTCTTCTACCCCAAGGGAAAATTTTAAAGTCAACAAATTTTGATTATCCGAAAATGAAGCGTCAACGTCTTTTGAAACCCAGTCCTTTTCTCCGGTCAGGGAAATATTGAAAGGAATGGATTTTGAATTCCCAAACAATCCAAGTTTGGAAAAGGAAGTCTTGGCCTTCAGCGGTTTTGCAAAAGTCACTGATAAAGTGATGCTCCTTTCTCCTTCTTTGAGGAAAAGTAGATTGGAAGCTATCGCAAATCCAGCCTCTTGGGTTGGGATCATTTTCCTATCACCGAATGCAAACCAGCTTTTGTCATCCCCTTCAAATTTTCCGCCGATTCCGTCGGAACTATTCAGCACAGGGTAAGCCAACAGGTTTTTGTTGTGGACCTGAAACGCCTTGATTTCCTTGACCTCAGCCTGATTGAATACCACATCTTCGGTCAGACTGTAGTGCATTTCCTTTCCGTTAGGGTCTTTTCCTCCTTTGAAAAGCGTTCCTTTTGTCAACAAATGCTGAGAGATGTGTTTTTGGAGATTGACGGTCAGATGGACTTGATCAGGAATCGGATTTTGGTTTTTAAGCCGAAGGACATCTTTGTAATAAAAATCAAGATGCCTGACACCAAAATCGTTGAGGCTGTTTTGGGCCGCATTGAATAATTTTAAGAATGTCAAAAAAAGTCCATAATGCGGTTCATGGCCGGAATAGTCAGTTAATGATTTTGTGAAAAGATCTTTGGCTTTTTGGAGTATAGCTGAAATTCCGCTTAGCAGCAAGGAAATCTGATTGTTGAAAATATTATGGTTGATGACATGACTGATTTTTTCGTTTACAGCTGTTCCGGGAATGGTAATTTTCAACCTTTCAGCTGTGGGTGAAAAATAAGTCAGGGACAAGGGTTGGTTTGAATCAATTGTATTTACGGGCGAGTTAGGATCAGTTTGGTTGGAGCCCGAAAAAAGCCCGAGGTTGTCAGTCCTGAAATTTGAAAGTTTTGAAAATGGCGCATTGAGTTTGGTCTCGATGACAGATTTAATGGTCTGTTGGTAATCTGTCTCCTCCTTTAAAAATCGGCATTGTTCATCTATAGTTTTGACTAAAGAAAAAAGTAAATCATAAAAAAATTTGAATTGTAAACTTGCTTCCGCTTCATCAGAGGAAGCAATTCCAAGTTTGATTCTTTTGTAAATCAGCTTGTTGTAATCGGACACTTTGAGCATGTCAAGAGAAAGCAAAACTGCCAAAACCACAGAAATATCCACTTTCATCAAAGGCTCCCAAGTGCCTGCATCTGTATTGTCAAGGGCTTTGAACTTGAGGTATGTTGCATAATTTTTTGCCCAAAGGATCAAATCTTCCATAGACCTTTCGTCCACCTTGGCAAAGTTGGGAGAGAGTGCTTCCAGTTTTCTTGTCAACCGGTCCACTCCTTCTCTGGTCAATGGGTTTTTGTCGTTGCAGGCCATATTGGTCTATGTCAATTCGGTTCCTTCAGTTTTATAAAATGGAAATACAAAGTTGAACCGTGAATTGGTGGCTCTCACCTTGTAAGTAATGGTGATCAAAATCCTTCCTTCAAGTTCCCCGGTATCATTGAGCTCGATTTTTTCGACTTCAATCCTCGGCTCATGGTACAGGATCGAAGTTCTGATCAGGTCAATGATATAGGTTTTGAATGTGGTGGTAAGCGGTTCAAACACCAGTTCGTGGAGGTCACAACCATAGTCAGAGCGCATCACCCTTTCCCCTCTTTTGGTCGAAAGGAGAATTTCCAGGCTGCTTTGAATATCTGCCTCATCAGCTAACATCTTGGTTTTGCTCCCCTCACTGTCAAACTGTGGAGGGAAAGACCAGCCTGTACCTAGAAATGAGCGGTTTATGTTTTCCATTTTTTATCCTCCTATGATTACTGTGGGACATCCTATGACAATCACTCCTCCATGAGCTGTGGAATCTCCCATTCTGGCTGCGGGTTTTCCTCCGATCATTACTGTCCCCGAACCCGCAATGATCGTATCAGGCGGGCCCGCACATGTTGCCATATCTCCAAGTCTAGCCGCAGGAAGTCCCCCGATCAAAACAGTTGGCTCGCCCGCCGGCAAAATCGGTCCACCGACATGTGGCGTTCCTCCCGGCGTGAGCATCGGGCAAATATGCATATCTGTGATTCGAGCAGCTAAAGGCATAATTCATTAATTTATTTTGACCAGACTTCCTTTGATATTGACCATAGCTCCCTCAAGGTCAGCAGTGCCGCTGCTTTTTAAACTCAATCCTGCAGATGCTTCCAAACTGATATTCATATCTGCTTTGAGGGCAATCTCGGGAGCGGCAAAACTGATTTTGGTTCCTCCTTTTAAGGAAATTTCTTTTGGAGATTCCATTGAAATCCCATTGTCATCCATCACCATGACATTACCGATCGGATCTTCCACCTTAACAGTGCCTGCGGTATCGTCCATGGTAAATTTCCTTCCACCGGGAGTCTCTATGACGATGCTTTTGTCGCCTTCATGGATTGTAATTTTGATTTCTGACCTGGAGACATAGCCTTTTTTGTCATTGGAATTCTCAGGTTCCATGGGTGTAGGCTTGGCACTGCTGTGTACCATGCCCAAGACGATCGGATGGGAAGGGTCTTCATTGATAAAGCCAACAATAACTTCATCATCTATTTCCGGCCTGAAAAATGTGCCGCGGTTGTTCCCGGCATCCAAAGTCGCCACTCTGGCAAAAATCCCTTCGTCATTCATATTGACCATGGGAAGTCTGACTTTGACCCTGCCTTCACCCAAAGGATCCATGATATCTGTGACGACTCCGACCTGTAATCCCTGGATTCCTGAGAATTGTCCACTTCCCGAACTTGCCGAGTGTGAATTGAATTTTTCGGTATAAAAATCTTCATGCCAGCCTAAAGTCGCTTCTGTTTCCCAATTTCCGTTTCTTACTTGATGCTGAACCGCACTTACAAATGCTTTTCCGCTGAATTGTTCACCTACGCCATTTAACTCTATCCAATCGCCGGGATTAACTTCTGCATTTCCCATAAAGGTCACTTTACCCTTAATTTTGGAAAGTGCCTGTTTCTGTTTTTTTGCATCAGCCAAGGATTGCAAGGCTTCGTTTGAAAGTTTAACAGCAGTTTTGATTTCAAATTCCTGACCGTTGATTTCAGCCAAATCCGAAGTCTGCACATTTCCCGGAGATGCTCCCGTGAGGTCCGCCCCTTCTGATTCCAGAACAGATTGATTGGCATAATCCCATGAAAATGCTCTTACCGAAGTGGATTGGGTCCTTACATCTGTATCCATTTTCATAGAAATGATGTCTTCCCCATAGGTGAGTGATAGAACCGCTTCCTGCGATGAATCAGGTTTGAAAACAGAAAAAGTGCTTCCGTCCATTCTCAATACCATACCATTAGAGTCAATCCTGCAGAGAATATAATCCCAATCACTGACGTTGGCCTGAACCAATTGCTCTTGTTGGCTCCCAAAAGTTGGAATATCCAAATCGGTCAAACCGTTTTCCTGAAGGATATTCTCTACAATTTCATTGTCACGGAGTTCATTGAAATGTCTGCTTTTCTTTGAAACAGTCATTTTCACCGATTCATGCTTGCAGGTAATCTGGAGCAATGTCTGACTTCCACTGATCACATGGGAGTTTCCGATGATGATTCCTTTGAACACAGATTTGTCCTCGGTATTGTAGCCAAATTGGATATCAATGCTTTTTCCCAATGCAAACTCAGCGCTGTTTCCAATCAAAAAATCCGAATCCGAAGCCGAACCATCCACCACCCTGATTACTGCAAATGGTATTTTGTTCAGCTCCTTGTAGACAGTCATGTCAATGACCTGAATCCGACCGGATACTTCCTGATCAGTCGGCGCACCTGGACCGTTGCCCAATAGGATTTTTGAGGTCACAAGTTCATGTCGGTCTGTTGAGATCATTGTCTTGGTTTTATTTTGCTAATGGAGGAAAGAAAATCTTTGATCCGGTCTTGATATTTCTAAAACTGTCAAGGGAGTTGAAACCGGCAACATTGATATAATGGATGTCCCGTTCATAGATTTTTTCGGTGAGAAGGTCAATCCTGTCTGTACCTTTAAAAACCCGCTCATGGGTAATGTCTGGACTTTCCCTGTTTTCTTCCGCAGCTCTTTCCACGTCTGCGATACTCTCCGCAAACTGGCATTTTGCAATGGCTCTGATAGGTTTGCCATCGGGAGCAAAGACTTTGTATTCAATATCCATCTGCTTCAAGACACCTTTGAAGAGAAGTTCTCCCCAATGGATCTTCAAGTAATAAGGTCTGTGTTTATCAGACTGGTAATCAATGATTTTGTGCTTGAATGCTTCAATCTGCTCTGTGACATTGGCTGGCTTTTCAAAGGGATTGGCGATCCCGAGGCTCAATACCGACATGTCTTTGACTACTCCTGTCGCATCAAACAGAAAATCAAAATGGAAATCTCCGGGAAGAATCCTGTTGAATTTCATGTTGGCGCCTGAAGTGCCCGGAGCCTGAGTAGCGTCAAATTCAAACTTATACGAAACGTTATAAGTAGCAGGATTTACCAATGCACTGAACTTGTGATCAGGCACAGGATTTTTGAATTCTGCATCCGAATAGGCCTGTACGTAAAGTTTTTCGGCTTTTTGGCCAAGATCGATCATTACCTTTCAAGTTTTAGCTGTATCATTCTCAAGACTTCTTCTGTCACCTCTTTGATTAATTCCTGCTTCATCTGATTCATATCAGGTGGACTGGAATTTTGAGGAGTTGAATTCCCGCCGTTGTTTCCCACTGCGGCTCTGATCTGGAGTTCTTTGATTTCTATCGGCATAAGAGAAGGATTAAATTCCGACACTTCCTGAAGCGCTGATATTGCCAGCCATAGAAAGAGCAGAATCCAAGCTGATTATATTAAAATATTGGTAGCTCAGTGTGATTGACTCAATGACGATTGAACTTTGTTCCGCATTGAAATTCGAAACAGACCATTTTTTTGGAATGGCATTTACCACATACCAGGATTGGATGGGAATGTGCTGTTCGTTGAGCAGGCTGATGATGATGTTGACCGGTTCAAAGACAAAGTTTTCAAATGCGTTTTTGCACCACATCAATATTCCCGAACCAATGAACATGCCTCTTTTCAACACCAAATCGGAGTATCTTGCCCTTACTGGCAATTCCCATGTAAACCTGTTTTGGCCGCCTTCGATGACAGTTTCCATCATCATTTCCATATCAAGTCCACTGACTTCCTGAAACCTGAAATCATTTGGCGTTTGGGGAAACAGTTGGAATACAACTGAAAAATGGAAACCTACCGGTGGATATGAAAACATGGTTACTCGTTTATCATGGTGAGACCTTCATGTGCTATTTCCAGAGTTTCAATGGCCGTTTCATTGCCGGTAGCATTGAGGTCCGTAGATTGGACCTTGATGGGCCAGGCATTTTTTACCCGCCAAACGACTACCGGCGCATGGCTTTCATCCAACAAAGAAATGATCAGATCCCTTCTCTCTATGGTATTCAAAGCCACGGTATTCCACCATTGATAGAATTGGTTGTCGCCTTGGAAGGTGCCACGTTTCAGGGTAATGTTGGAGAAGCTTTGCATCCCCGGCATTTTGATTTTGGAATATTCGGGACTTGCGCCGTCTCTGTATTCAATTGGTTCGATGGTTACTTCAAGTCCGGTTACTTCTGTAAATCCGATTTTGGTTCCGCCCCAGTCAACCTGGAAATGGAACTTTGGAAGAGGATAATTGGCCATGATATTTTAGGTTAAATGATTTTAGAATTTTTTAAGTGAAAAGCCATTAGGATTCCTGCATCTTGTGAGAGAAGCGTAGGATGATGAATTCTGCAGGACGGACTGCAGCCATGCCGATTTCGACTATCAGCCTTCCTTCCAGGATGTCCTGTGCCGTCATCGTTTGTCCCAACCCGCATCGTACATAAAATGCATGCTCAGGTTTGGCTCCTGCCAAGGCCCCCTGTCTCCATAGTAGTGTCAGGTAGTTTTCAAGCATGGCCCGAAGCTTGACCCAAGTGTTCGCATCATTAGGTTCAAATACGAATTGCATAGTGGCTTTTTTGGATGATTCCTCAACCATGATAAAAAACCTCCTGACATTAACATATCTCCATTCGTTGTCATTTCCTGCCAATGTCCTCGCCCCCCACACCAAAAATCCTTTTCCTTGAAAAAATCTGATGGCATTGACTGATTTCCCGGAAGTTGGATCTATGTTCATACTGCCTTGCTCTGCTTCACTGATTTTGGCAGTCAAGTCATATACCGCGTTGAGAGAAACATTTGCAGGAGCTTTCCATACACCCCGGGACCCATCCACTTTGGCATAAACCCCCGCCATAGCAGAAGAAGGTGGCAATGTTGGGCTTAATTTTTCTCTGATTTTAGCCAATGCAAAATTATATATCGCAGTTTCGGTGTTGACCAAAGTTGATAATGCTACCGCTCCTGCTGCTGTTCCGTCAGTAGTGATGGTGACATCTACTTCAGCTTCATCGAATGCAAAATCAAAAGTTGTTTTTAGCGATGGATAATATACAGCTCCATAATTGAGGCTGTCATTTTTTGTAAATGCATCTCTGAAGTCGCTGATACTTGTGGTATTGTTGGTACCCGGAGTATGCACATCAAGGATGGTAAATCTGTCCTGAAGTTTGGCACATTGGTCAATGGCAGAAGAAACCAAGGTATAATAATCAGCTTCATTTAGTGTATTGACCGCATCAGGAAATACAAGAATAGTAGGTTCATCTTCCGCTTCACAAGCCAAGAGGCCATCATCATAATCCCCGGGATCTGCAGCTCCTGTGGTGTCTCCTATAGAAATAATGTAGCATGGTCCTCCTCCGTTGGTAAAATACATCCTGAGGTTATAATACATCGTATACTCCGATGGATCTGTGATGGTGGCATCACCTGTCATCGAAACCCTCACGCCACTATTGGTGGTGATATCGACGGTTACAGCTATGCCTTGTTCATTTTCAGCTTTCCCAAAGTAATTTTCATATTCTTTGAGGGAAAAAATTTTGGTGGGAACATTCAGAAGGGATTCCCCGATTTCATTAATAGCAATCTGAGTATAGCCGATAAATGCCGGAATAGCGGTTTCGACTTGGGCTACTGAAGGAGGAAAGAGAGGGATTTCATTGATATAGACTCCCGGTGTCTTAATGGCGGATTCATTGATTTGTGACATTGGATAATGGTTTTATGGTTTCTTGATTTTTTCAGTTGTTTAAATGAATGGTGAACAAGTGTTCATTTTCATTACCATTTGCAGCAGTATAAAATAGAGATTGGGAAGGTACATCCGTAAATAATCGATGGGTGCTCGAGCCTTCAGTCACAAGGTCAATGACACCAAAACTTCCACTTAGATTGATTGTAGCAGTGGTCCAGGTTCCGGGATTGCCGGGAGTAAAAATCCGGACAGTATCCCTAGAAGTGAGCGTTCCTAAAGTAGCCCCTGAAAGTGACATGGAATTGGCAGATGCCCTGACATTTATCCGAAACCGGAATAGGTTTTCTTTGCCATGGTTTGCGGGAACCTGTGTTTGGTCTTTTAAGGAATTCTTGATTTCGAATAAAAATCGCGCACTGAAACCATTTGGGAGCCTAAAATAAGGAGTATCTTCAGCCGAATTGATTCTGATAAAACACAGCAACATGTCCTGTCTGATTCTGAAATGGATGTCATGTTTTTTGAAAAGTGATTTTGTAAGAAGGTCTGGTTCGATGCTGATGAAGTCTGTGAGAATACCTCCATTGGCAGCGGAAAAAGGGAATGCTTCATGGGCAAACCGGATAGAAAATAACTTTTCGAACTTCCAAAGAATCCTGTCCATAGTCAGCGTGGGATATTGTTGAACTGAGCATCGATTGATTTGACAAGTGGGATTTCCATACCCTCCTCCAAGCTGTCTATGTAAGCAAGCCTCATTTTATACACCACGGAAGGGATATATTTTCCCCCCATGATTCCCCATAATTGATTCAACTCCTCAAAATTTGTATAATGGAGGTCAAAAAGGATTTTATCCAAACCAAAATCGGGAAGAGTAGGGATTTCCGAGACTGTGAAAATTGAGTTTCTCTGGAAGAAAGCAATGACCTGGGAAATCCTTTGTAGACCGATATTATACTGTTCTTTGTTGGCCCCAATCAGCAGGTAGATATTTAGAAAAATTCCGGGATTCCGGGCCACTCCTCTTGGGAGTCCCGAATTATCGAAAATCTGCCTGTTGGCAGCCATATTCCTCAGTGTACTTTCTTGTTGGATATTCACCACGGATACTACCACGCGGTCAGTAATATTGCTTTCGCTTCCGGCCTGGGCAGAATCCACCATGGACAGATTACCAAGCATCACATCAGGTTCTGCAGTGCCGATATGGGCATTCAACAAAACAATTACCGTATTTAAAACCTGGTCTATCATGTTGCGAGATAAAATGTCAAAAATGAATCAAAACAATATCTTGGGGAAAAATCGATTGATCTAAAACCCCAAGATGGTGTGGTTATTCAAAGTTGACTATTAAAACCCGCAAAAAAATCCATGAAAATATGGATTTTAAAAAGTCATGGAATTCATGGATATGGGATAGATGTTTCTTGCGACCGCTTCCCTGACTAATCCGGCAGTATTGCGCACTCCCATTTTTTGAATCAGGTGGAGGCGATGGGTCTCTACGGTACAAAAACTTATGAAAAGTTTATTTGCGATTTCCTGTGTAGTGTATTCTTCTACGATTAGCTGCAGTATTTCCTTTTCTCTTTTTGTCAAAGGGTGTTTCGCCGGAACAGCGGGTACAATGTCTAGAATATTTTGGGTTAAAAAATGCCGGAGTTTTGGATCAATATAAATCCGCCCTTTAATACTTTGACTGATTGCTTCTTTGATATTTTTTGTATTGCAATGCGGAAGAAAATACCCTGAAATTCCTGCCTTTAGAAAATTTTTGACTATCAGGGGATCTTTGTTGTCACAAAACACGAAATTTTTTGATTCAGGAAATTTTTTATTGAATTGGTGACAGATTTTCAAAGCAGGTTTTATTTCGTTTGTTACATCCATCCATAAAAAATCCGGTTTTTCACTTTTGTTAAAATCCATTGTTGAAGATTCACCAAAGGTCAATAAAACCACCTTTGTCCTTTCAAAATTTTCCAACACCTGATTAAGTCCTTTGGAAAGCAATGTGTTGTTGCCGATGATGCAGTGATTTTCCATTGTCGTCTGCTTTTTAAAAGTGAGAATATCCTAAAATTTCAAAGCCTATTTAGAGTAGGTTGTTTTGGAATGGCATTTGAAATTCAAAACCAAACACGAGAATAATTTGATTCGGAATGTTCAATGCATGATAGAAACAGGGATTATAAACATAGCAATAAAAAATCGATTATTTACAATTGAAAAAGTGATAATAATAGAATTAAAAAAATAAAAATTATTTAATTATCAAGATAAAAAACTAGTTATTTTTTTTGAGAAAGTAATTTGTCCCTTGCTTTTCATATTGCTGAGAGAGAATCGGAATACTTTTCAAAAGTTCGGCAAAAACACCATCCTCGTCAATGACTATTTCCGGCTTTTCCTCTAGAAAGTTGTTATATACCTCCACCGTATTTTCCAAGTCCTCCTGATTCTGGATGATATTTTTTGATAAGCGATAATGAAGGTAGGGTGTGGCCAAAGAGGATTCATGATAATATCCCAAATCTTCCCCGAGAACAAGAATCCTTTTTCCTTTAGAAATCTGGTGTTTATCTTCGATTTTTACAGCATAAGTATCGATTTTACCCGTATTGATTTGCATCAAAGTCCATACAATGCCAATGGCAGGAAGTCCAAAGATGAATATTGCTGTAAGCACTTGGATGGCAATTCCTTTCTTATATACCACCAAAAGAAGTGAAATGAAATAGGCCAAAGCAGGCAAGATGACGATAAATTGGTAAGGTGTGCGCCTGTTGGTCAACAGAAGAGAGGAAACCGCAAAAATGGAAAAGATAAGATTCAGCTGAAGCTGCTTCTGTTGGTTGACTGTCTGGGATTTTACAATAAAACCTACAAAAAAGCCCAGCACTGAAAAGAATAAGGGCAATGCGAAAAGCAAAGCCAAATCTCGGTAGGAAACATGGGCATAGCTTTCGATAAGTCTGGGTGCAATGGTAAACTCGAAAAAGAAGGCCTCAAAACCATCAATCCAAAAGTAGTACAAGGCACAGAATACCAGTGGCATGGCGTATGCAATCAAAGAAACGATAATCTGCTGGAAGGAAAAACCACTGACTATTATGCCCGAAACCAACAAGAAGGGGAGAAATGTAGCCAAAGGGAAATGAAAACAAGCGGCAATACCCCCAAAAATACCTACCAACAATACCGCATCCGAACCCTCTTTTTGTAATACTGTCTGTGAAAACAACTGTCCCAAAGCAAGCACGATAAAGGTACTTCCCATCAATGCGGGCGAAAGCGTCACCAGGTCGAAAGAAACATAAAACAAAACCGTCATCACAAATGCCGGTATATAGGTATTGTCTTCAAATGATTTGTACCTGATAAACAGGTAATTGACATACACTACCTGGAAAAGGACAAAAAAAGCTGCAATAACTTTATAAGAAAGTAAAGATTTGCCAAATAAGAGGTACACTACCCAATAGACTCCTGCTGATAAAGGTCCAGTATCGTCAATGATATCAATATACATATGCTTGCCTTCGGCCATTCTTTCACCCAAAAGCATCCAGATCATCTCAGGCTGAAGGATAGGAATATCCACTATCCAGATATAGACTGCACTCATCAGCAGCATAATCCCCAAAATGGCGATTAACCTAAACGGATCGTTGATTCTAAAAAAACTTAACAAACTGAGGCTATTTCTAAGGATTGGACAAACTGCAGGGTCGAAATTAAGTGTTCCGCATTTAATTCACTAAATTTGTCACAATAATTAGAGATATGGAAAGTAAAAGACAACAGAAATTCAATAAACTTATCCAAAAGGAATTGGGTGGAATTTTTCAAAAAGAAGCAAAGCATATTATCGGATCTGCCTTCATCACAGTTTCGAGGGTGATTATCAGTCCTGACCTGAGTGTGGCGAGAATATACCTCAGTTTTTTGGTAGACAAGGACGGCGCTGTTTTTGAAATATTAAATGATAAAAAAAGCGAAATCAGAAAACATCTGGGAAATAGAATCGGCAAATCGGTGAGGATTGTTCCTGAACTGGCTTTCTTTATAGATGATTCCGCTACTTATGCCCAGCATATGGATAAGGTCATAGGAGACCTGAATATACCTGAGGCCACAGATGAGGATGAAGAAGAATAATTAACTTTTCACGATCCTTGAACCTCTCCTTTTTTATAGCCTATCGTTATTTCCGTAGTAAAAAGAAACGGAACTTTATCACAGTGCTTTCCCGCATTTCGATGATCGGGGTGGCTGTGGGAACCATGGCCTTGGTGATCGTTTTGTCCGTTTTCAATGGTTTGGAAGACCTGGTCAGAGGTTTGTATGCCTCTTTTGATGCAGAACTGAAGATTGAATCCAAGATGGGCAAATCATTTTTAGCCGAAACGGAATGGCTCGAATCCATTTCCGAAATTGAAGGGGTGGAAGTTTTGACAGAAGTGATTGAAGACAATGCCCTATTCAAATACCGCGATTACCAGCACCTTGCACGCTTAAAGGGCGTCTCCGAAAATTACATGCAGCAGGGAAGGTTTGAAAAAGGCTTTACTTGGGGAAATCTTAGCTTAGGCACCGAAAACCAGCCAAAGGCGATCATGGGTCGGGGAGTCGGGTTCTTTCTTTCTGTCGACCTCGACAATGATCTGGATTTGCTTCAGGTCTTTTATCCCAAAGCCCCAAGAAGTGCAGGTTCCATTGACCCAAGTCAGTTGTATAATAAAGGAATTCTAAAGCCGGGTGCTTTTTTTAGTGTGGAGAAGGAATTTGATGATAATTATATCCTAGCGCCCATTGGATTCGTCAGCAAGTTGCTCAATTATGGTCAAAAGAGAACTGCCCTTGAGGTGAAAGTCAAAGAGGGCGCAAACATTCAAGATGTCAAAGCCAGGTTGATTTCATACTTGGGAGAGGAATTTACGGTCAAAGATACCGATGAACAGCATGCCCAAATCCTCCGGACGATCAAGATTGAAAAGCTTTTTGTCTTTTTGACCCTGAGTTTCATTTTGGCTGTGGCTTCCTTCAACATCTTTTTTTCCTTGTCTATGCTTGCAATAGAAAAGAAGAAAGACAATGCCATATTGTTTGCGATGGGTGCCAAAGAAAGTCTCATCCAAAAAATCTATCTCAAGCAAGGAGCTATTATAGGATTGAGTGGAGCGGTCATCGGCTTGGTTTTAGGATTTTTGATCTGTTGGATTCAAGATAGATTTGGCATTGTCACTTTAGGGATATCCTCTTCGATTGTGGACGCATATCCTGTCAAGATGATTTGGTCCGATTTTCTTTGGACGAGTATTTCGGTTTTTGCAATTACTTTTTTCGCCTCATTCCGCCCTGCGTTTATTGCCTCGAAGGTCACGCCAACGGACCTTTGATGGAATGTAGTAAGTACAATTTAAATTGGGAATTAAGATTTACGAATAACGAGCTCGATTCTTTGCTCCCTCCAACTCCGTAGACTCTGTTCAATCTTCGGTAAAAAATTCCGATTGTTAAAAAAATAAAAAAGCTGTGAATACATGCTCACAGCTTTAGTCAATTAACAATAAACCCAAAATAACCAGCTGTAGGAGAAGGATTCGAACCTCCACAAGGCAGTTAGGCGAAACACGAGCTCCATGTTTGCTTTATCCTGAGATCCTTACCCCCGAGAAAGGAGGGCTTGTCTGCCAGTTTCAACACCCTACAATATAAAGTTTTCAATTTTTTGAGTGCCTTTTGCCCTCATTCTTATTTTGTGATCTATGCTGTAGGAGAAGGATTCGAACCTCCACAGGGCAGTTAGGCAAAACACGAGCTCCATGTTTGCTTTATGCTGGGATCCCTACCCCCGAGACCGGAGGGCTTGTCTGCCAATTTCAACACCCTACAATGTGTAAGAAGACCATTTGTCTTTCTTGATGATTCAAAGTTAGTAAAACATCCATTAGATTAAAATTAATTCAATAAAATAGCTAAAAAAATACATTATATTTAATAATGTACCATTAATGTTAATGATATGGAAAAATATCAATCAAGATTTATTTGGATGTTAAAAAATCGGCAATCAAAATTTGGTATGAAATTCTGGTTCCAAATGTTAAATTGAAATTCTTTCAACCTTTTCGGATCCTTAACCACACGAATTATATGAAATATTTCCTTTTGGCAGCTTTTGTTCTTGCCTTTACTGTTCAGGTTTCGGCCCAAAATGAGAAAAAGGACCCGACTTTTGAAGAAGTTATCTCTCTTAGAAGTGTTGGTGCAGTGGTCATGTCTCCAAATGGAGACCTTGTAGCTTTTACCCAACAGGCTTCTGACTGGAAAGAAAATCGGTTTGATACAGAGATATGGCTGGTCAAAAACGGTAGTGACCCCTTTCAGGTTACCAACAATCCTAAAAACAGCAGTTTTGCACCGGCATTCTCTCCCGATGGCAAGTGGCTGGCTTTTTTGGCTGACAAAGGAAATAAAACGCAAATCCATGCGATCCGATTAAATGGTGGAGAGTCCATCGTAATCACAGAAGAAGAGGAAGGAATAAGTGCATTTCAATGGCATCCTGACGGAAAAAGGATGATTTTTGCGAAAAGGGAAAAGGATGATCCCTCCAAAAAGAAAATCGAAAGCAGGTACGGTGGTTTCTTTATGGATGACAAAGATTATTCCTTGACGCATTTATGGGAAATCGCTTTTGATCCAAACCAGCCCAATCCATCTGAGTTACCTTGCTATGAATCGGCCGATTCTCTCAAAACTGCAAATGGATGTATCACGAGAGCCAAGCCAAAAAGACTGACTGAAGGGGATTTTAATGTAAACGGTTTCAAAGTCTCTCCTGATGGAAAAATGGTTGCATTTAATCATCAGCCCAATCCCCTGATCAATTCATTTGCTAAATCTGATATTTCAATTTTGGACCTGGAAAGTGGACAAAGTCAGATTTTGGTCCAAAATCCAAGTGCTGATAGCTTTCAGGACTGGTCACCGGATTCCAAACAATTGCTGTACACAAGCTATGTGGATGATACTGTTTCAAATTTTTATACCAATTCGAAAATTTTTGTCATTGATGTGGGATCCAAAAATAGCAGGCAGATTGCATCAAATCTTGATGAAAATCCATCAGGATTGACTTGGAATCCCAAAGGGATTTACGGACTTTTTTGGCAAAAGACCCAGAGACATCTCTATAGGATTGAACCCAAAGACGGTACCTTCACGATCTTGAAAGGATTTCCGGAAATGGTGACAGGGGTTTCTTTTTCCCAAACAGGAGAAAAACTGGCTATCAATGCCCGCAACGGAAACCAACTCAATGAAATCTGGGTAAGCAACGTCCAAAAACCTGCTGCAAAAAAAGTCACCAACCTGACAAAGCAGATTGAAAATTGGAAGGTGTCCCAAAGCGAAGTGGTGGTCTGGAGAAGCAAAGACGGAGCCCTGATAGAAGGTGTCTTGCACAAACCTGTAGACTACGATCCTACCAAAAAATATCCTTTGATGGTGGTGATTCATGGCGGTCCAACGGGGATAGATACCCCTTCTCCAGTTCCGGGCTATGTCTATCCGATAGTGCAGTGGCTGAACAAAGGCTGTCTTGTCCTCCAACCCAATTACCGTGGATCAGCCGGATACGGCGAGGCATTTAGATCTCTCAATGTTGAAAATCTCGGCGTGGGAGATGCTTGGGATGTCCTGAGTGGGGTAGATAATCTCAGCGCAAGCAACCTGATTGACACGACTAGAATGGGGGTTATGGGTTGGAGTCAGGGAGGCTATATTTCGGCATTTTTGACTACCAATACTGACAGGTTCAAAGCAGTAAGTGTCGGTGCCGGGATTTCCAATTGGATGACCTACTATGTCAACACGGATATCCATCCATTTACCATCCAATATCTCAAAGCCAATCCTTGGGACAATGAGGAAATTTACCGCAAAACTTCCCCCATGACCAACATCAAAAACGCAAAAACCCCTACATTGATCCAACATGGGGAGTTTGACCAGAGGGTTCCGATTCCAAATGCCTATGAATTACTTCAGGGATTAAGGGATCAAAATGTGCCTGCAGAATTGGTGGTGTACAAAGGTTTTGGACATGGCATCACCAAGCCCAAGGAAAGGTTGGCCGCCACTTGGCACAACTGGCAATGGTTTGCAAAATATGTATGGGGAGAAGAAGTCGAATTACCGACAGGAGAGAGCAAATAACCTTATACAAAAAACCAATCCATCAATTTCTTTTGAATCCCATAATTAGCTTAACAATCTCAAATTAACCGATGATATGAATCATATATTGAAAAGAACTGGCATTCTTGTAGTGATGGTTTCCTCCGTATTGGTGACAATTGCTTCATGGAAGTTTTTCGAGCAAGAAGCTTTTATTCCCTATTCCCAAAAGATTCCTGATTCGGGTCAAAGTTTTGGAATGGTACCGATTCAAGGAGGTAAATTCATGATGGGAAGTGAGGGAACGACGCCGGATGAAAGTCCGGTCCATGAAGTAGAAATTTCTCCCTTTTGGATGGGAACGCATGAGATTACCTGGGATATTTTTGAACTCTTTTTGGACAAAAATTATGAGGTCGCCATTGCAGAAAAAGCCCTACCTGCACAGGTAGACGGTCTTAGCAGACCGAGTATCCCGTATCTTGACATGACAGCCGGGATGGGCAAAGAGGGCAAGCCGGCCATCGGAATGACCAATTACGGTGCGATTCAATTTTGTAAATGGCTGTATCTCAAGACGGGGATTTTCTATAGACTGCCTACCGAGGCAGAATGGGAATATGCCGCAAGGGCAGGTTCAAAAAGCAGGTATTTTTTTGGAGAGGATGAAAAACTCTTGGATCAATACGCTTGGTACGCTGCCAACAGCGGAAACATTACCCACAATATTGGGCAGAAAAAGCCAAATCCTTGGGGATTGTACGATATTCTTGGCAATGTAATGGAATGGACCTCAGACCAATATGCAGCGGATACCTACCAGAGCAGGAAGGATAAGCAAGTGAAAGATCCTACCATTGAAATCAAAAAACTATATCCCGGAGCGATTCGCGGCGGACATTACAACAGTCCTGCTACAGACCTGCGCACCGCCAAAAGAACGGCATCAAAGGCAGAATGGAAGAGGATAGATCCACAGATTCCCAAAAGCCAATGGTGGTTTCCTGAAGCCCCTTTCCTTGGTTTGAGGGTTGTTAGACCGCTCAACCCGCCAAGTCAAGCAGAGATTATGGCCTACTATGACAGGGCTCCGATTACAGATTATTAAAGCAAATAACCATATAACAATACACTCATGAATAACCAAAATCAACGCAGGGACTTTATCAAAACTTCCGCAATCCTTGCCGGAGGAATGATACTTCAGCCTTTTGGCATGCCGGGGGCTTATGCTTCAGGAACGGATCAAATCAAACTTGCCGTCATCGGCTGTGGAGGCAGGGGAACGGGCGCCGTTTTTCAGGCCTTTGACACAGGACACAATATCAAACTCGTCGCGATGGCAGATGCTTTCAGAGACAGAATAGATAAGAGTTATACGCCGATCTTTGAAAAATATGGAAAAGACAAAGTCGATGTTCCTGAGGACAGGAAGTTTGTGGGCTTTGAAGGTTACAAGGAAGCGATCAAGCTTGCCGATGTCGTGATATTGGCTTCACCTCCGGGATTCAGACCGGACCATTTTGAGGAAGCAGTAAGGCAAGGCAAGCAGGTTTTTATGGAAAAGCCCGTGGCAGTCGATGCAGTCGGCATCCGCAAAGTGCTGGCAGCAGCCGAAGAAGCCAAAAAGAAAAAACTCAATGTCGTGGTTGGTCTTCAAAGACATTATCAGGACAATTACAGAGAAACCATCAAGCGTCTTCATGACGGGGCCATCGGTGACATTGTCGGTGGACAAGTTTATTGGAATGACGGAGGTGTATGGGTCAATCCACGCCAAGCGGGTCAAACCGAGATGGAATACCAAATGAGGAACTGGTACTACTTCAATTGGCTTTGCGGTGACCATATCAACGAGCAGCACGTCCACAATATCGATGTGGCCAATTGGGTAAAAAACAGTTACCCTGTGTCGGCTTACGGTACCGGAGGCCGTCAGGTCCGGACAGGCAAAGAGCATGGCGAAATCTTTGACCACCACAGCATCACCTTCACTTATGCAGACGGAACGGTAATCTTCAGCGAATGCCGCCATTTCCCTGGAGCAGCCAATAGGGTAGATGAATCCTTTCAAGGCACAAAAGGAAAGGTTTTCTTAAGTGCCGGAAACCACGGGAACATTTCAGATTACAAAGGAAATGCCATTTATTCCCACAATAGGGACAATAATCCTAACCCATATCAGGTGGAGCATGATGAACTTTTCGCTGCCATTGTGAAGGGAGAATACAAATTTGCTGATGCAGAAAATGCAGCAAAAAGTACTATGACAGCTATTCTTGGTCGAAATGCAACCTATTCGGGCAAAGTAGTTACTTGGGATGAAGCGCTAAATTCTGAAATAAGTCTGATGCCGGATACCTTGGCTTGGGATGCGATGCCGAAAGTCCTGCCAAATGCGGACGGCTATTACCCTTTTGCGATTCCGGGCAAAACAAAAGTAATCTGATATGAAAAGGAGAAATTTTGTTAGAAATATCAGTTTGGGATCTGCAGTAGCTGCTCTCGCCGGTGGCACAAGTCTTTCCTCCTTTGCAAAAAGCAATGCAGCCGGAAAGCCATTTAACCTGGATTATGCTCCCCACTTTGGGATGTTCAAAGCCCACGCTGGTGACGGGCTTGTATCCCAATTGGAATTCATGGCCGATCAGGGATTCAGGTCTTTGGAAGACAATGGACTGCTTGGCCGCACAGTAGAAGACCAAAATCTCATCGGCAAAACCCTCGAAAGGCTCAACATGCGCATGGGGGTTTTTGTGGTAGACGGTGGTGACAACTGGAAGATTTCACTCGCCTCCGGTAAGCAGGAGTTTATCGACAACTTTGTCGCTACCTGCAAAAAATCAGTGGAGGCCTCCAAGCGTGTCAATGCCAAATGGGCAACGGTTGTTCCCGGCTTTTTTGAAAGAAAACTGCCCATGGGAATCCAAACCTCTCATGTCATCGAAGCACTGAAGCGCGGCGCTGAGGTCATGGAACCAAGTGGATTGGTGATGGTTTTGGAGCCATTGAGTGATACCCCGGAGCTATTTCTGAGGTTCTCTGACCAAACCCATGCCATCTGCAAGGCGGTCGACAGTCCTTCCTGCAAAATCCTCTATGATGCCTACCACATGCAGCGCAACGAAGGCAACCTGATCGCGATGATGGATGCCTGTTGGGATGAGATAGCCTATATTCAGATCGGGGACAATCCTGGACGAAAAGAACCCGGAACAGGTGAAATCAATTACCTGAACGTCTTCAAGCACATCGATGCCAAAGGATTCAAAGGCGTCTGCGGGATGGAACACGGCAATGCCATTTCCGGAAAAGAAGGTGAGTTGGCCCTGATTGCAGCTTATAGAAAAGCGGATATGTTTAAGTAAAAAAATCACCGCAGAGCACACTGAGAGCACGGAGAGAAAGGAAAAAATAGCCAAGGCACGGAGAAAAAAAGAAAAATGAAGCCTGCAAAGGCGCCATTAGCGCAAAGAAGATAGTCACAAAAGAGGAGAGGAAAAAAGCATTCATTGCGGCGTATAGAAAAGCAGATATGTTTAAGTAGAATGTACTGTCAAAATAATTGTGAAGAGGTGGGGTTTTTGACTTCACCTTTTTGTTTAGTAGATCCCGTACAGCTGTCGCGATGTAATTCACTTGTTCTGGAACTATCTTTCGTTTGAGGGTATGGTTGAATATTCCAATTGCAAATTGGAAAGGATAAAAGGGTGGAATTACAAATCCCACCCAGTCGGGGATTAAAATTTCTTGAACTTTTTGGTTACTTTTTGTTTCAAGACAAAAAGTGACACCAGGATAAATGGTCAAAAAAACCATAACCACATCGAGAAAAAAACAAATAAATTCAACCCACTCCTTTGTTCTTGAACTTTTTTCCCAAACTAAAACGATCAATTCGTTTTGTTTCCATCATTTAGCTTTAACAAATAGTATGTATTCCAATCTTCTTCCCCAAGAAGCCTTTGATTTTTTTGGACAAAAATTTGTCCCTCTTTGTTTACGATAGGGGTTGAGATTGTTCCTGATGGCAATTCAATATCGTCCTGGAGCAATTTGTAATCTGAATCAAAAACTGCCGCATATATTGGTAAGGATCCTAAGAAATCCATCCACTCAGCTTGGTTTTCCCTGTCGTAATTCTTCACGATATTTTCGCCAGCTCCTTTTTTGTAAATAAGAATGATTTTGTCTTCGATCACATAAAGTTGTTCTATCATGGATGGGACTACCATTTCCAGCTTGGAAAATAACTCCGATGTGTTTTGTAAATTGGCCTGTGGAAAAGGGATTTGATCTTTCACATTCAGACTGACACTTTCTTTAAAAATCAGCTCTTCGTCCTGTTCTTCATAGACATAAAATTTCATTTCAGCCATCAGAAATAAATACCAAAGTTTTCCTTTTTTTATGATTTTAGGATGATATAAGAAATGAAAATTGCCGTCTTTGTAGATTGAAGTTTCGGGGATTTCCATTTTCAGCACTACCTCTTTTGTAATTGGGTCAAAAACTTCGAGCAATGGTTCATTGTAATATTTTCTATAGAATTTCTCTTGGTCTTCCCAATCTTTAAGATCCCTCTCAGGACGGTAGTATGCCAACTTATTTCCCAATTTAAATGCCGGTCTATTGTACGGATGCATATATAGATAATCCTCTGGTATTGGGATATTTTTGATTATCTCTCCTTCATTTGAAAACTGGATCAATCCCTTATGTAAATCCATGATTGTAAATTTCCCATCAAAAAAACCTCCTGAATAGACCATGTTTATCGCATTTGGTCCGTCTGTTTTGAGCTCAATAGGAGAGGTGATGGTACCGGATTTGTCAAAAATAAGGTAAGATGAATTCCCCTCTTCTTTTGCTAAGAACATACCGTCTTCCATATCAATTAATGTCAATTCTTCCAGGTGATTGACTCTGATTGAATCTGTAATTTCAAATTTATAATTTGTTGAAATGGATTGATCAGTGTTTTTGTCTTTTGCGCAACCAATCAGTGCTGCAATAAGAATCAGGCATGTAAAATATTTTATGTGTTTATAATTTGTTTTCATAGGTCACATAGCCTGTCCCGACTTTCGGGAGAATCTTCGCATTTTTAAAAATCCTCCCTAAGTTTGAGGTTCCCCTCATGCTCGATTTCATTCTCAAATTTAATGGAACGGGAAATTTCAGGCATGTTAAGTTATGTTAGAAAGGAATGCATAACTCTTAATTTTTCTATAATTATTACTGAATATTGCCCCACCTAGGTGAATAGTGGCATTTCTCTAGGTGAATTTGTAATTCAAGCTACCGAGAACTATCTTTCGTTTGAGCGTGTGGTTGAATAGTCCAATTGCATCCCGATGGCTATCGTGGATGGAGTCAAAGAAGGGTGGAATAACATGCCGATAGCTATCTACATACACTCAATCGCAGCATCAGTCGCTAAACTACACCCAGGCGCAGGAAACTAAAAAATATGAATTTACTATATAAAATAACTTTTGAAAATTCATTAAGCCATTTTCGATCAGTTTTTTATTACCTGATTGCAATTGTCGTTTTTGTTTTGGTGATGGCATTTATTTTTGGTGTATCTGATTTACGTGCCTTTATCGAAATTGGTGTGTTCTTTTACGGAGTCTTAATGGTTTTGCCAACGATAATCATTCATTTAAACTATTTTTTTGTAAATAAAAATACTGAAATGGTAATTTATCCGGAGAAAGAATCAATTCGTTTTTTTGAAAAAGAAGCTTGGAAACAATTTGGGTTTCATGAAATAGAAAAGGTTGAAGTGTACATGAGTCCTCAATTGTATAGGAAATCTACTGGTTTTACTCCATGGGATTCATATCATTACACGAAATTATGCCTAAAGGATGGAAAATCTTTGTTTATTACATGTTTAATGGCTAACGAATGGGATATTCTATTAAACGATTTACCGAGACAAATTTTTCAATCCCAATTTCCAATAGTTTTTATGGATAGGTCTAAAAAGAATTAGGTGTTTTAAGTCATGTTGTATCTGGATTCGTGTAGAATGACGTTCGAAATAAGTCCCACCTCCAAAATATTTTTATTTCAATCTTGACTAAAAATTTTTAGGTTTAAGGTAATCCCAAGAAATGCTTTGATGAAAAAACAAGCCCTTTCCATTGCTTTAGGTTTACTGCTGATCATTGGATGCAACACAAAAAGTAACCATCCTTTTGGTCAGGATATCCCTACTGACTCAGAACAAATAGCCATTGGCAAGTCCTTGTTTGAGCAAAATTGCTCCTCCTGTCACAACTTCACCCAAAAGACAATTGGTCCTAATCTCAGTGGCCTGACTTCTCAAATCGAGGCTGATTGGATCAAATCCTTTATCAAAAATCCACAACAGCTCCTTGAAGGTGGTGATGAGCGTACCAAAATACTTTTGGCAGAATACAAGGTACTGATGCCGGCTTTCAATCAGCTTTCAGAGGCAGAAATAGATGCTTTATTAAGTTACATGCATTCTTTTGGGTTTGCGGCTGAATTAGAAAGTGCAGCCGGGGAAGCCTTGGAAGATCCGATTCCGGAGAAAACAATGGATTCGGGATTGTCTTTAGAACTTGAATTTTTTACCCAAATCCCAGCCACCGATTCCATTTCCCCTTTGGCCAAAATCACCAAAATGGAAAGTGAACCTGTTTCAGGGAGGCTGTTTGTACAGGATCAGCATGGGAAAATGTATGAGCTGGTCAATGGAAAGCCAAAGCTATTCTTTGACCTGAGAGCACTTCGGCCGGATTTTGTATCCAAACCGGGATTGGCTACAGGATTTGGCAGCTATGCATTTCATCCCGAATTTGTCGACAATGGATTGCTATACACTTCACACACCGAGAAGCCGGGTTCCAAGACTGTGGATTTTGCCTATGCCGACAGCATCAAAGTGACGATGCAGTGGGTACTCACCGAATGGAAAACATCAAATCCTTCTTCAAAATCCTTTGTTGGGGAAAGCCGGGAGGTCCTCCGCGTAAATGTCGTCACACAGATTCATGGCATGCAGGAAATTGCCTTTAATCCCCATGCCAAAAAGGGAGATCAAGATTATGGCTTGCTCTATATCGGTATCGGTGATGGCGGCAGTGCCGAAAATGGTTTCGATTTTATCTCAGACCACAAAGGCAATGCCGTTTGGAGCAGCATTCTCAGGATAGATCCGCAAGGAAATAACAGCAAAAACGGAAAATACGGCATCCCAAAAGACAATCCATTTGTCGGTCAAAATGATAAAGCACCTGAAGTTTTTGCTTATGGATTCAGGAATCCAAACCGGATTTTTTGGGATCCAAGGGCAAGAATGATGGCCTCCGAAATAGGACACAAACATATCGAAGAAATCAATTTGATCGAGCCGGGGAAGTTTTATGGTTGGCCAAGGAGGGAAGGATCTTTTGTAATCAATCCAAAAGGAGATATGGACAAAGTCTATGCATTGCCTTCAGATGATGAAAAACTTGGAGCGACTTACCCCTTTCTGCAGTTTGACCATGACGAGGGCTTGGCGATCATTGCGGGGTATTTCCCAAATTCAGGGATTTTCAAGGGGAAATTCCTTTTCGGAGATGTGCCATCAGGAAAGGTTTTTGTTTCCGATCTGAATGAATCGGCTGCTCTCAAGATGCAGAAAGTCGGAATCAAGTATGAAGGAAGGGAGACTACTTTACAGGAATTATGTGGCAAACCAAGAGTAGATTTGAAATTCGGTCAGGATAAATCAGGTCAGGTTTACGTTTTGACCAAAGCGGATGGGAAGATTTATAGGGTAGTAAATTGATACTGATTGATATTCATCCCTAAATGGAGGTTTTGCACAAGCTTTCTAATAGAGTTTTTATGCAGACTATGGGTAAGAACCAATAGGGTTTTTTAGGTGGGAGGACAGTATGGATGGTCATGTTATCTTTTGCTCTGTTCCACAAACTTTTCCCCCTGAAAATCAACAGTCTAAGATTTTCCTTTTTGTTAACAATCTTATTTTCTATTGATACAATGGTAATCTATTTTTTATTTCTCTATCTTTTTACTAACAAAAACCTAGTAAATTATTAACCTATGCCTAGAGCTAAATCCGATAAAGACCGCAAAATCTTTGTGTTGGATACTTCGGTGATCCTATACGCACACAACTCGATCATGAACTTTGCGGAGCATGATGTGGTCATCCCGATTACTGTATTGGAAGAGCTCGATCAGTTCAAAAAGGGAAATGATACCAAAAACTTTGAGGCCCGTGAATTTATCAGGCTGCTCGACGGGTTAGCCAAAGATAACATGATCCACAATTGGACTCCACTAAATGGGAAGACCAAAGGATATTTTCGGGTATTGATGAACCCCGATAATAATATCAATGCAAACCTCATCTTTGGTGAAGAAAAAAACGACCACAAAATCCTGAATGCCGCGCTTCATTGCCAACAAATGGAAAAGGGCAGGAAGGTGATCCTAGTCAGCAAAGACATCAACCTCCGGCTCAAAGCAAAGTCCCTTGACATACATGCGGAAGATTACGAAACGGGTAAAATCAAAAACCTTTCTGAACTTGAAAATACCGGAAAATATTACTTGGAAGGCATAGAACCGGATATTATCAACAGGCTTTATGAGAATCATTCGGTCGAGTCCAAGCATGTTTTGGGAAATAAAAAAAGAAAAGCCAATGCTTTCTATATCCTCAAAAGCGAGAAAAACTCGGTGTTGGCCTATTACAATTCTGATGACAACATGCTCGAAAGGGTAGATAAGAAACTTGCCTATAACATCAAGCCAAAAAATGCAGAGCAGGCTTTTGCTTTGCATGCCATCCTGAATCCAAGGATCAAACTTGTCTCCATCCAAGGTGTGGCGGGAACGGGAAAAACGCTTTTGGCGCTTGCCGGCGCATTGGAGCAAAGAAGGGATTATAAGCAGATTTTCCTGGCAAGACCCATTGTTCCCCTGAGCAACAAGGATATCGGCTACCTTCCGGGCGACATCAAATCTAAGTTGAATCCTTATATGGAGCCACTTTGGGACAACCTGAAGTTTATCCAAAACCAATTCAAGGAGTCCGATAAAGAATTTCAAAAAATCACAGAATTGGTAAATCAGGAGAAATTGGTCATCCAACCTTTGGCTTATATCCGGGGAAGGTCACTTTCCAATATTTTCTTTATCGTGGATGAAGCACAAAACCTCACGCCACATGAAATAAAGACCATCATCAGCCGGGCAGGTGAAAATACCAAGATCATTTTTACTGGGGATATCTTTCAGATTGACACCCCTTATCTCGACAGTCAGAGCAATGGTTTATCTTATTTGATAGATCGGGTAAAAGACCATCCTTTGTATGCCCATATCAAGCTAGAAAAGGGAGAAAGATCGGAATTGGCGAATTTAGCAAATGATCTCCTGTAAAAATTGATTTAATTTTTGTAATCCGATAGAATATTCCGAAATTCTATCGGATTTTTTATTTTTTTATCGTTTTGGCGCAACCTTTGGCTCAGGTTTAAAGTTATCCAACTGTATCATTTCAGAAAATGTCATGTACGATATCGTACATATAATATCAATCATTTTGAATTTAAAAAACTGATAATCAATAAGATATAAAATTAGGATCAGAATTTGGCATAAGGCTAATACCTGCCACATTGAAAGCAGGTAAAGAAATTAAACCTTACACAATTACAAATAAAAGAAGAAAATGAAACCAACTATTTTAACTCAAAAAACAGTTTGTGCCTTTTTAGGATTAATGATGGCATTGACAATCTTGTGGGCTGCTAAGGCCGAGGCGAAAGTTGATCGAATCAACGAGGTAATCCCGATGGAATTTAATTTGGGATTGGGTGAAGTTCAGGAGAATGTTATCCAAGAATTTGAATTGGATCTTTCTGATCTGAAAGAACTTCCGACTATCACCATTATCAATAAATATGGAGAAGTGGTAGCCGAATTTTACGGTGATAAAGAAGAAATTAAGAAAAAGTTTAAAGGATCTTTTGAAAAGGCACTATTCGTTACGGACTCAGTAGGCCAAGAATTCTACCTTGTAAGATAGTTTAGTTGATTGTTTGGTTTTTTGAATAAAAAAAAGGTGAGTCATGCTCACCTTTTTTCTTTTTCCTGAAAAATTAACTTTCAGTAATTGTATTCAGTTTAGCGAGGAAGCTGTTATAATATTGCCTACCTACTTGGACTACCGCACCCATTTTAAGGTTGATGTCTTTGGTGTTGAAGCTTTCTATCTGTGCAAGCTGCACAATAAAGGATTTTTGTACCCTCAGGAAAAGATGTGGTGGAAGTTTTTCTTCCATGTCTTTCATCGATTTTCTGATGGTGAAATTCCGTGCTTTGGTGTATATGGTAACCATATTTCCATTAGCCTCGACATAATAGATCTCTTCATAAGGGACCCTTTCATACGCATTGTCTGCTTTGATAAAAACCGCGTCTACGACAAGATACGGGCTTTCGTCCTTTGTTCTTACTGCTACGGTTTCTGCTGCAGGTTTGGTTCTTTTGTTGTAAAGCACAATTTCTACAATGGCATGGATGTCATTGGTGTTAAATGGTTTTACAATAAAACCTGCCGGATTGATTCTTTTTGCTCTTTCAATGATGGTAGGGTCACTGTATGAGGTCACATAAACTAACGGTGCATCGACCATTTGTTTGATGATTTCTCCCAATTCGATACCGTCTTTATCTCCCTTCAGCTTGATATCCATAAATACCAAGTCGGGTCTGTATTTTTTGACGACTTTGATGGCTTGGTTGGCGGAGTTTGCGATGTCAATGTTGACGTAACCTAAAAGTTCTAAAATCTCTTCAATGTTTTCGGCTATGTTTACATCATCTTCGACGATCAGGATTCTTTCCTCTTTCATATGATTTTTATCGGGAAATAATACGTTAAAATAATTATTAAATAGATTTTATTGGTGGTGAAAATTATACGAGTGACTATTTACAAATTTTAGTTTTCACAATCAATATTTATTTGAAATTTCTCTAATAATCAATTATTTCGTTTTATAAACTCATCATGTCCTTAAATCTTGCAGCCTGTCTTCTGCTGACTTCGATTCTGTCTCCACCTTTCAAAGTCACCACCAATCCTCCGTTGAACCAAGGCTCGATGGCCTCCACCCAACTCAGGTTAATGATGTGTTTTCTACTTGCTCTGAAGAATGATTTCTCACTCAATCTTTCATCCAAAGCATTAAGTGATTTGTGGATCATTGGCTTGAAATTATCAAAATATACTTTGATGTAGTTTCCGTCGGATTCAAAAAGTCTCACATTGGATAATTTTACAAACCAGCAACGGTCTCCGTCTTTTACAAACACTTGGTCATCAAGGGTAAGTTTTCGACCTGCAAAAGCCCCTATTTCCTCTGATTTTTCCTGGTTTTCATTCAGTTTTTTCAATAGACGCTCGATGGCTTCACCCAGTCGCTTTGGTTCTATGGGCTTCAAAAGGTAATCCAAAGCATTGACCTGAAAGGCTTTGATGGCATATTCATCGTAGGCAGTCGTAAATACAACATGTGGTACATTGTCCAATTCTTCCAACAAATCGAATCCCGTTTTTTCAGGCATTTGGATATCAAGAAAGACCACATCCGGTGCCAATGCCTCGATTTTTTCTTTGGCATCATCCACATTATTGGCTTCGCCTACTATCTCAACTTGGTCGTATTGGGAAAGCAAGTTGATCAGTTCTTTCCTTGCCAGTCTTTCGTCGTCTATTACAAGTGCTCTCATCTTATTGAATTTTTAACCTAATGTAGGGTTTTGTTTTGGAATTTTTATTTCGGTAATTACAAAATCACTTTCTGAATTGAATATCTTGAAGGAAGCCCGGTCACCATAAATGAGCCTCAATCGCTGCATGGTATTGTTGATCCCATGGCCTTCTCTTTCTTTTTTTCGGACCATTCCGTTGTTTTTCAGCTGCCCGCTGTTTCTGACCTGAATGATCAGGTCATCGGTGATTCCTTCTTTGCATTTGATTTCCACCAATCCGCCTTTTACCCTTGTAGAAATACCGTGTTTGATGGCATTTTCAACAATAGTCTGCAGCATCATGGGCGGTATTTTATAATCATATGCCGAAGGTTCGATATCATATTTGACCTGGAGACGCTCCTCAAACCTGATAGTCTCCAAGTTAAGATAATCTTTTACTGTATTGATTTCATTTTCAAAATCGATTGTCCTCTTTTTATCCATCATCAGGGAAAATCTCAAGATATTAGATAGTTGGGTTATGGCAAGTTTCGCCTTTGCAGGATCTTCATCCACCAATGCACGCACGCTGTTCAAGGCGTTGAATATAAAATGGGGATTGAGCTGGCTTTTGAGATGGTTGAGCTGGATCTCATTGATTTTTGCCTGATACCTGAGGGATTGGTTATAGCTATCCAAGAAATGAAAAAGGAAATACACCATGCTCCAAAGCGAATAAAAGAGGAAGCCGACAAAGATATTTCCAGATATAACGATCAACCTAAATTCGGTTTCGGGATTGAGCGTACCAAATACCCAACTGATAATGATCTGGGCGATGGTATTCAAAATGCTGAGTAAAGCAAGGGTGAGTACAGTATTGGAAAGGAGCTTGGCGAAATCTAAGTTCAGCCAACCATATTTTTTGATTGCATATCGGAATGCATGGGTAGACAAAAAGTAAAAGGCCGCCAATGAAGAATATGCCCCTATCTGTACAGGGGTGATTCTTCTATCCAAAGAAACAAAGAAAAGGTTGATCAAAGCATATCCTGACCAACCCAAAATCTGTAATATCCAATATAATCTCGTCCTATTCATGGCCTTAGCTCAAATATAGACATGACCTCTTTATGCATTCATTGTTTTTTATTGATAGGTAAAATCAGGGCCTTTGGAGGTCATATACTTCTATCAGTTCAATTCTTCTCTTAGGAACTTTGCCGTATAGCTCATTTTGTCTTTAGCGATTTGTTCGGGAGTGCCTTCTGCAATGATCCTCCCTCCTTTTTCGCCCCCTTCATGACCAATGTCCACTACATAGTCAGCCATTTTGATCACATCCATGTTATGCTCAATGATTAGTACTGTATTCCCTTTTTCCACAAGTCTGTTTAAAACTTCCAACAAATGCTCAATATCCTGAAAATGAAGACCTGTGGTAGGTTCATCGAGGATATAGAAAGTTTTCCCAGTATCTTTTTTGGAAAGTTCGGTAGCCAACTTGACCCGCTGGGCCTCTCCTCCTGATAGGGTAGTAGCATGCTGTCCCAATGTAATGTAGCCAAGCCCGACATCATTAAGCGTTTGGATTCTTCTGAGGATTTTTGGTTGGTTTTCAAAAAACTCTACAGCTTGCTCCACAGTCATATCCAAAACATCGGAGATGGATTTCCCTTTAAATCGGACCTCCAAAGTTTCCCTGTTATACCGCTTTCCTTTGCAGGTTTCACATGGGATATGGACATCTGGGAGAAAGTCCATTTCGATCAGTTTCATTCCTGCTCCCTCACAATCTTCACACCTGCCTCCTTTGACATTGAAACTAAACCGACCTGGTTTGTAACCTCTGATTTTGGATTCCGGTAGTTCTGTAAATAATGTTCTGATATCAGAAAAAACACCTGTATAGGTGGCAGGATTGGATCTTGGAGTTCGTCCGATTGGGGATTGGTCTACTTCGATTACTTTGTCCAAGTGCTTCAATCCATCTATGCTATCATAGTTAAGAGGCTCTTTTTTTGAATTGTAAAAATGATGGTTCAATATCGGGAACAAGGTCTCATGGATGAGAGAACTTTTTCCGCTACCCGAAACTCCCGTGATACAGATCATCGTACTTAAGGGAAGTTTAAGATTTACGTTTTTCAGGTTATTTCCTTTTGCGCCTTTGAGTTGGAGGAAGTTGCCGCTTCCTTTTCTCCTTTCAGCGGGCACTTTTATTTTAAGTTCGCCTGTGAGGTATTTTCCTGTGATGCTTCTCAATTTCAAAAACTCATCCGGCGTACCGGCTGCCACGATTTGGCCGCCATGTCTACCTGCGCCGGGACCAATGTCCACCACATAGTCAGAAAGCAACATCATGTCTTTGTCATGCTCTACGACGAGGACAGAGTTGCCCAAATCCCGGAGGTCCTGAAGGGCTTTGATCAGTTTGACGTTGTCTCTTTGGTGAAGCCCGATACTAGGTTCATCCAAGATATACAGCACGCCAACCAATTGTGTTCCGATCTGCGTCGCTAGCCTAATCCTCTGGGCTTCCCCCCCTGAAAGGGTTCGCAAAGGCCTGTTTAATGAAAGGTAATCCAATCCTATATCCAAAAGGAATCCTATCCTTTTTCTGATTTCTTTCAAAACTTCTTTGCCGATAATCTGCTGTCTGTCTGACATTCTGCTTTCCAGACCTTCAAACCAACTTCCCAAGGCGGTAATATCCATCATGGAAAGCTCGCCGATGTGTTTTTCATCAATTTTGAAATGCAGGGCTTCTTTCTTTAGCCTATAACCATTGCAATCGGGGCAGGTTTTGGAAGTGGTAAATTCATTGACCCAATCCAATATTTTTTCTGTTCCGCCTTCCTGTTGTTTTTGGAGGAAATTCACTATTCCTTCAAAAGTTGTATGCCATTCTGTACCCGGGTATTTTACTGATTCTACAGCTACTTCTATCTTGTCTCCGTAAAGCAAAATATCGATGACTTCTTGGGGGAGATTTTCTATCGGTGTGGTAATGCTGCATTTGTAATGTTTCAGGATGGCTTCCACTTTTTTGAATATCCAAACATCCCTGTACTCTCCCAACGGCGCAATCCCCCCTCTGCTGATACTTAGACTGCGATCGGGAATGATATTTTCGATGGTAATTTCTTCGATAACCCCCAAGCCATTGCAAGTGGGACATGCCCCATAAGGGCTGTTGAATGAAAAGCTGTTGGGAGCGGGTTCATCATAAGACAGCCCGGTGACAGGATCCATCAAATATTTGGAAAAATGGTGGATATCTCCCTTCTCGTCCCGGAGCATGATGACTCCCTTGCCATGTTGAAGTCCCGTTTTCAGCGACTGACTGATCCGGAATCTATCTTCCTCCTCCGCTACAATTCTATCAATGACGATTTCTATATCATGGATTTTGTACCGATCCACCTGCATCTTAGGCACCACATCCATGACAACTCCATCAATCCGGACTTTTGAAAAACCCATTTTGCGGATCTGCTCAAACAGCTCCCTGTAATGCCCTTTTCGTCCTTTTACAATAGGGGCTAGGATGTAAAGTTTTTGGTTTTTGAATTTGTCAAACAATTGTTCAATGATCTGATCTTCTGTTTGACGGATCATTTTTTGCCCGGTGAGGTAAGAGTAGGCTTCACCTGCCCTCGCATAGAGCAACCTCATAAAGTCATAGATTTCAGTTACCGTGCCGACTGTAGATCTTGGGTTTTTGGAAGTTGTTTTTTGTTCAATGGAAATGACAGGAGATAAGCCATTGATTTTATCTACATCAGGGCGCTCCATGCCTCCCAAAAAAGAACGGGCATAAGCGGAAAAACTTTCCATATACCGCCTTTGTCCCTCAGCGTAGATGGTATCAAAGGCAAGTGAACTTTTTCCGCTTCCACTCAGCCCAGTGATGACTACCAATTTATTCCTTGGGATACTGATATCGACGTTTTTCAGGTTGTGTTCCCGAGCTCCAAAAATTTCGATAAATTCTTCTTTTTTCTCTATTGACAATTCTGACATGGAGGGATTTTGCATTTTATTCAAGCTTGCAAAAGTACGAATTATTGGGGGGGAATCCCAGATGAATCCTATCATAAAACCCCGAATAAGGAATTAAGGTTTATTAAAAAATGGGATGTAAAGGATATTTGCTGATAAGTACAGGACTTTAATTTTCCATCATGTCAGTTGTGGAAGGCACTTTCAGTTTTTGCCGCTTTTTTCTCTTCTCTTTTGGTTTTTCTTTCCAGCTTTTTATCTTCCTTTTGATGTTTTTTTGATTCCTTGGTTTCCTCTTTCGATGCGTTGCTTGAAGTAGCTGTCATCGATCCGAGGGGGCTTGCTTGTTTTTTATCCAAAGCTTTTTGCTTCATTTCTTCCATGCTTTCCTTGGTAATGGTAGATTTCATACCCGAAAAGATCAGCTTCCACCAATAGGCGAACATGGATTTGTGAGGTTCTCTGATGAAGTACACGTTTCCTTTTTGAACCTCACCTTTTTTATTGGGATTATTGGATTTGATGATGATTTTGTTTGCCAATAACGCCCCGATTTTTCTCAGCACTTTTTCATCTGATTCATAGTCTTTGTTCAGCAACTCTACTTCAAGGTTTTCATACCGGATAATCAATTCCCCTGAACCATCATAATCATTTGCAAGTATATTAAAATCCAGCCTGTTGATTATTCCTGATTTCAAACCTACTTTGGATTCGGGTTCAATCATAGAATTCAAAACTTTGAGGTTCATTTTTCCCATGGTTCCTTTTAAAGTAAATCTACCGTCAGGTTTTTCTAGGTCAAATTTGACATTGGCCGTCAGAGGACCTTCACCCATCAATTTTGCCGTAAGGTTCATTTCTAGCATCCTGTTTTTTCCTTGTCTCTCAACAAAATTGGAGACGTTTGTAATGTGGGCATTGATATCTGAAAAATACAAAAAGGCGGATCGGGGCGATGCGTTGTCGGGCCTCTCTTCGATTTTTATATAGGAATCGTTGATGAATAGATGTTCAATATGGATGATCTGCTTGAGGTTTTCCATTGTTTGATGGATCATTTGGGGCCTTTTATTTAGGTCCTCTTTCTTTCTTTTATCAACAAAAAGCTCCAGATGAAGTCCGTTTGCGGTAAGAGTATCCACTTCGACGATGCCTTTTTTGAGGTAGCTTCCAAAATTCACCCCTGCCAATTCCATTTTGGTTTTGCTGATGTCGATCCAACTTTGTCTTTCAGGAAACAAAGAAGTGTAGGCATATCGATCGAGTTTGTTGTGAAGCCCAATATACCCGAAAGTCATCTTCTTTGTTTTGGTGTCAAAAACAATGTCCTTTACCAAGGTTGACTGACGGAATTTATCAAAATGGAATTGGGCTTTTTCTATGCTGCCATGTATCATTTCCACATCAAAAAGAGCTTTTGGGTTTTCTATATCTTCTTTAGTAAGCCTAAATTCCTTTGCATTGACGTTCATGTTGACAAGAGAGACCCTGACTGAATCATAAAGATTGTTTTTTATTTGAACTGAAAAATCCTTCAAACTGAAGTTTTTTACTTCAATCAGGTCATACTCTTTGCCGTTTTTATTCTTCGGTTTTTTGGGTTCGTTAAAGAGAGAGTCCCAAGGAGGCGAAGAGGAAATGACTTTGATATTGTCCAGGATCGCCGAATCAACTGAAATGGTGTTTCTGAATAGAAATGGGAACCATTTGAATCCTGTCAGGTCAATGTTGTCCACTGTCAGATTCACTGTTATTCTCTCTTTCCCCAAGTTTTCTGAAGGGGTTACTTTTATGTTTTTGATTTTAAGGTAAGTGCCAAAATAATCGTAGTTGAGGGAAATGTCTCCAAAAGTAACCTCGTGCTCACCAAAACTGCTCGTGCGGGTAATCATATTGGATATCAGCCTGTCAGCATTGCTATTCAGGTATTTATTTACAACCGTAGGGATGCTTTTGAATGCAAAAAAACCAATGATAAATATGACAGTAAATGCAATCAAGATTTTTTTCATAGAAAGGAAATAAACTGATTCAATTTATCTAAAAAATAAAGACTAAAATAACTATTGATTGAAAATCCGTCAGTTTATGGGCAACTTGATGATATAATCCTGATTCCTTCCGATTTTTAGCTTTTGGGATCTGAGCCAAGGGTTATGGATTTTCAATTCTTTATAGTTGCTGTTGTGGAGGATAGCCCAATTGGCCAGACTGTTAATCGATTGGGTTACTTTCAATTCCCTGAAAAGAGGTTGCTGATACAGGTCTTTTTCAGACAATTCAAATCCGTACTTACCCGGATTTTCAAAGATTTCCTTAAAAGCCAAGATCCTAAATAGATACCTGCTTGTCTCTTCCACGAGGTGAAGGTTGTAATAATTGCTTTGGTTTTGTTCTTCTTTTCTTTTTCTGATTCCGGTGATGCCGATATTATAGCTTGCTGCGACAGAAGTCCAATTTCCAAATTTGCTGTAGGCAGTTTTCAGGTATTTGCACGCCACCAAAGTTGATTTTTCGAGATGATATCTTTCATCCACATCGTCACTTACTTCCAGTTTGTAATCTTTTGCCGTGCCGGGCATAATCTGCCAAAATCCTCTTGCACCTGCCGGAGAAACCACATTCATCAGGCCTGATTCGGTCATTGCCAGGTATTTGAAATCATCAGGGACTCCTTGTTCCCGAAGTATTTTTTCAATTGTCGGCAGGTATTTGCCTGCTCTTTTCATCAGCAAAATCATATTGGACTGCCAATAGACATTGACATAAATCTCCCTTTCAAACCTTTCCTTAACATCTGTTTGTTCAAGGGGAACCGGCTCATCTGCAAAAGTGAGTTTTTGGGGAATTTCAAAAATCCTCACTTTTGACTCGGGAATGCTGATCCTAAACTGCTCTCCTTCAGCTGAACGGACAAGAACTTCTTCGGTATTTGGGTTTTCGGTCTTTTTTCCAAACTGCAGAAAAAGATTCCAGGCCAGAAGTCCTGCAATCAGGGTGTAGATAACAAAAAGGTGGTAGCGTCTCAAAATCAATAGTTAGGAGTGAGTAAATATTTGCTGTAAAAATCATCAATTACTTTCACAGCTTCTGTCGCATCATCGACCAGATAAAATAGGTCAAGGTCTTCTCTGCTTATATAATTATATTTTTCCAGCAGGGTATTTTTGATCCAGTCAATGAGGCCTTCCCAAAAAGCCTTACCAACCAAAACAATTGGGAACCTGCCTATTTTGATGGTTTGGATCAGGGTAAATGCTTCGAAAAGCTCATCCAAAGTGCCAAAGCCACCCGGAAGCACAACAAAGCCTTGGGAGTATTTAGTGAACATGACCTTTCGGACAAAGAAATAATCAAACATGATCATTTTATCAGGATCGATATAGATGTTTCCCTTGGCTTCAAAAGGGAGTTTGATACAGAGTCCGACAGACTTGCCGTTTTCCGAGCTTGCCCCTTTATTGGCTGCTTCCATGATTCCGGGCCCACCCCCGGTGATGACGCCATAACCGTGGCGGACGAGTTTGGCTGATATTTCTTCAGCCATGATATAATGGGGATTATCAGAAGGAGTTCTCGCCGAACCGAAGACTGAAACACAGGGGCCGATTTTGGAAAGTTTCTCAAATCCCTCTACAAATTCAGCAATTACTTTAAAAATTGCCCAAGAATCTGCGCTCTTTATTTCGTTCCAATCGCGCTCCTTAAAAGCTTTTCGGATTTTTTCTTCTCTCTTTTCTTCAAAATTGTCAAACCTGCTGCTCATGTTAATGCATTAAAATTGTTTTTTTCTCCTCTACAAATTTGGGACGGATAAAGATAGGATTTAATGAATTGTAAAGGAAAGTAAGTACTGATAAATGGTGGAAACCAAAAACCCAAAAATGATTCGTTGAGAGCTATTGTTTTGATACAGAACTCTTTTTACTTTCGCAGGCTTTTAAAAATCGGGAACATGAATCTTCAACAGAAGTCGCAGGAAGTAAGAAGGGTATTTGAAGAATTGGATGCCGAAATCAAGCTATTTATTGATGCGAGTCAGATTGGCTGCATAGCAGGTTGTGGGTATTGCTGTTCCAATCCAAAAGTAAGCGCTTCGATATTGGAGTTTTTGCCTTTGGCTTTTGATCTCTATGAAAAAGGGAAGGCCGAAAAAGCACTTGAGATTTTGGATGCAAAAAGCGAAGCCGATTATTGTATCATTTATAAAGCCACATCACTTGATGCTGCGATGGGGTTTTGTTCTGATTATCAAAACAGAGGGATGATTTGCAGGCTTTTTGGTTCATCTGCGAGGACCAATAGGACCGGAAAAAAAGAAATAATCACCTGTAAGAAAATAAAGGAAAGCAAAAAAGAGCAATACGAATCGGCGTCTCTTTCTGTAAACGAAGGAATGCCTGTACCTTTGAGCAGTAGTGCCTATTCTCAACTGTACAATATTGATTTCCAATTGACTTCAGAGCAGATGCCGATCAATAAAGCTATTCAAAAAGCATTGGAAGCGGTTTTGAGATTCAAATATTATGAAGGCAGCGAAACATCAGAAGCTGCCGAAAGTTTCTGAAATGGTCTTTTTGACGTATATTGTAAAGAAATAAAAAATCTATAGGCGCTTCCTAAATTACCAATTATGCTGAATGTATCTGAAATCATACAAACGATCAAGCAGCTCATCGAGGTGAGGGTTCAACTTGTAAAAGATGAAATCAATGAGCAGGTTTCCACAGTCATGGCAAGGATGTTTCTCCTTATGGTTATGGGTACAGTCTCTGTGATGGTATTGTTTTTTGCAAGTTTTTCATTTGCATTTTACCTAAGTGATTTGATGCGTTCGCCTTTTAAGGGCTTTATGTACGTTGCCTTGATTTATTTGCTGCTATTGGTTTTGCTTTATTTCTTAAAAGATTCAAGGACACTTGTCCGTAGTTTTCAGGAAGTGATCAAAGCATTTATTTTCAGGCCAAAAAAAAGATCCGATAATGAAGAATGAGCTGAACAAAAAAGCGGAAGAACTTGAGCAGACTCTTAAAGTACAACTTGATATGGTCAAGAAAGAATCCGGGGATTATATCAAAATAGGAGGCGCAGTTCTCGCAGGAGGTCTTGTGGCTTTTGCTGCCTACCGGATTTTTGGAAGAAAAAAAAACAATAAGACAAAACGAGTCCTTCAAACTTTGGAAAGGGAAGGTCTTTTGGATGAAGAGATAAGAGAAAAACTTACCAGAAAACTTGAACCCGGATTTTTGGGAAGATTAAGTGCAGTGCTGCTTCCGATAGCGGTCAATTATGGAAGAGAACAATTTGCAAACAAGCTGAACGAACCTAAAATCAAACCCGGGGAGGATGCAAAATAAAGTAAGCCTCAAGCTTCGTGAATTGGCCGATTCCGGCCGAAAAGGAATCGCCTGGCTTATAGACCCGGATGATATACATTCTCCCATTCAATTTGAAGAGCAGGTGAGAGAAGCGGTTGAGCTTAAAATAGATTTTTTCTTTTTGGGTGGCAGTCTGATTCAACAAAACACAATAGGAGATATCATCAAATTTATCCGAAGCATTACCGAGGACATTCCCACTGTTATTTTTCCTGGTAATTCACTTCAGTTTTCACCTTTGGCAGATGCAATTTTATTTCTATCCCTGATTTCAGGAAGGAATCCGGATTTGCTCATTGGCCAACATGTTAGTATCGCCCCGATTTTGGACAAAAGTAAAGTAGAGGTACTTCCGACAGGCTATATGCTGGTAGATGGAGGTCAGACCACAAGTGTCCATTATATCAGTCAGACGATTCCTCTTCCAAACCACCATCCAGAATTGGCAGTTGCTACGGCATTGGCAGGGTATTTTCTAGGGTTACAGTATTTTTATCTTGATGCAGGGAGTGGGGCTCCCAATCCTGTGTCTCCTGAACTTATCAAGGCTGTCAAGAAAAAAATCAAATCGCCTTTGATGGTTGGCGGAGGACTGAATTCCAAAGAAAAAATACAAACAGCTTTTGCTTCTGGAGCTGACCTTGTCGTTCTGGGAAATGGAGCAGGAAAAAACCTTCAGCTAGTCCGTGAAGCAGCATCAATTCTGGAGACTTTTAGGGTATTTTCCAATTAAAAAGCGCTTTCCGGTTTCCCGAAAAGCGCTTGGTTCAAAGCATTGGTTTGAATTGCCGGAGAAACCTCACATCATTTTCTGTAAATAAGCGAAGGTCTTTGATCTGATATTTGAGCATCGCGATTCTTTCTATACCCATCCCGAAGGCAAAGCCAGTATATTTTTTGGAATCAATGCCACAATTTTCCAAGACATTGGGATCCACCATTCCAGATCCACCAATTTCTACCCAACCTGAGCCTTTGCAGACATTACAGCCTTTGCCTCCGCAGATCAGACAGCTGATATCTATCTCGGCACTTGGTTCGGTAAAAGGGAAGAAAGAAGGCCGGAACCTTACTTTGGTTTCTTTGCCAAACATCTCCTTGGCAAAATGATAAAGTGTATTCTTTAAATCTGCGAAGCCCACATTTTCATCCACATACAAACCTTCCACCTGATGAAAAATGCAATGTGCTCTGGCTGAAATGGCCTCATTTCTGTAAACCCTGCCCGGAGAAAGTGTCCTAATCGGAGGCTTTTGGTTTTCCATTACGCGCACCTGTACTGAGGAGGTGTGAGTTCTCAAAGCCACATCTGGATTTTTTTCCAAGAAAAACGTGTCCTGCATTTCCCTTGCGGGATGGTTTTCGGGAAAATTCAGTGCTGTGAAGTTATGCCAATCGTCTTCTATCTCAGGACCCTCAGAAAGGTTAAAGCCGATTCTTTCAAATATTTCGATGATGCGCTGTCTCGTTGAAGTCAATGGATGTATGCCACCTGCCGCGATATTTGTAGGCGGTAAGGTAAGGTCCTGATCAAAGGATTTGGTTTGTTTTTTTGCAAGGTTGACCTGATCGATCAGCTCCTGAAATTTAGCATCGGCCATTTGCTTGACTTCATTGACCAATTGGCCATATTCCTTCTTTTGTTCATTTGGAATATTTCTCATTTCTGCAAAAAGCTCCCCAACCACACTTTTTTTGCTGATGAATTTCATCCTGTAAGCCTCCAATTCCTCCTCATTGCCGGCTTCAGCAGCAAAGATGGCGGATTTGATGGCTTCTATTTTTTCCTGATGCATATTTCATTCAATTTTTCAGAGTCACAAATCTAAAACAAATGATGTGAAAAGCACTTTTTTTTTAAATACCAAAATCCAGTTTGCTTGACTTCTCCGTATTTCTCTTCAAAACAACAAAACCAATTTTATTATGAAAACCATGAGATTATTTCAATCAGCCATTTTGGCTCTGTTTCTGTTAAATGCTTCAGGAGCATTTGGCCAAAAAGAAAAAACAGTAGAAGTAGGGGGTTCACCGATGTATCCTTCCAAGAATATTGTCGCCAATGCGGTCAATTCCAAAGACCACACCACTTTGGTAGCAGCTGTACAGGCGGCAGGCTTGGTAGAGACATTGCAATCCGAGGGACCTTTTACAGTTTTTGCCCCTACAAATGCGGCATTTTCAAAACTTCCTAAGGGAACTGTGGAGACTTTGGTGAAACCTGAAAACAAAGCAACCCTAACAGGTATTTTGACTTATCATGTCGTGGCAGGAAAAATGGGATCCAAAGAAATTGCTGCTGCAATCAAGAAAGGAAACGGAAAAGCGGTCTTGACAACCGTACAAGGAGGCAAGTTGACTGCTTGGATGAAAGGCAATGACCTGTATATCACAGATGAGAATGGAGGCCAATCTATGGTGACTATCAAGGATGTGTTTCAGTCAAATGGTGTAATCCACGTGGTGGATTCAGTTGTTCTTCCAAAAGGTTGAAAACAAATTTTTCTTTCTATCTCGCAACAAAATCCCCAAAACGAAAAAGAGACCTTGTCAAAGGTCTCTTTTTTTATGTTACCAAGTCCTGCCACCGCCACCGCCGGGTCTTCCCTGCTGAGGGCTTTCGGCTTGGGGTTTGAAGTTGCCAATATTATAGGAAAAGGTAATCAGGCCATATCTGGTTAGGACCCTTGTGAATGTATCCTCAATGGAAACATCTGACACGGTCCTACCGATGGCATTGTTCTGGTTGAGCAGATCAAAAACTGTAAGCTTCAGTTCTGCTTTGTTGTCTTTGGTAAACCTATATCCGGCTTCAATATTCCAGAGCCAAACTGATTGGTCCAAAGTGGGAGAAAGACCTCTATATAAAGAATTGTTGACCACATTGGAAATGAATAATTTCCCTTTGTTTGGAGAATAGTAGAATCTGAAATTGGAAGATTGGATATAGTAATTCTGGTCCAAATTGGATTGTAAACTACTGTTGACAATGGTATAAATCCCTGTAGTAGAAACGGAAAAATCTAGGTCTTTACTGATGTTACTTGTCAGGGTCAAGCCTTGGCTCAAATCAATGTTGTCATTGGCATTTTTTTGTCCATTGATCATCCCCGGCGTCCTGTTGTAGGAAACCGATGAATTCAGATTGAACTGGGATTTCCAGCTTTTGATCGGGGTGCCATAGGTGACAAATAAGCGTGACCTGAAATTACCCGAAAAATTCTCCGGACGACTGATTTGCCCACCGGGTTTTAATAATACTTGATCATTGATCAAGGTATCGGATTGCGCAATAAAAGTATTGGTACCAATAAAATCTTCAGTCAGGTTTAGGGAGATGAATGTGAAGAAGGTTTTTGATCTGGCTAAGTTGATTTTGGAGTAATTGATAAAGGCATTGTGGCTGAATGACTGTCCAAGGTTAGGATTTCCCACTAAAAGCTGCAAAGGGTTTTGGTTGTTGATTACATTTTGAAGCTGATTTACACTTGGTTCCTGTGTGTTTGTCCTATACCGCAACCTGAAAGAGGTACCTTTTTCTTGGTTTCTATAATTGGCATTCAGACCAGGAAGAAAATTGGTGAAGGAGCGGTTGAAAAGTTCTTCTCTAGGAAAAAAGCTTTCATTGTCCTGCACCGCATATTGGTAATCAAGGTTGGCATTGACATTCCATTTTTCAAACCTATAGCTGTACCCTACACTTGGTCTTTGGACGATAAATTTGTTGTTGAATTGGTTGCTCAATGCAGTATCAAGTACCATAATGCCAGCTTCCGGTATCAAGCTGAATGTCTTTTGGTCAGAAGTAGTTTTGTTGTTGCCCACTTGGTAAGACATGGTCAATAGCGATTTTTCTGTGACCGGTTCCGTGAATTGTAAAGTTGCCCGGTAGTTGAAGCCATCCGAAAGTCCGAATGTCTCTTGGTTGATAGTATCGCGGATATCTCTGATGAAATCCCGGTTGGCGGCAACTAGGTCAGAATATTGGTCTCTTTTGGTCCAAGCAGTGTAGACAGTAGTGGAAATTGTCCTTCCCTGTTTGTCAAATTTGTACCGATAGACAAAATTGTTTGCCAGGTTATAGCCGTCCGTGGTGGCATTGGATTTTGTTCTTGAGCTACTCAAGGGATCCAATGTGCCTGAAAGGTTGAGCCCATCACGGTCGTTGTAAGTATTGTTGCTCTGGAAATTTAGGGAAGGGGTAATGATGATGGCGTTTTTTGGATTGAGGTCATATTCTATCCTCCCATTGATACGGTGATTGTTGTTGGTGATGGTATTCAGTAAGCTTTCCTCATAAAATTGCCTTGTGGTCTCAGACAAAATTGTTTCCCTATTGGTAAGTTTAAATAGATTATTCTTGGTTGAATTGAAAAAGTAGCTTCCTGTGAAGTTGATTTTTTTGCCGAATTTATCACTGTAATTCAAACCTACACTGTTTGTGGTAATGATTCCCTGATCCTGCCCGACAAGGAAGTTGTTGTTTCCGCCCCCCCATCCTTGGCCTCCGGGACGACCGCCTCCACCTCCACCTCCACGGTTCCCACCCCCTTGACTTGAGGCATTGACTCCAACCAAATCCTGAGAAGAAAAATTTTGTTGGTTGATGTTATTGAAAAGTCCAATGATAGAAATTCTTTTGTTGCCTTTGAAATAATTGAAATTGCCCCCTGCAGCATATCTATCCTGTGTGCCTGCACCCGCATACAATCTCCCAAACTGTCCTGTGTTTTTATCCGGTCTTGTGACGATATTGATGGTTCGCGAATAATTGCCGTCATCAAATCCTGTAAGTCTGGATTGGTCTGACCTTTGGTCCAATATCTCGACGCGGTCGATGACATCCGCAGGTAGATTTCGCAAAGCAAGGAACGGATCACTTCCAAAAAATTCCCGGCCATCCACCAAAACTTTTTGTACCTGCTCGCCTTTAGCCTGGATTTCACCATTTTGGATGGTGACTCCGGGAAGCTTTCTGACCAAATCTTCGGCATCTCCGTTTTCCCTTGTTTTGAAAGCATTGGCATTGAATGATGTCGTATCGCCCTTAACTTCTCCTACTACCACCTGACCTTCTATCAAAACCTCGCCTAGGAGCTTGCTGTCTTCCAATAAGACCAAGGTTCCGAGGTCTAGACCATCACTTCTGTTGTGGGTTTTGCTGATTTTTACAAATCCCAAAAAAGTAACTTCAATCAGGACAGATGGGATTCTTGGCCTGCTGATTTCAAAAGTCCCGTCTGCTCCTGTTACTGTATTCACCAAAACCGAGTCTGTAACCGTCTTGATGACCACATTGGCACCGACCATTGGTCCTTTTGTAGCTCCTTCGATGACTCGGCCTTTGAGGATGAGATTCTGTGTTCTTCCTTCGGGTTTTTGGGCTTGGGAATCAAAAGAATAAATAAAAAGCAAGCAAAGGAAAAATGCTTTGAAAGTAGAAATCTTCATGGGAAATAGTTTAAATATCCCAGCTTAGACATTGTCCCAAGTCAAAAAGTTTAAGTATAAATCAAGCAAAATTTTGATCGGATAAAATTTAGGTTGAATGGGGATTAGATTCCTTTAATTATAATTAGGAATTTTGATAAAAGGGAGAAGTTACATACATCGGCTCATAACTGAGGTTTAAAGTAGAAAACAAAAATAATTCAAAATTTATTTGCTTAACTACACATAAATATATCTGGATTTTCTCTTGATCTAGTTAGAAACTAGGGCGATCATATCGATAAACATTTCTTGTCGGGTTTCCCCAAATGGTCGGAGGAATAGCGTCGCCGCCACCAATATATGCTTTACCTTCTATTGTAAAGGCAAAAGACCGATATCTATATGAAAATCCCACTTCGTCTACTTCGGTCCAAGAGTCATCCTGAAAATTATATTTCCAAACTTGCCTACCTAACGTTACAAATCCCTGGTCATTGAATGAAAACCCTGAAGTAAAACTTAAGGCCATAGGGAAATCATTTTTTCTATCCCATGAATTTTTAGTGCTATCGTACATCCAAACCCCAAAACTACCTCCTCCACTTAGGATTATTTTATCTCCTACAACTGTGCAGGCCATTTTTAACTTGGGTGAAGATGGGCCAAAATCAAGATCCTCCATTTCTTCCCAATCATCTTGGATTGGGTCATACCTATAAAAATCGGAAAAATTAGGCTCCCAAGGTGTATTTTGATCATTACCCAAACCTAAAAAAATGTATTTACCCACAGAAAACATTACGGAAAAATCACGATTCTTTCCAGGGAATTTTTTTCGTTTGGTCCATAAGTCAATATTTGGGTCATATTCCCAAAAGTTATTATTCTCTGATTGGGTATATAAATATCCTTTTTCCGAACTTCCTGTTACATTACTGGTTGCTAACAATGGAACCTCTAACTGTTTACTTTCCCAGTTTAAGGTTTTTGTTTCGAAAACCATAAGTTCATTTTGTTCTGGTGCATCCTTTAGAAGGAGGAAATAGGCCTTTGATCCGATCACAAAGCTACCTGTGTAATTCACGAAATTATCAGGTGCATCATTTGAGACCATTAGCCATATATCTTTAATGCAAATTTCTTCTTTGCCAATGACTTGATAGTCGGCCATTCCCAATTTTATCGAAGCTTTTGCTTCTGGAAAAGGAACAACAGGTGTTATTACCTGCAGCATTGTCCTATTACCTCCAACAAGTTTTGCCGGTTCTCCATTGAAAAAGACTTCCATTCTCGACCAATTTGGATTGAAGTGCTTCCCCTCAATTTTAACCGTATCCTCAGTAAAAGTACACATGTTATAGGAAATGATCTCAGGTGGAGTCAATTTGAAAGACTTTCGGGATGTATATCTGAAATTAAATCCTATTACTTGAATGCTAGAATTTCCTGATTTTAAGGCTTCTGGGACGATGAACGAGATTTCATTTGGCTCAATTTTGATGATATTTGTATATTCTTCACCAAAAAGTATCGTGTAGAAGTCAATCTGCTCCGGATCTAAATTGGTTAACCGCATTCTAATTGTATCACCAAAAGTCCCAGTTTCAGGAAAAATGCTAAATGCTTCCTGAGGTAATAAATCAGCAGGTTCTTCGGTGGTACAGGCCAATCCTATCCAAAACAATAATATGATTAGAATAGTAGGAAAACGAAGTAAGACCATGAAATTGTTTTTTACCAAAGAAAACTACTTTTTTCTACTTTAGGAAATATATAATTAGGCAATTTTTTTAGAAAAAAACCTGCATTAATTTAAAGCTAATTGATATCGGATTTTAAGTGCATTTTTTCTTGATTTGGAATAATTGAAGTGCCTTCACGAAAATTCTCAAGTGATTATTTTAAAAAATTAATGACAGTGAACTTATTGTTTTATTCTATACCTTTACCTAAAACTTAATTATGAAGAATCGTTATTTTCTATTTTTTCTTTTTCCACTTTCTTGTTTATTCATAGCTTGTGAAAAGGAAGAGCCCCGAGTTAGTATCGGACCTAAAATTTTAATAACAAATGTAGATGCTAGTTCCAACCTCTTTGTTGAATTTTCTGCGCAATTTATTGATTTCGGGATTCAGCCGATTTTAGAATATGGCTTTTTTTATTCGGATTCTGATGATTTGGACTTTGAAAATGCCGATTGGGTGAGTAAAAAAGGAAAGCCGGGGAAAGAATTTAAATTGAAAGCAACGCACTCGATGCTTTACGGAAAACAGTATAATGTTGTTGCTTTTGCTATGACTGCTGATACTGTGGTGTTTTCACCTTTTGTTGCCTTTGTTTCTCGCGGAACAGTTGGTTTTATCTTAGATAGGATTGTAGGACCTTCTGAGATTTATTTTGGGGATACCCTAACTTTTTTTGGACGAAATATTAGTAAGAATCCCGCTAATTTTTTTATTTCTGCAGATGGATCTACTGAAAGTAAATTGACAATATTAGATATTAAAGAGGACTATTTCCGGGCAATCTTGCCTTCTATGTTTTCAACTTATTATATCAAAGAGAATGGATTCATCCGGTTCAGTTTTGATATCAGCGGAAAGAACATTCAGACCGAATGGCCTGCCAAATTCAGAGAACCTATTTTCAATTTGATTGAAAACCAAAAGGTAAGTATAGAAGGAGAAGTTACAATTTTAGGGGATTATTTGGATTCAGATATCAAAATGGTAAGGTTTGCGGATGAACCTTATTTTGATGTGGAAGTAGTTGCTTGGGAAAAAACGAAAATAGTGTTCAAAGCCAAACGTTCTAAACCAAATTTGTATGAATCCATTTCAATAAATGTAAGACGAAAGAAATATGATTTGGAAAATGTGTATTCTTATCTGGTCCCTTAAGAATTAACCCTTAAGTTGAATGTCATAGTCAATCAAGATCAATTATGTAATTTTTGGGTTTGATCAAGCATTTCTTATTGTTTAGATTTGAAATATTTCGATTGAGGCTATGTTCAAAAATTTAAAATTGATTCTAGTCGCTTCAAACATCCATATCTAATAGCTCTTAATCAAGAAATAAAAAATCCCGATTTTTCAACCGGGATTTTTGAGTTTTATTTTTTCTCTGACAATGAGACCTTGATGGAGAGTTCTGTCAGCTGTTCATCAGAAATCGTACTTGGTGAATCGATCATGACATCCCTGCCGGAGTTGTTTTTTGGGAAGGCGATATAATCCCTGATGGAATCTGATCCACCAAAAATGGCACAAAGCCTGTCAAATCCAAAGGCAATGCCTCCGTGTGGCGGTGCTCCAAATTCAAACGCTTCCATCAAAAATCCAAATTGCTTTTGCGCTTCAGCTTCAGAAAACCCAAGGTGCTTGAACATCAATTGCTGTGTCGTCCTATCATGGATCCTGATCGACCCACCTCCGATTTCAACACCATTGATGACAAGGTCATAGGCATTTGCCCGAACGGAACCCGGATCAGTTTCCAAAAGCGGAATATCTTCTTTCTTTGGAGAAGTAAATGGATGGTGCATGGCATGAAATCTGTTGGTCTCCTCGTCCCATTCGAGCAATGGAAAGTCAACCACCCAAAGTGGCTTGAACACATTTCTATCCCTCAATCCGAGTTCTTCACCCATTTTCAGCCTGAGTTCTGATAGTTGTTTTCTTGTCGATTTTGCATCGCCACTCAAAACCAAAATCAGATCTCCAGCCTCAGCACCCATCTTTTCGGCCCAAGCTATCAGATCCTCATTGGAATAGAATTTATCTACAGTTGACTTGAAAGTTCCGTCTTCGTTGCATTTGACATATACCAATCCTTTGGCTCCGATCTGTGGTCTCTTCACCCAATTGGTCAATTCATCAAGTTGCTTTCTAGTGTATTCACCTGCGCCTTTAGCACAGATTCCTACGACAAGCTCTGCCTGATCAAAAATGGAAAAACCTTTTCCTTGAGCGACGTCATTGAGTTCTACAAATTTCATGTCAAACCTCAAATCCGGTTTGTCATTGCCATAACCACTCATTGCTTCGGCGTAGGTCATTCTTTTGACTTCTTCCAATTGTACACCTTTCACATTTGCGAAAAGGTGCTTAGTCAAACCTTCAAAAGTATTAAGGATATCTTCCTGACTTACGAAAGACATTTCGCAGTCTATCTGGGTAAACTCAGGCTGTCTGTCCGCCCTCAAATCTTCATCTCTGAAACATTTTACGATCTGAAAATACCTGTCAAAACCACTCACCATCAGCAATTGCTTGAAAGTCTGTGGAGATTGAGGCAAAGCATAAAATTCTCCAGGGTTGACACGGCTTGGAACAACAAAATCCCTTGCCCCTTCAGGAGTGGATTTGATCAAAACAGGCGTTTCCACTTCGATAAAGTCCTGTCCATCCATATATTTTCTTGTCTCCTGCATCATGCGGTGCCTGAGTTGGAGTTTTTCCCTGACCACATTTCTTCTCAGGTCAAGATATCGGTATTTCATTCTCAATTCATCGCCGCCGTCTGTTTCGTCCTCAATGATGAAAGGAGGAACTTTGGATGGGTTCAAAATCTCGAGGGAATCCACTTTGATCTCGATATCCCCGGTACTCATTTTGTCATTTTTGGAAGTTCTTTCCAGAACAGTTCCTTTGGCTTGGACTACAAATTCCCTTCCTAGAGAGGCGGCTTTTTCAAGTAGCGATTTGTCAGAGGATCCCTCTTCAAAAATCAGTTGGGTAACGCCATATCGGTCTCTTAAGTCTACCCAAATCAATCCGCCTTTATTCCTGACCCGCTGCACCCAACCCGAAAGGGTTACTTTTTGATGTACATCTTGTATCCTTAATTCTCCGCAAGTATGTGTTCTAAGCATGATAATGAATGGTATTTTTTGAAGTGGACAAAGATAAACAAAGCTTGGGGACAATTCTAAAATGATCAAGAAGTTTGAAAAAACTTTTTATTTGGCAAAAAAACAGATGTTTGGTTGGATTTTCTACAATATCAGCGAGATGAAAAACAAAAAAATGGCATTTATATGAAATACCAAATTGTACTTCACGTTGATTAGTATAGTCAAAATATTAATTATGACTTGAAAAGTTGTAAATAATTTGGATTTTGAACCAAATTTAAATTTATTTGGGAGAGTACGATATTTCACCCCTGTAAACATGAACAAAAAATTAACTTTTACTATCTCGACTTTGCTGGTTTTTGGCACTGTGTACTATTTTAGTCAAAAGCAAAAAAATGAACCTGAGATTACCCAAGAAAAAATTGAATTGGTAGAACAGAAGAAAGAAGATCAGATTCTCTATGGTATCAATGTTAATGAATTGGATGTGGTAGAGGGCGTAGTCGGTAAGAACCAAACATTGTCAACTATTTTGGCTCCATTCAATGTCCCTTATCAAATCATTGACGAAATCGCCAGAAAATCGAAGGACATATTTGACGTCAGAAAGATTTCTTTTAACAAGAAATTTACCGTGCTCTCATCTAAAGACACAGCATTGGCTCAGTTTTTTATATATGAACCCAATCCCGCTGAGTTTGTGGTTTTCAAATTGGATGAAGGTGAAGTGTATAAAGAAGAAAAACCTGTTGAATTCCGCAAAGTAGAAATCGGAGGAACCATAAGTAGCAACCTATATGTAAATATGACCGAAATAGGGATTGGTCCTGACTTGATTGACCAATTTGCCGATTTGTATGGTTGGGCGGTTGATTTTCAAAGACTTCAAAAGGGTGACAAATTCAAGGTATCATATTCTGAAAAAGTTGTAGAAGGCAATGTGATAGGAATAGGAGATATCGAAGTGGCATATTTTGAGCATATGGGAGTTTCTTACCATGCTATCCCCTTTGAGCAAAATGGAGAAAGAACGTTTTTCGACCAAGAAGGAAATAGCTTCAAAAAAGCATTTTTGAGAGATCCTTTGAAGTATTCAAGAATCAGCTCAAGGTATAACCTTAATCGTTTTCACCCGGTCCAAAAAAGATATAAAGCCCATCTTGGGACTGATTATGCCGCCCCGACCGGAACGGAAATCAGATCAGTGGGAGATGGAACCGTAGTAGAGGCAAGATACACGAGCGCAAATGGGAATTTTGTTAAAATCAAGCATAACGGAACCTACACCACCCAATACCTTCATATGTCCAAAATTGCAAAAGGAATGAAGCCTGGGTCAAGAGTTAAACAAGGTGAAGTAATCGGATATGTAGGGAGTACCGGATTGGCGACCGGACCGCATCTTTGTTTCAGATTTTGGAAAAACGGCAAACAGGAAGATTGGTTGAAAGAAAAAATTCCACCATCGGAGCCAATTTCACAGGAAAACAGGATGGCATTTGAACAGGTAAAAATGGAAAAAATGAGACAGATAGCTGCTATACCTTATATTGATTCAAATCAAAAACTTGTTGCCAAAGTAAATCCTTGACCTTCGCCCTATTATAAAGATTTCACTATCCGGGAAGCTATGCCTTCCCGGTTTTTTTTTGATTTGAAGTGAGAGGTAAATTTTTCTTGGCTTCCTTTTTGATATTGGGGATTATTCATATCCATCTTTTCCTTTTGTATAATGAAATGAGCTACCCTAATGTTGGAATTTGAAAGAATTTACGAAGTTTAAAATCAGGTCCATTTGGGATTTAATTTTTGGTGTAAAACAGAAAGAATTAAATTTCAAATAAAACTAAAGTCTCATATTATCGAATCAGCATTCCAAAAGGAGGAAAAAAAAGGACCTCCCAGAAGGAGGCCATTTTTACTTATCTATCTCGCAAGTTTAAAAAATAAAATCTTGAATTATTTATTACCCTTAAGGTGAAGTTCTGTACGTCTGTTTAATTGATGCATATTTTCAGTGCAGGGAACGGTTCCGCAGTCGTTAATTGGTTGCGATTTTCCAAACCACTTGAATTCTATTCTATTGGATTCTACACCACGTTGGACCAGGTATTCTAAAACTGCTTTGGCTCTTCTTTCTGCCAGCTTCAGGTTATAATCTTCATTTCCTCTTTGGTCAGTATGGCCGGCAATATAAAGTTGAAGGTTTTTCAGTTTTTTCATCGTCAGTCCTACCTTTTCCAAATCTTTCTCATGCACGGCTCTGATGGTAGATTTGTCAAAGTCAAAGTAAACCACAGGAATCGAGTTCATTTCATTTTGAATTTCCTCAAACAGAGAGTTTTCGTCGCAAAGATCCTTCCCTAGCAAAGATGCTGGTAAATCATATTCTTTGTTTGAATCGCTGAATGCTTCCAAGACCAATTCACTTCTTCTATTCAATTGATGCTTCAACTCAGGACAAGGTATACCGTCACCACAATCATTGGTTAATTTTTCTTTCCCATACCAATCAATCCTAACCCTGTTTTCAGGTATTCCAAATTGCGAAAGGTAATTTTTAACTGCTTCGGCACGCTTTTCACTCAATAACATGTTGTACTTGTCAGAAGCCCTGGAGTCCGTATGAGAGGCCACGGCTAAGTCAAGGAAGTCATATTTGGTCATCAGTTCTGCGATTTTATTGAGAACCGGTTCTGCATCTTTCCTGATTTTAGCTTTGTCAAGATCATAGTACACGATATCCACCATGACAGGGAGATTATAAGGTATCTTGACAAGTTTATATTCTCTTTCCAAAACATCATCTTCCAAACCAATGGTAGAAAGTGTACTGTCATAGATGCTAAAATATCCTTTTTTACTGATTTTAAGATTAAAATTACTTTCAGGTTCTAAATCGGCCAAAATTTCACCCTTTTCATTTCTGATTGAGGTGATCATTTCCCCACCTTCTTTATTGACTAAAGCCGTATTGAATGACTCGCTGATGATCTTGTCATCACAATCGATTACCCTTGCAATCAATTTCTTGAAAAGATCCTCTATCAGGTAAATGTCATCTAATCCCATTCCGCCAACTCTATCAGAACTCAGGTATCTTTTACCATCTTTGGTAACAATGTACCCAAAATCATCTCTGGGAGAATTGTAAGGCAATCCCATGTTTTGGATATTACTGAATCCAGAGGAGGAAATGTCTGCTTTGAAGATATCCATACCTCCCAAACCAGGATGTCCATTAGATGCAAAATATAAAGTGGATCCATTAACAGATGGGTATCGTTCGTTTTTTGGAGTGTTGATTTCTTTGCCAAGGTTAACAGGTTCACTAAAGTTAAGGTCCCCATCATAAGTGACAAAATAGATATCAAAGCCGCCTACCCCTCCTTCCATGTCAGATACAAAGTAAATTCTTTGATTCTCCTCGTCTACAAAAGGATTCAAAACACCATATTCAGTGAAATTATTTAGAGGAAAGGGTTTAGAAGAAGATAATGTTCCATCCGATCCGATTATGCTGTAGAAAATTTCCGAATGAAGGGTAAATTCTCTGCTTCCTTTGATTTTATTGACATCTCTAAGTACAGAATAGAAAACGAGATTTTGGCTTTCCATTAGGCTTGGATCACTGATGTGGAGGGCTTCAGGGAGATCCGACACCAATTTTGAAAGTATGCTGTCCTTATCATATTTATAGATTCCAAAGAAAGACCTGTCATTAAAGCTGCTTTTTTCGGAACTGTAAAGATTACTTTTTGCATCCAACCGGATACCTTTTTTGTTTGTAGGGATAACACTACCTCTATCGCTTGAGAAGAACTTGGAGCCAATCTTATCTACTTGCAGTCCAAAATCGGACCCGTCGCTGTTGATTCCATTTGCTTGGACTAATTTGACATTGACCTTCTTTGAGGACATGCTACTGATCAGATCAAAGTCCAGCTCGGGAAAGTCACTCTCATCAAAGGAAGAACCTTTAAGCATTCCGCCAATTTGGTCTGCTTTTCCAACTTTCATAGCTGCATTTAGGTAATTGGAATAATCCGATCTTTCAGCTTCTGGATTGGTGATTACCTTTTCCCACCATGTAAAAGATTTATCATACTCTTGGATTTGGCTGTAAGCTTCTGCAGCATTTCTTGCTGTAGTTATTTTTTGGTTTCTGCTATATGCCTGTTCGTATATTTCTGCTGCATGCTGGAAATTCTCCAAATCTTTTTGTTTATCTGCATAGCGCAAAAGTCTATTCTGGGCGTCCGAATGGACAGGAAAAATTCCAATAAGTAATATCAGGGAAATGATATAAAATATTCTTCTCATGATCAGAACCATCTTGGATTTTTCATTGTGACTTTCCTCGGGGATAAATAAAATCCAACAGAAAACTCATGAGAATTATTTCTGGAATTTTGTAATGCATTTAATGTTTGATCATAGGCATACCCAAATCTTACTTTATCTGTGGCAAAAACTTCAACTATAAAAGCTACAGCGTTTCTTCTACTGATATCACTTTCAAGGTTTTCATTCCAGATATGCATATTTGTCCTATAAGACGCACCCAACCATAGCCTGTTCATGAAAAGGAACATCCCATTTAGGTCAAGGTTGGTTGGAGAACCTTTAACTTCTTTGATCAAAAAAGAAGGTTTGAATTCAATGGCATCTGTGATTGGGACCATTGCACCGGCAGTCAGGAAAAAATGTAAGTCGTGAAGAGAAAGCGAAATATCCTGTCTTTCCAAGGAATTCTTTCCAATCATATTGAAAGCACTTAACCCTGCATAAAATCTGGTATTGTGATAAAATAGACCCACGTTCATGTTTGGGCTGTAGAGATTATTGATTCCCTCTGGGATTTCCACGTCATCCTGATCGATTGGATTGAGCATGTCCCCGTCTAGTTGGTATTCAGACACCCCAGCGCTTGCTCCAAGTGCAAGAAAAGATTCTTTGCCTGTTTGGATTCTGTAGGAATAAGTTAGTAATCCGGTGGTTGTTCTTGTAGGCCCGATCTGATCTGACAGTACTGATACACCAAATCCCATCATTCCTTCATTTGCACTCAAATCCGCTGTAATCGTAAATGTCCGTGGGGCTCCCTCAAGATTTACCCACTGATTCCTGTATGTACTTTGTATGTATCCTTGGTTTTTATATCCCGCATATCCTGGATTGATATGCAATCCATTGAAAATATATTGGCTGAACTGTGGCAGCTGCTGTCCATTTCCCGACTGAATAGCCAAGATGGCTAGCAGTAGGGAGAGTCCAAATATTTTATGGTATCTTTTCATTTTCAGCGAGATTTACTTTTTGATAACCTGGATCCAACCTTTGAACTCGTGTACTTTACCTTCAGAATCTGTTCCTCTGAACACAAAGAAGTAAGTACCACCAACTATACCTTCTGCACTCCAATCATTGTCATAATTGCTGTTTTCATAAAGATGATCGCCGAATCTGTTTAGGATTACAATTTCTCTTTTTGCAAATTTTTGTGATCCTTTGATGACAAATCTGTCATTTTTCCCATCATTATTTGGCGTGATTACATTTGGGATAAAGAATAGATTGATTTCGTTTGAATCTTCTGCGGCATTGTTGTCAGGATTGGTATCATCTTCATCAGAAACAACCGTTACCCTGTTTACAATACTCAATGGACTTCCGTTGATCAATGCGTTGGCTTTTACCTTGATATATATTGTCAATTTTGAATTGGCAGGGAAATAAGGAATGGTGTAGGTTAGCTTTGTTCCTGTCAAGTCTGTGGACACGTTGATGTCCGTGGATGTAGAAATAAAGCGAGAGCTTACATAGGTGATTCCGTTTGGAAGATCATCCACCACCACTACATTTGTTGCATCAAAGCTGCTTGAATTGGTTACATCAATTTGGTATTCGAATTCATCACCTTCAAAAATTTCGGCATTGTTTGAAGTTTTTGTGATGCTCATGTCTACCTCTGAATTGACCAATCTGAAAGTCACAAAAGCTTCATCGCTGTTGGTTGGATTCAGGGATTCTGTCAGGATATACTTCAGTCTGTATTCCCTAGCTTCATTTACGCCGGGGATTAGGCTCAATTCACCATCTCCTGTAGTCAATAGACCGATGATGCCATCAAGTTCAACGAACTCAAAGTTGACATTATCAGGTGTTACGGGTTGTCCATTAAGCAAATCATTAGAAAGGATATTGCCCAATACACCGCCGAAATCCAAAGCATGTGTTCCAAATTCGTCGTCATTGGCAATAATCTCATTCTTGGATCCCACGACTGTAACCGAATCAGTTGAGTCTACCTCATCTCCATCAGAACCTGTAGTTGAAACCAAAACAGTATTTAGTATGGTGCCTGAAATAAGGTCTTCCGCTTTTACGGTATATGTAGTTTGGAAGGATACGGTCTGACCTGGAGATAAGCTTGGGATAATTTCATCCATTCCTGTTAGTGGATCCACCACAGAAATATTGGTTAAAGTTGTATTTCCGGTATTGGTAACTGTAATGGTATAGGAAATTATCTGGCCAACTTCATTGAATGTTTCAGTTTCGGTGGATTTACTTACTGCAATGGAATCTATCTTCTCAAAAACTTGAACATCATCGTCAGAAACTTCAATTTCATTTTCTGCAAAGTCACCTTTAACTGTAGCTACGTTTGTAAAAGAACCAAAGTCGATGTCCTCTTGCGTCAATACATATTCAGCTGAGAATGTGGTACTGTCTGAAGCTCCTGGGGCTAAAATTTCAATCGGGCCTCCTGCTACAGTTACTTTTGGATCTACAAGTGTGATATTGGTGTAGTCTACATTTCCGGTATTGGTTACTGTGAAAGTGTAGACAATTTTGTCTCCGGCATTTGTGATATTATTACCATCTACATCGACCAATTTGCCTGACTTTTCGAATATTATAGAGCAAGTATTGACATTTACTGTTACCAAAACTCTTGGACCTGTACAATCTGAGGATGAGCCTTCAGCAACCCAAATTTGAACTGTTCCAGTATCATTGGAATCAATCTGATATCCTTGCAATGCTTCTCCTCCTTCGGCTTGGGTAAAGAAAAACACATCATATTCACTTTCGCTACCTTGATTACTTGGAGTGATCAAGGTATTTAGATTTGGAATTTCTTGTCCTTGGCAATAATTGTAAACAGCTCCCTCAGCTACAGTTGGGCTTGTGGTAACGATTGAAACTTCAATATTAAATTCGAAAATACAATTGCTTGAATTCACAGGAATACCAAAGTAGGTACCACTTGTAGCTGGGAAAGGATTTGAAGCCGTAAATTCATTAGAATTATTTGGATCTATGCCATCAAAGAACCTGATTCCCACTGGGAATGAAATAGCAATGCTGTTGAAAGGAATACCCTCCTCAGGATTGATGTTGCAAAAGGAGAAACTGTCAAACAAATCCACTTCTCCGCAATTTGCATTCGCCCATTCTGTGGCACCAACAATTGGGATAATAAGCGGAGTCTGGATGGGTTCACCTTCACAATCTCCGTCCAAAAAGCCTTGGGTAAGTTGGATACCGCTGAACTCACTTTGTGATATTTTTCCTTTTCCGGAAATTGAGCCTCCAACAGAAATGAAAGCGTCACAGTTAGGATTTGAAAGAATCAAACAATCTTCAGTGGCTTTTAACTTAAAGGTAATTCTTGCCAATATGGAATTGATATCTTCCAAAAGGGGCAATTCTCCCAACTCCCATACAATTGAACCTGTCGCACCTAGGTTAGGATCAAAATAAGGAGCCTTTACAGTGTTTGGGGAAAAGAAAACTTCAAAATCAGCACCAACAAAAGTTGAGGTAAATGGAATAGGTATAATCACTTTTCCATTTTCAATTTCTTCAGTACCTAAATTTCTGATATCTAATGTATATTCAATTTCCTGACCTGGCTGAACAGTAGGATTTTCCGTTGCAGGTTCACCATTGATGGTAGCAACCTGGTTCAAACCCTGTATATCCGGTACATAGGCATCTACCGAAAAGGCTATGGAGTAAATATTGTAGATATCAATGTTTGAACCATACCTAAAAGAGGTTGAAGTTTGTCCATTTGCAATGATAGAATTATTTGGGTTTGGTACATTCCACATTGCTATGTCAATACCGGTATTATTGTCCAATTCAGGATTTCTTGGGTTTGCGATTAAATTTCCATTATTGTCGCTTACAGGAGTGTATATTGAAGAGTTAAAGAAATTATTTGTTTCATTCAGGGCATGATTCAACCTCACCCACTCAGTATCTGCAGCATTTCTGATTTCAAAGTAATCACCGAACAAACCTCTTTCCCCTTCACTTGCCATAACCCCTAGTTTCAAATTTACAGGGCCATTTTGAACGGCATTAAACCCATCGATCAATAATTCTCCATTCACAGCAACAGAATCCCCTCTAGTCCTTATGAATGAATAACCATCAAATACCGTAACATCTCTCCATTTCATTTTGGAGTTTTCATAAACGACTACTATTCCCCAATGACCAAAATAACCAACACTACCTCCGATACCGTCTGTAAGTGCCAAATCTGCGACTGTGTATTCTCCTAGGCCTTGACTTTTGATAAGTTGGGTGACGTCAGCATATCCAACATACATATCATTCAATTCACCTTGAGGGTAAAGAATGTTATTTGAGGTGGCAATAATTTCTTGGTATTCAGATGTTGCAGGACCTTTTATTTTAATTTTTCTCTTATCCAGGTTAACAAATACGGGTACCTCAGGTACAAAAACGCCATTTGAAGTGATCCTAATAAAATTTTGATTTGTCCTATATGCAGCTAATTCTTCGGTTCTTGAAACAATCCTCTGCATCCTATCTATTTGCAAGGTGATTTCTCCATCATTTATTGTGATAGGATCAAATGTTACTGTTCTGATATTTCCATCTGTAGTTACAGTTTGATTGGTAAGGGTGGTCATTGGACCACTTGTTCCGATCCTGTATCTAGCCGGATTGTTATTTGAGTTTGAAAATTCAAACTGGTAAGTATTTCCTCCTCGTCTTGAAGTGAAGGTGTATCTTGGAGACCTATTTCCTTCAGATCCAATTCGGGAAATTGACATCAAATAAAAAGAATTGGCAATTGAATCATTGTGATTTGCTATTTGAATCTGATTGGTAACTTGTATTGGTTGGCCATCTTCATATCTGGAAATGACATCGAAATTCATTCCTAGTTCAGGATTTGCCCTTCCTGACCAATAAAGTCCCGCATAAATTATTTCTGAACAATTTGGGTCTGCATTGTTTTCTCTTGAAAAAACCAAAGTCGAAGATGAGGAATTGACAGTATTGGGATTGTTATCCACATCCACGTAGATCATTTGATTTCCTGAATTGTCAATCTCTTCAGGGTTAGCAAGAGTAAGATTGGTATTACCAATAATGGTAAAATCACCCCTGAGTTTGAATATGTTGTTTTCAGGTGCCGGATTTCCTACTCTATGTTTGAATGGAACCCTATTGTCAGTCTGAGCTGAAATCTTTCCCGAGAAAACGCCTGTCAACAAGATCAAAAACAAGTTGGTCAAGAGCGCTTTTTTGAATGAAAATTGGAAAAATGCTTTCATGGTTTTATCTGTTTTAAGATTAAAAATTAGAATTGATCTGGAACAAAAGAATGACATCGCCTTCTTCATTTCCGGCTACCATCTTTTCGACCTCTTCAGATGTCAATGGTACCTCAGAATTGATAAGAATGTAGACGAGATTTGAAAAACCTTCCAATTCACTGATATTAATTCTTATAGCAGACTTTTCCGTTTCATGGTTCAAGTTGATCTGCAAAAGCTTGACAGTTCGAAAAATATTGTTTCCTGACTTTAAAGACGAAAGGGAATTTGTGTTTGAAGAAACTTTTTGAGGAAAACCCTCTCCAATAAGTTGTGTCTTTGAATCAGTTAGAATAACTGTAGCAACATTATCATACACAAGACTCTTTAACAAATCTGTGTTATTCTCTCCTTCTTGTTTCATGAATTCTTCAAGCAAAAGTGCTTTTTGAGCATGAACTTGAGTAAACGACAAGAGGATTAGTGTAAAAACCAAAAACAAACAGTTACGGTTTTCTTTCTTGGAGATTGTAAATAATGTAATCATAGCGAGATATTAAAGTAAACAAAATGGGTAGGCAGTTGAGATAGATAAAGCCTGAATTAAGCGAAATGGGTGACAAGGGTGTTGTTATTACCATTTAACTGCTGTAAAAATACAATTATTTGATTTTCATTTCCTAATGATTTTCAAAAAATATTTTATAAAATGCATTTTTATGCATTTATATGTTTACTAAACGCTTAAATTTCTGTTAATCATTAAAAATTGAAAAATAAAAAAGGGGTGATCAACCCCTTTTCCTTTTTGTCTTTTTTTCATCTTTCAACTGCTGAAGGTATTTTTTTATAATCTCCAGCCTCTGATTGTCTCCCAAACTGAATTGAGGAACAATCCTTTCCAAGCTCCATTGCATAATCATTGTTTATTTTGGCTTATTTTACGTAGCCAAAAAAGATTTGTTTTTTCGGATTCGTTCTCTGAAATTGATAGATATTAAAGCCAAGGACCATGCAACAAACCCAAGAACTTGAATTAATAGATTCCCGGCTAGAGGATATTTTCTTGATTCAAAAGCAACAGGCGATTAAGCTTCGGAATAGCACTGCTTCACAGCGGATTGCACTTTTGAAAAGATTACTTGAATGGATCAATAAAAATCAGGAAGATATCCGAAAAGCTGTCCATGCCGATTACCAAAAGCCTTATCCGGAAATTGATGTGACGGAGATTTTTCCTGTATTGATAGAAATCAACCATGCAATCAAGCATCTTGAACATTGGATGAAACCGAAAAAAGTGGGAACTCCCTTGATTTTCCTTGGTACAAAAGCATACGTTCAATATGAACCAAAAGGAGTCAGTTTGATCATTGCTCCTTGGAATTATGCTTTCAACCTAGCTGTAGGCCCCTTGGTTTCTGCTATTGCCGCAGGGTGTCCGACCATCGTCAAACCTTCTGAAATGACACCACATACCTCCGCCTTGCTAAGGAGGATGATAGCTGAAATTTTTGACACACATACTGTGGCTGTCATAGAAGGAGGAGTGGAAGTCTCACAGATCCTTTTATCCAAACCCTTCGACCATATTTTCTTTACAGGAAGCCCCGCAGTCGGCAAAATTGTCATGAAAGCCGCTGCTGAGCATCTTACTTCCGTTACACTGGAATTGGGGGGAAAATCACCTGTTTTGATTTTGGATGATGCCGACCTTAAGGATACTGCGGATAAAATCACGGCTACCAAATTTCTGAATTGTGGGCAGACCTGCATAGCCCCGGATTATATTTTGATCCCGGAGAGGTTGAAAGATGCCTTTGTCGAAGAAATGAAAAAAAGCATTGAAAAAATGTATGGCTCCAATAAAAATGGAATTGAGGGTTCAAAGGACTATTCCAGAATTGTGAATGAAAGCCATTTTAAAAGGATACAGCATATTCTTTCCGATGCCAATCTGAAAGGAGCCAAAATCGAATTTGGTGGTAACTCAAACGGTCAGGAAAACTACATTGAACCCACCATTCTTTCCCATGTCACTTGGGAAATGAAAGTCCTCCAAGAGGAAATCTTTGGACCGATTCTTCCCGTGGTGACTTATGACAATCTAGATGGTGCGATCTTGATGGTCAACCAACAACCCAAGCCTCTGGCTTTTTATGTGTTCTCCAAGAATAACGAAAAAATCAATGCCATTTTCAATGAGACTTCCTCAGGGGCGGCATTAGCCAATGACTGTGCCGTACATTTTCTTCACCGGGAACTTCCCTTCGGCGGTGTCAATAACAGCGGCATTGGCAAATCTCACGGACATTTTGGGTTCTTGGCATTCAGCAATGAAAAGGCTGTTTTGAAGCAACGTGTTGGTTCCGCTGCAGTTAATCCTTTGTTTCCCCCATTTACTTTGGCGAAAAAAAAACTGATCAAAGGCATCCTCAAATGGCTTTGATTGAAATAAAAAAACCTAAAACCCATATTTTGAAAAATCCACAGGTCTTAATTCTTCTCCTTATATATATGGTGATACAATCTTTTGCTTTTGGGCAATCAAGGCCTCGCGATTTGGGCATCCTTATCGGAGTGATGAATCCTGGAAAAGAAAATGCCATTACCGATGTCTCAGGGGTCAAAGTTGGTCATGAAACATTGGATAAGGGAGAAAATGTGAGAACAGGCGTAACAGCAATCATTCCCCATCAGGGTAATCTGTTCCAATCAAAAGTTCCTGCTGCTGTATTTGTTGGAAATGGATTTGGCAAACTTGCAGGAACTACCCAAATCGAAGAATTGGGAAATATTGAATCCCCTATCATCCTCACCAATACCTTGGGTGTAGCAGCAGGGATCGAAGGAGTGGTAGCATATACTTTGTCGCAACCCGGAAATGAAAATGTACAATCAGTCAATGCAGTCGTCGGGGAGACCAATGATGGATACCTTAATGACATCCGGGGAAGACATGTGAAAACGGAAGATGTGCTTGCTGCCATTGCACAGGCCAAAGAAGGTAAGGTTTTGGAGGGAAATGTCGGAGCTGGAACGGGTACGGTATGTTTTGGATTCAAAGGCGGAATCGGAACTTCCTCTCGGAAATTGCCCGAATCATTGGGCGGATACACGGTTGGGGTTTTGGTGCAAACCAATTTCGGTGGGGTATTGCAGATTGACGGTGTTCCGATAGGGGTGGAATTAGGCAAATACAGTTTTATGGAACATATGTCTTCTGTTGACGGATCCTGCATGATCGTAGTGGCAACCGATGCACCTGTCAATGAAAGGAACCTTAAAAGAATGGCACAAAGGGCCATGATGGGATTAGCCAAAACAGGCGGAATCGCCTCCAATGGTTCGGGAGATTATGTGATCGCTTTTTCCAATTATCGCGGCAACTTGATTTCTCATAATTCCCCATCCCTTGAACTCCAAAAACCCACTTACTTACAAAATGATGACATGAGTGCTCTTTTTCTCGCCACCATCGAGGCGACCGAGGAAGCCATTATTAATTCACTTTTTGCAGCGGAAGACATGACAGGAAAAGAGGGAAGACAAATAAAGGCTTTGACAAAAGAAGAGATAATGGAGATTATGAAACGGTATAATAGGATCAATTAATTCTTTAGAAACATTATAGTCCATCAAGTTTTTCCAAATATTTCTCTGCCTGCTCCAGGATTTTGGATTTGTCTTTCATCTTTTCCCAGGTCTTGTAGGCCATTCCTATTCTTGGATTCTTGGCTAATTTGTCTTCATTTCTATCGTAAAAATGCCAATAGAGGCTGTTGAATGGACATGCGTTTTCACCTATTTTGAGGTTTTTGTTATAGTGACAGCCCTTGCAGTAATCACTCATTTTGTCAATATAATTGGCGGAGGAAACATAAGGCTTGGTACCCACTATACCTCCATCTGCAAACTGACTCATGCCTCGCGTATTGGTGATTTCTACCCATTCGATAGCATCAATATAGATCCCCAAATACCACCGATCCACCTCATCAGGATCTATTCCTGCTAATAGGGCAAAGTTTCCAGTTACCATCAATCTTTGAATATGGTGTGCATAAGACTTTTCTAAAGACTGTCCAATGCTATGTCTCATACAATTCATTTTGGTCTTACCTGTCCAATAGAATTCAGGCAGTTTTCTTTCGTGCCCAAAGAAATTCAAAGTCGCATATTCGGGCATTTTGGCCCAATAGACTCCGCGCATATATTCCCGCCAACCGATAATTTGCCGGATAAATCCTTCGACTTGGGCGATGTTGATCCTGTCCTGATTTGCAAACCAATACTGCTCTACTTTTTCCACCACTTCAAGCGGGGAAAGCATTTTGGTATTCAAACTGAAACTGAGCCTGCTATGAAATAAAAATGCATCTCCCGTGTACATTGAGTCTTGGTATTCGCCAAAACTGTCCAAGAGTTTTTCACAAAAGTAATCGAGAACTTGAAGGCTTTCCTCCCTTGTAACAGGCCAATCAAAGTTTTTCTCATCTATACTGCCAATCGTTTCCACACCCATAGTTTGAACTAACCCTACAATTTCACTTGCATTTTTTGGAAAAACCTTGGGCGCTTTGAGAAGCAAGGGGTCACGGAATTTGTTGCGGTTGTCTTGGTCATAATTCCACTTTCCTGTCAAGGGATCACTTCCTTCCATCAAGATGTTGTATTTTCTTCTCATTTCCCGATAAAAAGTCTCCATCAAGAATGTCTTTTTTCCTTTAAAAAAAACTCCTAAAAATTCTCTTGTAGTCAAAAAGTGCTCTGAATCGAAAAATTGGGAAGAAATAGAAAGAGTTTCAGTGAACTCCTGAATCTGCTTGTCCAGACGAAATTCATCTGGCAAAAGGTATTCAAATCTGTTGAAATTTTCCTTTTCTATCAGAAATGAAAGATTTCCAGTAAGACTTTGAGTATTGTCAGGATGGTCAAGATTTAAATATGTGACTTGATGACCTTGGTTTTGAAGGGAATTTGCAAAATTTCTCATGGCTAAAAAGAATCCGACCACTTTTTGGATATGGTGGCGGACATAGCCTGTTTCTTGTTTGATTTCCATCATGACATAGGTCATGTCAGGATTTGTTTTTTCAAACCAAGAATGCTGAATATTGAGTTGATCGCCTAAGATCAGGCGTAGCGTTTTAGACATAAATGATGCATGGAATGATTACCATACACCGTTTGCCACCATTTTGTTTTCTCTAATAAGTGAAACGGTACCAGCTTTTTCGATCATTTCACCGTTCGGAGTCTGAAAGCTGACTTTGTACACGTAATTGCCGCTTGGCAATAATTGACCATTCAAAGTTCCATTCCATCCTTCATTGCTTTTAGAACCATTCGAAAAAATCATTTCTCCCCATTTATTAAAAATATACATTCTGTATCCGCTTATTCCTTTTGTTTCAGGCTTGAACACATCATTTAATCCATCACTATTCGGAGTAAAAGCATTCGGCATCATCAGGTATTCGCTGACTTCATTTACTTTTACTTCCTCTTTCTGAACAGAAGAGCAACCAAATATATCATACGCTTTTAAAACCACCTCAAATTCTCCGGGCATCTTAAACACATGGATTGGGTCTTTTTCCAATGAAACAGTTCCATCACCAAAACTCCACTCCCATGCGATGAATTCCTCTGAAATTTTACTTTCAAATTTCAATTGGTCATCTACCAATATTTCATCTTCTGTGTTCAATTGAAGTTTTTTGACATCAAAACCAAGCCTGTCTTTAGCAGCGATATTGCTGTAGTCGACAAAAATCCTCTCAATTATCTTGCATCCATTCGCGTCAGTCACTTCCACAGAAAGTTCTCTCTCTGTCAAAAATTCGATTTCCTGTGTGTTTTTATCAAGGTTCAACCATTTGATTTGATAAGGGGCTTTTCCGCCTTTAATGCTAACCCAAGCTACTCCTTTGGTAGCATTGGTTTCACAGTTGACATCAACCGTTGTTTCAATTTTTGCAGTAAGTTTTTCAGGTCCGGAAACAGTAAAAATTTTTGTAATCTCGCAGCCTAGAGAATCTGTGACTTTGACACTGTATTCACCTGAGGTCAGATTTTCAAGGTCTTTTTCTTTGGAACCATTATTCCATAAAAATGTATAAGGGGCGATTCCCCCTTGGATATCAAGCGATATTTTACCTGTTTCTGCATCGGCACAAAACAAGACCTCTGAAATTTCAGCAGTGACAGTCATAGGTTCGGAGGCTTTTAAGGTATAGGTTCTGGAAATGGTACATCCATTTGCATCTGTCACTGTCAAAGCATATTCTCCTGCTTCCAAGTCGGTGATTTTATCTGAGGTATTTCCATTAGACCAAAGGTATTGAAAGGGTGCCTTTCCTCCTGAAGCAGTGACTTTGATGGCGCCTTTAGGCTGATTGGAGCAGGATATATTTTCAATTTCCTCCTCTAGCTGTATGGCTTCCATGATTGATTTAATCTCAAAGTAAATCGTCTGATGACAGTTGAATTGGTCCGAGACTTTCACAAAATAAGTGCCTGATGGAAGGTCTTCTGCATGAAGTGTATTTGTCAGGCCATGGCTCCATTCGATTTTATAGGGTTCACCCCTTCCCATTTTGATGTTAATCTTGGCTTCTCCATCGGAATTGTTGCAGGTTACATCTATGGTTTCGGCCATCTCGATGATCAATGGAAAAGGCGGCTGAACCACTATTTTCTCTTTGATCTCATGACCTGCACTGTCTTTGATCCAAACGGTATAGGTCCCGGAAAGTAAACTGTACCTGTTTTGTACAGTCTGCAAATTGTTCCAGACAAAAGTATACGGGGGAACACCGCCAGAAACATCAAGTAGGATGTGGCCTCTATCGGCATGAGAACAGAGTGCCAATTGACCGCTTACAGTTACAGACATATCGCCGGGATCGGGAGTCCCACTCTGGTCCATAATTCTAAACACATTACCATCCAGGGCGACAGGTCTCCTTATCTTGCTGTACAAATGCTCGAGATAGATTCCTTGTGACAGTGCAATATGACTCAACCCCTGAAAAAAAATCAGGAAAATCAGGGTTTTAAAGAGTCTTCTTTGCCAGTTCATGACGTACTATTTTTGACCTTTACAGCGCTCTTTGACCATGGGATTTTGTGGTTGAAAAGCAAAAATCTGTTTTTGGTAAATAGAAATATTATTTTATGTTATTTGAATAAAACAAAATGATATTTCTGTCTTTGGGTGATTGGATTTAATAAAAGAAATTTTATGCTAAAAAACCAATAAACAGAATCCCAGCTTTAGTAATCAAAAGCTCCTTCAATGGGCTGTTTTACCATCAATTTCAAAAACTTAAAGAAGACCTGCTTTTTTTGCGATGTGAAGTGAGATAAAAAAATTTATAAAAACCTGAAAAAATTAAACCCCAAGATCCAAAAAATAAAAAACCCGACTTTTTTGAGTCGGGCTTCTATTTTGAATCGGGTTTTGTTACAATCCAATATCGAGCTGATGTCTCAGGATATCGTCGAAAGTTTCTCTTTCTCGGATGAGATTTGCTTTGCCATTTAGGATCAAAACCTCAGCAGGACGGAGTCTTGAATTATAATTGGAAGCCATGCTGTACCCATAAGCACCTGCATTTTTGATTGCCAAAATATCCCCTTCTTGTACCTCTTTAAGTTTTCTGTCTGCTGCGATGGTATCCGTCTCACAGATGTAGCCGACGATGGTATAGATCCTTTCGAGTCCGTCAAGTTTTGAAATATTCACCACCCCATGATAGGCATCATACATCATCGGGCGGATCAGATGATTTAGTCCCGTATCCACTCCGACAAAAGTGGAGGCAGGTGTTGGCTTGACCACATTGACTTTTGCCAAAAGATAGCCTGATTCGGATACGAGAAATTTCCCGGGTTCAAACCAGATCTCCAAATCAGTTCCATATTCTTTGCAGAAAGCTTTGAAGGCCTGAGAAACTTTGGCACCGACTTCCTCTATATCTGTGGAAATATCATCCGGTTTGTAAGCTACTTTGAAACCGCCACCAAAATCAAGGAATTTCAATCCTTTAAATTCTCTTGCAGCATCAAAAACAATATTGGCTCCCCTAAGGAAAACTTCAGCGTCCAAAATATCTGATCCGGTGTGGATATGAAGACCAATAACATGGAGGTTATGTGCTTCCACAACTTTGAGTACATGCTTCAACTGAAGAATGGAAATGCCAAATTTGCTATCTATATGACCCACTGATATTTTCGCATTTCCGCCTGCAAGAATATGTGGATTGAGTCGGATGCAAATCGGAACTTTATTTCCAAAGTATGTGCCGAAATGCTCCAACATCGGAATATTGTCAATGTTGATCATTACGCCTAGGGCGACTGCCTCTTGTATTTCTTCAAAAGAGACACTGTTAGGAGTATACATGATCTCATGAGGTTCAAAACCGGCATATCTACAGAGTTTGACCTCCTCTACAGAGACGGCATCCACTCCCGTTCCCGCTTTTTTCATCAATTTCAGGATATTGATATTGGAAAGCGCTTTGGTGGCATATTTGATTCTTAGGTTGACTCCTGAAAAAGATTTTTGCAAAAGCTTGACTTTTTCAAGGATTTTCTCTCCGTCATACACATAGAGTGGTGTGCCATATTCCTGTGCCAAATCGATCAAAGAAACTCCCTGAATCTTAAATTGCTGGTCTTTTACTTCCATTTAACTAATATTAAGCCCCAAAGATAAGGATAGAACTACAATAAAAAAGATTGAAAATTGGCTCCTTTAATCTTCTTTGATTGAAATCCGTTAGATTATTTTCAGAGTTAAATTATGTTAAGCCCATCCCTTACCACCCAATAAGGCATAAATTTGCAGCATGTCGAGTTCTCAGATGAAACTGATTATTATATTGATGTCCATTTCCAGCCTTGGTCTGGTGGGCTTCCAATACTATTGGATCAGGAATGCGCTCCGTATCAATGAGGAAAGATTTGAGCAGGCAGTCTACCAATCATTGGCCGCTACGGTCAATCAAATGGAAAAAGGAGAGACTAGCGATATATTTTTAAGTTACCTCGCAAAAGACACCTTGCTTCAACAGTCCCTCACCCAAAAGATCGAACCTATAGTGGTGCAGGTAAGGCAAAGGCCTAATTCCCGAAGAAGACCTTCTGTAATGGATACCTTGCTGCAACAGCCGATTCCACAGATCAGCCAAAGCTTCAAAAGGTTGATTGAGGCTAGGGGATTGGATATTTCCATCATGACAGATTTGGATAATTTCTTTACAAACCTTACTCCTGAGATTGCCTCTTCCATGTTTACACCTGATGAGATGGAAATACTCTTGCAGGAGAGGGAGCGACAGTTTCAATACCTCAATCAAAACGAGAAAATTTTCAGAAGCCGGTACGGGATTGTCCGTGACGGTGAATTTGAAGAGGAATACAACATTCCTGTAGATGCTTTGGAAAAAATCCGAAGCGCAAACCTAAAGATTGATTTTATGAACAGGGCTTGGGAAGAATTGATCGGTGAAAAGGACATTCTTGCCAGGATGGATACCGGACAGGTAAGGATGTTAGTCAAAAATAACCTGAAAGAAAAAGGAATAGAACAGTCCTTTGAATTGGGGATTCTTGACAACAATGGGAAATTTTTGCCGATTACCAATTCAGCTGATTCATTCTCACTGATGAGCTCAAGGATGCAGGCAAGATTGTTTCCAAGTGACATCATCTCTCAAGAAAATTACCTCTTAGTCAATTTCCCTAACAAAAGGGCTTATGTCTTTCGACAGATTTGGCTCCCGGTACTCAGTTCAATCTTGTTTATTGGTGTGGTGATTTTCTGTTTTGTATATGCCATAAGGGTGATCATAAGACAAAAAAATCTTTCTGAAATCAAAAATGATTTTATCAACAACATGACCCATGAATTCAAGACCCCAATTGCGACGGTCAGTCTTGCTGTGGAAGCTTTGCAGGATCCGGACCTGTTGAATCAGGAATCCTTCCGCAAGCGATACCTCAGCATCATAAAGGATGAAAACAAAAGATTGGGAGGACAGGTCGAAAAAGTTTTGCAGGCAGCCACTTTGGAAAAAAAGGAATTCAGCTTGAAATTGGAATATGTCAACTTGATTGAGTTACTGGAAGATGCCAAATCCCAATTTGAATTGCAGGTTGAAAATAAAGGAGGTAAAATCACGCTTGAAAATGAAATTGGAGACCCATATATGATGTCTGATGCATTTCATTTGGCACACATCTTCAATAACCTTCTCGATAACGCTAACAAGTACTCCAAAGAAAGTCCTATCATCCATATCAAAGTTTGGGATCAAAATGGATATGCTTTTGTTTCCATTCAGGACAATGGTATAGGCATGTCCAAAGAAGTGACAAAGAAAATTTTTGACAAGTTTTATAGGGTTCCCACAGGCAATGTACACGATGTAAAAGGCTTTGGGTTAGGATTATCTTATGTCAAAACCATCATAGAAGCCCACAAGGGTGAAATCACAGTAAACAGTGAACCAGGAAAAGGAAGTATATTTACCATCAAACTCCCCAAGACACCATGAGTAAACCAAAACTATTAGTAGTAGAAGATGATCCGAATCTAGGGGATATCCTACAGGAATACTTGACCATGAAAGGCTATGAAACCACCCTTTGCCGTGACGGAGAGGAAGGATGGTCCAAGTTCAAAAAGGACAAATACAGCATGGCCATACTTGATATCATGATGCCAAAGAAAGATGGATTTACTCTGGGCAAAGAAATCAAGAAAGTACAGGAAGACTTGCCTATCATCTACCTGACAGCCAAAAACCTCAAAGAAGACATCATCGAAGGTCTCAAGATCGGTGCGGATGATTACATTACCAAGCCGTTCAGTATGGAGGAATTACTACTCCGAATTGGAGCTATTCTAAGGAGAACTCAAAAACAGGAAGAAGTGACGACTTTGAAGCAATACCGTTTTGGGGAGTTTGAACTCCACTATGATGAGCAATACATCAAAGGCCCATCAGGCATCCACAAACTCACTTCCAAGGAAAATGAACTGATCAGGCTTTTGGCTTCAGAAATCAACAAACTGGTAAATAGAAGTCATGCCCTGAAGCAGATTTGGGGAGATGATTCTTACTTCAATGCGCGAAGCATGGATGTGTACCTCAGCAAAATCAGGAAAATCCTCAAAGACGATCCCAAAGTACAGATCATCACGATCCATGGGGAAGGTTTCAAAATGGTGGTAACAGACTAAAAATGAATAAAAGAAACAAAAATCAAATAATTGCATTGGGCTTCCTCTTGGGGACAGCCCTTTTTTCTTGTGGGCAAAAAAAGCAGGAAACCATTGCGCCTTTTGTTGAAATAGTAGAAGAATTGTCTTCTGAAAACGCCCATATCGAAGAACCGTATCTTTTTACTTCTCCCCAAGGCGAAACCTATCTTTCTTGGATTGAAAAATATGATTCCATCAATATTTTTAAATTCTCCAAGTTGGAAGGGGAAACTTTTTCCCCCGAAACCACCATTGCCCAAGGAACAGATTGGTTTGTAAACTGGGCGGATTATCCACAGATGTCAGCTTTTGCAGACGGGACGTTGGTCGCTGCATTCTTGCAGAAAAGCGGAGAAGGAACCTTTGCATATGATGTCCGGATCACTATTTCCAAAGATGGGAAGCAATGGTCCGAACCCTTTGTCCTCCACGATGACAAGACCCAAACAGAACATGGCTTTGTTTCCATGGTTCCTTGGGGAGAAAATATGCTCGTCAGTTGGTTGGATGGGAGGAATACCGGAGGTGGAGGCCACGACCATAGCCATGACCACGGTCACCATGGTCAGATGACGGTCAGGGCAGCAGTATTGGATACTGATGGGAATAAAATAGACGAATGGGAATTGGACAACAGGGTTTGTGATTGCTGTCAGACGACCGCGACGATGACCGAGGAAGGTCCCGTGGTGATCTTCAGAGACAGGTCCGAAACAGAAATCAGGGATTTGGGAATTGCAAAATTTGAAAACGGAAATTGGAAGGAAACGGCACCGGTTTATATGGATTTGTGGGAAATAGCCGCCTGTCCCGTCAACGGCCCTAGAGTCTCTGCCTTGGGAAATCAGGTTGCTGTGGCTTGGTACACAGGTGCAAAGGACAATCCTGAAGTGAAAGTTTCCTTTTCCGAGGACAATGGAAAGTCCTTTGAAACGCCTACCAAAATCGACCTTGGGCAAACCCTTGGACGGGTGGACATTGAAATGATAGCCCAAGACAAAGCGATGGTATGTTGGATGGAAGAGGGAAAGATTCTTGTCAGGTCAGTAGATTCCTCCGGAAAATTGGGCAATCCTATCCAAGTGGCTACCTCATCCGACAAAAGAAGCAGTGGTTTTCCCCAAATGACCAATAACGGAAATTCCCTTTGGTTTGCTTGGACGGATGATTCCGGGGATTTAAAGAGGGTTAAGGTTGCGAAAATGGAGGATATTTGATGGCTTGATGTCCGATTCAATCTATGACGTCACTCTGAGTGTAGCGAAGAGTCTTTTTTATTTAGGGATCTTTCTCCCGTACAGCTGTCGGGATCGTACCTCTGATTCAAGATGACGCTACACCAATCGTCATTCCCCAATTTCTTTAATCTTACGTCTTACGTCTTATGTCTCGATTCTCGTCTCTTGCTTCTTATCCCCCTGCCAATCTCACGTCTCATATCTCTTGTCTCACGTCTTATTGATGGTGATAAGGTTCATTCTTCAGGATCGTAAAAGCCCGATACAGTTGTTCCACAAAAAATACCCTGACCATTTGGTGGGAAAAGGTCATTTTGGAAAGGGAGATTTTGCCGTTTGCCCTTTGGTACACTTCAGCTGAAAATCCATAAGGGCCGCCGATGACGAAGATCAATTGCTTCAAACCTGTATTCATTTTCTTTTGGAGGTATTCCGAAAAATCCACTGACGAATATTGCTTTCCCTGTTCATCGAGCAGCACCAACTCATCTGAAGTCTGGACTTTTTTCAGGATCAGTTCTCCTTCTTTTTCCTTTTGGGAAGCTTCACTGAGATTTTTGGAGTTTTTTAGATCGGGTATGATTTCCAACTCGAACTTGATATAAAAACCCAAGCGCTTGCTATATTCCTCCACAAGGGACTGAATGGCTGCATGGTCTGTTTTGCCGACGGCGATAAGTCTGATCTGCATCCTGCAAAATAATTAAAGCTTAACCGAATAATCTGAATTTTGGAAATAATTGTGATGAAGGATTTGTGTTAAGGTGGAAGGGCAGGTTGGATAATTGGAAAGCTAATGAAAAATCAGATTCTCATCTCCTGCTTTTCCATTAGAACAATACTTTCCCAAACCCCACTTCAGAATTTTTCTGCGCCAGTCAGCGCAATCTGCGGGAGCTACGATTTGATACCGTCCAAATAAATCATTTCTATAAACAGCCATTTTTTGTAAACAAACGGTCGTATGCCGTACGTCAAAATCTCTTAACATAATTTCACAAGTATTTGAAAAACAATAGGATAGGCTTTGGACTTTATATTGCCTAACCAAAACTATTGTTACCATGAAAAAATTATTTGCCATTGCGATGTTGTTCACATTCTTTTTAACTTCATCCTTCACATTGAACAAAAATGCCACTTTGAACCCGGAAGCAGATATCGTTGATCTTGCGGTTCAGACCGAATTCCTTTCCACCTTGGTAGCCGCTGTCAAAGCCGGTGACTTGGTCGGTGTCCTGAAGGGTGATGGCCCTTTTACAGTTTTTGCTCCTACAAATGAGGCTTTCGCTAAACTTCCTGCGGGAACAGTGGAAAATCTTTTGAAGCCTGAAAACAAAGCCCAATTGGTTGCGGTATTGACTTACCACGTAGTTCCGGGAAAAGTCTATTCCAAAGACCTCAAAAACGGAATGAAGGCTAAAACTGCCCAAGGTTCTGAAGTAACCATCACTTTGAAAGACGGAAAGGCCATGGTTAACAATGCCACTGTAACGACAGCTGACATCGAAGCTTCCAATGGTGTGGTTCACGTGATTGACACGGTGATCCTTCCGAAAATGTAACAAGTCAACTGACCACGGTCGACAGACGACAGCCACTTTAATTGAAATCAATTCTTCAAATCCAAAGTGGCAGATTTTAAAAATCAAGACAAAAAAGGCCTGATTCAAACCTAATCAGGCCTTTTCGTTTTACTATTTATTTATCTTTTTTTCTTGATTCAAATCATATGAATCCAAGTTCTGAGTGCAGATGAAGGGGCCATGGACAGTGGACTGTGGTCTGTGGTCTATTTACTTTTTCCCTTCCGCTGTTGCTATTTTTCCTGAAGATTGTTCAGGCAGATATCCTTTTCTTCTAAGAATTGCCTCCATAAATTTCCTTTCATTCTCCGTGTTGAAAATTTTGAAAGGAAGGTATATGAATTGGGCTTTGGACATGGTCAGGATATAGGCTTCTTTGGTCAGGTCCACTTTTTTGATCAGATCCCATTTGATGGGCATTCCCTGTTGGACATTGAGCTTCATCAATATCTGCCTACTGTCAATCTCGTAGGACATTTTTTCAAAGATGACCTTGTTCTGTTCCATTTGGGTGACGCCTGCAAATTGGATAACCCAAAAAAGCCAATATAAGGCATAAGCCAAAATGGCCATGCTGATCCACCACCAAGAGGCAATCCAAAAATAACCGCAACCTATAGCAATGGCGATCAGCACCACCCACCACTGTTCCTTCAAAATATTGGTAAGTCCAAGCTTGATATAGGTACTTGTTTCTAATTGATATTTTTTTGTTTTGACTATCATTACTTCATTTTTTTCGTGCGCAAATATCTAATGATATCCCTTATTTCACAAGCTAAACAAGAAACCAATTCATTTTTTTAAAAATTCTTAAATCAATATTGTCTTTGATGAGTTAATTGATTGACTTCTACATGGTTTTGTAGTAAATTGATTCAAATTTCATTGAATATGAGTAGCTTGATAGTTGATTTGGTCTTATGTGGAGTTGCCTATGTGGTACTGATTTATTTTGTAGCGACCATGACCAAGTCAAATTTGGGGCGAAATTCAGACAGCAGTGATGATGGAGATGGTGGTGTTGAGGATTTTACTCCTCCTAAAATTGACTTGCCTCCCGGTGTAATTTGGCCAACTGATTCACCTACAAAAAAATCCCCCCGGGAACCTCTAGAAGTTTGATCAGTTGCATTTGTCGCAGACTCCCTGGATCAAAAGACTTACTTCTTTATTGATATATCCTTTGGGAAGAGTGATTTTTGGCAAACTCAATTCTTCTATACAAATGGTCCTTCCACATTTTTCGCATTTGAAATGAACGTGTTCGTGGTCATGACTTTGCTCACCGGCATGTGAATGTGAACACAAAGCATATTTGGTGGCGCCGCTGTCATCAAGGACTTTATGGACCAGGTCATTGTCCAAAAAGGTCTTCAAAGTCCTGTATATTGTCACCCTGTCGAAATCCTTTTGCAACACTTCCTCCAAATCTGAATGGGAAAGAGCCATTTGCCTTTCCAAGAAAGTTTTTAATACTTCCTGTCTACAATTTGTAATCCGCAGGTTGTGTTCCTGAAGAATCTGAAGTGGGCTGTGGGACATCGTTTTAAAATATGTTTGGGTAAAAATAGGGACTTAGGACCATAACACAAAAAAAGGCCAAACTTGTTCAGCTTGGCCTTTTCTCTAGATTATTTATTATCCATTTTTATTCTTGTTACTTCAATACTAAAGAAATGATGGTTTTTGAACCAATATCCATCAATATCAAATATCAATTAATATAAATTCAGACCTCTTACTTTGGATCCAGGATTTTATTGATTCGATCCAAAGCATCTTCCAAATGGAGTTTGGAAAGTCTGTCTGAGGTTCTTGGAATCGCAGCGGTAATCTGTCTTTGTAGGGTTTTCAGTTCACCCCTTGCCATCGGTCTGATGTCGGATTGGGAAGCGTTGATCTGCGGACCAAGAAAAGCCCTGAACTGTGCAGGAAGGTTCGGTTCGTTACCGGTGAGCAACAATTCCAAGCGCTCTATATGCGCCCTTTGAAGACTTCTTCTGTGCACATCAATGGTTTTTCCGCTAGGTAATTCTGTCCATATTCCTCCACGGAGGTCATCAAACAGCTCCACCATGGTGTAGGCGTTTTTACCGTTTAGGGCTTCATTTTCGATCATTCTTCCAAGTCTACCCCATTCCAGGATTCCGTTCAAAGTGGTGACTTGCACGCCACGGATTCTTTCCAATGCCCCAAAATCACCTGTTCTTTCAATGATTTTTTCATCCATCAGCCAAGTCGGAGTTGCAAAAAGCTCCTTGTTGATAAATTGGACGGCTCGTTTTTGCTTGTTTTTGTCAGTGTGGACATATACAGGTTCATCCTGTCCTGCTGATTTATAGAATTCATATACACCACCTACATTGGTTCTGATATGCCCCATGTATCTGTTGTATTGGCCGATGACCTGACCATACATTTCATTGAGGTCACTGTAATCTTTGAATGGCTTGTCTTCCTCAGCAGTCCATTTAGCCAGGTTAGGCAAGATGATTTTCAGATTTTTGATACCATAATCAGAAGCTTTCATCGCGTCATCACCCAAGTCCTCACTTTGACTGCTTGGATCATAACTGTTTCCCTGACGGCCAAATCGGTAAACCGGGTCTCCTTGCTTTGCCAAAATCCATTTGTCCAAAGTCGGTTGCTCTTCTTCTGGAGTCTTGGCTTCCAAAATCGGCCTATAACCCCATGCAATGGAATACTTGTCATAGGGTCCCACATCAGGCATCAAGCTGACATTTGCATCTCCCGGTTGAGCGATGTAGTTGAATCTCGCATAATCCATGATAGAAGGGGCGGTTCCAAATTCTTTGGTGAAAGTAGCTGAACGCAAAGAATCCACAGGATAGGCATGTGAAGAGGCAAAGTTGTGTGGTAGACCCAAAGTATGTCCCACTTCGTGCGAGGACACAAAGCGAATCAATCTGCCCATAGTTTCTTCTCTGAAATTGACTCCTCTTGCCTCAGGATTGACTGCTGCGGTTTGGATAAAGAACCAGTTTCTGAGTAGGTTCATCACATTGTGATACCAACCGATATCTGATTCAATGATCTCTCCCGATCGGGGATCGGACACGTGGGGACCATATGCATTTTGAATATCCGAGGCAAAATACCTGATGACAGAATACCTTGCATCCTCAGGACTCCAATCAGGATCTTCTTCTTTGGTAGGTGCGTCTTTGGCTAGAATGGCGTTTTTGAATCCGGCTTCCTCAAAAGCCTTCTGCCAATCTTCAATTCCTTGTTTTAGATAAGGTCTCCATCTTTCAGGTGTAGCAGGATCTATATAAAACACGATCGGTTTCTTTGGTTCTACCAATTCACCTCTCTTGAACTTCTCATAATCTTCCTCTTTCACTTCCAATCTCCAACGGTCAAGGAAAGTCCTTCTAGCAGCCTTTTGTTGGTCGAGTCCATAATCTACCACCGAGCGGCTAAACCAACCCACACGTCGATCAGACAGACGCTGCATCATCGGTTCTTCCGGCAACAATACCATAGAGGAATTCATTTCCACAGTAATCAATCCTGTGCTTGCATTGGAAGGTGGTTCGGTAGCGGCATAGGTCATGACATACCTTGCTTCGATATTGATCGGATAGGTGCTGATGCGCTCGATGTAGGAGCGCTCGTTGTCCAACCGGGTTACTTTGTATTCGGTTCTCCTGTTTCTAGGCAAACCGATTGCTTGAACGTCTTTTGAAAAAAGATCTGTCACCTCGATGACCACACCATTTTTGTCAGTTGCTTTTGCTTTGACGTCAAATTTCTGAAGAATAGGCTCTAAGTTAGAGCTTTTTACTGCAGTAAAAATTGGTAAAGAGTCAGCAGCAGTATTGCTGTAAGAAACCACTTTCAGTAGCACATTATCGCCGTTTTGATCCCATCTGACGAGCAAAGTGTTGGTTCTTTCACCTCCATAGCCGATTCCGTCTGCAGTCTTGGCAATTGTCGTGACGATGAGCATTTCTCTTCCGATGAGCGAATCAGGGATTTCGTAAAAATACTTGCCATCCAATTCATGGACTTTAAATAATCCATCTTTGGATTTGGCTTTATCAGTTATGACCTCTTCGTATGGCTTTGGTCCTGACTTTGGAGATGCCGGTCTTGCAGGAGCGGTTGCAGCCGCAGGAGGGGCATTTTTGGAATTTTTTTTCTTTTTCTTTTGGCCAAATGCTTCGTCACCGACGAAGATCATTCCGATCAAAAGAAGAAACGTCAATCCCTTTCGTAAATACATTTGGGTAAACTTCTTCATGTGTTATGTAGTTGACTTGATAATTAACTTTTGAAATTAACCCGTAATTCAGGGCTTTTCTTAAATTCAAAAGCCGAAATTTGATAAACGGCAATTCATTCCATTTAAAAGGCGCGACGGTTTTATGCAGCATTCAGAAATTATCATAATTGGTGGAGGCTTGGGGGGATTGATTGCTGCACACCAATTGGCGAAAAACGGAAGGGAGGTTTTGCTCATTGAAAAAAAATCTTACCCCTTTCACCGTGTCTGCGGAGAATATATTTCCAATGAAGTCAGGGATTTTTTGGTCGGTGAAAACCTTTTTCCCGAGGAAATAGGACCTTCTGACATCAATAAGTTTCAGCTGAGTTCAATCAAGGGAAACGTGGCCAATATGCCCTTGGACCTTGGAGGATTTGGTATCAGCAGGTATGCGTTTGATTTGTTTTTATACCAAAAAGCATCAGCAGCAGGGGTAAAATTCATGCTTCAGACCCAGGTGGAGGAAGTTGGATTTGAGTCAAAAGAAAACAGGTTTTTTCTCAAACTCAATAAAGGCAATTCCCTGTCTGCCAACCATGTCATCGGGGCTTTTGGCAAAAGGTCCAAAGTGGACAAAGCCATGGACAGGCCTTTTATGCATCAGCGCAGCCCGTTTATCGGTGTCAAATACCACATCAAAACGGACTTTGATCCGGATACTGTCGCCCTGCATAATTTTGAGGGGGGATATTGTGGCCTCAACCAAGTGGAAAAAGGGATTTTTAATCTTTGTTATTTGGGTTCAAAAGAGCAACTCCGACATTATGGAAGTATTCCTGAAATGGAAAAAGAGGTACTCCACAAAAATCCACATCTCAGGCAAATTTTTAAATACAGTGAATTCCTTTTTGACAAACCGGAAGTCATCAACGAGATCAATTTTTCACCAAAACAGCCGGTGGAAGACCACATCCTGATGGTCGGTGATGCGGCAGGTTTGATTACTCCGCTCTGCGGCAATGGCATGGCGATCGCGATCCACACAGGCAAATTGGCTGCTGAAGCCATTCTTCTTAACAAGGAGAGAATTCAGATAGAAAGCCAATACCGCAGCCAATGGGACCGTATTTTCAAAACCAGATTGTGGATCGGCAGAAAAGTGCAGTGGCTTTTTGGGTCAAAAGCAGTTTCAGAATTTTCAGTAGGACTGATCAAAAACTCTTCTTTTTTGGCTAAGGAGATTATGAAAAGGACACATGGGGAAGGATTTTAAATCAAAGCTTTGGGTGTTAGAAATGACATTAGTTAACCAACTGTCTTTCTTCATCCAAATTGATTTTGAGATATTGAAGATATTGATTTTAAAACCAATGTATCGTTTTGATTTAAAATTAGAGAAACTAACCTATAGCCTGCAAAATCTGCGTATTCTCTAAGAAATACCAGGCAAAGAAGATATTCAATGCAATGGCAGATATCCTGTTCATCCACATGGTCCAGGTATAATTGGTGTATTTTTGTTCATCCTTCTGCACAAAAGAAAACCAGACCATAAAAAACAAAATCACCGGAAGCATGGCGCCTAGGAATCCATAAAAGGCGCTTTCCTGATTCCTGCTTAGGAAAAACCAGCTGAAGCAGATACCCGTCACCAAAAACCAGACGCTTGAAAAAACAAACGTTCCTTTTTTGCCCAGTTTCAGACTCAGCGTGATATCCCCTCTTTTGGCATCTTCTTCGTGTTGGTAGACTTGCGTCAGAGGATAAGAACCCCACAGCATCAGACTGGACAGCAAGCCCGGAATCAAGACGTGGCTTTTGGTAAAAACCTCCCAACCAAAATCACTCAATCCCGCATAAGCCATGCAGAAAGTGAAGCATCCCTGAAAGAACCCTGCTACCACCCAACTTACATAGGCATACTTTTTGAGTCTGATGGAGGGATGGCTGTAAGCCATGGACACAAGGCTATAGACAAGCAGCATGCTGCTGAATTGCCAATTGATCATCAAACCAAGCGCCAGGGAAACCAAAAAAAACACCAAAGAAAGAAAATAAAGCCCTTTGGTGACTTTGGGCGGGTTGCGCAGACCGCCGATACTTTTTTCGTCTTTGTCAAAATAAGAATTGTAACCATTGCTCGAAGGGTAAAGAAAGAAGTGCAAAGCTACCAGTACAATCAGCATCCTTTCGGGATTGTGGTTGGGGGTAAAAGCCAGAGCAAAAATGAATATCGGAAGGAGATAGAAGGAAAATGGAATTCTGAGGTGTTTCCAACTTGATAGTTTAAACATAAATAAATTTAGATTTTTAACTTTTAGGGTAAGGGATGGTTATCTTTCAGGTATCCCAAGTTAGAAAAAATAAGTGTAACTTAAATTTAATGAACAACCACATCGTAAGCATTGGCACAGCCAACCCAGGAAATCCTGTTCCCCAATTTCAGATCGGGGAATTTATGAAAATGGCCCATGGCTTGGATACTCAGGAATCAAGGAAATTAAATTTTGTATACCGGCAAACGGGAATAGAAAATAGATTCAGCGTGATTGAAGACTTCAATTTTGTCAATCCCGAAAAATTCAGCTTTTTTCCGAAAAACAAGGAATTGGAACCCTTTCCCTCCACCAAAATGAGGATGGGACTTTTTGAAAAATCAGCTTTAACTCTTGCAACAAGAGCCGTTGATGATTGCCTTTCCAAAACCCATATCCAAGCCAAGGAAATCACACATTTGATTTTGGTCTCCTGCACAGGCATGTTTGCGCCTGGCCTGGACCTGGAGATCATCCACGCCCTCGGTTTCCGAAATGACGTTGAGCGGTATGCCATCCATTTTATGGGTTGCTATGCGGCTTTCAATGCAATCAAGTTGGCAGACCGCATCTGTGATAGCGATCCCGGTGCCAAGGTGCTTGTACTCGCAATCGAGCTTTGTACCATTCATTTTCAGAAGGACTACACGGAGGACAATCTTTTGGCAAATGCCATTTTCGGTGATGGCGCTGCGGCGGCATTGGTGAGACGCCAACCGGTCGGATTGAAGATCAAAAAATACCATAGCCGGGTTTTCAAAGAAGGCGAAAGCGACATGGCTTGGTCTATCGGGGATTTTGGTTTCGAAATGAGGCTGAGCAAATATGTTCCTGATCTGTTGTACAAAGGCTTGAATGAGATCCTTGGCTACTTAGAGGAAGTTTTTCAACTGTCAAAAATCAAAAATTTTGCAATCCATCCGGGCGGAAAACAGATTTTACAGAAAGTGGAAAATGCCTTCCAAATCACACCTGAACAGAATTTACACTCCCATGAAATTTTGAAAGCTTTTGGAAACATGTCCTCGGCGACCATTTTATTTGTTTTGAAAAAATGGCTCCTAGACCCGGAATCCAATGGAGATATTTTGGCAATGGGATTTGGACCGGGGCTTACCTTGGAAACCCTTTTATTGGAAAAGTAATGGGAAAGTTCGATCAGCGCTGCTATGATAAAGAGATCATGGATGACTTAGAAGTCGGAGGAGAAATCCTTAGGCAGACTTTGCGCGAGCTCCGTACCATCAACAGATTTTTGGGCGGCAACTATGTGACTACTTCAGGACTGGAGATTCTTTTGGACCGTGACAAAAACCGCAAATATACCATCGCCGATATCGGTTGTGGCGGCGGCGACATGCTGCGTGTTATGGCAGATTGGGCTTCAAAGAATGGATATGACTGCCAGTTTGTAGGAATCGATGCCAATGACCATACGGTCGCTATGGCAAAAGAGAATTTAAAAAATTATCCTAATGTCAGTTTTTTGACTCAGAATGTGTTTGACAGGGAGTTTGAAAACATCAAAGTGGACGTTTTTACCTGTACACTTTTTACACATCATTTTACCGATGAGGAACTAATTGTGCTTACAAGGGTTTTTAATAAGGGCGCATCTTTGGGTTTGGTCATCAATGACCTCCATCGCCATCCTTTGGCTTATTACAGCATCCGGTTTTTGACTGCTTTATTTTCCAAATCCCCCATGGTCCAAAATGATGGACCGCTTTCAGTTCTAAGGGGTTTTTCAAGAAAAGATATCAAGCATATTTTACAAAAAGCCGGGGTTGGACCTTTTCAGATCCAATGGAATTGGGCATTCAGATGGAGGGTAATTTGCAGATTCACTTAAATTTGGCCTTAAATTCATTTTACAAACCCTAATTAAATACGAATGGAAGAGTACGGAATTGACTTAAAAACTTTGGACCTTATCAAACAGCAGGCAGTTGACCTTGCTTTTTCTGTTGGACCGAAACTGATTCTCGGTCTTATCATTTACCTAGTAGGTAAGTATCTGATCAATTTGGTTCAGAAAATAATGAGTAAAGCATTTGAAAAGTCAGAGGTGGATCCTTCACTTGCTACTTTTCTGAAAAGTTTTGCAAAAGCCATTCTTTGGGTTTTGTTACTGATCAGCATTGCGACCACTATGGGAGTGGAGATGACTTCTTTTGTTGCGATACTGGGTGCGGCAGGTTTGGCAGTAGGTTTGGCATTACAGGGTTCCTTGGCCAATTTTGCAGGTGGGGTTTTGATCCTAATGTTTAAGCCATTTAAAGTTGGAGACACCGTGGAAGCACAGGGGACTACCGGGGAAGTGGAGAGTATTGACATCCTTTACACCAAAATCAAAAATTTTGACAATAAATTGGTGACAGTTCCAAATGGGATTTTGGCGAATAACCTGATCATAAATTACTCCCAAAAATCCACCCGAAGGGTAGATATGAAAGTGGGAATTGCCTATGGGACGGACATCAAAAAAGCGAGAAAAATTATTCTTGAAGTATTGAACAAAGACGAAAGGATACACAAAGAACCAGAATCGGTGGTATACTTTGGTAATTTCGGGGACAATTCTCTTGACCTTACCATCAGATGTTGGACAGATACTGAAAACCTTTGGCCGGTTTTTTGGGAAAACATGGAAGCAATCAAAGAGGCATTGGAGTTTAATGAGATAAGTATCCCTTTTCCCCAAAGAGATGTCCATCATTTTTATCCTGAAGGAAAGGAATAAAGAAAGGCCGGATTTCCGGCCTTTCTTTATTTGATTTAAAAATGATAATTGACTGTATTCCATCGGCTTCTCAGTCGAATTTCACTGATACTGTTTTTTCATTGTGGGTAACTGAAGCAATTCGGTCACATTCACCATCCCCATAATCGATGCGGAATTTAGATTCCGAGTTTAATGTCAGGTCAACTATACCGGAAGATGGAATCCAATTTCCCTTATCGGTACATTCCTGGTTGAATACCAATTTTTGATCTATCAGAGACATAAACGGTATACCAAGTCTCGTAACTCCACCGGCACCTCCCGTCACTTCTAATTTAAATCCGCGATCAGCATTTGGCAAGAAAAGTTTTTTGAGGTATTCACCTTCCATTGTTGCGAATGTGCCATCAGGCCATGTGACCTTGCCATCAAAGATTACCGTTTCAAAAAGGAAGTATTTGTCATCAGCGTTAAAACCACGATGGATAAGTTTTCGGCGACCTTGAATTTTGAGACCATTGACTTCATAGCCATCAAATGCCAAGGTGATTTCTGTTCCTGACTCAAAGGACAACGCAGAAAAATACACCATGATCTTTCCTTTTCGTTTGATTCCTTTGGGGCTCGTACATCCTTCTCCAAAGTTGATAACAATTGACTTGTTGTTTGGATAAAAATCGACTTTGGTAGTCGAACAGTAATCGCTTTCCAGGCCGAGTTGAGTTCTCAAACCTAGACCGTTGCTTTGCATCGCAGACAAGGTAAAAAAGTCTGCTTCATCAAAAGCGGCATTAACTTGAGCCTCTTCATTGAGGACAGCGGTGTCCTGCTGAGGCAAAAGTTCTTCTGTTTTTTCACAAGAAAACATCAAAAAGATAATTCCTAGGGCAAACAGGAAAGTAGGGATTTGTGGGTGATTTACTTTCATGTGGATTAAGTTTTATCCTGAAAGTAACGCAAAAAAAATTAATAGGTTAATCAGTTTTAGGGAAATTTTTTGAAGAAATTTTATTCTTATCACCTGAATTTGAGGCACATCCAATATTCTTGGTAAGAGATACATTTTCCGGTATACCACCAAAACCGTCTGAAAAATCCCATTCGTCAGCCAAAGTCTCTTTTTGGTTTTTTGGTCTTTTAACCTTTTTTTCCTTTGCCATAATTTATCTGGCTTTAATTTGAAATTTCCGCATCCAAAAGGATGAAATTCAATTCGTCGATATCCGAATCGTTGAGTTTAAGTTTTCCTTTAATGGTAATGATTTCGTCCACATTGATTCTTTTGGCGGGTTTTTTCGTCAAATATGCCACCACGATGCTTTCAGGTCCTGCTCCACCGCAAAAGAAACATTCTGCATTGGGGAATTTTGATAAAACAGCATAATTGGAAGTGACCATATCCAATGGAATGTAAAAACCAGTCACCGAGACTTCTTTCCCCTCCATTGCTTTCAACTCATCCGGAAAAATCGGATATAGGAAATACATCCCAAATTCCCTGTTCAGCTTTTCCACAAACCTTGTTTTGGAAAACATGCCCCACATATCCAAAGGCTTCTGCTGCGCACTTGCTCCGACCACCAAAATGACCAAGGCCACAATCATCAATTTTTTCATCATCCTGTTTTTGTGCTCTAAATGTAAGAAGACTCCGGGGTTAACGGAGTCGTCTGTCAACCACCATTATTCTAATGAAGAGAACAATACAAGAATAATATGGTTCAAAGGTAGAGATTTTCATCTTAAATGCAACAATATTGCAAATATAAATTTTTAGCCCACAGAGATTCTTTTGGTATCTTTAGGCCATGGATATTGCATACGTTTCGCAGGATATTTTGGATTTGCTTGCCAAAGCAAAAAGAAAAGGGATCGTACTTTCTTTGGTCAGGTTGTCAGTTTTTTTTGTGATGGCTGCAGCTTTTATTGTTGGCGTTACGGACAAGCCGTTATTTCTAATGCTGTTTTTGCTGTCACTGGCAGGGTTCATCTACCTGATTTTATTGTTCAACCAAAACCGGGATGAAACTGCTTTTTTGACCGAATTGGCCAAAATGGAAGAGGAGAAAGTGAAAAGATCCTCTCGAAGCCTTCAGGGATTTGATGCCGGAGCCGAATTCATAGACAAAGCCCATCCTTTTACCAGTGACCTTGATATTTTTGGAAGCCATTCTTTGTTCCAATTGTTCAACCACACCGTCAATATGGGAGGAAAAGCAAAGTTGGCTTCTTGGCTTCAGTCCCAAATGAATCCTGAACTCGCCACCCAAAGGTCCGGTGCAGTCCGGGAACTGAGCCGGCAGCCTAAGTTTGTTTCTGATTTTGAAGCAACCGGCAGGGCATTTATCAAAGAAGAAAAGTCCAAAGCAGGTTTTTATACATGGCTCAGGCAACCTGGAAGCTGGCGGTCTTTTTACTATTTACCCCTGGTACTTGGGCCGATAGGTGGAAGTATCCTGCTTTTTTTGGCAGCAGTGGGAATGATTCCTCCTGTGTGGATTGGGGCATGGATCGTTTTGGGTATCTTTTCCCTGAAATTGGTTTTCAAACCACTTCAGGAAGCATCCAAAGTTTTTCCAAATCAAGGAGATATCAAGTCTTTTGGAAAATGGGCTTTGATGATTGAGCAATCGGACTTTACCGATCCGTATTTGAATTCACTTAAAGAACCTATCAAAAATGATAGTTTTGTTGCTTCTGAAGTTTTGAAATCCTTGGAACAAAAGGCTTTTATGATACAAAACAGGGCTAACTTGATGTTTGTGATTTTCAACCTGGTTTTTTGGATAGACTTTTTCCTCATTTGGAGAGCGGAAATCTGGCGGAAGAAATTCGGAAAACATATCGCTGATTGGGAAGAAGTATTTGATACTTGGCAAGCCTTGGTTTCCTTGGCTTCATTTACCTATGAAGAACAAAATCTTTCTTCTCCTACCTGGTCAAGGGAAAAAATCATTGAAGCAAAAAACCTAAGGCACCCTCTTATCCCCAAAGACAAGGCTGTGGGTAATGATTTTTCATTGGCTGAAAATACCAAAACCATACTCCTCACAGGATCAAACATGTCCGGGAAAACAACATTTATGCGCACCTTGGGGATCAATATGGTCATGGTAAATGTTGGGTTGAGTCCAATGGCTGAGGCCTTTATCCTCGGGCCATTTCAGTTGTTTACCAGCATGCGAAATGCTGATAACCTAGGAGAGAGTGTCAGTTCATTTTATGCTGAGCTTGCAAGGATTAAACAACTTTTGTCCAAAGCTGAAGCTGGGGGAACTGTTTTTTTTCTCTTGGATGAAATTCTTAAAGGAACCAATACTGCAGATAGAATTATGGGAAGCGAAGCCTTGATCAGGCAACTAGCCGCAAGCAATTGTAAGGGAATCATTTCAACCCATGACATAGAGCTCAGCCAACTTGATAGCAGTTTTTCATTCCTTGTCAACAAGAGTTTTCACAGTGAAATAATGGATGACAAAATCCATTTTGATTACAAACTCAAACCCGGTCCCTGCCCTAGTTTCAATGCCCACAAATTGATGGAGTTGATGGGTATTAAGTTCTAAACAATAAGGTTGTGGCACGATAGTTGATTTATTGGCCTATAAATCAATTATTTAACTAAACCAAGAAAGCCATGAGTTCTCTATTGTATTTGATTGCTGTGATTTTGATCATTGGATGGATCTTCGGATTCTTTGTGTACAGTGCTGGAGGATTGATCCACATTCTGCTTGTTTTGGCTGTTGTTGCAATTCTTCTGAGATTAATTGGAGGAAGGTCAGTTTAACCTAATATTTAATTCAAACCATATGAGCCCCTTTACAGGGGCTTTTTCAATTTTGAATATTCTGATTTCGGATACCCGCATTTTTAACTTATTTTTGGACTTTCAACAGTCCGTACGTGCAACAGAATTATCAGCAAAAAACTTTGGGGATTTTAGGTGGAGGACAACTTGGCCGCATGGTCATCCAATCTGCCATCAGCTATAATATCGATATCCATATCTTGGATCCTGATCCAAATGCCCCTTGCAAATCTATTTGTCAGAAATTTGTAAATGGCAGCCTCAATGATTTTGATACGGTGTATGCTTTCGGTCAAGAATGCGACATCATCACAATAGAGATCGAAAACGTGAATACCGAAGCTCTTCAAAAATTGGTGGATGAGGGCAAAGATGTTTTTCCGCAACCCCATATCATCAAAATGATTCAAGATAAAAGGTTGCAAAAACAGTTTTACAAAGAAAAAGGAATACCAACAGCTGATTTTATCTTGACTGAAGACAAGGCGGATGTGATCAGAAATGCTTCTTTTCTTCCTGCCGTTAACAAACTTGGGAGAGAAGGCTACGATGGTCGAGGCGTGCAGATCCTCAGGGAAAAAAGTGATCTTGAAAGGGCTTTTGAAGCTCCGGGATTATTGGAAAAGTTGATTGACTTTGAAAAGGAAATAGCAGTGATAGTCGCCAAAAATCCGAATGGTGAAACCAAAGCATTTCCAGTGGTGGAATGTGCTTTTCACCCGACCGCTAATCTTGTTGAGTTTCTCTTTTCTCCTGCGCAGGTCAGTGATGATATTGAACAAAAAGCACAACAGATAGCCATTCAGGTTATCGAAGAATTGGGAATGATCGGGATATTGGCAGTGGAGATGTTTGTCACCAAATCCGGAGAAATCCTTGTCAATGAAATAGCGCCTCGCCCTCATAACAGCGGGCACCATACGATTGAAGCAAATTTTACTTCACAGTTTGAGCAACATTTCCGTGCTGTCATGGGTATGCCCTTGGGCAATACAGATACCCGATGCCCTGCCGCCATGGTCAATCTGCTTGGGGAAGAAGGATATACAGGCGATGCTTATGTGGAAGGAATGGACGAGGCCTTGTCCCAAAAAGGCGTCTATGTACATCTTTACGGCAAAAAAACGACCAAGCCTTTTAGAAAAATGGGCCACGTCACCATCCTTGACAATGAGGTTGAAAAATTGAAAAAAAGAGCTTTGCATATAAAAGAAATGATCAAAGTAAAAGCCTAACATATGAAAATTCAGGTAGGGATAATTATGGGAAGCAAGTCCGACTTGCCCATCATGTCGGAAGCGGCATTGGTATTGGAAGAGCTTGGAGTTGGGTATGAACTAACCGTGGTGTCGGCCCATAGAACTCCTGACAGAATGGTAGATTATGGCAAAAGTGCAAAAGACAGAGGGCTCAAAGTCATCATCGCAGGTGCAGGAGGTGCCGCCCACTTGCCGGGCATGGTAGCCTCACTGACCACTTTGCCGGTGATAGGTGTTCCTGTCAAATCCTCCAATTCCATAGATGGATGGGACAGCATCCTTTCTATACTTCAAATGCCGGCTGGAATTCCTGTAGCCACGGTTGCATTAAATGGTGGTAGAAATGCCGGAATATTGGCAGCTTCCATGATCGGGGCCTTTTCGGAAGAAATTTCCAAGAACCTTTTGGCTTTCAAAGAGTCGTTAAAAGAAAAAGTAGAAAAATCAGCTGAAGAAATTGAAACCAAAGGTTGGAAGCTTACGTAAAAACTATTGGCTTATAAATTAAAGTTTACTAGTTTGATTGAAAGAGCGGGTTTATGTAAGCCCGCTTTTTTGTTTTTTACTTGTTGAATAATCCCTTATCTGTCAGTCAATTTAACATGAATCTCAAGAGAATTATACACTTCAAAATAGGCTCAGAACAATGGGAAATGCCCCTCGGGGTAATGCTTTTGGTCGGTGCTATCACTTTGATCCTGATGGTTGGCGGGGCTTATTTAGGTTTCAGATTTGGACAAAGTCTCCATTAGTCAACAAAAAGTCCCCAGCCATCATCATATTTATCAGCAGAATCAAATCCCTTTACCCATTCTTTGAACATTTTTTTGAATTCTTCAATAGCATCGCGTAGAAGTTGTAAATGTTCTTCGGCATGTGTTCCCTCCAAAGCCAATTGGTAAGTCATGGAATTAAGGCTTCGCGCGTGGATTTTCATAATAGTGGCATTCTCCATTTTTAGGATAAAATCATTGACACCTTCTGCACCGGAAAATTTGGCCGGTATAATCATGGCACTTTCCATCATAAGACTTCCATACAGTTCAGCCCTTGCCTCGTCAAGAGAACCCACTAAGGCACTCGTCAGCTTGTAAATCTCCATTCCCTTGATTTTGAGGGGATGGTTATTGATCCTGTCCTTTTCTTTCTGGAACTCTTCCTCATCACTTTCATCCCAAGAATCATTTTCATCATCGTCTTCCCACATGGTATTATGCATTAATTTTTTAAATTATAACCAAAAAAAATTTGTCCCAAACTTCGGCTTTGAGACAAATTATATGTGATGCAATAAAATAGATAACCTTTAAAATGGCAAGACGTCGTCTCCGCTTTCATCGGCAAAAGTAGTGACATCAGGGATTGATTTTGTAGCAGATGATTCTTTGGCTTTCTGTGCACCACCCTTTTCCACTTTCCACACTTTGACATCCGTATACCACCTGCCATTGTATTCCCTGCTTTCGAGGTCTACAGAGGCAGTGACTTCGTCACCGACTTTGAGGGCAAACTGATCAATGTTGTCTCCCCATATGACCACGCACACTTTCTTTGGGTATTGTCCTGGTTGTTCTACGATATATTCTCTTTTTCTCCAAGTTCCTTTGGCGGAGGACCCGCTTGCCTCGGGCATAATTTGAACTACTTTTCCGATTATTTCCATAAATTTTGTTAGTATTGAAAACCGAAGTTAATAAATTTCGATAGGTAAAAACAGCTTTCGCCCTGAACTGCATCCTTAATTTCTTTCATTTTTTGGATTTTTTTCAAAATCAGGCTTGGGTTTTGCAACATTATACTAAACCTCGGAGTATATGCGTTTAAGAAATATCCATACAAGAGAATTTTTTGATGATCACCTGCTCAAAATCCAAATTAAATTTCAGTTTTTTGATGATAAAGTGCAAATAGTTTGATATTGACTGATTTTTGTGAAATTATTAAATAAAAAAAATCCTGTATCTATTGCATCAAACAAAGTGATTCTTTACATTTGATTACAATATTTTAATTGTTTCACCCTCTAATATATACTATGGCATAAACCTCTACGTTATTTTAAAGTCAATTTGTATGAATGAAAGGACAAGTCCTAAAGATGCCGAGTTGATCGCGCAGTACAGAAGTGGAAGCGAGGCAGCATTTGAAAAGTTAGTAAATAAATACAAATCGAGGGTTTATACCACCATTTACCTGATAGTCAAAGACCAAGGCGTCGCCGAAGATTTGCTTCAGGATGTATTTGTAAAAGTGGTTCATACCCTAAGTGCTGACGGTTATAACGAAGAGGGAAAATTTCAGCCATGGTTGATGCGCATCGCGCATAATCTCGCAATTGATTTCTTCAGAAAAAGGAAGCGTTATCCCACCATCGTGATGGAAGATGGGATGGATGTCTTCAATACGCTGAGATTTGCTGAGGAAACCATCGAAGATGTCAAAGTCAAGGAAGATACCGTGGAGTTGGTAAGAAGACTGATCGATGAACTTCCCGAATCCCAAAAACAGGTGCTCATTATGAGGCACTATATGGATTTGAGTTTTCAGGAAATCGCAGAACAGACAGGTGTCAGTATCAATACGGCGCTTGGAAGGATGCGGTATGCATTGATAAACATGAGGAAAAAACTAAAACAATTAAACGTTGCCTATGACAAAATCTTTTACCCCAAATGACCTGTTAAGATATATCTATCAGGAAATGAGTGAGGGTGAAAATGAGTTGGTTGTGCAGGCCCTGCGCAGTGATGATCACTTGATGCAGGACTATTTAGACATGCTGAGCGCGCTTGACCAATTGAATCAACTCATTCTTACACCTTCGGAAAAAGTAGTAAAGAGCATTCTTCGGAAAGCCAATTCTACCGGTCTCGAAAAAGTCTAAACCTATCGAACAGAAAAAAGGTAACCTGAAGGCGAAAAGCTTTCAGGTTTTTTTTATGTATTTGATTTATTATTCGAGGTAAAGATTATTACTTTTTTGGTTTTGGATCAGGTAATTCCTTCAAGGACATCCTGACCAATTGACTTAACCATTCTCCATCTTCGATTTTGTCTTCAATTAGAAAACTTGGTTTTGCTCCTTTATAGGGGGGAGCTTCAACAATATTTCCGATGAATTCTCGTCCGGATTCTGTTGGTTTTATGAAAAGTCTATTGTCGCAAATTAGTCCGAATAATTTCCCATCGGCATAAACCCCATATTCTCCAAACATTTTTTTGGCAGAGATTTCACCTGCATTTTTGATTTGGTCGATGACGAAGTCTACAAATTTTTGATCGGAAGGCATTTCTTTTTCAATAGATAATTAAATATAAAGTTTTTAACTCAGTTTTTCATCAACCTCAGTCCAAAACCCCATCCAAAAACACCTGCGCTTTCCCAATCAATTCTTGATTGGTCGCCGGAGTGAAGCCGTGTCCCTGCCCTTGAATATATTCCACCATGTGTGGGACATTCTTGGCAACCAAGGCGTCTTCTAGAATTTCACTTTGAGAAATGGGGACGACGGTGTCGATATTCCCATGAAAAAAGACCGTCGGGACGGAATTGGGCGTGACGAATCCCAAAGGGCTTGAATCGGCATAGATCGCCGGTTTGGTAGTAGGATTTCCTCCAAGCAAATTGTCAAAGAGCAGTTGGGTAAATAGGTTGAAACCGTAGAAACTGACAAGTTCTGTAGGCGGAAAGAAGGCCACAACAGCTTTGACCAGACCATTTTGGTTGTTTTTGTAGCTGTGCAACAATGCCAAATGTCCTCCGGCACTTCCTCCGGCAAGGATGATTTCATCGCTGACATCCCATGTCGACAATTGGGATTGGATGTAAGCAATAGCATTTTTGATGTCTTCTTCTTGGGAAGGAAATTTGTTTGCGCCGGTCGATATGTTGAAAAGCCTGTAATTGACCGCAACATAAGCATAGTCGTCTTGCACGGCTTCCAGCCAGGGTTTGAACTGAACAAACTCATCTTTGGTGCCATCTACCCATCCGCCACCGTGGATCCACACAAAAACCTTGGTACTGCCTGTACTTCTGTTTGCCGGCAAAAAGACATCCATCACCTGCCTTTCATTGGTACCATATGAGGTGTTCAACAGTTCCGCAGCAACTTCTGGATTTAATTCCGGTTGCGGGTCATTCTTTTCGACGCAGGAAAAGAGTATAAAAATCCCTAAAAAAAGACTGCCGGCAAATCTCAAAACTGAACTCCTTACCATAATTTTTTATTTATTTGATCTGTGAAACAACGAAAGTAAGGATTACTTGTTGTAAAAATGGGGATATGGTTATTAAGTTAATGGTTATTGGTAATGTCCGATTTAGAATTCTAAAATGTAAATCACACTATTTGGCGATTCAAAAAATCATTTAATATCCAGTATCTACCAATATCTATTTTCAATATCCACGAGTATCTATTATCCAAATTTTCAAATCCTTTAATATTCCATGCTTAGAAAGGAAAGATACGCCGCAGTCATAGACCATTTTGCCCAACATATGCCGATAGCTGAGACAGAACTCGTCTTCGAGAATCCCTATCAGCTTTTGGTTTCTGTGGTCCTAAGTGCGCAGTGCACCGACAAGCGAGTCAACATGACCACACCCGCGATATTCAGAGATTTTCCTACTCCGGCGCATTTGGCTGCTACTGATTTTGAAACGCTATTTCCCTATATCCGGAGCATTTCTTACCCTAACAATAAGACCAAACACCTAATAGGATTGGGAAAAATGCTGACAGAAGAATTTGGCGGAGAGGTTCCTTCCACTGTGGAGGAACTTGTAAAGCTTCCCGGTGTAGGCCGCAAAACTGCCAATGTCATCACCTCTGTAGTTTGGAACCAACCCAATATGGCTGTTGACACGCATGTTTTCAGGGTTTCTAAGCGGTTGGGTTTGGTCAATCAAAATGCAAAGACGCCGCTAGAAGTGGAAAAACAGTTGATCAAAAATATCCCAAAGAAATACGTCCACATTGCCCATCATTGGTTGATTTTGCATGGCCGATATGTTTGCCTGGCGAAAAGTCCCAAATGTCTGGAGTGCAATATTACCCATCTTTGCAGGTATTTTGAAAAGAACAAAGAGGCCATCCTGAACAAAGACGCTATACCCCCCAAAAGGAAAAAATAAATGTGTGGAATCCATGTACTCATCCAACCTGAATCCGATGGCCTTGCCGCCATCCAAAAGATGATGCATGCCACCGAACACCGTGGGGCGGATTTTTCGGATTTCTGCAAAGTAGAAGAGAATATTTTTTTTGCGGCCAACAGGTTAAAAATCCAGGATCTTAGCGATGCCTCCAACCAACCGCATTGGTCCGAAGACCGATCGGCGGTGCTGGTCTTCAATGGGGAACTCTACAACCATCTTGAATTGAAAGAAATCCTTGTCAATCAGGGATACCATTTGGATACAGGTTCAGATTCTATCGTCTTGTTACATTGGCTGAAGGCTTTTGGCAAAGAAGGAATCCAACAACTCAAAGGCATGTTTGCATTTGTCTTCGCTGATCTGGGCAAAAAGGAGATTTTGGTCAGCCGGGATATTTCGGGAGAGAAACCTCTATATTTTCACCAAAAAGGAAATTCCTGGATATTTTCCTCAGAGACCAAAGGGATTTTGGCAGGAATGAAAAACAAACCCAAAATCGACAAAACCCAATTTCTGCCTTTTTTCTACTACAGGCATAGCATACCTGACAGGTCATTTTTTGAAGAGGTGAGGCAGGTCTTGCCGGGAGAAATTATCATTCTGGATTTGGATGGGCATATTATCCAAAGAGAAAAAATGGTTTTGGAACCAGACCAAAAACATGAAACCTCTCAAAATAAATTTGAAGAAATACTCAAAGAAGCTGTTTCTAAAAGTTTTTCTGCTGAAAGGCCTGTCGGAATGGTGCTCAGCGGTGGTGCAGACAGCAGTCTTCTATATGCAGTTGCGTATGAACTCACCGGGCAAAAATTACCAACCTACACAGTGGCTTTGGAAAGTAGGCTACAAGGCAAATACAGTGACCCCCATTTTGTCAGGATTTTTAACCAACAATATCCTTCCGAAAACAGAGAAATCCGGGTGAATAAAGCATCGGTCATGGAAAATTGGGATGCCTACATCCAATCCATGGACCAACCTATCGGAGACAGCGCAGGGTTTTTGACCTGGTTGGTAGCCAAGGAGGCCAAAGAAGAAGTCAAAGTTCTGATCTCAGGTGCGGGTGCGGATGAACTTTTTGCCGGATACAACAGGCATAGGGCGTTCAGACATTACCTGAACCATTCCACATTGTTGAGGCAGATTGCCACCTTTTCAGATTTCCCATTTCCCGGGTATCTGAAAAAATTGCTACAAAGTATCTCCAAAAATCCTGAAGACACTTTTATCCAAATGGCCGCTGTCGAGAAAATCCCCGAGGCATATTTAGGTTTTTTCAGACCTTGGTATCCCAAAAGCGAATTTGGTTTCAAGAATGCTTTGGATTGGGACAGGACTTTCTACTTGGTCAATGACATTTTGAAAATCCATGACAATGCCTGCATGGCTCATGGCATTGAAGGCCGTGCACCTTATTTATATTCTGAGTTACTGGAATTTGCTCTTTCTCAGACAGAGGAAGAATTATTGAAAAGAAAAGGAAAAGTTTTTATCAAGGAATCATTGAGGAAACGTGGCCTGGGGCAGATTGCAGACCGGAAGAAACTGGGATTTGGTTTGCCCCTGCAGGAATGGATGGAGGAAAATGATTTTAGGGAATGGGTTTTTGGACCCATCCGACAGCTATCAAAAGACTGGGGGGAATGTTTTCCCCCCGAAATGCTTAAATTTGTAGCGCAGCCAGAAATGGCAGAAAAGAGACATTTCCTATTGGTTTGGAACATGTTTATCCTTTCAGGTTGGCTGAGTAAGTTTTCGAAATGAAGATCATTTATATCCATCAGTATTTTGTCACGCCTTCTCAGGGAGGGGGAACCCGCTCATACCACTTGGCCAAAGGCATAGTAGAGGCGGGTATCGAGGTGGAGATGATTACATCGCACTCTGAAAACTATTATGATTTCAAGCTTATTGACGGGATCAAGGTACACTACCTTCCCGTGTCCTACCGTCAGGAATATGGGTTTTTGAAGAGGATTTGGGCATTTTCCGCTTTTGTGGACCAGGTAAAAAAGCTTCTGCTCAAATTGCCGCGACCTGATTTCTTATACATTACCTCGACTCCTTTGACCACCGGATGGATTGGGTTGTGGGCCAAAAAGAAGCTGGCAATACCTTTCTTTTTTGAAGTAAGGGATCTTTGGCCAGATGCCCCGATTCAGGTAGGCGTCATCCAAAATCCTGTTTTGAAAAAAATTCTCTACAGCCTCGAATCCAAGATTTACAGGCATGCTTTAAAGGTGATAGCCCTTTCTCCCGGCATCGCCAATTCCATCCGGGAAAAGTGTGACACCTGCAAAATCCACCTGATACCCAATTTTGCAGACACTGATTTTTTCCATCCGATGGAGAAAAAGGAATCATTTCTCCAAAAATTTGGCCTCAAACCGACCTTTACTATCGCCTACGCAGGCGCTATCGGTCAGGTCAATGCTGTCGATGAAATGCTGATTTTGGCCAAAAAGGCACAAGATAAAGGAAGGGATTACCAGTTTGCCGTAATGGGAAAAGGCGCCAAGTCTGAAGATTTGCTACGCAAGGCAAAGAACTTGGGACTTCACAATTTTTTCTATTTCCCATTTGGAAGCAAGGAAGAAGTCCGTCAGCTTTTGGCGGTTTCGGACTTAGCAATGGTCACTTTTGCCCACCTTCCGGTACTGAAAACAAACAGTCCCAATAAGTTTTTTGATGCCCTGGCAGCAGGAAAGGGAATCATCGTCAACCATAAAGGATGGGTGTACCAATTGGTAAAAGAGTATAATTTGGGAATTTATTTCAATTTTGAAAATCCCGAAGATGCTTTTGAAAAGTTGGAAAAAATGGCTTCAAATCCGAAACTGATTCAGGAAACCCAAAAAAATTCCCGTCAATTGGCAGAAAAGTATTTTTCAAAAGAAATTGCCATTCAACGATTATTGGCTCTAATCAATCCTGATAAATTCGGTAAGGATTTCAGGGACGAGGTTTATATCCTGACAGCTTAAAGATTTTTTCTGTGTCGGATTCCTCCATCAATTGCCTCAGCTGGACATCATTGTTGAACTGGTAGTCATCCACAATATTCCATCCAAGCCATCTTCCGACACGTCCCGGAGCGTCAGGACTGATTTCGACAGTGGATGGGGCTTCACCCGTATATTTTCTGATTTCAAAGGGATTGGTTTCGAATAGCAGGTCATTTTCCACAAAATAAGACCAAATCAAAACCTCATTGTCGAAGCAGGCAGCAACTTCTTCACTGGAGTAGCCTATAATATACTCATCAGGGGTGCAGGGCAAGATGGCTTTTGTAAAATGGTAAGCTTTGCCGTAATAAATCATTTCGGCTACCAAAGAATTTTGCTTCAGGTCAGTTTTGTTGTACACAGAAGAAATCGCCGTCACGATCATCGGGACAATGTACTTTGCCTCGTACCTTTTTGCGATATATTCAGGCAAGTCAGGTGCCTGAAAGCGATGGTCGGCCGGAAGAAAATAATCCAATCCGATCACGATCATTTCCTCATCGATATACAAGTCTGAACTGAAACCACTGACAAAAGTGTAAACCTTTGGTACTTTAAACTCCGGAAAATAATGTTTGATGTATTTGAAGGCGTTTGTAAGGTCTGTTTCCAAACCCTTGATGTCAGGGTAGTGAATCATCACTTCGTCAAAAAGTTCACGCATCAGGGTATCCTGATGGGTTGCGAGAAGTTCGGCAGCCAATTGTTCTTTGGAAGGATAGGTATCTGCCAATAAATATTTTTCTGCGAAATAGGGATGGTTTTCAAACAAATAAGAGAATTCCTCAGCCTTTGATGCCGAAAAGAAATCCCTTTCAAGCCTGACGATGTTCAGACCGATATCGGCTTTCAGGATATCTTCATCTAACTGGCATTCCTCCTTTTCTTTTTTGCAGGAAGTAAAAAGTGTGATTAGGATCAGAAATGCAGTAGAAAGGATTCGATTTTTCATAAGAATGGCATGCAGAAATAGAATTTGGCCAAATCTACAAGGAATCTTAAAATTATTGATTGATTTTTTGGTAAAGTCAAAACTGACAAAATTTATGAAATGAGTTTTTAGTCACAAAAATCTTATGTTCATACACAAAAACAAGCCGAAAGTATTAATTAAGATAACATTCATTGAATTGAGTGGTTTTGAGGATACTTAATTAACACTTAACCAACAAAATCTATGAAAACTATCAGATCAAAATGGTCTTTATTGACCTTATCCATGGTGTTTTTGACACTTGTGCTTTTTTCCTCCTGCAATGAGGAGGAGACACCTACCCCAGATCCAAATATTGTGGAGGTAGCTTCTGCAAATAACAATTTTTCTACCCTTGTGACTGCTGTACAGACTGCAGGTTTGGTACCTACCCTTTCGGGAACGGGTCCATTCACGGTATTTGCACCTACAAATGAGGCCTTCAACAGGTTTTTAACTGAGAATGGATTGACTGCTGATCAACTTTTGGCTTCCGATGGACTTAGTGAGACATTAACATATCACGTCGTGGGAGCATCTGTCCCTTCCACTTCGGTCACTGCAGGCAAAGTGACGACAGTTTCCGGTGATCCTTTTTATGTAAGTATCGCGCCAAACAACGAAATTTGGATCAACGGAAATACAAAAATCACCGCAACCGATGTGCCGGCTTCCAATGGCATCATTCACGTTTTGGACAATGTGATTACCCCACCGACACAGAATATTGCTGAAATTGCAATCGCTTCTACTACTGCCGCACAACCTGAGTTTACGCAATTGGTAGCAGCGTTAGTAAGGGCAAATCTTGCCGGAGCATTTCAAGGTGGATTTGACGATGATTTTACAGTTTTTGCGCCTACAGATGCAGCTTTCCAAGATCTCTACACTACTTTGGGGGTAGCAGGAGTAGATCAGATTCCATTGGAAACTTTGACAGCAGTATTGCAATACCATGTAGTACCAGCAAGGGCTTTCTCTCAGGATTTGAGACAAGGTGCTTCTTTGCCGACTTTATTGACCGGACAAAACCTGACTGTTAATCTTTCTGATTTGAAAATCAATGACTCCGGACTTGTTGCAGCTGCTTTGAACATTCACGCTACCAATGGTGTAATCCATGTAATCGATAAGGTATTATTGCCGGAATAATTGCTGCAAATTATCTGTTCCGGTTATAAATTTGTAGGATCCATTCAGAATTAAAACTCATAGAAGTGCCGGGAAAAACTGGCACTTTTTTTTTACTGGGTATTTTTTGATTATTTCAATCTGTGGAAAACAAACTTCTATTGGGAAGAGCTTTAATGAAATACATGAGTTTCAAAAAACTCAGCAATTACATCATGCTTTTTACCTCATACCATGTAAGCCGAATTACCGGCAAACCTAGAATATGGGGTTTCCCGACCACACTTTCCATTGAACCGACCACTAGTTGTAACCTCCGATGCCCCGAATGCCCAAGTGGACTAAGGAGTTTTTCGAGACCAACAGGAATGATAGAAGAGCGGCTGTTTCAGACCATCATTGATCAATCCAAGGATTACCTGACTTACCTCCATATTTATTTTCAGGGGGAACCCTTTCTTCATCCCGGATTTTTGAAGATGGTTTCTTATGCGGACAAAAATCGGGTTTTCACTTCCACATCTACCAATGCCCACTATTTAAGTGAAAAAAATGTAGCAGCCATTTTTGACTCAGGCTTAAAGCAGCTGATCGTTTCTATGGATGGTATTACCCAGGAAATCTATGAAGATTATAGGATCGGAGGCAATCTGGAAAAGGTGAAAAAAGGTCTTTGCTTGTTACTCGAAAAAAGAAAAGAATCTAATCTGCTTTTCCCAAGGATTGTGCTTCAATTCCTAGTGACCGGAAAAAATGAACATCAGATTCCGGCTTTGAAGGAATGGGCCAAAGAAGTCGGAGTGGATGAATTACAACTCAAGACTACCCAAATCTATGATTTTGAAAACGGGTCACCTTTAATTCCAACCGACCATCGGTATTCCCGCTATCTTCCAAAAGGTGATGGGACATGGAAACTCAAAAAGCAAATCGAAAACAAATGTTGGAGGATGTGGCAAGGGGCTGTATTTACTTGGGATGGCAGGATGTTGCCTTGTTGTTTTGATAAAGATGGTCAACATGTAATGGGAAAAATTGAAAATAAAGGGATTAAGGAAATCTGGAGGAATGAAAATTATGCGGGATTCCGCAGACAATTGTTGGAAGACAGATCCCAAATCGACATCTGCAAAAACTGTACAGAGTAATTGCCATAGGCCTAATTTAATTGCCATGATATTTCTTTACTGCATGGAATAGTTATCTTTACGCAGATTTTACCCTGTTTAATATAGAATACACCCTGGGTTTATACGATGTATTTTAGCATCTATGACCAAGTAGCCAATCAGATGACACACCAATTCCTCATGTATTTTCAGAAAAGATTATATTTAAAAAAAGCTTTAGGGTTATTTTTCATTGCGGTTGCACTGCTTTTTACTGTTCCAAGTGTCGTCCAAGCCCAATCCATGGCTGACCTCAGCAGCATCAAAGTTGATGACCTTTCTGATGCACAGATCCAGGAACTTATCCGCAGGGCCAATGAAGCCGGTCTGACGGAGTTTGAGCTGATCCAAATGGCAAGACTTCGAGGTGTGTCAGAGGTGGAATTGGAAAAACTGCGTGGAAGAATTGAGAAAATGGAATTTTCCGGTTCAGGAGGAAGGCCAGGTGCCACCCCATCCAAAAGGGAACCTAGGAGACAAAATGATCTCAATGAAATTACCGAAGGACTGTTTAAAGAGCAGGATGATCTTGGGATTTTCTCTGAAGAACCCTCTCCGTACTTCGGTGGGGATATCTTTTACAACAAAAAGAGGAGACTGAGTTTTGAACCAAATCTCAATGTCGCAACGCCAAAGAATTATGTCCTTGGACCAGGTGACCTTATATATATAGATGTGTATGGACAATCCGAAAAATATTATGAAGCTACCATAAGTTCTGATGGGTTTATTCTTTTGGACAACGTGGGGCCGGTGGGCCTTTCAGGCAAATCAATAGAGGACGCTGCCATTATCATCAAAAACCGGCTTTCCAATTTTTATACCGGAATGACAGGCCCCAATCCCAATACTTTTATGCAGGTAACCCTTGGGAATGTCAGGACAATCAAAGTACACCTGGTAGGGGAAGTGAGGTTGCCGGGAACATTTACACTTAGCGCTTTTTCCACGGTATTCAATGCATTGTATGCTGCCGGTGGACCTAATGACAACGGTACAATGCGGAAAGTGAAAATTGTAAGGGATGGTAAAATTGTCTCTACCGTTGATATTTATGATTTTTTGGTCAATGGAAACGCCAATTTAAACTTCCAGTTGAAAGATCAGGATGTAGTCATGGTAGATCCTTTTTTGTCAAGAGTCAGCGTTTTGGGTGAAGTAAAGAGACCCAAAATATTTGAGGTGAAAGAAGGCGAGACCTTTGAAGATTTATTGAAATATGCAGGTGGATTCACGGACCTGGCTTTCAAGGACCGTGTCAATGTCATCAGAATTACGGGAAAAGAAAAAGCTGTATCAGATATATTCAATGAACAGTTTTCAATTTTCACCGTCAAAGGTGGAGATGAATATACAGTTGGCAAAGTTTTGAACCGATTTGCAAACAGGGTGCAGATCAAAGGTGCAGTTTTTAGAGAGGGTAACTTCTCACTTACAGAGGGGCTAACCCTTTCGCAACTGATCAAGAATGCTGACGGTATCCGGGGAGAGGCTTACCTCGAAAGGGCGAGTATTTTGAGAACATTTGATGACCTCACTACCTCAGTGATTTCTGTCAATCTTCGTGGAATCCTAGAAGGTACCACGCCTGACATTCCACTTAAAAGAGAAGACGTTGTCCGGATTTCCAGTATTTATGATATTCAGGAGGAATTTTATGTGCAGGTGACCGGAGAGGTTAAAAATCCCGGTACTTATCCATTTTCAAAACAAATGACTGCTGAAGACTTAATTATTTTGGCAGGAGGCTTGCGAGAATCCGCCAATGTAAATGATGTCGAAATCGCCCGAAGGTCTGCTACAGCAGAGTCAGGGACTTTTTCAGAATTAATTCCCATCAAAATCAACATAGGCTTGGATATTCAGGAAAATCCTGTCATTCTTCAGCCTTATGACAATGTAGTAGTCAGGAGAAAGCCGAATTTTACGCTTAATAAACAGGTACAGATAGAAGGTCAGGTGAATTCGCCGGGTATATTTTCAGTTCAGTCGGCTGAAGAAAGAATTTCTGATGTCATCAATAGGGCAGGGGGATTGACACCCTATGCCTATACCAAGGGCGCTACTTTGATCCGAAGGACGGAGTTTTTTGATACAGAATCTGAGCAACTCAGAAGACAGAGAAACCTCCAAGACCTACAGCAGAAACTACAACGGGATCCCAACAATACTGAAGCACAGGAATTGCTGTTGCAGCGATTATTTCTCGAAATCGGGAATGTGGACCTCGGTACTTCGGAAGGAGCCATTGCTGCCCAATCCAAAAAAGAGGCCATCACCGGAATTTCAGAAACCAAAGCTGACCTTGCACCGCTCAGGATAAGGCAGACTGAGGCAGTTGCCATTGACCTGGAGGAAATTCTTAAAAACCCGGGTTCTGACAAGGATCTTATTCTCGAAGAAGGAGATGTCATCTCTATACCGAGACAATTACAAACAGTGAGACTAAGAGGCGATGTGGTCTATCCTGCGACAGTAAGGTTTGAGAAGGAAAAGGGAACAAAATTCTATATCAACAGGGCAGGGGGTTTTGATATCCGGGCCAACAGAAAAAGAACATATGTGGTTTATGCCAATGGTGAAGTGGCGCGGACCAAGAGCTTTTTGGGACTCAGATCTTATCCTGCCGTGGCTCCCGGTGCCGAAGTGATCGTGCCTACCAAAGGACCTAGAGTTCCGGTCAGGCCCGGCGAAATCGTAGGAATAGCAACCGCCCTTGCGACCCTTGCATTGGTAATCACCCAACTCACTCCTTGATAATATGAATGGACAGCAACATATTTTGGATGATAAGATTACATTAAAAGAAGTAATTCTCAATGTTCGTGGGTGGATATCTTTCTTCCTTGGACAATGGAAATTTTTCCTTTTGGCAGCAACAGTCGGGATTGTATTGGGAGCCTTGGTATCTTTCTTCAAGAAGCCGGTTTATCATGCAGAGACGACTTTTGTTTTGGAAGAATCAGATATGGGCGGTATGGGGCAGGTTTCAGGGCTTGCCTCATTGCTCGGGATCAATTTGGGATCAATGAGCGGTCCTTCAGGGATTTTTCAGGGCGAAAATATCATGGAGCTCTACAAATCTGATAACATGTTGGGCAAAACACTCCTAAGCCCCTTTGATGAAAATACCCTTCTGATAGATAGATTTATTGAATTCAATGAACTTGACAAAAAATGGAAAAGTAAAGTAGATTTGGCAAGCCTCAATTTTTCCATTCCTAGGGAAAACTTTTCGGTGACCCAAGATTCCGTGGTCAAAGAAATATCCAAGCTAATCCGGGAAAAACATCTGGTGGTGGAAAAACCCAACCGCAAATTGAGCATCATCTATGTTACTATCAATTCTAAAGATGAAGCTTTTGCCAAGGTCTTCAATGAATCCATGGTAGAAAGGGTAAATAATTTTTACCTCGAAACTAAGACCAAAAAAACTGCGGAAAACCTGACCATCCTGCAAACCCAAGCTGACAGCGTCAGGGCAGTATTGGATGAAAATCTCATGGAATACGCAAATATGGCTGACAGGATTCCCTTTCCAAATGCACTCATCCAGACTGCTACCGTGGATAGCCGCAAAAAACAAGTGGACATTCAGGCGGCCTCAGCGGTTTTTGCTGAGATTACCAAAAACCTCGAAATCGCCAAAGTCAACCACCGCAACAATTCCCCTTTGATACAGATCATAGATTCCCCGAGATTCCCGCTCAAAAGCACAAGAATCAAGATTCTGAAGGGAACCGTTTTCGGGGCGGCTATGATGGTCTTTGTGGCGATGGTTTTCTTATATTTCAGAAGATTATACCGCCTTCATATCGAAGAAAGTTGAATTTCCATCATGTTATGATATGATAGAGAAAATCACTTCCCATACTTTTACCGGCCTGTTTAAAAATAAATCGATTCAGAATTTTATTTTTTTGATCACCATTCAAGCTTCCAATATTGTTATCACGCTCATCTCCATGCCGCTGTTGATACAGTCCATTGGTGTGGATGGTTTTGGATTGGTCAATCTTTCTCTTTCAGTAATAATCCTTGCAAATATTTTGGTGGGGTTTGGATATAACCTCAGTGGACCCAGAGAAGTCGCCCTTCTCCAAAATGACAAAGAATCCCTTTCTCATGTAGTTTCCAATGTTGTTTTCAGTAAAGTTTTGATGGCATTGTTAGCCACCATAGGATTAATTGTGGCAGTTTTTGGACTGAATATGTTCAAAGAGTATCAATGGATACTACTCTTTTCTGTGTTGCTTTTATTTTCTGAAGCCACCCTCCCTTTATGGTTTTTTCAGGGAATGGAAAAAATGAAATTGATTTCCATCGCAAATGTATTCAGCAAGTTGCTTTACTTGATGGGGATTGTTCTTTTCATTCATGCCCCTGATTCTGCCAAATGGGTCAATTTCATAATGGGTGCATCAGGTTTGGGGGTCAATATCCTGCTTCTGCTCTACATCCACTATATGCTGGAGATCAGATTTTACAAACCAAAATTTCTCCAGCTTTTTGCTTCTCTCAAGGACAATGGCCTGCTTTTTCTGTCCAATATCGCAACCCATATTTCCGTACATGGTGGACTGATTATCCTGAGTTTTTTTTCAGTAGCTGAGGTATTGGGGATGTTCAGTTTGGCAGAAAGGATATCGATGGTACTTCGGATGTTTCCTTCGATGGTGATCCATTCCATTTATCCCAACACCTCAAAACTATTGAAGGATGACATTCGACAGTTTGTCTTATTTTTGAGAAAAGCCTATTTCGGGACAATGATTACAGCCTTGATAATCTCCTTATTTACTTTTGCCATGGCCCCTTTTATCATTGAGTTATTGGCTAAAACCCGCTTGGAAGAATCCGTCACCTACCTCAGAATTTTGGCTTTTATACCGCTTCTTGCCTGTCTCAATATTGCCAATGTGGTCATGTTTTTGGGAAGGGACCAAAAAGAGTTGATGTTTCGGTCATCCTGGATTTTACTGCTATTTATGCTTCCTGCATGCCTTTCGCTTACTTATCTTTTCGGGGGAATGGGATTGTGTTATGGGTTACTTTCTACTGAGTTGGTAGTTTTGTTAATATGTACCATTCTTAATCTTCTCAAAAACAGGGACCTGATGAATGCTTTTTGGAAAAGTAAATATTGAAACTAACAGCCAATTGGAGATTAAATTATATTTGTTACAGGAGTTGATTTTGGTTTTAAGCGTCGTTCAAAAACCCTCTTATTGTAACATCGGTGGTGGATTGGATATGAGAATAGAAAATCCCAACAGAAAACCTTAATTTTGATGTTTCAAAAGGCATCAATCAGGAATCAATCACAAAATATTGGATTCACTTCATTTTTCCATGAACCCTATTTCCCAAGATAAGATCGCTGTCATCATCATTAATTGGAATGGCTATGCTTTGACAAAGGCATGTTTGGAATCTTTACGAAAAGTAACCTACAACCATTTCGTTTCAATTTTGGTCGATAACGGGTCTGAAGATGGTTCTGGTAAAAAACTGAAAGAAGAATTCCCTGAAATTCAACTTTTGCAAAGTCATCAAAACCTTGGGTTTACCGGAGGAAACAATCTTGGTATACAGTGGGCATTGGATCATTCTTTTGAATATGTGCTTTTGCTGAATAACGACACAGTCGTCGAGCCTGATTTTTTTCAGCCTTTGGTTTCTTTTTTGGATCAGAATCTTGACTATGGAGCGGCCCAACCAAAGATCATGTTTGAAAAGGAGCGGGACAAAATCTGGAATGCCGGAGGGGGATATTTCAAATGGCTAGGCATGAGTTGGTCAGTAGGGATAGGAAAAGAAGACCAGGGACAATTTGATAAGGAAATGGACACGCCCTGGATCACAGGCTGTGCTATGCTGGTCAGGTCTGCTGTGATACATAAGTCAGGAATGTTGGATGACAGGTTTTTTGCTTACTATGAAGATGTGGAATGGTCACTGAGGATTCAAAAAAATGGATATAAACTGAGGTTTATTCCCAAATCCAAAATTTATCATGTTGCAGGGGGATCTTCAAAAAATGTCAAAACCAAGGAAGGAGTCGTTCCACCCATAATTCATTTTTATAGGACGAGAAACCATCTGTTTTTAATCCGAAAACATGCAAATCCACTCTCCTTTGTATTAAGTTTGCTATACCAAACCGCAAAAAACGCTGCTTTCATTATTTACCTGGCTTTTAACGGGAGGTTTCAAAAAGTAAAAGCAATTTTAAAAGGACATTTTGAAGGCCTTTTTGCCAAATGAAATTCAATTGATGAACAGTTCTGACACGCAAATTTACCCTGATATTGAAGCATATTCCAAAGAAATCGGTTTGAGTACTGAGGTTTTGGAGAAAGCTTTCAAACTTGAAAACCACTACCACAAATTGTTGGTAAGTGAAAAAGATCCTACCAAGAGGGAAGCTTTGTACGATGAATTCTATTCCAATCTTTTGCAGTTTTATGGAAGAACAGCGAAAGAAGATGATTCCCTTGAAAACAGGATTGCGACAAAAGACCCGCAGGTAACCCTCTTCGAAAAAGAGCTGAGGGAGAAATCCATCATTGATTTTGGCTGTGGCGAGGGATATTTTCTGATGAATATCCAAAAGAAAATTCCTTATAAGAAACTGACAGGTGTCGATGTTTTTATTCCCGAAACTCTTCTTCAGCATCCCCATATTCAATTTATACCATCAGGCATCATCAATTTTTCGACCGAAGAAAAATTTGAATTGGCTTTTTCTGATAATGTCATTGAACACCTTTCACCCTTTGACCTAATGGACCACCTTCGGTCTGTTTATGAGAGTTTGGTACCGGGAGGAAAATTCATCCTTGTCATGCCAAACAGGCTTTTTGGACCAATGGATGTGACTCGCATTTTGGACAATTCCAGTTCGGGAAAAGTCAAAGCACAGGGCGGACATCTCAACGAGTCTACTTACCATGAAATGGTCAGCGCCCTGACAAAGACTGGGTTTACTAATTTTGAAACAGTGCTCCCAATTCCGAAATTCAAATACACCGTTTTCAAAAACAACCGAATCAAACCTGACTGGATCATAAGCATTGAGCAAAGTAAATTTTTATTGAATATATTCAGGGGGATAAAAGTCAATGGAAGATGCCCGGTGAGGTTTACCGTGACTTTGATCTGTCAAAAGCCTGAACTGCATTGATCGCTCAGATACTCTTTATTTTAGCCCTTTTGGGTTATGCCCCACTCCTCTATTATACATTGAAGGCAATGGTCTTCAAAGGGAAATGGGAGTATGTGGTGTTTTTTCTGGCGGCGTACCTTCCTTTTCACATTACATTTTTGAGTATTGTATTTCAAGCGACTAGTTCTGCCATACCGGTTACATTTTTTCAATTAGCCAAAGACCTAATGGTTATACTCTCTGTTTTGGTTTTTGTGTTTTACCAAAGAAAAATATTTGAATATCCGTTTCGCCTTCATTTCGTGGATTGGCTGGTTTTAAGCTTTATTGGATTGGCATTTTTATTTCTTCTTTTGCCTTTGGGAGATACTACGATCGTCAATAAGGCTCTATATTTCAAAAATCTACTAATTCCTGCGATGGTCTATTTTATAGGAAGAAATACGGTTTTTGAGGACTTAGAAGTTAGAAGGCTGTTTCAGGTAATTTTTGTAATTGCTGTTTCTGCCTTTTCGGTAAACATTTTGGAAGGCCTCCTCAACACCCACCTCCAAAATTATACCGGTTACGCACTTTTCAATCAGGTCGTCAATAACATGGAACCCTCCGGGAATTTTGGGCTCTCCTGGACATTTGAAACACAGGCAGTCACAAAACGTTTTGCCTCATTCTTTTCCGATCCACTTGAACTTGCTAGTTCGGTCCTTTTGGGTTTTGCGGCCGGATTGATATGGTTTTTGACTTCCAAAAGAGAAGATGCCTTTCCCTACCTTTTAGTGATGGCTTCAGCTATGGGAAGTTTGTTTTTTGCAGGTTCTAGGGCTGCCTTTGCCGCATTCTTTATCATGATCTTCTTTATTGCAGTGATTTTTAAGCTCAATAGGTTGATTCTTTTTGGGTTCAGTTTGGTCCTATTATTTGTAATATTTGTGATTTTCTTTGCATCAGAGGATTTCTATTATTTCGTGGTGGATACCCTTACTTTCCAAAATGCATCGAGTGTAGGACATGTACTCGAATGGCTCAACGCTCTTGAATCGATGATCGAAAATCCACTTGGAGTAGGTTTGGCGATGAGTGGCAACTCAGGAAGTGTATCTGAGGACGCAAGAATCGGAGGTGAAAACCAATTCCTGATTTATGGGGTTCAAATGGGGTTTTTGGGAATGTTTCTCTATATATTTCTTTTGGGTTTTTCTATCAGAAGGTCAATCAAAGTCTTCAGGGAAACAGAAAATGTAATGTCTGCTAGAATTGCATTTACTGCGGCAGCTGTCAAGACAGGGCTTCTGTTGCCGCTTTTCACTGCAAATGCAGAACTATACACTTATGTCAGCTGGATTTCTTGGTGGATGGTGGGATATACCATGAATGAATACTCCAAAATCTTGAAAGAAAATGCCTAGGCCCAAGGTTTTGATCGATGTGTATTACCTCTATGTGGCCCAGACCGGGATCAGAACGTACATGGTGACACTTTGTGAAGAGATTCTCAAAAACCGCAATAGTGGATTTGACTATGTCATCAGCCCTGATTTTCGGAAAGTGAAGCAAAATCAGTTCTTCCGGGGAAAAACCGCCAAATGGAAAAACATCTTTTTTCAGCTTCTCTATTTCTTCAGAAAGCAGGTCGCCTTGCCTTTACTTTCTTATTATCACAAAACTGATCTGGTATTTAGCCCTGACATATTGAGTCCTGTTTGGGCACGGGGCAAGAAAATTTCGGTGCTCCACGACACTTTCTTTTGGGACAATCCAGACCATTATCAAAGACTTTGGCTCAAATACTACCTTTATTTTTTGGAAAAAGGATTAAGGAAAAATGGAGAAATCATTACGATCACCCAATTTTCCAAAAACAGGCTTCAGGAATTATCCGAATTCAAATCTATTCCGATCAGCGTGGTTTATCCTGCCTCAGGACTTTCCGCAATGGAAAGTCCACGCAATCAAAAGCCGATTGCCTCTTCTAGATATTTCCTCCATGTAGGGGTTTTGGAAAAAAGGAAAAACCTCGGTATGCTCCTCATTGCTTTTGACAAACTGATTAGGCAGCAGGGATATGAAGACATCCGATTGGTCTTGGTAGGACAAAGAGGTCCGCGTGAAACTTTGGATGATTATGATCATTTGACCAGCTTGGTGGCTTCTTTGGAATTGGAAGATAAAGTGATTTTTACAGGATACGTGGCGCAGGAAAAGCTGGCAAACTACTTCCAAAACGCTTTGGGGTATGTTTTTCCATCGGCAAATGAAGGCTTTGGCTTGCCTGTTTTGGAAGCTTTTTCTTTTGGATTGCCTGTAATCATCTCAAGGCAAGGAGCCCTGATGGAAGTGGCCGGAGAGGCAGCATTGGTTTTGGAAAAAAATGAGTCAGAAGCACTTTTTCAGTCCATGAAGCTTTTGGTGGATGATCCTGAGCTCAGAAAGTACCTTGGTGAAAAAGGGAGAATCAGGTTGAAGGAATTTTCCACGGAGAAGTTTTTCCTATCTTTGGAGCAGGCATTTAATGAAATTCTAAATGGGTAATTTCCTCGGCAAAGCCATCTCCAAATTCACAGGCATTGACCTCAGGGACCGCTTTGGTACTGAATGGGACTCCCTTTCAACCTTCGGGGTAATGATGAGAATGGGTTTATGGACTTTGAGAGGAGCCTTAGTCAGGTGGAGGTTTGGTACTGCCAAGGGCTTGTTTTTGGTTGGAAAAGGGGTCACTATCAGACAAGCGGCCTATATCCATGTTGGCCGTAATTTCATTGCCCAAGACCATTGCGAGATCAATGGACTTTCCCAAATAGGATTGGTTTTTGGAGACAAAGTCACCATTGGGAGTTATGCCATCATCAGACCGACCAACCTCTATGGTGGAGAAGCCGGAGTTGGGCTGAAAGTCGGGAACAACAGCAGCATCGGGCCTTATGCTTATATCGGCTGTTCGGGATATATTGAGATCGGCGATAATGTCATGATGTCCCCAAGGGTAAGCATATATTCTGAAAACCATAATTTTTCTGAAACAACTCTACCCATGATTGAGCAGGGAGTGACCCGCTCTTTCGTCAAAATTGAAGATGATTGCTGGTTGGCTGCCAACTCCGTAATTTTGGCAGGAGTGACGGTGGGAAAAGGTTCAGTCGTCGCAGCCGGAAGCATCGTCACCAAGGATATCCCTCCCTACAGCATCGTGGCTGGCAATCCCGCAAGGATCATCAAAAGCAGAAAGTAAATGAAGACCAATACGGTAGAAACCTGGAAAAAATTCGGAAAAGAGGATCCTTATTACGGGGTGCTATCTGATCCAAAATACAAGTCTGACAAAATCACGGATAAAGGTTTGTCTGATTTTTTTGCTACCGGGAAGACCTATGTCATGGAAACATTGCATAGGATCGAAAAACTTTATGGCTCTGATTTGTCTAATGCAGCCATCCTTGATTTTGGTTGTGGGGTGGGACGTTTGGCAATTCCTTTTTCTTTTGTCACAAAAAACAGGACCGTAGGTATAGACGTTTCTCCGGAAATTTTGGAAAAGGCTAAATCCCACGCCATGGAAATGAAGGCTGAGAATATAGAGTTCCTGCTATCTGAAGGCAAAACCCTTCCCCAAACAGGGAAGTTTGATTTTATCAATTCCTATATTGTCTTGCAACATATTGAGACCAAGACTGGGATGCTAATCATCCAACAGCTATTAGATAGACTTGAAATCGGGGGCATCATTCAGATTCAGGCAACATACGGGAATAATTGGCACAAAATCAAGTATTACCATTATTACCTGAGGGCGCATTATTCATTGTATAACCTTGTATATTCATTGCTAAAAAACAGAAAACCGGAAGCTGAGCCGATGATGCAGATGAACCCCTACGACCCAAAGGTACTTTTCAATCTTTTTTCAAAATATTCCAATTCCATCCATGTGGAATTGACAGACCACACTGGATTTTTGGGTGCTTCCTATATGATCAAAAGGGAATTTTGATGGTAAAACCCCAATTTCCTACCGACAAAAATGTTTTGATGCTCCATGGTTCATCGGATCTATACGGCGCAAGCAAGATTTTTCTGGAATCTGTCCAGGCATTGAAGAAGGTAGGTTACGAGGTGATAGTTGTCCTTTCTGAAGATGGTCCATTGGTAGAGGAATTGAAAGCGTTGAAAGCGGAGGTCCATATCCACAAGCTTGGAATTTTGCGCAGAAAATATTTCAGTCCATCAGGTTTGGTCAATAGGTTCAAAACGATCCTGAAAGCAAAGTCTTTCTTGGAAACATTGATGTCCGAAAACCGCATCACACATATTTATTCCAATACTTCTGCTGTTTTGGTTGGGTCTTTCTTAGCACGTAAAAAAGGGGTTAAACACATTTGGCACCTCCATGAGATTTTGCTTTCTCCGGGATGGTTTGTTTGGTTGATGGGAATAATCATCAACAGGTATGCGGATATAGTGGTTGTGGTTTCCCAAGCAGTTTGGGACAATTGGAAAGACAAGGTAGATGAATCCAAATTGGCGCTGCTGCACAACGGGATTGATTACCGACCTTATCTGGAAACCAAAACCGATATCAGGAATGAGATTCCGAACAGTGAAGGAAAGGTTTTGATCGGAATGATCGGAAGGATCAACCACTGGAAAGGTCAGGGATACTTTTTGGATATTGCCCAAAGTTTGGTTCAAACTCATGAAAATGTCCATTTTGTAATCGTGGGTGACGCCTACCCCGGGACAGAACATTTGGTAACCGAAATGGAAGAAAAAGTCAAAAACTCAGGTTTGCAGACCCATGTCAGCTATCTGGGTTTCCGAAGAGATATCCCAGAAATCCTCCAGGCATTTGATATTTTTGTATTGCCTTCCATTCTGCCTGATCCATTTCCTACGGTTATTTTGGAAGCAATGGCTTCAGGGAAGCCAGTCGTCGCAACTGCCCAAGGAGGAGCAAAGGAGATGATTGTCAAGGGAGAAACTGGATTCTTGATCCCTTGGGACAATGCCGGTTCAGCTTCAGAGGCTATTTCCGATTTGGTGAATAAAAAGGAGATGAGAGAAAAAATGGGCGAAAAAGGAAGATCAAGGGTATTGGAAAAATTTTCCCCTGAGGCTTTTAAGAAAAACTTTCAAAGACTTTTTGAAAATGGTTAAAGAAAACAAGACGCTGAAGGTATGTATTTTGGGGGCCAAAGGCTATCCCTATGTCTATGGTGGCTACGATACCATGGTCAAGGAATTGGGAGAGCGCCTCCAAAAAAGAGGAGTCGATGTCAGGGTGTATTGTCACCGTTCGCTCTTCAAAGAGAAGCCTTCTGTGATAAATGGAATCAAGCTGATCTACATGCCGGCGGTAGAAACCAAAAGCCTGACGCAGCTGACACACTCTTTTTTCTCGATGATCCATGCCTGCTTTTCGGATGTGGATGTGATTTTTGTGGTCAACTCTGCCAATGGGCCTTTTGGTTTGATTTCCAGAATATTCCGTAAACCCACTGCCATCAACGTCGATGGGCTAGAATGGCTTCGCCCAAAATGGAAAGGTTTTGGATCGAAATATTTCTTTTGGGCATCCAAAATGGCCACGAAATTTTATGACCAGATCATCAACGATTCCGATGAAATGAGAAGGATTTATATAGAGCTTTTCAAGGCTGAATCCAAGGTCATCGCCTATGGCGCCAATCCATCTTTCGATTCCGATCCCACCAAACTTCAAAAATGGAATCTACCTAAAGAAAGCTATTACCTGATCGTGGGGAGGTTGGTGCCTGACAACAATGCTGACCTGATTATCGCAGGATTTATCCAATCAGATACCAAGAGAAAACTGGTGATCGTAGGAGATGTGCCCTATCAGGATAGCTATGCCGAAGGACTCAAATCCATGCAGGATGAAAGGCTTTTGTTTACCGGATATGTCACAGATCCCGAAGAATTGAAGGCATTGTACCATAATTGTTTCGCGTATTTTCATGGACATGAATATGGAGGAACCAATCCTGCCATGCTCAAGGCTATGGGATATGGCTGCGCAATATTGGCATTGGATACTCCATTCAACCAAGAAATGCTCCAAAATGGCAAACACGGTTGGTACTTTTCAAAAAACCCTGTTTCAGTTTCAGCGCTGATCTCCAAAGCGGAAAATAATCCCGAAGAAATTGAAGGGCTAAGGCTTACCGCCAGGGAAGGATTGACTCAAAAATACAACTGGGATTTTGTCACAGAACAGTATCTGGAAGTATTTAAGGAATTGAAGAAAAAAGGAAAGGTCAAGTAGCTGAGGAATGTTTTCCGTTTAGCTGAAACCTGCTTACTACCACCCATCTTCCCTCAATCCTCTTAAGCAGAGCAATATCTTGGACTACTTGTTCGGCTTCAAATTTTTGCTTTTTGATAAAATCCCAATATTCTGCGAAACGGATTTCTTTGAGGTCTTTGAAGGCCAAAGTCATATGCGGATGATATGCCCTATCAACCAATTCTTCCACAAGGTTGAGGTTTGTTTTGCAAAATTTTGAAAGGCCGATTTGAAAGGAGGAGAGTGTCGGATTTTCTTTTATTTTGATAAAAATCACCCTTTTCCCGAACTTATCAAATCCTGAAAATTTAAGCTGAAAAGGCTGTTGGTCTTGACAAAAACCGGTAAGGAGATCTATCAGCTTGCTTTCCTTTGCCTCATTCCAATTGAATGGCATCTTTAGTGTAACATGTGCCGGAGATTTGAGGGCATATTTGAGGTTAAAATCCTCTTTGAGCATTAACTTGAGATCTGTTGCTTTTTGTTGGATTTCACCTTCCGGCACGATTGCAATAAAATATTTACCTATTGATTTTGCCATTTAACACAAATATAAATCATTTAGAAAAGGAGAATCAGATTAAATCGGGGAATGGGATAAATTGTACAAGGGATTTTTCCAAAGAAAATTTTAAAATTGTAAATTGAACGGATAAAAAGCTGCAAAACAATGGAGAATTTTGAAAAGGCGATGGTCGGAATGGACCTTACGGAAATGGACGATATTTTGATTTCCAAAATGGCGGTCTTGTCTGGAATATTAGGGATCAAAAAACTTTATTTCATTCATGTTTCCAAAAACCTAGCCTTACCTGATGAAATAAGGGAAAAATTCCCCGATTTGGTGGCACCTGCTGATGAGGCTATTGAAGCGGAAATCACTACAATCATCAAACAAAACAATTTCCCCGAAAATGTAGAGATAGAGGTATTTGCTGAAGAAGGGAGTCCTATGACAACATTCCTCAGATGGGCAAAACTCAAAGATGTAGACCTCATTATAATGGGAAGGAAAGTCACGCTTAAGGGAAGCGGTTCACTTGCCAAAACCATGGCCCAAAAGGCCCCATGTTCTGTTTTGTTCTTACCTGAAAGGGTCGAAATGAAAATTCCAAAAAAGATCATGATTCCCATGGATTTTTCGGAACACACCAACATGACCATTAATTTTGCCCAAAAAGCTGCAGAGGAATTTGATGCCAAAATTTATGCCCTGCATCTTTTTGAAGTGCCGACAGGCTACCACAAGACAGGCAAATCTTTTGAAGAGTTTGCCGAAATCATGGAGGAAAATGCCAAAAAGGATTATGATAAATTTATCAAAAAACACCATCATCCCGAATTTGATTGTCTCTTTGTATTGTCCAATAAAGGAGAGCCGGGCCATCTAATTATAGAAAAGGCCAAAGACCAAGGAATAGATTTGATTTTAATGGGAAGCAGGGGAAGGACAGCCTCTGCGGCGGTATTGCTCGGGAGTGTTGCCGAAAAGCTGGTGCAGGTCAACAATGAGATTCCAATGCTGATATTCAAGATCAAGGGAGAAACAATGGGCTTTTTTGATGCGTTGTTCAGAATTTAACCTCAGCAAAATTTCATTTCAAGCCAATAAAAAATTAACCCAAGCTGTCAAGGCTTGGGTTTTTTGATTGTAGACCTGAATTCAAAAAATTCAGGAAAAGATATTTGTCTAGTAGGCATTTTCTCTGTTTACGACCAATTCATAAACTGTCAGGATACAGATTTTGAGGTCTAGGAGAATCGACCAATTTTGAATATAAAAATAATCGAGCTTTACTCTGGATCTGATCTGATATGGATTTTCAATTTCGCCACGATATCCTTTTACCTGTGCAAGTCCAGTGATTCCGGGTTTGATTTTATGTCTGCTATTGTATTTTTCAATCTGGGTTTTGAATACCTGATTCATCGGAATGGTATGCGGTCTGGGCCCAACGATGGACATGTCGCCAAGAAGCACATTGATAAACTGAGGCATTTCGTCCAAGGATGTCATTCTCAGAAAAGAGCCGATTCTTGTAATCCTTGGATCATTTTTGACAGCCTGATGGGTATCAGCATAGTCATTCGGCGTCATGGACCTGAATTTCAGACACATAAATACTTTGTTGTTTTCCCCGTTTCTTTCTTGAATGAAGAAAACCGGCCCTTTGGATTCCAACTTAATCAACAAGCCCACCAAAGGGATAAGCCAACTGAGTATAAAGACCAATACAAAAGCCGAGAAAACGATGTCAAAAGCCCTTTTAAATACCCTATTGAAGGCATTGTCCAATGGGATTTCGTTGACATTGATGACGAAGAAATCGCCATATTTGGAGAAAGAAAGGTTCTTTTCCAATTGAAGTGATCCTCCCGGAATTACCTTGACCTTGATGTAATGTTCGTCAGCAAAATTGATCACCTTTTTTACTTTTTTTTCTTCAAGGTGCTCGCTGATATAAATTTGGTCAATATTCAGGTCGACAGCCTCTTCAAAAAACTTTTTGATATTTCCCCGGGTTTGGCCGGACACATCTTTGTCATCATAGTATCCCAAAAACTTGATCCCAAAATCCCTTCTCAACTTGAACACTTGCGCTAGTTGGTCACTTGTGCCACCCATGCCCAAAATAACGGCCCTTCTATAGTTATGGCCTGTTTCCCTGTATTTTCTCAAAATAAGATGAACCCCAACTCTATAAATTCCCAAGAATACCAAAAGGCTGGCAGCAAGGGAAAGGAAGGAAAGCAGTCTGAGGGAGTTGTCATGAAATGGCATCCAGATCATCGAAATGATCACCAAAAACCAGGCTAGCGAACCTATAAGTTTTTTGAAAGTCTGATCCGCTTCATTTGTTCTGCCGATTTTGAAGTCTTCTTTGAGGATGGTAATCACCATCCAGATCATGATAAAGGCAGGGAAAGTAGGAAAATCTAATCCTTTAAATTCTTCAAAAGGTTGAAATACCTTGTTGGAAATAAAAAATGAGAATGAAACTGTCAATATGTCTCCCAGAACAAAAAGCCAGGGAAAATATTTATAAAAGCGTTTTTTCATAAAAATCAATAATCTTTCATTTAAATACGGAGGTTTTAACTAAAATGGTTTCAATAGTTCCGGATTTTGATGAAAGTGTTTGCAAATCATTGAAATTATTGGCAAAAGTAAAAAAGAATATCATTGACCTCTTACTTTTGGTGTAATTAATTTGTTAAAATAAATAGCTTTGCCCAAGAAGCAGATTGATATTCTAATATGATGGATTTTAAAGCCTTATTGGCTTCTTCTGATAATCCCAATTCTTTAGGAAATAAATTCAGAAAACAGCGTTTCCAATACTTTGAAAATCTAATCGAGAAAAATTTTGAGAAAAATTTTCCCGTCAGAATTTTGGATATTGGAGGGATGGAACACTTTTGGAAAGATCAAGCCTTGTTGCATTCGGGTAAGGTCGAAGTCGTGATGCTTAACCTAAGCGCCGAAAAGGTACAAATCAAGGGATTGAGCAGCATGGCCGGAAATGCCACCGATTTATCTCAGTTTGCAAACGGAAGCTTTGACCTTGTTTTTTCCAATTCGGTAATTGAACATCTCTACACTTGGGAAAATCAACAGAAAATGGCAAAAGAAGCGATTCGCGTCGGAAAGAAATATTTTGTACAGACGCCAAACAGGCATTTTTTTATGGAAGCGCATTATGCCCTACCTTTTGTCCAGTATTTACCAAAGAACCTGACATACTTTTTATTGACCAATACAAAGCTGAGTAGAGGAAGTAAATGGGATCCAAAAGATGCCCAACAATATTTGGACGAAATCAGACTTTTATCTGAAAGAGAAATGAAAATGCTGTTTCCTGCTGCTACTATGTATAAAGAAAAATTCATGGGGATGGTCAAATCCTACAGTGCCCACAATATGAGTTGATGCTGGAAAATTTAAAAACTTCAATCGTAGGGGGAAATCACCACTCCCACCATCGAATCCGCAGTGCCATAATAGAGAAACCACTGATTCTTAAAATATACTAAGCCCTCCACAAATGTGGTTCCGTCCACATACTGCCCTGATTTTTCGAAAGGCAATTCAGGTTTGAGAAAGGGTTCATCTGTGCGGTCGTGCAATTTCCATGGTTCATCTTTATCAAACAAGGCCTGTCCCGCAGTATATACCCTGTTCCCTAATTCTTTGACACCGATGTCTTTTTGGTTGCCGGCATTATAGAGTACGACGATGCCGTCTTTGGTCAGCACCGGTGGCGGTCCGGCTTCTACCAACCATGAGTCAAAATATCCCAATCTCGGACTCAGTACAGGGGCTATATTTCCATCAGATCCTTCAATAGGTTCCCAATGAACCAAATCCTCCGAGCTCGCTAACCAGATATGTGGCACACCAAAGTACATCCAATATTTACCGTGGATTTTGGTAGCTACGAGTTTGCCATCTTTGAGTTCAGTGACGATGGCACCTGATTTGGTTTCACGGTTGTGGTATTTGCCATCTTTGAATTCCTTGAAAATCGGCCCGTGTTTTTCCCATGCCTTCAGGTCTTTGGACGTCGCCACTGCCAAGCGTGGAAATTCCCTGTTCCACTGTGTATAAGTCAATACAAATAACCCATCCTCGGTCTGCACGATCCTCGGGTCTTCTGTGCCCCCGGTCCATTCAAATTCCTTTTGGTTGTCATTGGTAGGAAAAAAAATAGGCTCAGACTGCCTGATGTAGGTTTCCCCATCTTCAGATACTGCCAAGCCCAACCTTGAGGTGTGGCCTCCGATTTCCTTTTCGCCGAGTTTTTCTTCCGCGCGGTAGAGGATGTGGATTTTTCCATCTTTGAGTATGGCTGCAGGATTGAAAGTAGCCATGGATTCCCATTTGACCGATCTTCCCGACATCGGATCCTGAAAAGAGGTCTGATTTGTGGGAGAAATGATAGGTTGGGGATTTTCAGAGCGGAGAAAAGGACCTAGCATCCAGGGTTTTTCTTGGGCAAAAACTGTAATCGTGGAAATAAATGCCACAAACAGCAAGAGGGTCTTTTTCATTTTTGGTTTATTTCAGATTCGAAGAAAATCATTGCATACAATTCAGGGATTGAAATTCAAAACCTCAACAAGGTAATCAATTCAGCCACACAAACAGGTTTTTCCGAATTGTTGGAGACGATAGTTGCTTCGATAAACAATTTGGTGCTGCCATCCGGATTTTCTTCCAGGTTGGACAGTTTGGCTGAAAGTCTGATCTTATCTCCCGAGTAAACAGGTGCAGGAAATCTGACTTTGTTTACCCCGTAATTCAGTGCCATCTGAACGCCTTCAAGAGGTAAAATCCCATATATCATTTTTGGGACTAGGGAAAGTGTCAGATAGCCGTGTGCAAAGTTTTTTCCACCCGGAATCAAAGCTTTGGCTTTTTCTACATCCACGTGAACCCACTGTAAATCTCCTGTGACATCACCAAATTTCTGGATCACATCTTGGGATACAACAGTCCAACTGCTGGTCCCTAATGATTTGCCAACCTGCTTTTTCAAATCCTCCACACTTCTATACACTCGTTCGCCCTCTTCGGAAGATTCATTCTCGATCGACTTGATACTTGCGTCTTGATACTTGATACCATATTCTCTCGCTTCTTTGCTTTCCTCTTTTGCCTCTTCAACAACCACCATCGCCTTCCCCATCACCTTTCTGTCCATCATATCCCGCAATGCCTGTGGTGACTCTTCCAACGAATATACTTTGTAAATATGTTGGTTGATTTTTCCCGATTGGATCATTCCAACCAAGTCCATGATATTTTGTTGGTTTTGTTTTGGTTCTTCGGTTGAAAATCTTCCCCAAAAAACCCCCATTATATCACAACCTTTGAGCAAAGCCAAGTTGAAAGGTAATTTGGGAATATCTCCGGCTGCAAACCCGACCACGAGATATCTGCCTTTCCAAGCCATTCCCCGCAAAGCTGGTTCAGCGTATTTACCGCCCACGACATCCAAAATTACATCCACTCCTTTGCCATCAGTGAGTGTTTTGATTCTTTCCTTTAGGTCCTCGCTTTCGTAATTGATCAGGTGGTGAGCTCCTTTTTCTTTGCAAACAGCCAATTTCTCAGAAGTTGAAGCCGCTGCGATTACAGTTGCCCCCATTGTTTTTCCAAGTTCAACAGCTGCCAAACCCACCCCTCCGGAAGCGCCAAGTACCAAAAGCGTTTCTCCGGGTTGGATTTTTGCCCGGTCCTTCAATGCATGATAGGCCGTACCAAAAGTGTAAAGGGTAGAAGCTGCTGTCATGTAATCCATTTGGGGTGGAATAGGGAAAACACGGTCTGCTCCAACTTTTACTTTTTCGGCAAAACCACCCCAACCACAAAGTGCCAACACCCTTTGCCCTTCTTTGAGGTGTTTGACCCCCGATCCTGTTTTTTCGATTACACCCGAAACCTCCCCACCGGGTGAGAATGGCAGTGTAGGCTTAAACTGGTATTTGTCCTGAATCAGCAAAACATCAGGAAAATTGACCGCACAGGCTTTGACTCGGATGAGAACTTCTTTTTCTTCCAAAACTGGATCATCGATATCAGTATAGGTCAAAGTTTCCGGAAGTCCGTGATGGGTACAAAGGATGGCTTTCATAGATAAAAGTTTTTGGTAAAATAGGCAATTCCTTATTTAAAACGTAATTTTGCCCCACTCAAAATACGGTTCCTGCAGAGGATTGTAACATAAGAAAGCACCATTCCATTGCCTCGAAAAAAAGCAAAAATGAATGGCGACAAATTAAATTGCTTTCCCACTTTGCGTCTTTGCGGGACCTAAAAACCCCAAATATGTCAGTTAAACAGTATATCCAAGAAAATCAGGATAGGTTCCTGAACGAACTTTTAGACCTTTTGCGCATCCCATCTGTGAGCGCCGATCCCAAATTTAAAAACGATGTTTTTGCAGCCGCTGACTTTGTCAAAGAAAGTCTGATCAAAGCCGGTGCAGACAAAGCTGAAATCTGTCAGACCGCCGGTTATCCGATTGTCTATGGCGAAAAGATCATTGATCCTGCTTTACCGACGGTATTGGTATATGGCCATTATGACGTGCAGCCTGCCGATCCTTATGAATTGTGGGATTCGCCGCCTTTTGAACCTGTCATCAAGAAGACCGAAAGACATCCTGATGGGGCTATTTTTGCCCGGGGATCAGCAGATGACAAAGGTCAGTTTTACATGCATGTAAAGGCTTTTGAAGCCATGATGGCCAACAATGCTTTGCCCTGCAATATCAAATTCATGATCGAAGGTGAAGAGGAGGTAGGTTCTGAGAACCTGGATATTTTTGTCAAAGAAAATCTCGAAAAACTCAAAGCTGACGTGGTCATTGTGTCGGATACACACATGATTTCTATGGAGGATCCATCTGTGACTGTAGGTTTGAGGGGATTGGCTTACATGCAGGTGGAGGTAACAGGTCCAAACAAAGATCTTCATTCGGGGACTTTTGGAGGTGCTGTTGCCAATCCGATAAATACGCTTTGCAAAATGATTGCTTCACTACACGATGAAAACAATCATGTGACCATACCTGGATTTTATGACAAAGTGGAGGAATATTCCGCTGCTTATCGGGAGGAATTGAACAAAGCGCCATTTGACCTGGAGGATTATAAAAAGAAGCTCGATATCGCGGAAGTTTCAGGCGAAAAAGGATATACCACCATCGAACGGGTCGGAATCCGTCCGACTTTAGATGTCAACGGCATTTGGGGGGGGTATACCGGAGAAGGTGCGAAGACGGTACTTCCTTCCAAAGCATTTGCAAAAATCTCCATGCGGCTTGTTCCTGACCAAGACCATAAGGAAATCGCCCAATTGTTTGAAAACCATTTCAAATCCATTGCTCCGGCATCTGTTAAAGTAAAAGTCATCTCCCATCACGGTGGGGCAGCAGCAGTAGTGCCAACAGATTCTCCGGGCTACAGGGCAGCTGAAGGTGCTATCATGGAAGCCTTTGGCAAAAAAGCCATCCCGACAAGAGAGGGAGGTTCCATCCCCATTTGTGCCTTATTTCAAAAAGTAATGGGTCTTGATCCGATATTGTTGGGATTCGGCTTGGATACAGATGCATTGCATTCTCCCAATGAGCATTATGGACTCAAGAATTATTTTATGGGAATAGAGACGATTGCTTTGTTTTTCAAACATTTCAAAGAGCAAGCCACCAAATAAAAGTCCCCCACAAAGACACGGAGACACAAAGCAATATACAATTTGTGTCTTAGTGCCTTTGTGGGAATAGTGTCTTATTTGTCTGAACTATTTTGCTGAAAACCACCTTTATCAATCAGATTCGCCTACATCACACCGCAATGTCAAAATACTTCAAACCTTCACTGCTTTTTTTCTTCTTATTTCTGATAAGCCTAACCTCTTTTGGCCAAGTGGTGTCACCACCAAAGTGGAATATCCAACTTGCCAATACAGACCTCAAAGTCGGCGGTGAAGCAGAAATTGTGTTGAAAGCATCAATTCCCAGAAATTGGTATATCTATTCCAATGATTTTGATGAGAATGCTGGCCCGGTACTGACCAGCCTAAGCTTGGAGGGATCAAAGGGGATTTCGGCTACCGAAAAGCTGAAACCGATCAATCCGAAGAAGAAATTTGATGAAGTTTGGGAGGCAGACATTACCTATTTTTCAATTGCAGCAGAGTTTCGGCAGAAAGTATCAATCACTGATCCAAGTGTAGAAATCAAGGGAACGGTTGAATACCAAATGTGCTCGGATGTGACCGGGCAATGTATCCTTTATGAGGAAGATTTTACAATCAAAGCCAATGCGCAGGGATCAGCCAATTTAACACCAACTCCTACTGAATCTCCCGTTGACAACTCCAATCTTGAAAAATCCGAGGATGATTCTTCGGCTTTAGCCATTGAACCTGTTCAGGAAAAAGCGGAAGTCTCAGACGGAAGCCAAGAAAGGTCTTTTGTGGACCTTGAAGACGAAGGTAGTAAGGGTGGATTGTTGGGTTTTATGTTTGTGGCTTTTTTGGCAGGTTTGGCGGCGTTGCTGACACCCTGTGTGTTTCCGATGATTCCGATGACGGTGACTTTCTTTACAGGAAGATCCAAGTCTAGGATTTCAGGAATCCGGAATGCCGGGATTTATGGATTGTCAATTATCGCGATTTACACTATTGCTGGAACGGCAGTAGCAGCGATTCAGGGTCCTGAGTTTGCCAATTGGCTTTCAACCCATTGGCTTCCAAATATTTTCTTCTTCTTGATTTTCATCTTCTTTGCCTTTGCTTTCTTGGGCATGTTTGAGATTACCTTGCCGAGCAGTTTTGTGAATAAGATCGATGCCAAAGCGGACAAAGGCGGAATGGCAGGGATTTTCTTTATGGCATTTACCTTGGTATTGGTATCGTTTTCTTGCACAGGGCCGATTGTCGGTTCTATTTTGATCAAAGCTGCAGGCGGGGACTTCATTACCCCGATAGCGGGGATGTTTGCATTTTCGCTCGCATTCGCTATCCCCTTTACCTTGTTTGCAGTATTCCCTGAATGGCTCAATTCCCTGCCTAAATCCGGTGGTTGGCTGAATTCCGTAAAGGTGGTATTGGGATTTTTGGAATTGGCTCTGGCCTTCAAATTCCTTTCCGTTGCTGATCAGGTTTACCATTGGGGATTGCTCGACCGGGACATTTATATCGCAATTTGGATTGTGATTTTCTTCTTTTTGGGATTATACCTTTTGGGAAAAATCAGAACCAAGCACGATTCACCGATGGACTTTATCGGTGTTCCAAGGTTAATGCTGGCAATAGTTACTTTCGTATTTGTGGTCTATTTGATTCCAGGACTTTGGGGAGCTCCGTTGAAAGCCCTGAGTGGCTACCTTCCTCCCATGGCAACCCATGACTTCAATGTGATGGAAAGTAGGGCAGGTGTGGTCACTACAGACAATCAATTGGGAGAAATTCCTAAATATGCCGATTTCCTGCATTTCCCTCATGGCATCCAAGGGTATTTTGATTACAAACAGGCTTTAGCCGCCGCACAGAAGCAGGGAAAACCCTTGTTTATAGATTTTACAGGCCACGGCTGTGTCAACTGTCGGGAAATGGAAGCCCTCGTGTGGTCCGATCCGCAGGTTTTGCAAAGGCTGAAAGAGGATTTTGTGATGGTGGCTTTGTATATCGACGAGAGGTATGAACTTCCGGAAGCCGAATGGTATGTGTCTGATTATGATGGAAAGGAGAAAAAAACCATCGGCAAGCAGAACGCAGATTTCCAGATCACGAAGTTCAACAACAATGCCCAGCCCTATTATGTGATCTTGGACCATAATGAGGAATTGCTCGTAAAACCCAAGGCCTATGACACCAATATCCTGAACTTTGTCACTTTCTTAGAAGAGGCAAAAGCGGAGTTTGGGAGAAGGTGATTACTAACCTAAGGGTAGGTTTAATTGTGTATACTTTAAAAGTTTAAATTTCCTACCCTCTACATTTTGGGTAAAATTTTAGACAATTATTTTACGAGTCCCCTCAATCCATTCAACAAACACATCTGATTTTTAGCCCGGTGGAGGTTTTGTTCTTCATAGTGAATGGTGTAATAGATATTTCCATTCAGGTAATCAGCCAGAAACCTAAATCCCATAATGCAGGTCATCATCAGTCCTCCAAATGGAAGGGAATTGATTTCCTCTTCTGTAAATACTCCATTGCCCACTTCCAAGAATCCTTCCAATAGGGCATTGTATTTGGCGTTTTCGACTTTGATTTTTTCCCAATCCTTCGAACTTTCGCCTTCCGTACAAGCTACTGTACGTACCAAATCACCAAAATCATAAAAGACATATCCCGCCATTAAGGTATCAAGGTCAATAACTGCATTTACTTTGGAAAAGTCATCCGCAAAAATCAGGTTATTGATTTTGGTGTCACTATGGGTCAATCTCAAAGGCAATTTCTCCTTCCAAACCAGGTATTGATCGACCAAGTCTTTTTGTCCTAAATAGAATTCGACCAGTTCTTTTAATTCTCCGCTCAAGATTCTTTTGGTATTTTTCAATGCCTCTAACAATTGGTTGTATCGGAGTTCCAGGTCATGAAATCCCGGAATGGCTTCCTGAAACTCTGATGCCGGAATGTGGATTCCTGCTTTTATAAACTGGGCGAATGCCTTTGCAGCAAGATAGGCAAGATGTGGATTTTCGATCTCATTGACGCATTTGCCTGATACAAATGGAGAAATCCTAAAGTAAGCCTCATCAATGAAAGTAAATAATTCGCCTGCTAAATTTGGGATCGGCAAAGGTAAAATATAAGATAGGTCCTTACTGTCAATTTGGTCTATCAGCAAAGAGTGATTATGAGAAATCCTTTCAGGAAATTTGAAGACATGGTTGTTGAACTGTTGGAGGATGAGCTTTTCATTTTTTGTCTCAATCAAGAAAGTCTGGTGGATATGGCCATCCCCAAATGGGCGGATTTGGGAAGGTTGGATATCCAAACCGTATTTTTTATTGAGAGTTGGTAACCAAGAAAAAGAGGCCATATCTTAAAATCAAGTTCAGTTGCAAAAGTAAGTTTTTGGAATCATTTCAGCAGTAGATTCTTAATGTGCATTCAACATTTGATTTTCCTTTATTTTTCAAAGAGAAGGGTTTCGATTGTAATTGTATTCAATCCCTTTTTTTTAACATTGAAAATCCTACCTTTTGCAATTATTGAGATATTATTTACATTAGTAAAATTTATTAAAGAAGTTTAGAGTAGTAAATTAAAAAAATCAATAAACTCAGCTTAATTTCAATCAATTCAACCCAAATCATTATGAATATATCCTTCATTGACTGGGCTATCATTGCGGCCTTTTTTATCATCTCTATGTTGATAGGTGTATTTGCCTCAAGGACAGCCGGTGCATCCGCAAAGGAATTTTTCCTTTCGGGAAGAAATATGCCTTGGTGGCTTCTAGGCGTATCGATGGTAGCCACAACCTTCTCAGCAGACACACCCAATCTGGTGACTGACATTGTAAGAAAACAAGGGGTTTCAGGCAACTGGGTTTGGTGGGCATTCTTACTGACAGGGATGCTAACGGTCTTTGTATATGCCAAACTTTGGAGACGGTCTGAGCTCACAACAGACCTCGAATTTTATGAAATGCGGTATAGTGGCAAGCCTGCAGCTTTTTTAAGGGCTTTCCGAGCTTTGTATTTGGGTGTCTTCTTCAATGTGGTCATCATGGCTACGGTTTCATTAGCTGCGATCAAAATCGGCGGTGTGATGTTGGGATTAAGTCCAACCGAGACTTTGCTTCTCGCTTCAGTAGTGACAGTCATTTATAGTTCTTTAGGTGGATTGAAAGGTGTCTTGCTTACTGATTTCTTTCAGTTTTTTATTGCCATGGCAGGATCTATCGGGGCAGCGTTTTACATTTTGGATATGCCCGAAATCGGTTCTTTGAATAATTTGCTCACTCATCCAAATGTATCTGAAAAACTTAATTTCCTACCGGATTTCAATGACTGGAACCTCATTATTCCATTGCTGATCATGCCACTCGCCATTCAGTGGTGGGCTACATGGTACCCTGGGGCAGAACCCGGTGGTGGTGGCTATATCGCCCAAAGGATGCTTTCCGCAAAGGATGAAAAGAATGCTATCGGCGCAACATTGTTTTTCAATATTGCCCACTATGCCATGAGGCCTTGGCCGTGGATTATTGTTGCACTTGCATCACTGATTATTTTCCCCCAGATTACTGATTTGGGTGTGGCTTTTCCAAATATTCCTGCTGACAAATTGGGGGATGACTTGGCTTATTCAGCCATGTTGACTTTCCTGCCGACAGGATTGATAGGAATTGTCCTGGCATCTTTGATTGCTGCAGTGATGTCCACACTTTCGACACACCTCAATTGGGGATCTTCTTATGTTGTGAATGATTTTTATCTCAGGTTTTTGAAACCAACAGCTACTGACAAAGAACTTGTGATGGTTGGAAGGATTTCTACCGTACTGTTGATGGTTTTTGCAGCAGTCCTTGCTTTGGCACTTTCCAATGCTTTGGAAGCATTCAATATCCTGCTTCAGATCGGAGCAGGTACAGGACTGATTTTTATTCTTCGTTGGTTTTGGTGGAGGATCAATGCCTACACAGAGATTTTCGCCATGTTGATTTCATTTATTGTGGCAATATTCTTTGAGGTGATCAATCCAAAAGTAGGATGGATTTTGATCCCTGAAAACCAAGCTTACCTCAAATTACTTTATGGGGTGGGAATTACCACTGTAGGTTGGGTATTGGTCACTTTATTTACCAAACCTGAAAATGATGAAATCTTACTGTCCTTTTACCGAAAAGTTCGACCGGCTTCCTTTGGATGGAAAAAACTCTTGGATAGGTATCCGAATGAAAAGCAGGAACAGGGACAATTGCCTATGGAGATCGGGTTGATGCTAATCGGCTCGGTGATGGTTTATGCAGCCTTATTTGCAGTAGGATTCTGGATTTATGGAAATGTAATGCCTGCTATCATTGCGACTATTGTTGCTATCATAGGAGGAGCCGTCATTATCAAAAGCTGGAAAAAACTTACTTTCTAACCCGCTTCTTTAAACATTAAATAGCCATCCAGTTAAAAATTGGATGGCTTTATTTTTTGAATTCAAGTGTATTGATCAAATGGATCATGTCCACTTTGATGTATTCAATGGCAGGAGCAAGCGAATCATTTTTCATAGCCGTATTGAAATACAAAGCTCCCCTCAAAAAATTCTTGGTCGAATCGGTTACAAAAAACTGGAATTGTGTAGGGACTTCTCCAGAAAGTTCGGCTACAACACCGGTATATCCTTTTGGTGTCAGCATCATGGATTCTTCAATCCCATAAGCTTTGATCTGATGCTTGGCAGTGAGGTTGATGGCATCATTTACCACTGTTTTGATGTCTTTTCCATCTGTATTCAAAGCCAGATAAGTAAGGTGGACTTTTCCTCCCAAAGATTCATAATTCAGGTTGATCCAGGATTTTTCGGCTAGGTTAAAAGAATCCGGTTCCACAATGGCATGCACAGAATGCTCAAACGAATAGGGTACATCATTTTTCAAAGCAATAAATTCCCTTTCAGGAAGGTCCAAACGGTTATACCCTTTGGGCTTCGGAAGGTAATCAGAACTACAACTGAGGAGTATAAAAAGTAAAATCAACGATATATAATTCCTTTTCATCATGGCCCAAATTTATCAAAATGGTTTGATTTGAGTATTGGATAACGGATATTTATAGAAAAACATCAAAATCCAATTTTTATGAAAGCCAAAAAACTAATTTCAAAAATCGCAATGGTCGTATTTGCATTGGTATGTACTACAGCTATTGCCAACGCACAGACTACAATTTCAGAATTTGTAGCCAAATGGGATAACAGCAAAGCGTTTACGCTGGAAGTTGTGGACAAAATGCCTGACAACCTTTTAGATTATAAACCAGATGCAGGAGCAATGAGTTTTAAAGAGCAGGTTACCCACCTATCAGGAGCTATGGTGATGATCAGTTCAAGGTTTTTGAATGGTGCTGCGCCAAGTTTTGCTGCTGACGCCAAACCAGCCACAAAAGCTGAATTGAAAACATTTGTAGAAAACTGTTATGCCTACACCAGAGCGACAGTTGCAAACTTGAGCGAGGCTCAACTGGCAGAAGTCGTGGACATATTCGGCGGAAAAGGTTCAAGGCGTCAGGTTATCGGTTTGATTGATGACCACACCACCCACCACAGGGGAGCTGCGATTTCTTATATCCGTGCCAATGGTATTGAGCCTCCACAATATAGAGGCATGTAATCATTTTAATGTGAAATTAGGTAAGAGGTAAAAGGTAAGAGGTTTTCGATTTTGACTTCTTACTTTTTACCTTTTACTTTTTACTCTCTTTATTTACCTTACCCAATCAGTTTTTTCAGCAGCAGGCTTTCTTTTTCCGACTGGCCAATTTTCAGTTGCAGGTTTTGCGATATAGAAAAATCCCATCAGCATGTCCTCTTCTTCCAAGCCAAACCAAGGCTTCGCTTCAGGCCAAAATGTAGGCCCTCCCGTCCCCCAAAACGCTGCCAAACCATGGGCAGAGGCCGAAAGGTACATGTTTTGGACAGCCATGGCTACAGCTGCTATTTCTTCCATCACAGGAAGACCTGCTTTGGGATCATGTTTCATTTTTATGGCGATGATATGAGATGCTTTTAAAGGATTTTCTTTGAACCTCATGTAGGCAGCTTCGTTGAAAGTCCCGTTTTTGGTTGTTCTTTCTTTGTACAACTCAGATTGGTAATCAGCAAACTTCTGTCTTCCATCTCCTGCAAATACGATGAAACTCCACGGTTCTGTCAATTTGTGTGAAGGCGCCCAAGTGGCATTTTCCAGTATTTCCTCGATGACGGCGTCATCTACAGGATCATTTTCTTTGAATTGGGCAAAAAACATGGACCTACGTCCACGGATGATTTTATTGACTTCGGTGATATTGAAATCCGGCTTTTCCATAAAGGTTATTTTTGATTGAAACTGTCAGGTGTGTAAATGCGAAAAAAAGAGAAATGGTTTCGTATGTAAATAAAAAAACAGGAAAGTTGGGTAATTTCTCTCCTTCACTTAATTTTCACACCGATGATAATTCCTGTCGCCCAATCCAATTTCGTCAGCTTCAAGTCTGTTCTTTGGTCAAGCTTTTTGACAAATTCGATGGCTTTTTCGGCATGGCCTTCAGGCCAATTGGGTTGTGGCAACATGTCATCTACAATATATAGTCCTCCTGGATTAAGCATGTCAAGGACTTCTTCTAAGAGCAAATATTTACCATGCCAGGTATCGGCAAAAATGTAATCAAAGCGCTTATTTATATTTGTAAGAATCCAATCTTCCCCATCGGAAAGGACAAGTGACAAACGGGAGTCTTTTCCCAAATGTGTTTTGGCAATATTCAAAACCGATTTATCATTGTCGATTGAAATCAAAGTGCTGCTTTTATCCATTCCGTTTAAGATCCATGAAGTGGAAAGCCCGGTTCCGGTTCCCAATTCCAAAAATCTACCCGAAGGCTTGGACGCAGCCAAGGTCCTCAACAGCGAACAGGTAAGCATGTCTGATGGCATTGTGAAACCAAGTACTTTGGTGGCTTCATCTATGGCAAAATAAGACTCGGGAATGTTTTGAATATCTTGATCGTTCATCAAAGTAGTGTTTGTGTATTCCTTTATTATTTCTGGATAAATCCCCTGATATCTTTCACCAATTTTTCAAAATCCGTTAGGTGGTTGTACATCATGTGGCCTCCTTCGTAATAAAATAGCTGCACCCTTTCCATTGGGATATCATGTCGTGCAAAGGTGTATTCTGCATCCAAAAAAGGTGTGATCAGGTCATAATATCCATTGGCCACCATGACTTTTAGGTCTTTATTGCGGCGCATGGATTCGCCGAGACTTCGGGCGACATTGACATAGGAAGGTTCCCAATAAGAACCCTCAGGAACGGGCCTCCAATTCCATTTGCCACCAATACTGCCGTTGGAGGTCAGGTATGGCCGGTCCACTTTGATTTGCAATGTTTTGGCGAAATAATCCTGCAGGGCAGCAGTGTAAGCCGCATCAATGGCATAGCTAGAAGGATCGCCCAAGGTCGGTGAGGCTGCAGTTTGGTCGCCTTCTTCCCCAAGATATCTGCCATCTAAAGTCCCTATGGTTTTCCCATCTTTTCTAAGCAATTCTTTCTTGAATCTACCAGTGAGGATTCTGTTGTCAGATAGAAGAATATATTCTTTTTCCAGTCCCAAAAAGTAGGATATTCTTTGAGCAATTTTTTCTTTCTCCTCGACTGTAGATTGGTTGCCTTTGTACAATGCCGGCAAATATTCATTATAGGCAAATGCCCTTGCTTCCGCTACAAAATCTTCCATTTTTTTACCCTGACCGGCTTTGCCATGGTACCAAGCAGTGGCAGCCATAGTGGGAAAATAGGTGAAATAGGAGGCGATATTGTCATGCATTGAAGTTGAACCCTGATAATCCAATGCCTGTGATATCAAGATCAGACCATTCAAAGCCACAGCCTGACCACCACTCTCCAAAGCCGCCGTGACAGCAGAAGCCCTAGTGGTACCATAACTTTCCCCTGCAATGTATTTTGGGGATTGCCATCTTTGATGCTTGGTGATCCAAAGGCGGATAAACTGCGCTATAGACTTGGCATCTTCCGTCAATCCCCAAAAATCTTCTACCTTGCCTTTGCCAATTACCTTACTAAACCCTGTCCCCACAGGATCAATAAACACCAAGTCTGTGATATCCAACAAAGCCAATTCATTATTGACCAAGTCAAAAGGAGCCGCCCCATCATCAGTTTTTGCCTCAGAATCCACCTTGACTATTTTGGGACCAAAGACTCCCATATGCAGCCAGACAGACGCTGAACCGGGCCCTCCGTTGAAAATAAAGGTGACGGGCCGCTTCCCTGAATCGGTTTCAGGTTTGATATAGGAAGTGGACCAAAGCGCAGCCACCGGTTCACCATCATTGTTTTTCAGAAATGTCTCTCCTGATATGGCTTTGTAGCTGATGGACTTCCCATGAAAAGTCCCTTGATGGGAAGTCTCAAAAACCAATGGATCGGGAATTGGAGCAGTTTTTTCAGTTTCTTGGGAAAATACACGGACTGAGTTGAAAAGAACGAAAAGAACGGAAAAGCATAATTTCTTCATGATATCATATTTTGATATGGGGTATAAGTTACAAGGTTTTTAATAAAGGCCGGAAAAAAGAACATGACTCAGAACAATCTATTCCCATTTCTTCGGATTCGAATTAATCTTCTATCCTTACTTTCTTTAGACCTTCATTGGCATTGATAGTAGGAAAGTACATCATTTCTATTTTGGCTGGGTTGAGGGTGTACGTTCCGGTAAATCTAGGTTCTAAGGATATTCTGAAGGTATGGTTCCCTTTTGGCAAATTTTCGCAGAAAATTGCTGTTTCCTCCAAGAAGTATTCCCGGTGGGTCTCCCAATTGCTGCGGTTGGATTTTTTACCATAGCTACAACCGCCGGGGATAGGAACGTTGATCATTACAAAAGAAGCATCTTCCTTTACCCTGACCTCCACCATCAATGCCACTTCAGTACCTGCTTTGAGCAAGTTCCCATTATTTTCCTCAAATCGGGTAGTGATTTCGAAAGCCCCTTTTTTAGGATCAGGGTTTGGATTCCAGAAATTTTCAGAATAAGAGTAATACAAAGGGAGGTTTCCTGTTTTTCTTATTATCAAAGGCTGTGTGGCGTTGAATTCTTCGATAAATGGAAATTTGGAAATACTTGCATCGATATCTCCCTTTACCATGACCGATTGGTTTCCGGCAAATTTAGATTCCTTAACCATTTCAGGAATTAACGTTTCCAAAACTCTAGACGAAAGGTAGGTATTGATCCAGTTTCCTTTTTCCCTTTTCTCAAAAAGATAATTACGGATACTTCTGAGTACTGAATCTGGTGTATCTTGATTGTTTTTAAGGATTTTGTATGCCAAAAGACTTAAGGCAATGTCCCCGTTTTGCCAATTGGATTCTTCCAAACCTGAACCATAATAAGTGTTCCCTAAAATGGAATTCCTTTGGTATTTATCCAATTCATTTATTGAAATCTCCTGATTGAGCCTGGATTTAATCCACAGCAGACCCAAATCATGTGAAACAGTTTCTTTTTTGGTTTTTTCCAAATCTTCCATCAGCCTCGTGAAGCCCACTTGACTTCTTAAAGAAATAAAAGCATGAATGATTTTTGATTTGGTTTCAAAATCTTTTTCCTTGTCCCAATACCGAAGTAGTACTTCTTCCAAAGCAGGTTTGGAAAATCCTGCTTCAAACCCTTTTTCTTGAGCCATCCCCAATGCCTCCACCACATGAAGGGTGATCCAAAGACTTTCCCCGGAATCATTCCACCAACCCCACATTCCATTTGACTGTTGGTTTCTTTGGAGTGATGTTATCAGTTTACGAAGGACTTTTTCTTGCTCAAATGGCTTGCTTTTCCAAAAGTCAAGGTCTCTTTGAAGCAAAAGTGCTTTGACTTTGGATGCCATTTGCTCATTGCATAAATAGCGATAGGAGTGGATAAATGCCAATTCTTCTTCATAAATCCCAGAAAGGTCTGACCAAAATGTTAATTTGGAAGCCATCGCTGAGGTATCCGTTATCAAAGTGAAAACAGTATCTGCTTCCAAGATGCCAAAATGACCTTTGGTTTGGGACATGCCCTGAGGAAAGACAGGAATTTCTCGGATTTCTCCGTCCTTGAACCCTTTCTTGGTCTGTAATTGGTATTGGATTTTGAGAGAATCTTTTGAGACCAAAGTGAGACTGTCTACCCGGATATCCGTAAGGATTCCAGTCCGCTTTGGCAAGGTTGGGTTACCGTTGATTTCAAACCCTGTTTCTACCTCCAAAGAATCTCCCATATAATTCAGTGATTTTCCGAGAATTCTTGCTGTATCATTGGTTATCAAAAATCTAGGAATAAATAATTGAGCCACCACTGGCATGTAAGACCTTATCAAACCTTGGTTTTTGCCATTTTGCTTCTTCCCGTTCATTGCAAGCACATGTGTTTGCCAAGCTGTGATATCATCGGGGAATTTGACTTTGAAACTTGCTTTTCCCTCCTCATCTGTAATCAAATCAGGTTGCCAAAATGCAACATCCGAAAAATTATTCCGGATTTTCCCGCCTCCGGCATTTTCCCAATCCAATCCCTCATCTTGAGTTTGATCATTGATTTTTTCTTCTTGGAAATATATCAGGATAGCACCATTCTTACCCTTTTCACCAAACCGTTTAAAAGCCTCTTCCCCGAGAAGACTTTCAACCTTTTTCGCTTGGGTTAAATCCAATAAATTCAATTCTCCAAGAAAAACTTTCCCATCAATCAATATCAGGGGCTTTTCTTGAAAGTTTACAGAAGACATTCCCCTTATCTGAAGATTGACTCCTTTTCCTGCATCTTGGATAGCTACTCCCGCAACTCTGCCTTGAAGCATTCCTTCCACTTCTTCAAAATCAAATTCAGCATCGACTACTGTCGTAGCATAAGATAAAGTTCTTTTGGTTTGCATCACTCCATATCCGGTCACAATTACCTCTGAAAGTGCCCTGACATCAGGTTCCATTTGAATTCTGTCAGGTATTCCTTGGCTAATCCTGAAGTTGGTAGACTTATACCCAACAAATGAAACCACCAACTCCGAATAGCCATATGGCACGACCAATTCATAATAGCCATCCAAATTAGTGCTCGCCCCATGGGCCAATCCTTCGACAATGACCGTAGCTCCGGGTAATCCAAATCCTGTTTCATCTACTATATACCCTGAAACCAAAATCCCAGGTCCAGAATATTTATTATTTTCCAAATAGGTCCTTTGGAATCCCACTAATTCTCTTTGTTCAAAAAGTAAATCTGAAGGGCTATCATTGAAAAGATTCTTTTCTATCAATTGCACGAGTTTTTGACTGAAAGCATCCTTTTTCGAAGAAATAGGAAACGGGACTTTTACGAAGTTCAATCCATCCTTCAGGACCTCGATCGAATCAATCTTGGAATAGGAAGATCCTTTAAAAAGTAAAAAGACTTCATATTTTCCGGGTTTTAAGTCGTGAAAAACCTTTGCGCTTCCCGGATAAATCCTGATGTCATTCAAATTGCTTTGATTGAAAATCAAAACGTTGATCGGAAGGCTTTCCATGGGTAATTGTTTATCAAATCCCAATTCTAATCTCCCTCTCCCTTTAGTTGTATTATTGGGGTTAATATATTGTGCTTTTTCTATCCTTAACTTTTCCAGGTGTGACTGCCAAAGTTCAAACAATTTTTCCTCAGTCATTACCTGTTCTCCTAATGGATTCGATATAGATACCCTGGAGGATTGGGTGGGTAGGATATATTCATTCAGAGATCTCATTTTGAGCAAGCCTTCCCTAAAGTCATATTCATAATAAGGTTCGTGGTGAAAGCCTGTCGTGAATCCGTTGATTAATTTGAAATCCAAAAAACCATAGACAGGACCTGCCAAATAGGTCTTTTTTGAATTTGGGCCATTACCCAAACCCAGGTTGATCACATTTTTGTCTGTCTTCAAATAAGAAAAGCCTCTGATAAAGGGGTTTCTGTAGGGAAAGATGTAATTGTAAAGGTGGTTTTTCTCCGTTTGAGAAAATTCCAGTTCAGCTTCTTCAACATTCATTTTACCCTTATAAAGGGAAGGATCAATGGAAATAATCGTCCGCTTATTGGCCTCAAAATAAACACTGTCTAAAGTTATGATCTGATCTTCCAATCGGAATTTCAGTTGTCTATACCCTGGATCAATGAGGAAAGAATAAGGTTGCTGAATAGTATTCCAATAGAAATAAACCGGAACCTTGTCTACATAAATAACCGAAACTGGCTCAAAATTCCCATTTTTAAGTATGAATGGAGAAAACTGCGTCAAGCCACTCTCAGTAGGATGTTCGAATCTATACAGTTTGGATTCGGGGTAAATAAACTGAAAATAAGAGATTGAATCCAAGGAAGCCAGTATCTTCCATGCAGGGTAGTTTAGAGGCCTCTCAATCAAGTCAGGCTTGGTGTTGGTAATGGTAAAGTTGTTGATCAGTTTCTTTCCTTTGGGACTTTTTCCAAGTGAAGGCAAGGAAGGTGCTTCGAAATTGAATTTTTTGGTCAATCCAAATGCAGTCAGGTCTACCCCTTCCACAGGGCGGTTTTTATAATCTTTTACTTCTATTTGGATTTCAGTTTCCTCGCCTGGATAAATTAATACAGGCTCTTGAGAATTTATTTGCAGCCTGTATTTCTGCAAAGGAATTTGATAGGTTTGGTATTGTATTTCTCCTGCCCATAGGTAATTCAGTGACAGAAAGTAATTCTTTTCGCCCTTGTTTCGCATTCGAACTGCTTGACTTGGTTGTTGACCTGATTGGACCAAATTATTGCCATAGTATAAAAAATATGTGACAGGAACTTTGCGGGGGTTTTGTATGGCAAAGGTTAGCTCCTCAGGGTTGCGGGAAATTACCACAGAAACTTTTGCGCTTTCCTCTGCAACTGAAAACACCTGATCTTTACCTGAACATTCAACAATATATTCTGAAATTAATGTGTTAAAAGGAATTCTAAATGGGGGTAATATGCTTTCCACCAATTCTTTGTTTCCGAAATAATCTCTTCCAAAGAGAAGGATTTTTTCAGATGATTCTTTCGGATTATTGTATTTGACAGATAGCGAATCATTTTCCAACATCATGGAAAATGGTTCGTCAAAAGCCTTGAAAAACCCTGAAATATTTTCCTCCAAACGCTCATTTTCAGCATTTAACAATACTGTCTTGATAGCATAGTCCAAATCTGACATAGGGAAAATGGAATCGGGAATAGCTATCTCTGTTGGGCTATTTGTCAAGAGTTCCCTTTCAATAAACTGTAATGTATCCGGTAAAAAGACAATGCTGTCGTGAAAGATTTTGGGATGGTGGGGGAAAACCCAAATTTGTACCCTTCCATCTTTAATCCTTAGTCCATTTTCGTCTTTTGCAGATAGCGTTAAAATTTGCTCCTTTCCCCTGACATGTATGTCTGAGGATAAGCTGATTTCCAAACTGTTCCGCTTTAATTCATATTCTTCTATCTCTAAATTTCTTGACATCAATTCATCCTTATTTTTGTCAAGCAGGCGAATTTGTGCATACTGGTCAAGCTTGAGTTTAAGGGAATCATGAAGGTGTAAACTGTACGAAAAAGCTCCTTCCCGAAACGGTTGAACCGTTGTGGAATATTTTTTTTCTGAACCCTGATACAGCTCTAACTCTACTTCATTGGTATATGGTTTGCCTCTTTTGTTGACCAAATAGCTCTTCATATTTAAGGTATCCAACGGTTTGTATTTAGGCTTGTCAAAAACCATATAGCCTTTCAGATGTGATTCATATGAACTGTAATCTCTCCAATCGCAATGGTAATCATCAAAAATACAAGCAGTGCTATGGTAAGCTCTTTGGAAAAAATCGGAAATCTTATAAATGGAACCCTGGACGTAACCGGTTTTTATCGACTTGTATCCATCTACCGGAATCAAAAGAACAAACCTTACCGGTATCCAGACATACCGGATTGGGGTGCCGTAGAGGATATTGTTTTTGGTGATTTTGAATGTTGAATTATTCAGTTTTTTTTCCAAAAAAAAGAAACTCGTTTTTCCTGCATATGTAACTTTAACTACCCCGCTTTTATTGGATTTTTTGTCTTGGTAAGATTCGGTTTTGGGATCAAAGGTTAGTTTTTTCCCGTCAGCACTTACTTCGGCCTTTTTGATGATTTTTTCGTCCGGCCCATAAACTTGGATGTTTAGATCCCTATCGTTTTTGATAATAAAAATTCTTACAGGTTGTATTGACGTAATTTCAATCCTTTGTCTGTTTTTCAAAGCAAAAGTTTTCAAATAATGACCATCAGGTAAATCACCTTGATATTCTTCACTCATAGGAAATGAATCAATCAAAGTATGAAAAAATGATTCCTTGATTCCTTTTTCGCCGGAGGTGTAAATAACTTCGGCTTCAAGGTCAGTTATTTTGTATATGTATGAAAAATGGCTTGTCTGTTTGCTGTTTAGCAAATTTTGGCCAAAGCTTAGCTTTGGCACAAGAAAAATTATGAAAGCAATCTGAAACAGGGAAACTATATGGAGGAGAAGGTAAATTTTTTTCATAGGCAAGTCCCAATACCGGCGAATTCGACCTTTTCAAATGAAGCCTGAACTGAAAACTAATCTACGTAATTTTTAACTAAGAAAAGTTAGGGTCCCGAAAAAATGGCAATTTTAGAAAACACCGATCTTTAAACCAACCTTGAAACTTTAAAAACTTTTTAACCTTCTAACTACCAACTTCCGCTTCTGCCTCTATCTCTACCAAATACCCCTCTCCTACCAATTTTGCTTCCACCAAAGTATTGGCGGGCTGAATGGCGGCAAAACGCTGTCCGTGGGCCATGGCCACAGCTTCCCAATCATTTATATTGTTGACAAAAATTCTGGTGCGGATCACATCTTCCATTTTTCCACCAAGTGAAGTGATTGCCGCTTCGATTTTATCAAGGACAAAATGTGCCTGTGCCCCAGCGTCTTTTCCCCCGATCATCCGATGACCATGGGTTGCGGTGGTTCCGGAGACAGAGATCCTGTTTCCCCTTCTTGTGGCACGACTGTAACCGGCCATTCCTTCCCAAACTGTCCCGCTGAATACCTGTAAACTTCCATTTGCTCCTTCTTTAACTTCAAAAGGTTTTGGAAAAGAATCAAGATGGTGGCTGAGGTCGCCTGAAGCGGTAAGAAATGGTGGTTTCCTATACTCGTCTCCACAGTCTCCGGGAATCGGAGTCAATATCGATTGTGCCTCTTGAATAGTGGCTTTGTCTTTTTCTGATAGCGAAAAGGAAAATAGTTTCATCGTTTCTTCTATATGGGCGCTTTGTCCCAATCTGGCACCGATGATGACTCCACCTACCTGAGGCTGCTCGAGGATGAATTTGGTGGCCACATTGGCAATGGAAACTTGGTGTTTTTCAGCTATTCCTGCAACGGTCTCTAAAAGATGTTGGAATTTTGCCCAACCTCCTGCCGCATCAATGAATCTTTTGTATTTCATCTGGGACCAAGTCGCTTCATTTTCCAAAAGCGGTTCCGTTTTTCCCAACCATTTTTCAGATAGGAATCCACCTGCCAAGGTTCCAAAAGCAAGGATTTTGACCCCGTATTCCTGACATACTTTTGCCATTTCTCCCGAAGCCCTTTGGTCGATCAAAGAATAACAAATTTGGTTGGACACAATCGGAATGCCTGATGAGCAAGCTATCCGCAGGTGGGCCGAATCAAAATTGGTCAGCCCGATATGCTTGATCAATCCTTCTTCCTTCAATTCTTTCAGCCAAAACAATTGGTCCAGCCAGGTTGGGTCAGGGTAACTCCAGGCATGGAACTGCAACAGGTCGATCCGTTTTGTTTGAAGTCTGTCAAGAGAAACCTGGATTGCAGCCCTTGTTTCTTCGAGGCTTGATTTGCCGGGTTTGGGAACCCACTTGGTCAAAAGCGTAGCTTTTTTGCCGATGGGGTGAGTGTTTTTGAAAGTTCCCGCGATGATTTCTGCCGAACCATAATGGTCAGCCATGTCAAAGGTAGTCAGCCCCGCTTCCACATATGGCGCCATGGCAAGGGAGGTGACATTCGGGTCAAGGATATTGCCCTCCTTTTCCATATCGGCGATCTGCCAAAGTCCGGTCAATACTTTTGATATGCGCAGGTCGGGCGCCAGTTCGGTATATTTATCAATCATTTTGTTCATATCAAGGCAATTTTTCAAATAGAGATTTGGTGTCTATTCCTTTGTTTTTTAGCTGCTTAAATTTAAAAAAGAATATCAGGGAAGCCAGCCCCATGACAATCAGCCAAATCGGAGTTGAATGGAAATACCAGGCTTCTGTATTGCTGCTGAGGTCTTTCCAGGTGTGGATTGCAAGGAAAAAGACCAAGACCAATGTCCCCGCCCAACCCAATGCGGCCCGGGTTTTTCTGTTCTTTATGATTTTGATATCTGAAGCCAATGTGGGATTTACTTTGTCAATAGTCAATAAAGTCAAGCACATCAAGAGAAAATTCACCATCATGGAGGTCACCATGATATCAATGCCCAAAAAGAAATCGCCCGCAAAATGGCTTCCCAAGATCCCTATGCTTGCCATGACCCCGCTTAGAATTATTGCCGCATACGGTGTGTGGAATCGCGGGTGGATTTTAGTGAAATATTTGGGAAAGATACCATCCTCTGCCCAGGCAAACATCAGCCTCGAAACTGAAAGCAGCATAGCGGGAAGGTCATTGATCAATGCGATCGCCGCTCCGGCGACAATCACCACTGTTAAACCTGATGGAAGCAAGTAGCCCATCAAACCCGGTGCTGTGATTTCTTTTTGCGAAGCTTCTTCGGCTACAAAAGACCAAGGTACAGCATGATAGACAGCGCTGGTGAAAAGCATATAATAACCACCTACTATGACAATGGTCAAAGCAATCGCCAACGGGAGTCTTTTGGTGGGATTCTTGGCCTCTCCTCCCGCCTGTGCAATGCTGTCAAATCCAATAAAACTTGCAAACAACAAAGCCCCTGCTGAAAGGAAAGTAGGCAAGTGGAAGTCTGCTCCAAATGAAGGTGAGATATCTCTTCCTTCTTTTTTCAATATTGATTGTGCAAAATCTATTTGTGTAAATGAAAAACCTGCTACGATTACTACTCCTCCCATCACAAACATCAAGACCATCAGTGGAATAACCGTCTTTTCATAAAGACTTGCACCTCGGATATTGACATAAACAAAAAGCCATACCAAAACCAAAGCTAATGTCACCCTGATAAGCCCGGTTTCCAATAGTGCTGCCAATGAAGTCCATTCCAATGCTGTAGCAATATCCCTCAAAAATGGAACTGTCACATAAGCCACCACTCCGATGACGATAGAGAGTCCAAACCATTGGGAAAAGCTCGCCACAAAACCCAAATAAGGATTAAGTCCACGGCTCGCATAGACATAACTTCCGCCGGCCCTGGGCATGGCTGTAGCGAGAATACTATAGGCAAATGCAGCCAATAGTGCAGGAATTGCTGCGAATATAAACGCAGGTAATACATAAGGCCCGATTCCCGGAATGTGCCGCTGGATCATAAAAGGCACAACATTGATCGACGCGCCAAGCATGGAACAGACTCCGGTAGCCACTAGTCCCATCAACCCAAGCTGCCTGGTAAGCGTTGGCTCTGTCATAATAAAATAATTTGAGAGTTACCCATCGGACCAAATTTCAATTTATTTCCCGTATTTCAAAATCAGGGATTTTGGGTGGGCATTTTCGGTTTTAATTGCTTTGAGGTGACTTTGAATTTTTTTGTAAAGTAGATAATCAATGGCACAAAAATCACAGTGGGCAATAACCAGGCAATAACGATCGGGTCTGTTTGCCAGTTTTGGACTAAAAATGCTGTCACTGTCGCGATGAATGCCCCCATCATCCTGCTGATATGCCTATTAAGAAACCATCCTTTGGAATAGGTAGAAAGCTTCTTAGCATGGAAAAGGTCAGTGGTCAGCATGGAGATCAGGATAGCACTGAAAACAAAAAACACAATCAAAATTCCACCGATATTTTTCCAATCAAATTGAATAATGTATCCTGCGGGAATCAATACAGTGAGAAATCCAACTCCAATAAAAATATAATCCCAAAATCCGAACTTCAGTTTGGAGTTTCTCCTAAACTGTAAAAATCGATAACCGGTCAAGGTCATATAGGTACTGAATCCACCGACTATCAGGAGAAAAAGGTTTCCTTTTGGGATGGCTATACCAAAGGCAGTTATGCTTATTCCAATCATCGACCAACTAATAGATTTTTCCTGCCGGATTGTGGCCTTTTCCTCCTTTTTTAAAAATTATGGCCAAAACTCCTGACAACAAAGCAATTGAACCAAAAAACACATGACTCAGGGTAAAAATTTCAAGGTACTGTTTCATTTGGGTTTTTTACTTTTTGGAAAATACTAAAGTTGAGAGCTAATATTTTAACTATTAATCAGATATCCAAACTGTGCAAATTTGAATGCCCAAATCTTAATCCCATTTATTTTTATACTGAAAATTATTCTGTATTTTTCGGGCTAGTTTTATTGCAAAAAACTGTCTTGGTTGACGGATTTGTTCCGTTGATTGATTTTAAAGCTATGAAAGTATCCCCAGAAAAACCGTTTCAAATTATATATTCCTTATTCAGTCATGAATTCCTTGGACTGCTGTTCGAGTCATTTGTGGTTCAATTGGATGAAAAGGGGAGGCTTTCATTTGCGCATCAGAATATTTCTCATGTTAACGCACCAGAGTTCTCTTCTGGCCTTGACGAGACGGACTTTAAGTTGATAAAGTGGATGGATGACATGCAGCAGGAAGCTATTGTCAAAAAATTCGACACCAAGAAACTTAAACCAAAAGAATACCTTAGGAAGATCTACGATCCCAAGACGGAAAACAAGGTGGTCCAGGAATTGATCGAACACAAACTTGAAAGTTTGAGGGCCAAAGTTCTGGAAAATCTGAAAGGGAAGCGTTTTTTTGAGATGGGCAATGATGGTAATCCGATCTGGAGAGAAATCAATATTATGCCTGAGAAAGCAGCGGTACTTTTTCATTTTAGGAGAAATGAGGACAACACACATTATTTTCCCACCATCAAATACAGAGATGCTCCACTTGAATGGCAATACCGAAATGCTTATCTGATCTGTCACGAACCTGCCTGGTTGGTGGTCGATTACAATTTATACAGTTTTAAAAAAGGGGTGGACGGCAAAAAACTTCAACCCTTTCTCAACAAAAAGTTCATTGTAATCCCGAGGAAGGTCGAAGATCAGTATTACAAAAAGTTCGTGACCCAACTTGTAGCTTCCTTTGATGTCTATGCAAAAGGATTTGATATCAAAGTCGAAAGGTCTTTGCCAAGACCGGTATTGAGTTTGAGTGACTTGCCTTCGAGTCCAAAAACCGATCTTTTTGGAAATAAATTGGAAGAAGAAGAGGAAGATAAAATAGTTTTTGATTTGCAATTCCAATATGGGGATTATGCGTTCAGATCTGAAGAAAAAGCATCCAATAATGTAGAGTTGGAACAAATTGGAGACAATTATATTTTTCACAAAGTAATTAGAGACCTAGACAAGGAAAAATCCTACGGGGATTACCTCAAAGACCTTGGTCTGCCTGTCAAGCATGCCCGGTATTCGATTTGTAAATCCAAGGCATTTGGGTGGATCAATGCTTATAAAGATAACTTGGAGGAGATGGGAATCCGTATCCAACAAGCGCCCACCCAAAAAGGGAAAAGGTATTTTATCGGGCATGCCAATATTTCTGTAGAAGTCAAAGAAAACATTGATTGGTTTGACGTGCATGCGGTGATTAGATTTGGTTCATTTGAGATCCCATTCAATAAGATCAGAAGACTTTTGCTTCAGGGAAAGACTGAATTTGAATTACCTAACGGAGAGATCGCGGTCATTCCCAATTCATGGTTTGTCAATTATTCGGAGATGTTTGCTTTCATGGAGGAGCATGAGCATGATTCCTCCCAGCAATCTCTCGTACTCAAAAAACACCATATCGCCCTTGCCCAAGAGCTGCAAACAGGCAATCTATTAAAACTTAAGCTGAGTCAAAAGCTCGAAAAGCTTAGAAATTTCAATCAAATTGAGGATTATGATTTACCGCTTACTTTCAAAGGGGTATTGAGACCTTATCAGAAAGCAGGTTATAATTGGATGCGGTTTTTGAACGAATTCCGATTTGGAGGATGTCTCGCGGATGATATGGGATTGGGAAAAACTGTTCAGACTTTGGCTCTTTTGGCTCATGAAAAAGAGCAACATCCGGAAACCACTTCTTTGCTTGTCATGCCGACTTCCTTGATTTACAATTGGGAATTGGAAGCCAGAAAATTTACCCCAAAGCTGAAAATCCTCACATACACAGGCAGCCAGAGAATCAAGGACATCAGCCGTTTTGCAAAATATGACCTTGTGCTTACTTCTTATGGGATCACCCGAATGGACGTGGACTTGCTGAAAGGATTCTATTTTAATTATGTCATTTTGGACGAATCACAGGCGATCAAAAACCCTGGTAGCATTATCGCCAAGGCAGTAAATGAACTGACTTGTAGACAGAGGTTGATCTTGACAGGAACCCCCGTAGAGAATGGAACTATGGACCTTTGGTCACAGATGAATTTTATCAACAGAGGTCTTTTGGGTAATCAAAACATGTTCAAAAAACAGTTTTTATTGCCTATAGAGAAGAAGAATGACCAGGACAAAGCAGCCAAACTGCATGCGATGATCAAGCCTTTTATCCTGCGAAGGTTAAAAAGTCAGGTAGCCACTGACTTGCCGGAGAAAGTGATCAACGTCAAATATTCCACTATGACACCTGAGCAGGAAAAGGCATATGAAGAAGTGAAAGGGTATTATAGAGAAAAGATTGTCAAGGAAATGTCAATTCCCGGTATGAAAAACCAGCAGTTTGCTTTGTTAAGGGGATTGACACAGCTGAGGCAGTTGGCCAATCATCCAAGGTTGACCGATAAAGACTATACAGGTGATTCCGGCAAAATGGAAGATGTGACCCACATGATCGAATCTACGGTCAGTGAAGGACATAAAGTGCTTGTTTTTAGTCAATTCGTCAGACATTTGGCTATTGTCAAAGAATACCTGGAAAAAGAAAATATCAAATACGCTTACCTTGATGGTACCACCAAGGACCGTCAGGCCCAAGTACAGTCTTTTCAGCAAAATGATGAAGTCAAGATTTTCCTGATTTCACTCAAGGCTGGTGGCGTTGGACTGAACCTGACCAAAGCAGAATATGTCTTTTTACTCGACCCTTGGTGGAATCCTGCCGTGGAAGCCCAAGCCATAGACAGGGCACATAGGATAGGTCAGGAAAACAAAGTCATTATCTATAAATTCATCAGCCGAAATACGGTAGAGGAGAAAATTATGGCGCTGCAGGAAAGGAAAATGGCGCTCGCTGGAGAATTGATCAGCACAGAAGAAAGTTTTATGAAGAGTCTCAGCAAGGAAGATGTCGAGGCATTATTGGATTGATAAACCACACACACTCGCAAAAAATGAAAAAAGCAATTTTGATTATCCAGTGTAAAGATCAGAAAGGGATCGTTGCAAGTGTTTCCGAATTTTTATACTCCTATCAGGGAAATATCCTTGAAATTGACCAACATGTAGATCAGGAAATAGGGATGTTTTTTATGCGTGTTTCTTGGGAGTTGGACACCTTTGGGCTAAAAAGGGAAGAAATTGAACCGATTTTTGAGGCCAAAGTCGGGAAGAAATTTGACATGGAGTTTGAGCTGTTTTTCAACTTCCGAAAACCAAGAATGGCTGTTTTTGTATCCAAGCTTTCCCACTGTCTGATTGATATTTTGAGCAGGCATTATTCGGGACAATTTGATGTGGATATTCCTGTGGTGATTTCTAACCATGCGGACCACAAAAAAGTAGTAGAAGCTTTCGGTATTCCTTTCCATTATTTTGCTGTGGACAAAGCCAACAGAATGGATGTCGAAGAAAAACAACTAGAACTTTTGAATCAATACCGAACTGACTTTGTGGTCTTGGCCCGGTACATGCAGATCCTGAGCGAAGATTTTATCCGGAATTATCCCAACAAAATCATCAACATCCACCATTCATTTTTGCCGGCCTTTGTAGGTGCCAAGCCCTATCATGCCGCATACGAACGTGGAGTAAAGATCATCGGAGCCACGGCACATTATGTTACCGAGGAATTGGATGCCGGTCCGATCATCGAACAGGAAGTGGCCCGCGTGCGCCACCATAACTCCCCGGCTGACTTGGTGCAGATCGGTCAGGATGTAGAAAAAGTGGTTCTTTCAAAAGCCATCAAATACCACCTTGAAAGGAAAATATTGGCCTATAGAAACAAGACGATCATATTTTATTGATTAGTAGACCTTTTCCAAAGTTCAAAAACTTCGGAAAAGGTCAATACCTCCACTTATTTGCCAAAGCAACCAGACTCAGCATCACCGGAACTTCTACCAATACGCCAACTACTGTCACCAGTGCAGCGGGACTTTCCAAACCGAATAATGCAATAGCCACTGCTACCGCCAACTCAAAGAAATTACTTGCCCCGATCATGGCTGCCGGCGAACAGATGGCGTGCGGTAATTTGAGTTTTCTTCCGCCAAACCAGGCGATGAAAAAGATAAAATATGTCTGAATGATCAGCGGTATGGCTATCAGGACAATGATCAATGGATTATTCAGAATATTTGGCCCTTGGAAAGCAAACAACAAAACCAATGTCAAAAGCAAGGCGATGATGCTGACAGGTTTTAACTTGGGTAGAAAAACCGTCTTGAACCAATCTTCGCCATATTTTCCTACCAAGATCTTATTCGTAATTACTCCGGCTACCAATGGAATCACGACAAATATGACTACGGAAGAAACCAAAGTTTCATAAGGAATGGTCACATCGGTAATTCCCAACAGGAAACCTACCAAAGGAACAAAGGCCACCAAAATAATCAAATCATTGACTGAGACTTGTACCAAGGTATAATTGGGATCCCCATCTGTCAGGTAAGACCAGACGAAAACCATGGCGGTACAAGGGGCAGCACCCAATAATATGGCTCCGGCGATATATTCTCCGGCCAACTCAGGTTCGATAAATGCTGAGAATATCTGGTCAAAAAAGATCCAAGCGAAGAATGCCATGGTAAAAGGTTTGATCAGCCAATTGATGACAACAGTCAGAATCAACCCTTTTGGAGCTTTGCCAACCCCTTTGATGCTACTGAAGTCAATCTGTAGCATCATGGGATAGATCATCATCCATATCAGGATGGCGATAGGAATGTTGACATTGTAGATTTCCATTCGGCTCAGGTAAGCCATGCTGTCCCCGGCAAAATGTCCGATCCCCACTCCCGCCAAAATGCAGAGCCCAACCCACAAACTCAGGTATTTTTCAAAAAAGGCTATTTTCTTAGGTTCAGACATTTTTAGATTGATTTATAGTTCAGTAGGTATTGAGGCTGATATTGGTAGATATTAGCTGCGCAATATTATTGGATATTGGTTTGGAACATCATAGCAATATCCACAAATATCCAATATCAATTAATATCAATCCTTTTAGGCTTTAGATATTCTAGAGAAAACATAAAACATCTCCGAAGCTATCTGCAGACTTCGCTCATCATAGCGATCTGCTTCCTCGGAAGTTCCATCAAATGCTTTTGGATCTTCGTACCTCACGGGAATCCTTGCCTCTGCACCGGGAATAAACGGACAATTTTCATCCGCATGTGAGCAGGTCATCACGACTGCGAATCCCTTGGGAACATTTGCCGGATCATCATACAGTTTGGAGAAACAGATAATCGGATCGTCATCATCTGAATAGAAGACAAAGTATTTTGGGTTTCCGACGCCTTTTTGCGTGGCTTTAAATCCTGCCCTTTTGATAGAGGCTACCGCTCTTTCGTTAAATGCCGTTACTTCCACTCCGCCTGAAAATGAATTGATTTCTATGCCAAAATACTCGGCTGCCGTCTTCGCCCAAATCTGGGAAAACTGACTCCGCCGGGAATTATGGGTGCAGATAAAATTCAGGTTGACCGTTTGGTCCGCATCGATTTTCTTTTGGATATAGGCGATAAAATCCTGAAGGATGGGAATCCGGTCCTCGGGTATTTCAAGGCTTTTGGCCTTTTCAATTGTGGCTTGAAGGGTTGGGTATAGGTTCATGGTATATATTTTTGTACAAAGTATCAAGTATGGCACCTACTTGGTACTTAGTACGTGGTATATGGTACAATCTAGCAACATCCCGACCCAGGTTCACAAGCGCTTGCTTCCAGTGCGGCCAAGGAAACACGGACCTTTGGTTTTGCAGCTGGACCGCAACAGGCAGCAGCTTTTTCTTCCGGGGTCGTCGCCCTGTCTTTGGCTTTGCAGGTTGTTTGGTCTGCAGTCAGCTGCACAATCAGGCTGTTTCCGGCTTCTTTGATATTGTGTACAGGAAGCACGGCTGTAGGGAAGGAACTGTTTCCATATTCAAATTTGATCTCCCTATCCTGAAAAGTCGGTCTGACTTTTTGGACTACGTCAAAAATCTTCAGGGCTTTGCTGGTATCGACAGCATGGTCCGGTTCAGGGATTTCATTTTCCCAAAGTTGGATATGGACTTCATTCCACTCGTTGCGGATCCCACCACAGTCCACCGTGTCATAAGAGACATTTTTAATTTCGGTGATGTGGTAGTCAGTGCGGACATATTGTCCAGCTTGGTATTCGAAGAAAAGGGATTTCTCAGGGTTTTCTCTGAGGATTTGGGTAAATTCTGAAGTTTTCATATGGATATCTCGCAAAGACGCAAAGGCGCCAAATTTAAGAATGTTATTGAATGTTTGATGATAGAATGGTAACCTTTGAGGTCTTTCTGACCTCGAAGGTTTTAAATATTAAATAGAATTTAAACCTTCGAGGTTTCAAAAACCTCAAAGGATTAGCAGCAACCCGGTATTTTGGGAAATCCGGAAAATAGGGTTTCAAACAGATGTTGGATTTCTGACCAACGGATCGGGTCGATACAGTAATTGACCGAAACGCCCTCAATGCTTCCTTTGATGATTCCTGTTTCTTTCAGTTCGCGGAGATGCTGTGAAATCGTCGCCTGTGCCAAACCCAATTCTTGGACCAAGTCCCCGTTGATGCAGGTATTGGATTGGATAAGGTATTGGAGGATTGCGATCCTCGCCGGATGAGCCAGAACTTTAGCGACTTTGGCCAGTTCATTTTGCTCTTCTGTGAATAAATCTGTTTTGGTTACACCCATTTTTTAGACTTTTAGAGGCGAGAGATTAGACTATTTAGAAATAGATTGAAATATTAGGCTTGTTTTCTTCAAATCAGAATTGATATGGAAAATTGTATCGCCGAAGGCATATATCAACTTATATCGCAAAGCATATATCATTTAATTACATTGCAATATTACGATGAATGTTATTTCAATCCAAATTTCTGTTCAAATTTTGTACCTTGGAGTATGAGAGAATTCATTCAACTTTGGAAAGAAGGCCGCACCAGATTTACCAATCAACTGGCCAATATCAAGCAGGAAGATTTATCCAAAAGACTCGGAGGCAGTCCAAATTCTGCCGGCTTCCTGATCCGGCATATAGCTGAAGTGGAATTGCTTTTTGCCAAAAATGTATTTGGCAATTTGGCTGTAAAAGTAGATGCCCAAACACTAAAAGCCGGAAGAGATACAGGAGAATGGACTGATTTGGAACCATTGTTGGCATTGGTGGAAGAGGCCGGAAGACAATTGGAGATAGCCATCGCAAGCCAGGAAGACTGGGAAGAGGTCATTGAAACCAAGGAATTTGGAAAAAAGACAAAGGCAGAGTCCTTGGGTAGAATCACCACTCATACCGCCTACCACGCAGGACAATTGGCGATTATCCTCAAGTACGGTTCCTAGTCAAAAAGATAACCCACTCCAATCCCTGTCAATTTATTTGGATCAAAATGTAAAACCCCTAACCTAATGTCCAATTCCCTGATTAAGCAAACAGCACGGATTGTCTCTATTTTTATTTTTGCCGGACTCATTTCCTGCAATACCAATGTGGAGCAGAAAAACTTTGACGATTGGCTTGTGGATGGACAACAAAGGAAAGCCGAAATCACCCTTTTGGATGGGAAAGAAATCCAGATGGACAATGGCCTGATCCGCAGAAGTTTCATCCTATCACCCAATCTGGCTTGCTTTGATTTCACAAACCTGATGACAGGCGAGCAAATGCTCCGGACCGTCATGCCGGAAGCCCGGATTATCCTGAATGGCAAAACCTATCAGATCGGTGGCCTTAGCGGACAACAAGAAAGGGGATTTTTCCGCAAAGAATGGTTGGACGACATGAAATCCTCTCATGAAGATTTCCAATACCAATCTTACGAAATCGGAGAAATCACACCTCATTTTCCTACCAAAACTGTTTTTTGGACAGGCCATAAAAAAGATGCTTCTGGCAAAAAAGTTAGCTTTTCTTATATCCATCCGGATTTTGAAAACCTCATTTTGAAAGTCCATTATGAGATCTTCGATGACCTTCCTCTAATGGGCAAATACCTCACCCTTGAAAATACCGGAAAGGAAAGCATCCATATCAATCAGGTGGTCAATGAAATCCTCGGAATCGTGGAGGAAGAATCCGCCGTGGTCGGCAGTACAGAAAAGATGAAGAAGCCCCATCAGCTTTATATTGAAAACAACTTTGCGTTTAACAACGCCATGCACGCCGAGCTCAGCAGTCAGGCGACACATTGGAAGCCGGATTCAAGCTATACTTCCCAAGTCAATTATGAATTGCGGACACCCAGCATCCTTGAAGTCTATCCCGAAAGAGGAATTGGAATCGACCTCAAGCCAAGAGAAAATTTCCAGTCTATCCGTACGTATGAATTGGTTTTGGACAGTTATGACAGGGAGCGCAATGGCTTGGCAAGGAGAAAAATGTACCGGGCTTTGGCTCCTTGGACTTTGCAGAATCCGATTTTCATGCATTTGGTGAGCAAAAACGACGAGGAAGTCAGGACTGCCATCGACCAATGTGTAGCTACAGGATATGAAGCTTTGATTCTGAGTTTTGGAAGCCATATCAATATGGAGGATATTTCTCCTGAAAATATCTCCCGATGGAAAGACCTTGCAGATTATGCCCATGACAAAGGAATCAAAATCGGAGGCTATTCGCTTTTTAGCTCCCGCAAAATAAGCGATGAACATGACGTTATCAGTCCACTTACAGGCAAACCCGGCGGTGCTTTTTTTGGAAATGCACCCTGTATGGCAAGTCAGTGGGGTCTTGATTACCTTGACAAGCTCCGGTTTTTCTTTGAAAACACCGGTTTCGATATTTTTGAAAATGACGGACCTTATCCCGGGGATGTCTGTGCTTCCACTACCCATCCGGGTCACGAGGGTCTGCATGATTCGCAGTGGGTACAAATCAATCTCCAAAAGAGTCTTTACCAATGGATGAATGCCCGGGGAATCTATATCAATGCACCGGATTGGTACTTTTTGGATGGGACGCACAAGATCGCTTTGGGCTGTCGGGAGGTGAATTTTTCCCTGCCGAGAGAAAGACAAAAAATCCTAAACAGGCAGAATATCCATGATGGGACCTGGGAAAAGACGCCTTCAATGGGTTGGGGTTTTGTACCCTTGACTGCCTATCACGGAGGAGGTGCCGATGCAGTATTGGAGCCGCTTAGCGAGCATCTTGAGGATTACAGGCAACTGATGATGCAATATTACGGAGCAGGGGTGCAGGCTTGCTACCGGGGGCCGAGACTGTATGACACCGAGGAAACCAAAGCGGTGGTCATCTCGGTGATCGATTGGTACAAGAAATACAGAGATATCCTCAACGCCGACATCATCCGACTCCGCCGGGCAGACGGAAGGGATTGGGACGGGTGGATGCATGTAGATCCACAGGGGAGAGAAAAGGCTCTCGTGATGTTGTTCAATCCTACCAAAGAACCCATGTCCAAAGATTTGGTGATCCCGCTTTACTACACCGGGCTGAATGATCAAGCGAGTATCAGTGTGGAGGGTAAAAATAAGAACTCCTATGCCCTCAATCAAAAACAGGAAGTTACCCTCAGGGTGGATATTCCGGCAGATGGGTACACGTGGTTGGTCGTGGAATAGATAAGGGTCATGGAAGGTCGCCTTTGATTTGAAAAATAAAAAGAAACACCTTTTCTCCTCCCAAAAGTACCTTTAGCGAAAGGAATAGGAGTATGTCCTTTGTTAAGTGATTGTAATTTTCTAACTTTTAATTAAATATTAAACCGAATATTTCATGTTTTCAGCCGAGCAATTAGAAAATATTAAAACCAGGAAGGAACTGGTAGCCTTGTCTAAAATTGAAGGGATTAACTTGAAAAAATCCATCAAACGGGCAAAATACGAGGAGGAACTCAAGCTGCTACAGACAGAGCTCTCCCTGCTTCAGGAGCATATTGTGAAAAAAAATCTCCGCGTTGCGGTGATTTTTGAAGGAAGAGATGCCGCCGGAAAAGGTGGGTCGATCAAGCGTTTTGTCGAATACCTTAATCCTCATGCTAGTGGGGTCGTCGCCCTCAGCAAACCTACAGATGTGGAAAGGGGACAGTGGTATTTTCAACGGTATATCGAGGAACTTCCCAACAGCGGTCAGATCAAATTTTTTGACAGAAGTTGGTACAATAGGGCCGTAGTCGAGCCTGTAATGGGTTTTTGCACCGATAAGCAATATGAAACCTTCATGAAGCAGGTTCCTAATTTTGAACACATGCTTTATGAAGATGGTATTATGGTGATCAAATTCTGGTTCGATATCAGCAGAGAAGAACAACAAAAGAGGTTTGATGCCCGCCTTGGCAATCCTCTCAAAGAATGGAAATTCAGTCCGGTGGATCTCAAAGGCCAGGAACTTTGGGACAAATTCACAGAGTACAAAGATTTAATGTTTACCGAGACCCATACTTCTTATTGCCCGTGGGTAGTAGTGGAAACCAACGACAAAGAGGAGGCGAGGCTGGAAAGTCTGCGGTATGTATTGTCAAGGTTTAAATATCCGGGAAAAGGAAAAACCAAAGCCAACCTGAAGAATGACCCGAATGTGATTTTTAAATATTTCCGTAAGAACAAAAAATTTGACCTGTAATGACCATGGTACTTTCTAAAGAAGATGTAGAGGTGTTGAACTCTAAAATAGGCATCAAACATTTGTTGGCCAATAAAAAAATCAACCTGGAAAAAGTGTTGAAAGCGACCCGCCATGAACTCAAATTGAGGGAAATCCAATCGGAGTTGGTCAGGCTGCAGCTTTGGGTTATTGAAAATGACAAAAAGGTTGTTGTTTTGTTTCACGGTGGAGATTCCTCAGAGAAAAGCACAATAATCCGAAAGATATTTTCCCATAACAATCCAAGGCATTTCAGGGTGGAAGTGAATTTGCCCCACAAGCACGAATCCGGGGAAAACGGGTATTACTTTAAAAAGTTTGTGGAGAAATTACCACAGGCCGGCGAGATAGTTTTGTGGGACAGAAGCTGGTACAATAGGGCGCTTTTTGAGCCCATCCTCGGAATGTGTACTGAAGACGAGTATGGGAAATTCATGGATCAGGTCAACAATTTTGATAAAATGATGGTCGATTCAGGGATTATACTTGTTAAATTTTATTTTACAGTCAGTGCTGACGAACAGGCAGACAGGTACAATGAATTGAAAAAATCACCCCTGACAAGATGGAAAACCGAACACTGGATTAAAGATTCCCCAAAAACGCTGAAGAAATACTTGAAATACAAAGAGGCGATGTTTGAGAAAACCAGTACAGATTATGCCCCTTGGATCGAAATAGACAAGGATACAAGAGAAGAAGAACTGATCGCAGCGGCAGAACACCTTTTGAACAGTATTCCTTATAAAAAATAAATTATTAGGCTAACAAGCAAAAAGGGCAGAACCATAGAGGGAGCTGCCTTTTTTTATATCCCTTTTTTCTTAAAAACAACCATTTCATACCCCAAAAAAAACAGTGCGGACAGAAATCCTGCAGCGGCAAAGACAAACTTCATTTTCACAAGGGTTTCAAACAGGACCATATTCCCGACAAATCCCCGTTGGATCCATTGCGTCAGCCTAATGTTTTCGCTGATATCAAAAATCAGGGCCAAAACCTGAAAAGCAGCTAGAAAAAACAGCAAGTTTTTGGGGAATGTAAACCTATCCGGAGAATGATTTTTCAATTCCAATACCTGGAAATTTTTCCTTGCCCACAGGCAAAGGATAAAAATGGTGGGAAACAAGGTTGACATAAAGAAGTAATCTAACTGCAGTTGCTTCAGGACAAATGCCTTTTGTCCAGGTTCGCCCCAGGTTTCAATCAACTCATTCAGCTTTTCGGCACTCCCCGGAAGCTCAAATTCCATCACATTGAATTTCAATCCTGTGGCAGCTTCAAATTGAAATTGGTGATGCCGCATTATCCAAAAAGCGATGATTGTCAGCAGGAGGAAAATGAAGAAGGAGTATTTCAGTTTCATATGGGCTTATGGTTTTCATGGTTTCATTTCTCTCCGAATCTCGACTTTTTCTGCGACAGTCTGCGAAATCTGCGGGGGCAAAATTTCTTTGCAATTGTCTTGACTTCACTGATATTATGGGGTTCCAAAGTGAGTGTCTCCACTCACTTCCATCTAACAGAGACATATCAAAGTTGAATGAGGTCTTCTAAATTTAATCATTTTCCTGCGTCAGTCTGCGGGAGAAAATTTGCTACGCTATTGGCAGTTTGAATTTAAAATTTCAGTCAGTGAAGACATTGACTGAGGCGGAAAAAAGCAAAGGATCCTTCCCCGTCATAAATCATCTTCAGTGATCAATTACAATTTCCCAATATCCAATATCCATCAATATCTATTTTACTTCCCTTACCACCCTAAACCCCACATCATATCCATTTCCCGGCCCGCCTCCATGGAAAAAATAAGTGGCATTGGTCACATCGGAGATAAAACTTCCCCCTTTCAGCACATGAACTTCCCCTGAAACCGGAGGAATGGGATGGGCAAAAATGTCCTCATTATAAAAGTCTTCTACCCATTCCCACACATTTCCCAGCATGTCATGCAAACCCCAAGGATTGGGTTTCATCTGCCCTACAGCAATTGTAGTGCCTTTGTCTGATTTTTGGATCCAAGCCTGTTTGCCTGTTTCTGACCAGGAAAGCAATTCCTCCGCACCTGCACGGGCAGCATATTCCCATTCAAACTCGGTCGGTAACCGATAAGTACAAGCAGGATCCATCTCATTCAGTTTTTGAATAAAGCTGTTGGCATCTTCCCAAGTCACATTTTCCACAGGATGCAGGTCCGAGTCACCCGCAACCTTTTCCCCTTGGAAATGGGAAGGATTGGAACCCATCACTTTTTTCCATTGGCCTTGGGTCACCTCGTATTTTCCGATGTAATAGGGTTCGGAAATGCTTACCAAAAATCCCTCTCTAGAATCTCTTTTGGCCATCTCCTGACAAATTTTGAAATCTTCTTCAGTCCATTTTTCACTGTCAGGCACATCTCGGGTATCTGGAAATGTAGGGCACTCGATGTCAATCTTGCCTACAGTCATCGTGCCTGGTTGGACCAAAACGAATTCCATTCCAATGTCATTGACAATGGAATCAGGGTTATTTTCCTGCACATTATTTTTAGGAAACAAAACAGAACAAGCTGTCAAAAAAAGTAGAATATATACTTGAAAGATTTTCATCATGAGGAAATTAAAGTTCTTTGATGGCTATTTTTCTGTAAGCATGTGCAGCACCCGGTTTCCAGGAGAAATCACAACAGCGTCCACCCGGAACAGGCATCAACGTCGCACTCCAATGCAACTGGAAAGCGATCATCCCCGAAGTAGTATCTGCAATCAGGTCATTCCGCTCTGCCCGTACTTCCCACATCAGAACATCATTTACCCAAAGTGTCATTTTTGGCTTTTGCCCAACAACCCGAAGACGGAAGCTATTCCAATCCCATTTCTTCCAGACTTTTCCCAAATCGGTTGCTTGCGCACCTTTCGCAACACGAAGCATTTCGCCAATCAGGTTGGCAGTACCGGGTTGCCCGTCTCCGGACAATTCCACCTGATAACCTGAACCGCTTTCACTTGAGCGAAAGAAAATCCCGCCGTTGGTTCCCGGATGGCCCTTGAATTCCAAAGACAATTCAAAATCCTGATATTTTTTGTCTGACAAAATAATTCCTCCCTGACCATAGGGAAATTGCTTCATGACAATGGCTCCGTCTTCAACAAAAAAATTACCCTTGGTACCGTGGTGATTGGTTCGGCTGATGTGCCAACCCTCCAAATCCTTCCCGTTGAAAATAGGAACAAAACCTTCCCGAATATGTGAGACTTGGGCATTGCTTTCCACAGAAAATAGAAATGCCACTAAAGCCCAGACCACTTTTAGTAAAAACAATTTTCTAAAGTTAACGATCATCATAAATTCTAATTTCAAATCCCATTTCCGACCCAAATCAAACAAGCCTTGAAGTCCAAAAGCCGCATCTGTGGACTGTCGACTATGGACTATGGACCATCCCTTCACCTCCTAAACTCAATCCCCGTCATGATCACCAATGCATCACTTTCTTTCGCCCCGGAATTTTTGACAAGGATATACAGGTCATGGACGCCATCAATTTTGGACACATCGATGACCGTAGGCTTGCCCGTTGCATCACCAAAGAAAGGACCTTTTTCTCCCTGAGGGGCAGGAGGGACTTGTTTTGCCTCACCGACCAAAGTCCCTTCCGGTGAACCCAATCTCAATTCAATATCTCCTCCGATGAAGTGTGACCAATGCCAAAACCGCGTGATCGCACCAATACTGATCTGATTGATTCCTGTCAGATCAATGTCTTTGAATCCGATATAACCTCCTTTTCCGGTGAAAATAAATCCCGGATCATCTGTTGATGGCGTGTAGGAAATTCCTGTTTCGGAGAAAACATCTGCTTTTTCAGGACCCATCAACGGAAACCGAAGCAGGGTAAAATCTTCACTCTTGAGGTTGAGGCTGCTTTCCTCTTCTGAACCCTGATCGGTATAATGGGCTGAAAAGACGTAGGAACCCATTTCATATGTTGTCGGATAGAATTTGGACAAGCGACCGTCACCGATTTTGGTTGGAATGGCTTTGGTTTTGAATTCACCCTGTAAGGGAAGTTTGGGGTTTCCTTTTTCAGCGGAAGCAAGGTCCAGGATGTATTCAATGATCTGCTTCGTATCGATCGCGCTCAGTGTCGGCTGAGGTGGCATGTGGACTTCACCCCATTTGCCGCTTCCGCCTTGGATGATACTTTTCGACAGGGTGTCAAACACATTTTCTGCATCTTTGTATCTCTTGGCCACCTCCAAAAAGGATGGGCCTACCAATTTGGTTTTTTCCTGATGACAAGCCGTGCAGTTGTTCTTGCTGATCAAAGCCTTTGCATTGAGGTGTCGCAGGACGGTTTCGGGTTGAAGATTTCCTTCGGATTTTAGCTTTCGCAATTGCGCAAAGTCAATCCCTGAAGGAATATATTCTGCAGTTACTGTTATTGCCTCGGGATTGATTTGCCCTTTGGCTAGGGTTCCATCTTCCTGATCGATGACCTGAACTTGGTAGCTGATTTTTTCATCCGGAAAGTAGAATGACTTATTGCGTGATGTAATTTCGATCTTCACTTCGGGTTGTTTATTCCCTGCAACAACTTCAAAAGTATGACTGTCAGAAGCTCCTGATGGGTCTTTTACAGTTAAAGAGACTTTGTATTTTCCTGGCTTGTCAAGGGTTATTTTGGGATTGGCATCATTCAATACTGTTGTTTCCCCACCCTCAATCTTCCATTCAAAATCCAGCTTATCTCCATCGTCATCCCGGCTTCCTTCCGAGGAAAGTTGAAGTTCAAAAGGTATGCTGCCAGATTTCATTTCTGAATTGGCTACCGCAATTGGCGCTCTATTTCCTGCATTGAATTCAATCCTGGAAATCCTCCCTTTCGTACCTGTACCATATTCCAAGATGTACAGATCCCCATTTAGTCCAAAATCCATATCCAAGGGTTGGGAATGGATGAGTTTTTCGGCAGGTAAAAAACGCTCGATGGACGTGACATTGTTTCTATCTTCATCCATTGTCACAACCATGATCCAGTTTCTGACATAATCTGTGATCAGCCATTTGCCTTCAAAATAATCCGGGAATACTCTTTTGGCTTCCTCCGAAAAATCAGATTTGCGGAAGATAGGTCCTCCGACTGCTGACCTAGCCGCACTCCCCAAAATCGGCCATTCGTCCGAAACCTTGTAGGGATAGGCCACCAATGGAGGTTGGGCAGGAGGAAGGACTTTCAAGCCGGTATTGTTGGGCGAAGTGTTTACCAAGGAATCAGGATTATGGAAGTCACCGAAGGTTTTGGTCAGGTAATCGTAACTTTTATAAGGCAGATTTTTTCCGATGACATAGGGCCAACCAAAGTTTCCGGCGCTTTTGGCAACATTGAATTCATCATATCCCATCGGTCCAAATTCCTCTGAATCTACACCGGCATCAGGTCCGACTTCTCCCCAATGCAGGTAACCGGTATGGGAATCAATGGAAAGCCGCCAAGGGTTCCTGTTTCCCATGACGTAGATTTCTGGTCGGGTTTTATCAGTTCCCTGCGGGAATAGGTTTCCTTCAGGAATGCTGTAAGTCCCATCAGAATTAGGTTTGATTCTTAGGATTGTACCTCGAAGGTCGTTGGTATTTCCAGAGGTCCGGCCTTCGTCTTCGCCTCTCCCGCCTTCATTGGTAAATGCCAATGGAGCATATTGCGTGGGGGCAGAATCTCCTCCAACTGAAAGGTAAAGATTGCCCTCCTTGTCCCAGGTCATCCCCCCTCCAAAATGGCTGCCATCCGGTTGCTCCCAAGGGATATCAAGTAAAATGATTTCGGAATCCAGGCCGAACTTATTGTCAGCACCCAAGGTGAACCTTGAGAGCCGCATGATATTTCCGTTTTCACTTTGGGGAGAATAATAGAGAAAAAGATGACGGGTATTTTCAAAGTCTTTGTCCAGCAAAATCCCGATCATGCCGGGAGATTCACCCACAATCGTGGGGATCGTTCCGAGGTTTTCGATGATTCCTCCGGAATCGTTGATCCTTTTGACATGTCCCGCTCTTTCTATCCAATAGACAAATCCCTGCTTGTCAAAGTCCATTTGCAAAGGTTCTTCCAATCCATCTGCCACCACCACTTGGGTAAATCTGCTGTCCTCAGGTTTGTCTTTTCCGGAAAAGGTTTTTGTTGATTCTTCTTTTTTGGTACAGCTGTTTAATGTTCCAATCAAAAGGAACAGGATTAAAATCAGCCATTTTGGGGTATTTGATTTCAATTTGGTAAGGTTAATTGTAGAAGGTAATTATTTCAAAGTAAATAAATAGTGAGGAAAGCTGTCCTCCGTTTAAAAAGTAAATCGAAAATTCTGGAATAGAAAGTAAAAACCGAAGCTTTCAATTTCTCCCTCAGATTGCGCAGATTGGCGCAGACAAGAAAGTAGACTTTTGATTGAACATTTAAAGCCTTTCCTGACGGTTGACGGTTTGGATATTATTCTAGCAGAGCTTAAATTTTTTCTGCGTAGTTCTGCGAAATCAGCGGGAAAATAATTTTTCTATGTTTCCAGCAGAGAACGCAGGCAAAGAGGAAGTTCAGTCTATTTTTAACTACCAAAAATTTCTTTGGAAAATCAGGACTTCAAAAACCGCTCCGCAATTTTGAGCTGACGGAAGCGGAATCGCTTCTTCACCCTGTGCTCTGCGCTTCGCTGCAGGATGTCTTTGAGCGTTTCCATGACTTCGATGGTATGGTCTCCTTTGTTGATCATGACGCATTCTGCATTGGCGGATTGTCCGGCATCGGTGATTTCAGATCGGGTAGCCATGCCGGATTTATTGAGGCTTTCGAGAACTTGGGTGGCCCAAACCACCGGCACATGAGCAGCCTCACAGATCCAAAGAATCTCTTCCTGAATTTCCCCCATTCTTTCAAAACCTATCTCCACAGCCAGATCACCACGTGCAATCATCACCCCAAAAGCCTTTTGTTTCATACCTTCCATAAGCAATGAGGGTAGGTTGCTGACTGCTTCCGGCGTTTCTATTTTGATAATCATCAACGGAGGATGTTCTGAAATGGACCTGAGTTCCTTTTGGAGGTGGCTGATATCTGCAGCAGTCCTCACAAAGGAATAGCCCACCAGATCCGCATTTTCGCAGATAAAAGGAAGGCAGGCTTTGTCAAAATCTGTCAGAGAAGGAATCTGTATCAAGGTATCGGGAAAGTTGATACCTTTTTCCGCTTTGATTTGGCTTTTTTCTGAAGAGATCCGGGTAATCCTGATTCCGGCTTTGCCTGATTTGGTTTTTTCTACAGTTGCCCTGATGACACCATCATCGATATAGACGCGGTCTCCTTTTTTCAAAAACCCTATAATTCCCGGAACATTGGGGCTGATGACGACATCATCCTGTCCAAAGCCTTTGGCTTCTTCGGCCAGCCAAATCAGTTCGCCTTCTTTCACCTTGACTTTTCCCTTGTCTTTACCTTTGCCGAGTAGGACAGTTCTGATCTTGGGTCCTGCAAGGTCCATGTATATTTTGCAGTCTATGCCTGTTCTCTTGCTTGCTTTTCGGAGTTTGTTGATCATTTTGGACCAAGTGGCCTCATCATCGTGTGCACAGTTTATCCGGGCGACATTCATCCCGTTTTCGAGTAAGCTTTTGATCAAAGCATAGCTGTCCGCAAATCCGGAATCAAACGTGACCATCAAAGAAGGAATGCTGGGAATGGTTTTGTTGCCAAACAGCAAATGGCTTTTTTCATCGATTTTCTGTTTGCTGAATGAAAAATCGCAGATATCGATATGCTCTGTGGGAATAGTTTCTCCCAACCGCTCCAAAATCGCCTGAACCTGTCTCCTGATATGGCTTTCGCTGCTTGCAAGTGAAGACAAGCCATGAATATGAAGTGCGTCCTGAAGAATTCGGAGATCCCTGTTTCTGACACTCAGGTATTCTACCAGATTTTTACCAGCTTCTTTTTGATCTTTGTGTAGGCTTTCGATGATACCGGACTTATTGGCCACTTCAGCAGCCATATTTTTTTCTAAAGAAATGAGTTCCTTTTTGATGAAATCTAGGGATTCTGAACCGGTCATTTTATCGGAATTTATTCTTTAAATCTAATGCTAAAAATTCAGGTTTTCGAATCAGTCAAGGCCTTTTTTATATTGGTTTCCAAATCTGTCGATCACCTCCACATCAATTTTTGAACTGGGGTTATTTGGCCTAAAAACAAACATATGACCGTTCGTTTGGGGGGAGATCCAAGGCTGCTTTTTGGGTTTTCCCGGTGCATAGATTTCCATTGCCAATGGATCTGTGGCAATGACCTGTACAGATTGGACAGTTCTGTTTCCGTTTTCATACACATTGACCTTCCATTCAGGATCCCAATTCCAGACATTGACCATGTAGTCATTGGGAAAATCCGGGTGGGTTCCCGGACGGTAAATACGGAACTGGAAATCCGGGTTTTCACCCACACTTTGGTAATGCCAAGACAAATCTCCTGCATCAGACCTGTAGACGCCGTAGCCTTTGGGTGTGCCGTCATAGCAGATGCCTGACCACCATGCCCCGCTGATGGCCGCGGTGTTGTGCTCAAAAATATTGTTGATCACTGTGTTTTCATTCCAATGCACATGTCCCGAAATCAGATGTGCCTCATGGCCTTCCAAAATCTTGTACAAAGCTTCCCTATTGATGACCGATTCTTTGTTGATATCTCGGCCGGGGTTATGGGCTACGATCTGGGAAAAACTCGGAATATGAAGGAAAATGACAAGCGGATTGTCTTTTGGAACCAAAGCCAGATCCTTCTCCAACCAAGCCAATTGGGTCTCGGGGAGGTAGCCGTAGTATTGTTTGCTTCCCAAAAAGTACACATCATTCAGGACGACATAGTGGGTTTTTCCCCTGTTGAAGGAATAATAGGCAGGTCCAAAATGACTGGTAAATGGTTCTTGACTGCTCTCGTTTGACCTTGCATTCAGGTTGATGTCATGGTTTCCCAATACCTGAAAGAAAGGAATCCCGGTAGATTTGATTCCTTGATTGTATTGCTCATACAATTCAAACTTATCAAAAACCAAATCTCCGACACCGACGCCAAATAGGTTTGGATCATTGAGCGCCGCTTTCTTCTTGCTGAGGTCAGCACATGATTCCGAGATAAATTTGTTGGCTTCTTCCTCTGTCTGCACCTGCGGATCGGCGATTGCGATGAAGTGGTGGTCGGATTCATCATTTGGGTTTGGCGTCAGGTCAAAAAGAATGGTGTTGGTGGCTTTGGTCAGATCAACCCTTCTGAAAAAATCCACAGAACCGTTTTCCAACAAGTCAAAAGCATATCCGGAAGGGTAGGAGATAAATACAAATTCTTGGTCAGTGATAAATTCAAATTCCCCTTTTTCATTGGTAAGGACTAGTTCTTTGCCGTCAGATACTGTGATATTTTTTAGCTGATTGCCGTTTGAGGTGACTTTCCCTTTGACTTGGGTGTAGGTGAGGGATTTGGTTTTTTCCTGACCAAAAACAGGATGGTTTCCTGTGGTAAAGAAGATTAATACCCACAAAAAAGAGAGTTGAAAAAAGCTATTTCTGTACTTGTTCATGGTTTTTGAATTTGGAGTCAACTTAAACAAAAAGAGGCATCCCGGAAAGGAAGCCCTTTGAATTTAAAATGAATAGACGTAAGTTTTAAATTTGGTTGTAGGATTAAGTGCAGGAAATTAGATAAGCATATACTTTTCTCTCAACAAGAAAGGGTTATTTATAACCATCTAAAAATCATAATGACCGAAATGATTAACATAGTAAATCCGGCAATAATGAATCTTATGTTGATTGAATAATAACCTTCCTTATCGTTTTCTCTAAATCCTTTTCTCAATGAAAAAACGGCACCAAGTATGATGACAATAAGGAAAATAATATTAGATATTTCCATTTCTTGATTTTTTAACCTTCTAATCGAAAGGTAATCTTTGGCGATTTGAATAACAAAATCAGAAAAATAGGAAGGGAAATAGATTACTAATTACCTTGAGGTCTTTCGAAAGCCTTGAACCAAAATATGGCCATAAGGTGTGTCGTTTATATTCAGTTCATAGTCCAATTCTCAGATTTAATTCAAAAAAAACCATGATTTAAACTTTCACACCTTTTGTTTTTAGAAATTCAAGAATTTCTTTTTTCCTTTTTTGACTCTTCAATAATCTTATTTGAAATATTTTCCCTTGAGAATTTACCACAATAATTGGCACAATATTCAATGCACTATAAATTGAAAATATCCCTACCCCTATCAAAACAAAAACAGCAATTAAACCCTGTCCAAACAGATTATAAAATCTCACTGTCTTTTCATCAATAGAAACCCCATTAACTAAATGGAATAATAGAAATATTGCAAGGAATAAAGATATCCCACCAAAAAACAAGACAATTATCCAATTTCTTGCTAACCTACCTTCTTTCAAAAATGCTGATTCTACCTCATGGTATTCAATCAAATGATAAGTAAATTTATTCCTTATCAAATGTATTCCTTCAGAAGTCAATTTAAAATTCGCATCTACAATTTCGTTCATAGTATAAGTTTTGAATTATTTTTGAAGGATTTTTTTGGAGTTAAATCTTTTGTACCCAAAAGAAAGATAATTCTTGGAGGTTTGAATTACAAATTCAGAATAAACTGGAAATGGCAATTCATCCATTTTATTCAATTCCTTTCTCATGTATTTTCTTGAGGTTTCTTTCTTAACTCACTTTTTGTCTTACCACAAAAAGTAACCATCCCGATATTCTTATGGATTAAACAATAGAAGGAATATAAGATTTTTCATATTTTCTATTATCCCTGATTAGAGCAAAAATCCTGTTAATGATTTTT
>NZ_JANAEZ010000007.1:0-274290 GCF_024813435.1 Aquiflexum gelatinilyticum
TTGAAATTTTTCCAAATCCCTCCAAATTCCCCACTTATCAAATCCTGTAAACAATTCCTTATCATTTGTGATTAAATTCGGCAATAACTTTCCGATCAAATGAAACTCTGGATTTCTGTTCTCCTTTGGCTTTGCCCGCTTTTTCTCTCTGCCCAAACCAAAATCACCACCTTGGATAAAAACAGCAAAGCGCCCATATCCGGTGTTTTGGTGAAAATCCAGGGACAAGCCAATCAGGTCACCGATGAAAACGGTCAGGTGGAAATTGACCTGAATAATCCCGGAATCCTGACTTTTTTGCACATCAGCTATGAAACGCTGTCTATCTCAGCTGCACCAAATGAATCCTTAACGCTAGAATTGATACCGGTTATTACGTCACTTTCGGAGGTGATTGTGACGGGATTTGAATCGGAAAGACCACTCGTCCATCAGGCTGGAGCGATCAGCAAGGTTTTGGAAAATGAGCTTTACCGTTTCAATGAGAACTCGATCTTGAGTGCCTTCAATACCAAACCCGGCATTAGGGTGGAGCAAAGGGCGCCGGCAAGTTACAGGATATCTATCAGGGGAAGTTCTCTCCGTTCGCCGTTTGGCGTCCGCAATGTCAAGGTATATTGGAATGACATTCCTTTTACCTCTCCGGATGGAACGACTGCACTGAACCTCCTCGACCTGTCCAATATTCAGAATGCCGAAATCATCAAAGGTCCCGCAGGAAGCATCTATGGTGCAGGAAACGGCGGTGTGATCAGCATGTCCAGCCGCAAAACTGTAACTGAGAATTACCTTTCCGCAGATTTTGGCATTGGGGATTTTGGTTTGCTCCGTTATAGAGTCGGCATCGATCAGAAAGTAGGAAATGGTGGTATCAGCGCTTCCTATGTTTCCCAAAAATCCGATGGCTACCGTCAACACAGTGCTACTGACAGGCAGGTTTTCCAATTGGCCATGCATACCAAGCCTTCTGATACGCAGACGCTTTCTGCACAGATACTTTATTCAGATCTGAATTACCAGATTCCCGGAGCCTTGAATCAGGCACAGGTGGAGGCTGACAGAACCCAAGCCAGACCGGGTTCTGTTGCCCAAAACAGCTCCATCGCCCAAAAAACCATCTATGGGACACTTTCCCATCAGATCGAATTGGGGAAGAAATGGGACAATTCCACCGCACTGTATATGAACAATACGGATTTTGAGAATCCATTTATTCTTGATTACAAAAGGGAAACGGCATTCAGCTACGGAGGTCGGACGAAATTCACCTTTGATGATAAATGGGGATCCTTCCCGGTAAAAATCATTGCAGGTGCTGAATACCAATATGGAAAAACCCTGGCCCAGAACTTTGGCAACAGACAGGGAAAGGCTGATACGATCAGGTTTTCTGATGACCTGATCAGCACGCAGGCTTTTATTTTCCAGCAATTTGAAATTGAATGGACTTCCAAAGTACTCATGACTTTGGGTTTGAGCGAAAACTTTGGCAGGTATGACATCAACAGGTCCATCGACGCAGGACCAAATGATCCAAGCAACAATACCAAAAATTTTGATCCTATAGTCATCCCGAGAATCGCCTTGGTCTACAAAGTCAATCAATGGTCCGGAATCCACGGTAGTATCAGTTCGGGCTTTTCTCCCCCTACCATTGCCGAAGTACGCACCAATGAGGGAAGTATCAATTTAGACTTGGAGGCGGAGAGAGGAGTCAATTACGAAGCCGGCTACAGGGGAAAATTCGGAATATTCAATGTAGATGTGACGGCATTCTATTTCCAGCTTGATCAGACCATCACCTCTTACACCAATGAACAGGGTGTTGTGCTTTTCAGAAACGCTGGGCAAACCGATCAGAAAGGAATTGAGACAAGCCTAGATTATGTTTTGGTCCGAAACCAAAATGCTTTCTTTCAGGAAATCAAGTTGAACCATGCCTTCACCGGGCACTATTTCAGTTTTGGGGAATATGAAAGCGGCGGCAATGATTTTTCAGGAAATCAACTTACAGGAGTCGCACCAAATACCCTGGTCAATATCCTTGATGTCCGCACCAAGCCGGGGTTCTATCTTAATTTCACCCACCAATATGTGGATGCCATTCCGCTGAATGATGCCAATACGGTTTTTCAGGAATCGTATAACCTCATCGGCGGAAGAGTAGGTTGGAGGACCACACTTGGCAGCCGTTGGGATGTCGAAGCCTACGGTGGGGTAGACAATTTATTGGATGAACAATACAGTCTTGGAAATGACCTGAACGCATTTGCCAACAGGTATTTCCAACCCGCTCCTGGTATAAATTTTTATGGGGGAATGAAAATTGGTTTGAGGTATTAAAATAAAAAGAAGGGGATAAAAAATGAATTTTTATTATCCCCTCAATTCATATCAAAAAAACCGTGGAAAAATGCTATTCTCTTTAAAACAAATTTACACAGGGGGATAGTAAGAAAAAATACCGTAAACAGGGTATTTTTTACAGGTTTGAGGCGACTACAAGCTGACTTTGTAACAATCTACTCAAAGCAGATATCCTTTCTGAAGGATACAAAGTCTCTGCTTCTTTGATTTTTTTGAAAGCAATGTCATATTCCTTTTGGTTATTGTAAAAAATAGCACGGTTAAACAATTCCAATCCTTTTAATTGCTGAAGGTTGATAGCCCGAAAGATTGCAGGCTGCAAAAGGTTCTGCACAAGTTGTTGCTCAGGATTCAGGTAAAGTGGATTCTTTTTTGATTCCTTTTCAAAATCAGTCAAATATGCCTTGACCTCATTTTTGTCATTGATAAAACCGGTAAAGCCATCTGTCGATTCCAACACGACTTTTTTGCCTTCCACATTGACTGTGAGAAACACATGAAAGGAAGTCTCCATAATATCATAATCAAAACCATACCGGTCCAAAAACACAGCCATCAAAAAAGATCCGCTGACACAATCAAACGCTCCCGTTTCAATCAACTCCTCTACGCTCGCATATTGATTGTAATCATCCAAAAGATATTGCTGACTTCTGAAAAAAAGCATTTTTAAAAATTTTTCACTTTCACCATAGCGGTCAAAGTCTTTCTGAAGTTTGATGTTCAGTTTTTCAAATTTGGTGCTTGTGGAATCCCAAAAAGCAATGAAGTCATTCGAAGAAATCAAGGATTCTTTCTTTTCATTATTGGACAAAGCAATCCCCGTATAGGAGGTTGAAAGGGCCAAAATCAAGAGTAGAAATCGTTTCATTTTCTAATGTTACCAAATTGTTAAGCCAAGTTAACATTTGAATAACATTAATGCAAAAAAAAGCCTCCACTTTTTTTAGTGGAGGCTTCAGATATGAAATGAAAATTTTTACCAAATAGTGTATCTGAACCTCAAGGCTATCCTTCTGCCTGGGTTGATGCTGGAGAATATCTGATCTTCAGCATTGTACATTCTGAAGACTTCCTCTCTTTTGTCACCCAAAAGGTTATCTACATTGAAAGTCGTCTGTAATCTTTCATCTCTTCCCCAAGTTTTGTTGATATTGATGTTAAGGGAATTGAAAGGGACTGTGTAGGTATCTGTTCTGTTACCGAAACCGACAAAAGTCAAAGTTGGTCCCTGTACATTGTAAAACACACCTGCTTCCAATCCGATGATCGGGTCATTGTAAGAAAAACCTGCGTTAATGATATAAGGTGCCTGACCTGCCATATCCCTTGTTCTGGAAACATTCTCTCCTTCTCTTGCTGATAACTGTCTTGATCTGAATTCTGACTCAGACATTTCGATCTGGGATTTGACATAAGTTAGGTTGGTATTGAAAAAGAACTTTTCGATTTTATTAGAGACAAAGCCCAAAGATTTTCTCAACTCCAATTCCACACCGATTACCTGTCCGTCACCTACGTTTCTTGGCTGGAATGCACCGGGGTCAGATAAGAACTGAACCATTTCGATAGGATTGTCAAATGACTTGTAGAAGACACTGGCAGAAAGCAATTCACTTCTTTCCATAAACTTTTCCCATCTCAGGTCAAAGTTATTGATCCTGGTAGACTGAAGGTTTCCATCCCAAAGGATTTCTGTACCACCATTTGTCGTCTCAGGGAAAAGACCTCCAATGAATGTTCTGCCTGTAATTGGGTCAAGAATTTCAGCAAAAGACAATTCTTTAAAGGAAGGTCTTGCAATAGTCCTTGAAAAAGCAGCCCTGAAATTCTGATTAGATTTGAATGACTTGATCAGATTGACAGTAGGGAAGAAATCGATATCATCCAATACTTTTTCATTGTCAAATACAATGGTTCCCGTCTGGTTGGTACCGGTATAGAACTGACTGAATGTTTCCATTCTGACTCCAATGATAGCCTTCAGGTTATTGAAAGGTGTAAATTCATTAGAAATATAAGCCTGATAACTGTTCAGGTTTGAGTTGTATGCATTAGGGTTGATTGGGATAAATGTTGGATCATACCTCAGACCATTTCTGTTGGTAGAAGAGAAAAGGTTTTCCTCATCCATCACCCTGTTTGGATCTCCGGTAAAAGTGGTACTCCCTGTAGGAAATTGGAAACTTTCAATCAGGAAGTCACGGTCCTTGTATACATAAGCCCCCCCAAACCTAAGTTTGGCAACGGCATCTTTGAACTTATAATTGTTGCTCAAATCCAAGCTGCCGAATAATGACTCCTCATCCAAAGATCTCCAAATACGTGTTGGTAGCCCGACCTCAGTTCCGATATTATTGTTCGGGATCCTAAATCGTAGGATCCTCACATCCGGATCTTCAATAGAAGATCTTGTCGGAGACAATTTCCACTCAAGATTCCATTTTCCTCTATTCAAAAAATGCTCTCCATTGAGTAAAATGTTGGTCATAGCCCTTTCGCTGTATTCAATATTGTATTGATTGGCTTCAAACAATGCACCAAGGTTGGTATTCACAAAATAGAATTGACCTACTTTGGATTCACCGCTCTGAAGTCTCAATAAGTTCAATTTGATTTTTGAATTATCAGACTTGTAAGCAAGTCCTGCTACGCCTCCAAGCAAAACGCTGTTGACTCCAAAGTCACCATTTGAGCGTTCCAAGGCCTCCATTTCGAAGTTATTGGCATCACTTGGTTTTCCAAATAAGTTGTATTGCGCATCGGTAAAATATTGGGTTTCATTTCTGTAAGTGAAAGCCATATTATACCCAAATCTCTTATTCTTAATTTTAAACTGATCGCCGATCGAATAACCCATTCCAAAATCCATCGGACTGTTTTGGCGTGTTCCGCCCAATACCGGATTGAAGTTTCTCAATATCTGCTGAAACTGCTGACCTCTTGGCGAACTTGGATTACCCACAACTTCAGCAAACTGTGGAATGTCATCAATGCCTTGAGTAGGAATGGTTCTTGTTCCGTCATCAAAACCCAACCAATCTGTTTTTCCACCTTCGATTGCGAGGTAGTTTTTATTAAAGTGCATGGAAGGATTGTAACCACCGGTTACGCTCAAGACCATGGTTTTTTCTTCAGGAAAGTCAACTGTCTCAATATCTACAACACCACCTGTAAAATCTGCAGGCAATTCGGCTGTAAATGATTTGGAGACAATAATATTGTCAATCACATTGGTAGGGAAAATATCCATCTGAATGGTATTTCTGTCAGGATCCAAACCAGGTACCTGTACCCCGTTCAAAACGGTTTTGGTATAGCGATCTCCCAAACCACGGATATAAACATACTTTCCGCCTTCAATGGAAACTCCCGTAACCCTTTTGATGGCAGCTGCTGCATCGCCGTCGCCTATTTGTCTAAAGGATGCTCTTGAAATTCCATCCATCAGGTTGGCAGCATTTCTCTTCACTGACATCAAAGCGGCTTCGGTAGTACGGATCGCTTCTGCTGAAATGGTGACAGTCTCAAGGTCAGAAGTAAATTCTGCCATTTTAATGTTTTCCAATACCGTTGTTTCTCCCTCAGTCACCACTACTCCACCAATTTGAATTGTATTGTATGAAATGAAAGATAATTTGAGACTGTAAGTCCCCGGGTCAACAAGTATTTCAAAATCTCCATCAAAATCGGTAACAGCACCTATTTGAAGTCCTTCGACCAAAACAGAGACACCAAATAAAGGCTCTCCGGTTCCTTCGTCAAATATTGTCCCTCTGATGGTTCCTTTTTGTGCATGGGAAAACAAAGGGGATAAAGTGATGATCGTCGTCAATAGCAACAAGATCAATTTTTTCATAATATTATTTTTTTTGTACAGCGTTCTAAATTTCAATTACTCTTTTGAGTCAAAAAAACAAGAAAGAGGCTGTTGCATTACAGCCTCTTTCTGTGGTAATATTTTTCAATTATTTCAAGGCATCAAGGTTTCCTGATGCAGCAGCCCAAGACCAGCCAGCAAATGCTGATTTTGTAGCGCCGATTGTATTGGCATGAAGTGCGACATCAGTAGCATGAACATGGGTACCGTTTCTGAATATTGATGTCAAAGCGACGCCTGCAGGAGAAGTCACTTCTAGCATATTGAAGACTAAGATTCCATTCGTGAAATTGTCTAAAGATTTATTTCCGATTGGATTTCCGTTTGCATCCACTTCACCACTTAAGGATAGATCACCTCTTCCGCCACTAGTAGCCGGGTTAGGGAAGTTGAAGAAATAAATGTTTTCAAAAGTACCTCTAGCACCTGCTCTGAAATCACCAAGCTCTGCTACAGAACTTCCAACCACAGTTCCATTCTTTACAGTATGTGCTGCATTCAATGAACCTTCAGGACCATCTATTTCAAGTGCATGGTCTGTTTCAGAACCACACACCACAATAAAATTATCTAATTCTCCAGCCCAAGCTTGATCTGTGTCGATGGCATCATCACCTGCATTCCAAACTACTGCATTTTTCACATTAACAGTACCACCAAACCACTCGATACCATCATCTTGGTTACCTACTACTTCAACATTTTCAATTACCGTAGCCGAACCAACTGCACCAAGTGTCAAACCGTTGATTTCGTTTCCTTCTCCGATATTGGCACCACCATGTCTGATAGAGACATATTTGAATACACCTGAATCATCAGCAGGAAGATTTCCTCCATAAAGTCCATTGGTATCTGATGGTGGAATACCTTCAATCTGTACTTCGGTCACATTGCCTGCAAAAGAACCTGGAGCTCTGCCTAAAATAAGAACACCACCCCAAAGACCGTTAATATTTGGATCCAAGTTAGGGCTAGCAATTTCACCTGAAATAATTTCATCTGCAACAGATGTGAAAATAATAGGACTTGCAGCTGTTCCGTTTGCGTTGATTTTTCCGCCTCTTGCAACTACAAGAGCGGTAGCGTTAGCACCTGAACCTGCTTCACCTTTAATAACAGTTCCGGCAGCAATGTTTAGGATACCACCACTGACGACAGTAATTCTTCCACCTAAAATGTAGGTCTTGTCTGCAGTCCAGTTTACAGTTCCTGTTATATTTCCTGTTACTCTAATGGTAGTGGCTTCCGCGCCTACTGTCAATACATGTGTAACAGTAGCTGAAGAACCATCTTTATCAGTTGCAGTAAATTCAAATACTAAATTTTTGCCTGCATCCGCTGCAGTGGCAGTGTAAGAAAATTCCTGAGTTGCGCTAGTCTCTCCTGCAAAAGGAACAGTTGCGATTGTAGCACCGTCTTTCTTAATACTAAAAGAAGCAAGACCATCAGGTGCAGAAACAGTTGCAGTTACAGGTCCAACCGTACCACCTGCTTCAATCGAAGCCGTAGCCGGAATTCCGGAAATAGTTACCGGATTGTTTGGTTTCTCGTCCTCTTTACAGCTGGTGAAGACTACCGCTGCAGTCAACATCATCAAGAAGAGTGAAGTGATTTTTTTCATGTGAATTATAATTTAGTTTAGGTTTTCAGTTTTTGATGATGCAAAACTGACTCAAAAAAAGTAGCCGGGGCAATTTTTGCAGTTACCCTTTTTTTAAAAAATGAAACAGAATTTAATATTCCATTAACCTTGAAAACAAAAAAAATCCCCAGTCTCCCGGGGATTTGGTTCTATTGACAATAGAAGCTATTTCAATGTTACGGATTTGTTAATTGGAATCTTTTCCAAGAAAATCTTAACTAGGTCACGGGTGCTGACGTTGTCTGCTTCTGCCTCATAATTGAGGATAATCCTGTGATTGAGTACATCTTCTGCGATTGCTTTGATGTCTTCCGGAAGGACATAATCCCTCCCTTCCATAAAAGCCATCGCCCTAGAAGCAAGGTTGAGATTGATACTTGCCCTTGGCGAAACACCGAACTGAATATATTTGGCTTCATCTTTCAAACCGTATTTTTCAGGGAATCTTGTCGCAAATACCAATTCAATGATATAGTTCTCTAAAGGTTCAGCGATTTTTACTTCGTTGATCTGGGCACGAATGGCAAAAATATCTTCTTTGGAAAGTATTGCATTCACTTCCGAAACGAAGTGCATGTTGGCCATGCGTCGCATGACTTCCATCTCATCCGCTTTGGAAGGATAATCGATGTGCACTTTCATCATAAACCTGTCCACCTGTGCTTCTGGTAGCGGATAAGTTCCTTCTTGATCTACAGGGTTTTGGGTGGCAAGCACCAAAAAAGGTCTGTCCAACTGATAAGTCGTCTCACCGATGGTCACCTGCTTTTCCTGCATGGCTTCTAAAAGTGCGGATTGAACTTTGGCAGGAGATCGGTTGACCTCATCAGCCAAAATGATATTGGAGAAAATCGGCCCTTTTTTTACCTGAAAACTTGCCTCCTGCTGGTTATAAATCATCGTTCCAACCAAATCAGAGGGCAATAAATCCGGTGTAAACTGAATCCTTTTGAAATCAAGGTGAAGCACCTTGGCCAAGGTATTTACGGTAAGGGTTTTGGCCAATCCCGGCACACCTTCCAAGAGAATATGTCCATTGGTAAATAGTCCGATCAAAAGCCTGTTGACCATACGGTCCTGTCCAACCACTACTTTTCTTACTTCATCTATAACTTGTTGTATCTTCTGCTGATGCATTTTTTGGTAATTATGTTAATGGTATTTGGTTAATAGTTAGTTGGTAATTAGAAACCTTTTGAATTAAAGTAGAAATAAATTGAAATATTCATCTCCTATAGCCTTAATTTTCAGGCAAATCCCAAAACTAAGGAGAATCAGTCTTGCGTCTTTTGTCTCATGTCTTGTGTCTAATAATCGGGCTAAATTATAACAAAATACCCTTTATCCCAATTTATGCTTTTTACTTATTGATAAATGGTAAAATGGGTCTTTTGTTACTTCCTCCTTTTTACGGATGCTTGGGAAAAAGTTTTGCCAGAGCTTTTATTTTGGTCCTTTACAAAGGTCTTGATCTGTATATTCAGAAGTCTGTAGATTTCTTCTTTTTCATATTCCCTGACCTCTCCGACAGCAAAACCTGAAATAGTCAGTTTTTCCATTGACCACCTGACAAGCCTTAGCGTCGGATATCCAACGGCGGCCGTCATCTTGCGGACTTGTCTGTTTTTTCCTTCTGTCAGTGTAAGTTGAATCCAAGTATCGGGCACGGACTTACGGTATCTGATTGGCGGATTTCTTTCAGGAAGATCAGGTGCTTCAGAAAGGATTTTTGCAAAGGCTTTTTTGGTACGATACAACTTCCCATCCACATTGATTTCTGTTCCGGATTGAAGTTGGGAAATGGCTTCCTCGGTCGGTAATCCCTCCACTTGGGCAAGGTATGACCGGAGGTGTCCAAATTTTGGGTCAAGCAGGTGGTGGTTTAGAGATTTGTCATCCGTGATCAAAAGCAATCCTTCACTGTCTTTGTCCAAGCGACCGACAGGGTAAACTTTGGGAGGAAAGTCTGATACAAACTTAAGCGTATCCTCCTCACCGCTGAATTGACTTAGGATTCCAAAGGGTTTGTACAGGACGAAGTATCTGTTGTTAGGCATAAAATTATTGGCAAATTACGAGTATTAATGAAATCCATTCCTGTTTGACATACAATTATGAAATCCATTTGGTAAAAATCAAAAGCAATGAACAGGATAAAATTCTTACTTACTTTTTTGAAAGCAAGGATTATGACATCGAAAAAAACGCTGATGAGGGTGAATTGACTTATATCAACCAAATGCTGGATATTGCTGAAAAAGAAATTTTGGAAGGGAAAACCTCATCGCAGAATTTGGTAATGGATCAGATCCGGGAAAAACATGGATTATGTGATTATCTGGACAAACAAAGCAAAATTGACTTTTGGAGAAATTTAGTATTATATATATTTTATGGGCTTTGAAAAGTTGTGATTTTCATTAAAGGACTTATTTTTTGCTTAGAATCATTGAGTTAGCTGTAATTGAAACCCATATCAACTCACATTTTTCTATATAAAATCCGAGAAAAATGCATGTTTATCCGAGATTTGAGTAGGTGTTTTATTCTAATCCAAACAGAATTTTATTTTAAGAAAGTTTAAAATGTACCGTAGTATAAGGATGGTACATACTGGCCCCTGAGTACAAATATCCGGAAGGCATGAAAGTCTGGTTTGCCGGTTTAGTTTGGACAGAACAAAATGCCGAAAAATTAGGTTTCGTTATAATCAAAATAATAGTTGTGAGGGAAAATGCAGGAGGAGGAATGGCTGCCAAGACCCAATCGGGTGTCTATTCCTATGTTTAATCAATCCTAGAGAAAGGAAGTCGAAAGAAGGATTCCAAAATCATAAAGAAAATCTATGCTAGAACAACTTGAAATTTACATCAGCGCACAAAAAACCATCGGCAACTACATGTTGGCGCTTGGTTTGATTATGGTTTTGGTAGCCATACTCATGCATTTTTCCACTACAGACTCACTTTTTTATGGATTAAAAATTGGTCTCTTGGTGTTTGGCTTTTTTTCGTTAATCGGGGGTTACAGTTACAAGTTGACAGAAGATAAACTGTTAAAAAGCCAAACGTCAATTTATCAAGCCAATGCCAATGAGTTTAATCAAGTTGAAAAAGAGCGCATGCAAAAAGTAGTAAAAAACTTTCCTGTAATTCAGTTTGTTTTTGCAGTCTTAATCATTGCAGCTTTAGTTACAAACCTCCTGTTTGATAAGCCGTTTTTGAACGGGATACTTTTTGCTTTAGTCGTTTTTCTGGTTGGAAATATGATCATAGAAAGCATATCAAAGCAATCAATTAGTGCTTATTTTGAACAACTCTCAACAATTAATTAGATGAACGATGTTTTTAAAATTGAAAGCATAAGTCAATTTCACAGTCTCTTGCAGATTCCACCACCAAAACATCCTTTGATAAGCGTTGTTGATTTATCCATATTAAACGACCAAAAACAACCCCCTCAAAGTGACGGAACCAAAATATCTTCTTCATTTTACTCCATTACACTAAAGCACCTGAAAGAAGGTACTTTGATCTATGGAAGAAAACAAGTTGACTTTCAGGAAGGTAGCTTGTTCTTTACCTATCCAGATCAAGTAGTCACATTGAAAAATGCAGTTTTTGAAGATTCCCGTTATAGCTGGGGCTTAATCTTTCATTCGGATTTGATTCTTGGCACTCCGCTAGCATCCAAAATAGCTACATACACCTTTTTTAGATACGAAGTGAATGAAGCATTACACTTATCTGAGGATGAAAAGGAGGGCCTTTCCATCATTATAAATTCTATTCGAACAGAACTCAATCGGCCAATAGACAAGCACACAAAAAATGTATTTGTGTCTGCTATCGATTTATTACTAAATCATTGCAGCCGGTATTACGATAGACAATTCGTTACCCGTGAAAATGAGAATTGCACGATACTTCGAGCCATTGATAAATTTTTATCTAACTATTTTGCTTCCTCTTCACTTATAGAAAAAGGACTTCCAACAGCTTTGCAATGCGCTGAACATGTGAACCTCTCTCCCAACTATTTGAGTGATTTACTTCGTAAAGAAACAGGAAAGTCCACGCAAGAACACATTCACTACCACCTATTGGAAATCGCCAAAGATCGCCTCTTAGGAAGTAATGACTCCGTGAAAGAAATTGCCCATTCCTTAGGATTTGAATACCCGAATTACTTTAGTAATCTGTTTAAGAAAAAAATGGGAGTCAGTCCAAGTGTATTCAGAAATTTGAATTAAGTGAAATAACCATGGACAATTTTTAATAATCATAAATCAAACCTAAAAACCAATGAAAAATAAAGTTCTCCTTTTGATCGGGTATGTAGCCTTAATGGCCTCTTTAGGATGTGGTAGTGAAATGAATGAACCAAACGGTGCACCAATACTCATTTCTGCTAGTGAAGCGGTGTTTCCTCAAACAAGGACGGGGATCGTTTATACGATCATCGGATCTGATCCAGACGGAGATAAACTTTTGTACTCTATTTCAGGACCAGATGCTGCCTCTTTCGCCCTAGATGCATCTACCGGTGAACTAACGTTTCGGGTTGCGCCTGATGTCGATGCTCCGGCTAGTGTAGACGGAGATAATTTTTATTTCATCGATGTAACCGTCAAAGACCCTTCTTTAGCTTCAGACACGCAACTAGTGATTATTGAGGTGTCGCGCCATGATCCTGAAGGCCCTTTCTTATTTAGAGATGGTTCTGTTTTTCTTGGCCCGAATACAATCACCCCCGCAGATCCCAGCATCCTTCAAACTGTAAATTTCATAACGACAGAGTCAAGAACAGTCCCGGACAACCGCTTCCCGAACAACGCACAAGCTAATGTGCACATCTTCCAGGCTATTTATACGAATGGGACACAGATCGAAATGGTTGTCAACACCCAAATCTCCCCTCTTTCTGAAGCTGAGCGTCAAGCAAAGCTTTATGCAGATATTTTGGGAAAACTTGACCCCGTTTTGATTGGAGGAATTGAATCGGTTTTTATTCATCCAGGTGATGCCAATTTTACCGGCCCGGTAGGTATGATTGTTGCCCATACGGGCAGGGCTGAAAAGGATTATACTCCTATAGGCACACTTGAAGAAGTCATGGCCCATGAAGCGGTCCATGCGTCTATTGACCCATTGTACCTAGGATCGAGGGAGTGGAATCAAGCTCAGAAGTCCGATATCGCATTTATTTCGGAATATGCGAGAGATTTCGCTGAAACAGAAGATCTAGCCGAGTCTTACGGGGCCTATTTAATTGTTAAAAATTCGAATCGAAATTCATCCACCACAGTTCAAAGAATACAGGATGGAATACCAAATCGTATTCAATTTTTTAAAGACTTAGGCTTCTAAATGCGAACGACTCATCCGAAGGTGGCGCTACAAGTGTTATGTTCTATTAAGCGAGTAACTGAATTCGGAAATATGAATCTTCGAAATCAATATTTAGGGATAGTTTTTGATAAAATTAAAAAGGGTTTTTCTGTCTACTTTCTATTAACAGAAAAACCCTATCAATCTAAATCTTGAATAATATCAGCTTCCGCAACCTATGCAATCAAAATGACTGTCCATTGGCTTCACGCCTTTGAGTTGCATTTCGAGGTTATGGATTTGGTCACGGGTTTCCATGTCTTGGAACATGTTGCCGGTCAAGGTGCCTTTCAGGTTGTCGATTTCCTGTTCGATGGCAGATTTTTGTTCAGTTGTCATTTTCAAATGGATTTAAGTGGTTACAGCATCCAATATAAAAAAGTTCTTTATTTTTTGTAAATACATGAATGCCTTTCCAATAATTTTTTCTGTTCTATGTTTCTTGGATTCCATGTAAAATAGGTTGGCTTTGGGTTTTCAATCCGCTAAATTTCTGAAAATACCAAATATCATGCTCGACCTCGACATCTTCCAAAAACTTGCTGAATTCAGAAAAACCCTCCACCGATTCCCCGAACTTTCCGGTGAAGAAACCGAAACAGCAAAAAGAGTACAAGACTTTTTCTCCGGATTGGATCCTGACAAAACCATCACAGGACTTGGAGGATCAGGTTTGGCATTTGTTTTTGAAGGAAAAGAACCCGGACCAACAACCTTATTCAGATGTGAACTTGACGGGCTTCCGATCAAAGAAGAAAACTCCTTGTCCCACTTAAGTACTATTCCAAACAAATCCCATGTCTGCGGACATGACGGACACATGGCGATTTTGAGTGGTTTGGGTACTTACTTTTCTATAAATAAACCCAAAAAGGGACGTATAGTCCTACTTTTCCAACCTGCCGAAGAAACTGGTGAAGGAGCGGAAGCAGTGATCAAAGACCCCAAATTCACTGAAATACAACCGGATTTTGCCTTTGCCCTGCATAATCTACCCGGATATCCTCTTCATCAGATTTTGATCAAGCAAGGCCCTTTTGCCGCGGCATCTGTGGGGATGAGTATTCATTTCAAAGGCAGAAACTCGCATTCTGCCCATCCCGAAGCGGGAAACAGTCCGGCAGAAGCCATGGCCAAAACCATTGTAGCATTGGAAAAACTTCCCCAAGGAATAGAAAAATTTTCCCTAGTCACCGTCATCCATGCGGAGTTGGGAAGTATTGCCTTTGGGACCACTCCCGGTACCGCCGTGGTCAGGGCGACCTTACGGGCATTTGAAAATGAAACCCGGGACCTTTTGGTTTCCTATGCCGAACAATTGGCTATACAAATTGCCGACGAATATGGATTGGGAGTTTCTTTTGATTATGTAGAAAGTTTCGCGGCGACACACAATAATCCCGAAGCATGGAAAATTGGTTTGGATGCTGCCAAAAAATTGAATTTGGATATCCGCCATGTCGAAAAACCGTTCAGATGGTCAGAAGATTTTGGCCTTTTTTCTTCCCATACCAAAACCTTGTTGTTTGGTCTTGGGTCGGGATTGGACCATCCGCAGCTCCATGAACCCAATTTTGATTTTCCCGATGAGTTGATAAAGACTGGTGTCGTCATGTTTGCAGAAATTGCCAAAACGCTCCATGATTAACCAAAATTTCCAATCCGATTTGGTTCACTTTCCTGATTTTCATACCCATCAAAAAGGTAATGTCTTCAGCATTTTCAATACCCTTCCTGACGACGGCATTCCGGATCAGTGTTTTTCATGGGGAATCCATCCTTGGTATTTGAATGAAAATTGGGAAAAGGAGTTTGAGAAAATCGAGTCAGCAAAAGCAAACCCAAACTTGGTAGCCATTGGCGAATGCGGTTTTGATTTGATCAAAGGACCTGGTCCAAAACTTCAGATGGAAGCATTTTCAGCTCAGGCTGAATTGGCAAAAAAACTCGGATTACCCATCATCCTACACTGTATCAAAGGAACACATTTGCTTCAGGAATACTTAAAAAACCATCCCGAACCACCAACAATCATTTGGCATGGTTTCAACCAAAATCCTCAAATCGCTGAAAAATTATTGTCTTTTCCGATCTACTTTTCTTTTGGCAAAGCCATTTTGAAACAAGATTCCAACGCACAACAATGTCTCTTGAAATGTCCTTTAGATCGGATTTTTTTTGAAACCGACAATTCGGACATTCCCATATCAGTGATTTATCAGCAAGCTTCTTTACTTTTGGGCCTCTCCGCCGGGCAGCTTGCCGGTCAGGTCGAGGAGAATTGGAACAGGATTTCAAAAAGAAAAATAACATGAGTGAATTTGCTTGGCTGTCGCGGACGGAACTGATAACAGGAAGAGAAGGGCTGGAAAAACTTTCGAAGAAACATGTTTTGATCGTAGGGCTTGGTGGAGTCGGTTCCTTTGCTGCAGAACTGATTTGCCGGGGCGGAATCGGTGAGATGACCATAATCGACGGGGACGTGGTGGACATCAGCAATTGCAACAGACAGCTTCCTGCTACCCAAAAAAATCTTGGACAATCCAAAGCAGAATGGATGGAAGAAAGGCTGCTTAGCATCAACCCCAATCTGAAAATCCATGTCATCAAGGAATTTTTGAAGCCTGCAAAAATGACTCAATTGTTGGAAGAAAATGAATTTGACTTTGTAGTGGATTGCATCGACAGCCTTTTACCAAAACTGCACCTGATAGAAGGTGCGGTAAACCGTGGATTTCCCTTGGTAAGTTCGATGGGTGCAGGGGGCAAAATAGATCCCACCCAAGTGAAGATCGCTGACATTTCCGAAACCCACAGCTGCAAACTTGCTCAAATGGTAAGGAAACGGTTAAAAGCCAAGCAAATCCACAAAGGTTTTAAGGCAGTTTTTTCTACCGAACTGTATATCAAGGAAAGCCTGATGATGACAGACGGCAGCAATTTCAAAAAATCCGCCTATGGAACCATGTCTTTTTTGCCGGCAACTTTTGGATGCGTCACGGCATCGGTGGTAATCAACGATTTGTTGAAAAGCTAGCCTATTCTTCTTTACCGAATCAGGATTCAAAATGGTATAAAAACACCAATACGCCTGTAAATGCAGGTTTCTTTTGGTCCTTGATTTCCAATTTCACATTGACTTCTGCTTTGACAGTTCCACGGAGATTGACCACATTTTTCAAGTTGGCATTGAGTCTTACTTCATTATTGACCAATACAGCCTGCGCAAATCTCAGGCTTTCAATCCCATAATTGACCATCATCTTGAGGTTGTTGACATGGATGACCTGATCCCAAAGGTAAGGAACCAAGGAAAGCGTCAGGTATCCATGGGCTATTGTATCTCCAAATGCCCCTTCCTTTTTTGCCCTTTCAGGATCGGTATGGATCCACTGATGGTCTATGGTGGCGACAGCAAACTGATTGATCTGTTCTTGGGTAATTTGATGATAGTCAGAGACTCCAAGATCCTGACCGATATACTTTTCGAAATCCTCAAAACTCCCAATTGTGATTTTGGCCATAATAGATTGTTGTTTTTAAAAATTTAAAGGTAAAAAAAATTCCCAATGGGAAGGAAACCGATAATAGAAAACAGTCAATTTAGAAAAAACAGCCAATTTCAAACGGGCATCCCATCCCATAAAATTAAATTCTTCTCAACCCTTTCTTAATTCAACTATCCCTATAAATTTGTAAAGCTTGAATCCCATTTTATGAGTATCCTAAGTCTTCGTGCTATCGCTGTTTCCGCACTTATTTTTATTTCTGGGATTTGTTTTTCCCAGGAAGTAGTTCCTCATTATTCTGTTTTGGAAAAAGAAGACTTCATTACCCTTAATCCGGATTACACCGTCTATCAAAAATCGATTTTGACCATTCAGATTTGGGATTCAAAAGGTCTTTCGCATGCCAATAGGGTTCTATATGTCGATAAGCTCAATAAAGCCATCAGTTTTGAGGCCACCGTCACCAGTCTTGCTAACAACAAAGTGCTGAAAAAAGTGAAGCTAAAGGATATGGAAGAGGTTTCGGTGATAGACGATGTTGCCCTTTACCAAGAAGACAAGAAAAAAGTATTTCGGTTGGATGGCGTTCCACTTCCGGTCAAAGTCGAGATAGTGGAGGAGGCCCTTAGTACTTCCAATATGTTTATGGGAGTATGGTACCCGATCGAATATCCCAACCAAAAAGTCAATAAAGCAAGTGTAGAAATTTCTTACCCAAATGAACTCGGCATGAGATACAGGGTGGAGGCGCTGGATTCGATTCCTACCCAAGTGAATAACGGCAATATAACCATCCTCAAATGGCAAACCGAAAACCTGCCCGTATTGGATGCTTCAAAAGAAACCGATTGGCCAAATGTACAATTGGCACCCAATAAATTCTCTTTGGAAGGTGTCACTTCCACTATGGAAAGTTGGGATGGTCTGGGAAAATTCTATAGCCAATTGATTGATCAAAAAGACGAAATACCCGAAGATTTCAAAAAGGAAATCTTTGAGATGGTCCAAAACGCTGAAGATGACTATGAAAAAATTTCGATCCTTTACCAATACCTGCAAAAAAACTACAGATATGTGGCCATATTCCTCGGAATAGGCGGTTGGGAACCGAGGTATGCCTCAGATGTGATCAATACCAAGTATGGGGAATGCAAAGCGCTGACCACTTTGATGAAAGGCATGCTCAAAACCGTCGGCATCGAATCGCAATATTCATTGGTCTTTGCCGGTGATGTGATCAGGCCTTTGGATCCCGATTTTCCGATCAAAAATTTCAACCACGCCTTTTTGAGGGTTCCCTTGAAAGACGAAGTCCTTTGGCTTGAATGTACCAACAATTACCTTCCGGCCGGTTTTTCGGGAAATTTTACCAAAGACAGAGATGCATTGGTTGTCACGGAAAATGGGGGATTTCTAGAAAGAACTCCTGATTATAGGGAATTCAAATTCAACACCCTAAAAAACTCTTATGATATACAACTCCTGGAAAATGGGGACGGGACTTTTAAAGGAAGCAGTTCATTTCAGGGATTTCCAGCAATGGATTTTTTTGCTTTGAATAAATTTTTGGATGACAATCAACGGAAAAACTACCTCAACAGAAATATCGGCGGAAGCGGCATTATTATCAAAGATTACCAAATCCAAACTGGCAATCAGAGGGAGGTCCCGATAGCCACTGTGACTTTTGACGGCAACATCCAAAGATTTGGGCAGCAGACTACAAAGCGGATTATTTTTCCGACCCATCTGAAAAAAATCGAAGCCGACATGTCGGACAATGGACTCCTGAATTTTCAGGAAGAAATTACCATCAAGTCAGACCGAAAAACAGAAATCGAATCCGGAGTTTCCAACATTGAAATCAAGGAAGAACACTTTTCCTACTTTGTAGACAGCAAAATAAGTGAAGATGGAATCATCACCATCAGCAACAGACTGGAAATCAACATTCCCAAAGAAATCAGTAAAGATGATAAGGCCAAAATCATTGCACAGATCAATACCCAAATTCAAAAAAACATCATTCTCAAAAAATCTGAATAACATGAGAAAATTGATACCCTTCCTTTTTTTCCTGACTTTTTCAATATGTTCCAAAGCCGAAGCCCAGGACATGAAATATGGTAAATACTCCCAAACAGAATTGGAACTGACCAAAGTTGATTTTGAACCAGATGCAGGATCGGTGGTTTTGGAAGAAAATTCCTTCAATCAATTTTTGGGCGCTATCCAACATTCCTCCATACACCGAAGAATAAAAATCTTAAAGGAAAGTGGCTTGGATGCCGCCAATGTCAGGATTTCATTTTATGCAGGTGATGGTATCCAAAACATCAGCAAGCTAAATGCCCAAACAGTGAGTTTCGAAAACGGCATCGAAAAAGTTACAAAACTGAGTAAAGATGATTTTTTTGAAGTGGATCTGGACGACAATTACAAAGAAGTCAGGTTTACTTTTAAGGATGTCAAAGTGGGCTCGATCATTGAATATTCCTACCTGAAGACGGACAAAGGGATCACTTTCCTGGACAACTGGGTATTCCATAATCCCATGCCAACTTTGAAATCAAGCTATACCATTGAGGTTCCCTCTTTTTTGAACTACAGGTTTTTGGCGCAGGGTGAGAAAACACAAAAATGCGATTACCGGACGAGCTATGATGGAACTTACCGTTGGACTGTGACCAACCTGAGTGCTATCAAATCCGAGCCAATGATGGCAAATTACCAGGATTACCTGGAGAAAATCGGATTTCAGCTTGCCGGCTACGCTTTTTCAAACTTACAGACCTATGGCGGTACATCGGGATTCAAGCAGACTTATACTTCTTGGCAGGAATTGACGGAAAGCATCAGTGAGTTTGAGCTTTTTGTTCACTACCTCAAACCAAACGCAGGAGAAAAAAGCCAGATTTTAACCTTTGTCCCAAAGGGAGATACAGAAACACAAAAGGCCAAGGACATATATAACCACGTCAAAGAAAAATACAGCTATAACGGAGAGTTTGGCCCATTTCCTTCCAAAAATCTGAGAGCAATGCTCGAATCCCGAAAAGGACAAAGGGCAGACATAAACCTGACTTTGCTTGCCTTCCTAAAGTCAAACGGATTGATGGCCTATCCGATGCTGATAAGCAGCAAAGGAAACGGAAGTTCCCAATTGGTGGATACTCCGTTCATTGACCAGTTTAACCAATTGATTGTCTACACCAAAGTGGATGACAAGGAATACTTTTTGGATGCGACTAATCCGGAAAGACCTTTTGGATACCTGCCGTTGAACCAACATGTGGCATATGGGTATATCATGAAAGAGAAGGACAGCGGTCTGATTCCCATATCACTTCCCCACAGATCAGGAATCGTTCAGATGGTCAATACCAAACTGGATGAAAACAACCAATTGGTCTCAGAATCTACCGTCAGATTTTCGGATTATGATGCTTTGACCAAAATGAACGGAAGCACTGTCGATGAGGTAGATACCTTGAAAAAGTACATCCTTGGGCCTTCTCCTGAAAACCTGTTGGAGTTCGGAGTTACAGAAAAGACAGATCCCCGAAAACAGCTTGAGGCAAAATTCAAAAATGCATTCACTGATTTTGATGCCGAGACCGCCTTTATTTCGCCTTTTTCATATACCCGTTGGTCGGAAAACCCATTCCAATCTGAATTCAGGACTTTTCCAGTAGACTTCCTTTATACTTTTTCAGACAATTATACTTCGATAATTGAGGTTCCAAAAGGCTATGAAGTCGATGATTATCCTGAAGACGCGAATATTACCATTCCTGGAGGCACTGCGATTTTTACCTATCAAGTTTCCCAATGGGAAGGTCAGATTAAAATTACCACCTCTTTAAATCTTAAATATCCGCTAGTTTCACCAACAGTATATTCCGAACTCAAGTATTTCATGGAATTAGTCACCACCAAACTCAAAGAACCTGTGGTCCTCAAAAAAACAGCAAATCCCTGACGGCCTCATGGTGTTTTAAAATGCGCAATTATTCTCCTTACTTTGCGAAACAATCCAACCTCAATGAGCAGCGCATCTACTCCTAAATATATCCACGGCTATCAGGAAGAAGAGCAGGAAAGGCTCAGGGAACAGGCTTTGGTGATCGAGAGGCCCATTTATGATTTCATTGATTTTTCGGAGGTAAAAGAACTGCTCGAAATCGGCAGCGGCGTGGGGGCGCAGACAGAAATCTTACTCCGGAGATTTCCGCACCTTTCTATCACCGGAGTAGAATATGAATCCCGTCAGATAGCAAAAGCCAAGGAAAACATGGCCAAGGCAGGTTTTGGGGAACATCAGGTAAGGTTCATCCATCAGGATGCCAAAAACCTAAAGCTAAACCGACAATACGATGGGGCTTTTATCTGTTGGGTTTTGGAGCACATTCCCGATCCAATCGAAGTGCTCATCAGCATGAAACCATTTCTGAGGCCCGGAGCAAAAGTCTCCATCACAGAAGTTTTCAACAGCACTTTCTATACTTTTCCCGTCATCCCCGCCATTATGGATTATTGGAAAATATACAATGAGTACCAAGTCCACATTGGCGGCGATCCGCAGGTCGGGGCTAGGCTTGGTGATTTATTGTCCGAATCCGGTTACCGTGACATCAACCTCAGGAGTGGGGGTTTTCATCTTGACAGCCGTCATCCCGAAGAAAAGAGCACGGTTTTCAATTACTGGAAAAACCTGATGAACAGTGGCGCTCCGGCATTGCTCTCCGAAGGATTGGTCAACGAGATGCAGATCAAAGACATGATCGGGGCGATGGACCAATTAAGGGAGATGCCAAATTCAGTTTTTTATTATAGATTTATCCAAGCCACCGCTTTTGTATAAACCACATGAAATTCATCAAGAAAATCTTCCGATTCATTTTTAAAATTGCCCTTTGGTTTTTCATCATATCCATTGGTCTAACCCTTATTTATAGGTTTATCCCTGTTCCGGTGACACCATTGATGGTGATCCGACTTTGGGAACAGGCTTGGGACGAAAAGAAAGATGTCCGGTTATACAAAGATTGGGTTTCTATAGATAATATTTCCAAGCACATGCCTCAGGCAGTCTATGCGGCCGAAGACCAAAAATTCTTGGAACACAACGGCTTTGACTGGAAGGCAATGGAAGAAGCCTGGGAGAAAAACAAAAAAGGAAAGCGGATCAAAGGTGCCAGTACCATCAGTCAGCAAACGGCCAAAAACGTCTTCCTTTGGCCATCAAGAAACCTCGTCAGAAAAGGACTGGAAGCTTATTTTACATTTTTGATAGAATTGATTTGGTCCAAAGAGCGGATTATGGAAGTATATCTCAATGTGATCGAAATGGGTCCGGGGATTTATGGCATCGAAGCGGCCTCACAGACTTTCTATAACCGTCCGGCTTCCAAACTCACCCGTCAGCAGGCGGCCATGATTGCAGCTGTATTGCCCAATCCCATCCGGTGGTCACCGGCAAAACCAACCGGCTATATCCGTGGCAGGCAATCCTGGATCTTGCGACAGATGAATAACCTTGCCCCGATAGGGTTTGGGAGTTGAAATAAATCACATCAACTTCAACACCTCTTCGATATATTCACGGCTATTAGAAAGCCTTGGGACTTTGTTTTGGCCTCCCAATTTTCCTTTGGATTTGAGCCATTTTTCGAAAACGCCCTCAGGGACAAAATGGATTTTTGGCGCAATCAAGGCCAAGTCCTTGTACCGCTTGGCATCATAATCAGAATTGACTTCCCGTAGGGTGGCATCCAAGGTTTCAAGAAATTTTTTCTCATCTGAGGGTAACTGCCTGAATTCTATGATCCATTCATGGGCCGCTTTGCTTTTGGAATCTCCAAAATAAATTGGTGCTGCGGTGTAATTGGTAATGGTAGCATTGGTTGCTTCTGCCGCTGCTTGAATGGCCTTATCGGCATTTTCGACGATCACTTCTTCACCAAATGCATTGATAAAGTGCTTGGTCCTGCCGGAGATTTTGATTCGATAGGGCGAGGTATTGGTAAGCTTAACCGTATCACCGATGGCATACCGCCACAAACCCGCATTGGTAGTGATCAGCATCGCATAATTTTTACCAACCTCAACCTCAGATAGAGGAATTGCTTTTGGGGATTCATTGGTGATATCTTCCATAGGGATAAACTCATAAAAAATCCCATAATCCAACATCAACAAAAGTTCTTCGGACTCCTTTTGGTCCTGAATTCCAAAAAAGCCCTCTGAGGCATTGTAGATCTCCAGATACCGCATTTTGGGTGACGGGATCAATTCCCGGAATAGTTTGCGGTAAGGACCAAAAGCCACCGCCCCATGAAAAAACACTTCAAGATTTGGCCATACTTCTAGGATGTTTCTTGCATTTTTGAGTTCGAGGATTCGCTGAATCAAGACAATGGTCCAAGTTGGTACCCCGGCGATGCTGACTACGTTTTCATCCATTACCTCCTGTGCCATTCGCTCGATTTTGGATTCCCATTCACCCATCAAAGCGACATCAAGACTTGGCGTCCGTGCAAACTGTACCCACAGCGGAAGGTTGTGCATGATAACGGCCGAAATGTCTCCGACCTGACTTTCACTTTCGCCATTGAATGGATTTTTGGAAAGGCTTCCTCCTATACTCAGGCTTTTGCCTGTAAATAATTTACTGTCAGGATAATTGCCCACATACAGGGACAGCATGTCTTTTCCTCCTTTGAAATGGCAATCTTCCAGAGATTCTTCAGAAACAGGTATGTATTTGCTTCTGCTCGAGGTAGTCCCGGAGGATTTTGAAAACCAGATGATTTCCGAAGGCCAAAGGACGTTTTGCTTTCCTTTCATCGTCTTTTCGATGTAGGGAGTCATCTGCTCGTAACTGTGGACCGGAACCTGATTTGCAAAATCCCTGTAAGTACGGATTTTTGAAAACAAGTACTTTTTCCCAAATTCGGTGTCCTCTGCCTTTTCGATCAATTCAAAAAGGAGCTTTTCCTGTACTTCAATGGGGTTGGTTTTAAAATTTTCTATTTGACCTATCCTGTTCTTAAAAATCCAGGTCATAAAAGTATTGACGACTTCCATCAGTTAAAAACTTTGCGTTTGAGTACAAATTGCTGTCCTAAATACACCCTTCTGACCTGCTCATCAGCTGCCAATTCTTCGGCAGTTCCGGCCTTGAGCAATTTTCCTTCAAACATCAGGTAAGCCCTGTCTGTGATGGAAAGCGTCTCGTTGACATTGTGGTCTGTGATCAGAATACCGATATTTTTGGTCTTCAGCTTGGCTACGATGCCTTGGATTTCCTCCACAGCTATAGGATCCACGCCCGCAAACGGCTCATCCAACAACACAAACTTTGGATCCACTGCAAGAGCCCTTGCAATCTCCGTTCTTCTTCTTTCTCCTCCAGAAAGCACCATACCGAGATTTTTTCTGACATGGGTCAGGCTGAATTCCTCCAAGAGTGATTCCACTTTTTCCTTACGCTCCACCTTGGATTTGTTGGTCATCTCCAATACGGCCATGATGTTTTCTTCCACAGATAATTTTCTGAAAACAGATGCTTCCTGAGCAAGGTAACCAATACCCAATTTGGCTCTTTTGTACATCGGCAGCTTGGTGATATTTTGGTCTTCCAAAAAAATTTCCCCTTCATTGGGTTGGATCAAACCAACGATCATGTAAAAAGACGTTGTTTTTCCTGCACCGTTTGGCCCAAGCAATCCCACGATTTCTCCCTGTTGTACCTCCACTGAAATGTGGTTGACCACCCTTCGGCCTTTATATATTTTCACTAGGTTGTCTGCCCTCAGCTTCATCATCAATCAAATTTTATGTCTTTCACGTACAGTTGCAAGCTACTGTTATTTCTAAATGTATTTTCCCGGATCTCAAATGCTAAATCAAAACGCATTTTTCGGTTCAGCATCTTATACATGATCTCATCGGGATATATATTTTTGTCAGCCATTCCGAAAGCAATACATACAGGTCTTGTCTCCTGTCCGTCCTGAACTACATTGAATCTGAGGTGTTTGTCCTTGAGAATCCTCACATCTTCTGCATACACCTGATTGACGCAAAAAATCGGTTCAGGATTGCCCGGTCCAAATGGTGCCATCTGTTTCAAAATATTGAAAAACCTGTAATTGATCTGGTCTAAGAGGATCTCATCATCAACTTCCAAGACAGGTTTCATGTGAATTTCATTGATGCGGGCACTGACTACTTCCTCAAAGCGCTCCTGAAAAGCCGGTACATTGGCTACCGAAAGTGTCAATCCTGCAGCGTACTTATGGCCTCCAAACTGCTCCAAGAGATCACTGCATTCGCTGATGGCTTCGTAGATATCAAAGTCAAAAACCGAACGGGCACTTCCTGTTGCCTTGCTGTTGGACTCGGTGAGGATGATGGTAGGGCGGTAATACTTTTCTATACACCTTGACGCAACAATTCCGATTACACCTTTGTGCCAATCTTCTTTGAACAATACTGTGGTTTTTCTGTGCCTGATTTCCTCCATTCCATGGATCATCGTCAGCGCCTCCTTGGTAATGTTTTCATCAAAGTTTTTACGTGCAGCATTTACTGTATCCACGATTTCAGCCCTTGCGAGCGCATCTTCCAAATCATCCGAGATCAAAAGTTCGACAGATGCTTTGGCATGTTCCAACCTTCCGGAGGCATTGATTCTCGGTCCGATTTTAAATACAATATCCGAAATCTCTATTTCCTTTTCAATTTTACTTCGGAGGATCAACGCCTTCAATCCGGGTCTTGGGTTGTTGTTGATTTTCTCAATGCCATAATAAGTCAGAATTCTGTTTTCTCCTGTAATCGGGACAATATCTGCGGCGATGCTTACGGCGAGTAAATCCAGATAGGCCATAACCTTTGCCGGGTCATCGTTTCTATATGCAGAAAATGCCTGAACCAATTTAAAGCCGACACCACAACCGCTTAATTCTTTGTAAGGATATTCGCAGTCATTTCTTTTCGGGTCCAAAATCGCTACCGCAAGTGGCAAAATATCTCCGGGCGTATGGTGGTCGCAAATGATAAAATCAACTCCAAGCTCTTTGGCCAATGCTACCTTCTCAATCGCTTTGATCCCACAATCAAGAGAAACCACCAAACTGAAATTGTTCTCCGCTGCAAACCGCACGCCTTTTTCAGAAATACCATATCCTTCCTTGTATCTGTCAGGAATATAAAAGCTGACATGGGTATAAAACTGCTTCAAAAATCCATAAAACATGGCCACGGAAGTCGTCCCGTCTACATCATAATCCCCATAAACCAATATTTTTTCCTCTCTTTCGATGGCCATTGCCAACCTTTCCACCGCTTTGTCCATGTCCTTCATCAGGTATGGATCATGCAATTTGTCCGGATCAGGTCTGAAAAAATCTTTGGCTTTTTGGAAAGTATCCACGCCTCTGTTGACAAGCATATTTGCCAAAGTCTGGTTGAGGTTGATTTCTTTCCCCAGAGATTCCACGGCTTTAGGATCTGCTTTTTCTCTGATTATCCATTTATACTCCATTTGGCTAAATTACTAAAGTGTTTGCCTTTATTACCTTCGCCCCATCCAATTATTTAGTAAAATTAACACTTGGCAGTCTTTAAAAAGCAAAAAGCCCAATTCCTAAATCGGAATTGGGCTTCGTAAATAAAATTTATCATTAATTCATGGCTACCAATTTGACGTCCAAAGTAACGTCATCATAGATCAGCTTGTCAGCCAAATCTTCAAAATAACTTCCTGATCTGTATTTGATATCATATTTTGTCCTGTCAAAAGTGATGGTACCAGTTGCGGTGATTTTATTGCCAGCCACTTCAACTTTTGCAGGGAAAGTAACAGGAGCAGTGATGCCTTTGATAGTAAGGTCGCCGGTAATCTCATAGTCTTTGCCGTTTGAAGTTTTGGCCTGCTTGATCACAAAAGTCGATTTATTAAACTTTACAACTGAAAAAAAGTCATCTGATTTTAAGTGGTCTGTCAATCTTTTGTTGGAACCTGCATCGGTGATGTCCTCCACAGTCAGGGATGTCATGTCCATTTCAAAGGAACCACCGGTGATTTTTCCGTTTGCATAATCAAGCTTGGCATCAGTCAAAGGCACTTTACCGTAATGTTCTCCGGTTACTTTCTTCGCTTTCCAAGTGAGGGTACTTTCTGAAATACTTACTGTAGCCGGAACAGGGCTATCAACAAAAGTGATTACTGAAGCTAATAGGATAATGAATGAGGCAATGATTTTCATAATGTGTAATTGTTTTGGTTTGGAGTAAATTAAAAGAGAGGTTTTGAAAACCTCTCTTTTAGACTCATATGAAAGAAAAAAGTTTAATTCATTTGGATTAATTTAATCTACATAATTTTAATTGATGATTACGGCAGGAAGATTCTGTGCCTTGAATTTTTCATTGTACTGCTTGATGTCATTTTCTATCAAGTTTTTCAAATCCGATTTATATCTTTCCCATTCCTTATCCAAATCCACCAAACGCTGTTTTGAACCTGCTGTAAGCCTTGGATCATGCACATCTACTGTTGCCCTGAGGTCAAAGTATTGGGCATTTAACTGACTCGGAAAATTGATGACATCCTGGAAATTAGCCTGACGGGTTTCGACGAGCTTGGCTTCCCAATCCACCAACTTTTGGATCAAATCCTTACCGGCCTGATAGAGTGCTTTTGCATCTTCTTTATCTTCCAACAATGAATTATGGTGCTCTATCTGACTTTTAACTTTCCTCATGTCATTCACTGATTGGTGGATATCTGTGATGGATAAAGCGGCCATTTCAAGCAATGCCTGTTGTTCCTTCCAGTTTTGAGAGCTGATATTTTTGAGATTTGGATCCTGTACTACTTCGATTTCGGTTTCGGAAACAGCTCCATTATAGCTAAGCCTCGCCTTGTATTTTCCCGGAGCTACACGGTGTCCGCTGTAATCCCCATAGACAAAAGCATTGGGAATATCCAGTAGCGTTTCTCCTCTAAAATTCCATGCAAACCTGTTCAATCCTTTTTTGGCAGGGATGACCTGTTCGGGAGAAGGACCGCCGGAAAAAGGTTTGAAACTTTCATCCTTCATCGAAGAATAAGACCGGATGACTAAGCCCGAAGCGTCAAGGATTTCAAGTGTCACTTCCAAGGAATCTACTTTTTCCGGCAAATAATAATCCAAAATCACGCCTGTTGCAGGGTTTTGTCCGATTCCCGGAGGAAGGTCCATCCAAGAAGGAATGTATCCTTCGTACTTGTATGTCGGCTTTGGGGAATAAATTTTCAGTCCTAAGAAATTCCCTTTAGACTGCTGAAGGGCACTGAGGTCATCCAAAATCCAAAAAGCCCTTCCTGCTGTGGAGATGACCAAATCATTATCAGCAAAAGTCATATCGGTGATTGGAACCAAAGGAAGGTTCAATTGGAGTTTTTGCCAATTTGAGCCGCCATTGAAAGAAATATAAAAACCCCTTTCAGCTCCTCCATACAGAAGGTCCTTTACTTTTTTATCCTCTCTGATCACCTTAATAAAATCATCTTTGTCAACTCCCGTATCTATTTTTGTCCAGGTTTTTCCATAGTCAATAGTCTTGAAAGACATATTCGAAAAATCATTGAACTTGTACCGTGTAGCGGCTATGTACGCGGTTCCTTTATCATGTGGGGAAACTTCAATGGATTGGATCAGACTTTCGGGCAAACCGGAAGGGGTGATATTTTCCCAGGTTTTTCCGCCGTCCTTGGTGATATGGACCAGACCACAATCACTCCCTGTATAAATCACTCCTTTTTCATGGATAGATTCTATGACATAGCTTAAGGTATTGTAATTTTCTCCACCCGCACCTTCATTGGTAATCGGTGCTCCACCAGGTCCTTGTTTTGATTCCTCATTTCGGGTGAGGTCAGGGCTGATTTCTTCCCATGACATGCCTCCGTCAGTGGTTTTGAAAAGAACATTTCCTCCATGGTAAATGGTATTGTAATCATGTGGAGAAGCAATGACCGGCGCATTCCAATTGAAACGGAACCGCATATCCTTGGCATCATAGGCCAAAATATTGGAGGGATATTGTCTGATGTCTTTGGTATGTCCGTGTTGGGTATCCATCACGTCAATCAATCCCTGGTAACAACCTCCATATAGCAAAACAGGGTTATTTGGGTCAAAAGCAATGAAAGCAGATTCACAACCCGGGCCGATAAACCAATCCTTATCTGTCAGTCCGATGTAGTTGTTTCTGCTGGCGATGACCAAAGACGTGTTGTCCTGCTGTCCTGCATAAAGTTTATAAGGGAAACCTGCATCCACATTGACCCTATAAAACTGTGCAGAAGGCTGATTGTCCTGGGTAGACCAACTTTTGCCAGCATCATAAGTAATCTCCGCGCCACCATCATCACCCAAAATCATATTGGATGGGTTGTTTGGATTGATCCAAAGGTCATGCGTATCGATATGCCTGACCGCCACAACAGTGAAATTTTTGCCACCATCGATTGATTTGGTCAAGGGTGAATTCAGTACATAAACCACATCGGCATTGACCGGGTCAGCCTCCACTTCCATATAATACCAAGACCTTGAGGTCAGCAATTGATTGTTTGTCATATGTGCCCAAGTTTCGCCGCCATTATCCGAACGATAGACACCGGCAACTGATTTCTCAGCTTCCACAATGGCGAAAACCCTTTCTGAATTGGCTCTTGAGACACTTACCCCGATTTTCCCCATTTCTGCAGGAAGACCATTGTTGATTTTTGCCCATGTATCTCCACCATCTACAGATTTCCAGATCCCACAACCGGCCCCGCCACTTTGTACCTGCCAAGGAAGCCTTCGGTATTCCCACATTGCGGTATACAAAATCCTTGGGTTATTGAAATCCATACTTAGGGAAGAGGCTCCGGTGTTTTGGTCGACATACAGTACTTTGGTCCAAGAAGTACCTCCATCTGTACTTTTATAAATTCCCCTTTCCTCACTTGGGCCATGTGCTGCACCCTGCGCCGCTACAAATACAATATCAGGATTATCGGGATGGATGCTGATGTCTGAAATGTGCCTGGTCTTTTCCAGGCCCATGTTTTTCCAGGTTTTACCCCCATCGGTAGATTTATATACTCCATCGCCAAAAGAAGTCATCACTCCACGGATGGCATGTTCACCCATTCCAACATAGATCACATTGGGGTCTGATTCACTTACTGCGATTTCGCCCACAGAACCTGTTTTGAAAAAACCGTCTGACACATTGTGCCATGAAATACCGGCATTGTCTGTTTTCCAAAGACCACCACCTGTGTAGCCTACAAAAAACACCTGATCATTATTTGGCACTCCGGAGACGGCATTGGACCTGCCTCCTCTGAATGGTCCGATATTTCTCCATTTGAGTCCTTGGTACAATTCAGCATCAAACTGAGGAACAGATGCAGGGTTAGATTTTCCTCTTTGGGAAAAAGTAGGAAAAGACATGAAAAGTATCATGCCGAATAAAATCAGTTTTTTCATGCTAAAGGTTGATTGGTTTTTTTGAATTTGGTGAAAAAAATTTAGAAAATATAATGCAGAGATTGAATCTCAGAATATTTGAGAATCTAGACCTTCCTAAAACTATAAAGATACGGGGCTTTATGGCTTTTGCCGGTGTATAGTTTTTCATGCCTTTCAAGAATATCCAATCCGAGCATTTTTCTCTGAAAGGTAGTCCTTCGGAGTTTTTGGCCAAAAATGGCTTCATAGACTTGCTGCAATTCATTCATCGTAAACCGCTCCGGTAGTAAATTTCCGCCAATAAGCTTCCTTTCCAGATTTTCCCTCAAGGTCTGCAATGCTTTGGTCACGATCGCATTGTGATCCAAAATCAGTTTGGGTAGGCTGTCGATTTCGTACCAAGCAATCGAATCGGACAATTCATCAGGGGTGAGGATCACCTTTTCAAAATTGATCAAGGCAAAATAAGAGACTGAAATAAACCTGTCCAGCATCCAATGGTCCGGATCTAAAAAAAAACCGTTCGCTTCCAAGATTGTCTGCATCACCTCAGGTTTGAACCTTGCCATGTTTCCAAAAGTATAAAACTGCTCCAGGTAGATATTGTCCAGACCCGTTCTATCTTTCAGTCCGCGTTTTGCCGCCTCATCCAAGTCCTCCTCTTTCCTGACAAAACCTCCGGGCAAAGCCAGCCAGCCTGTATCATGGTATTCCATGAGCAGGATTTTCAACTTTCCTTTTGAGAAACCAAAAATAACCGAATCAAATGCGATATGGGGTAAAAAACCCTGCGTTTCAAGGACTGTCATGCTTTGGGGCGAATGAATCAAGCATCAAGTAAATAGGAAAAATGTTAACAAACAATTATTATTGTCTCAATATGTTACAATAGAACCAAATCCCAACCCAAAATGAAACATAGCCTATTCACTTTAGTTTTCCTTCTTATGACTTCATCTGCCATGTTTGCTCAGGGAAAAGACGCTTTTCCAGTACAGGCCACTATCAAAAACGGGATCATTGAAGGAGATTACAACACCAAGACCGGAATCCAAACCTACTTTGGAGTTCCATTTGCTAAACCTCCGGTAGGAGAATTGAGATGGAAAGCGCCACAACCATTGGAAAATTGGAGCGGAGTGAAGGTCACCAAAGAATTTGGTCCAAGACCTATGCAAAAACTCATTTGGGGTGATATGAATTCTAGGTCCAACGGCGTGAGTGAAGATTGTCTTTACCTGAATATATGGACTCCGACAACCAGGACGAGAAAAGATTTGCCGGTTTTGGTCTATTTCTTCGGAGGGGGATTCGTGGCAGGCGACGGTGCCGAACCGCGGTATGACGGTGAAAGCATGGCCAAAAAAGGCGTAGTCGTCGTGACAGTCAACTACCGACTCAACATCTTTGGCTTCCTTGCCCATCCTGAATTGAGTGCTGAAGCCCCATACAAAGCTTCAGGAAACTATGCCTTATTGGATCAGGCAATGGCCCTGAAATGGGTCAATGAAAATATTGCCGCTTTTGGAGGAGATCCAAAGAAAGTGACCATTGCAGGTGAATCTGCAGGCTCAATTGCAGTGAGTTACCAAATGGCCTCTCCATTGTCCCGAAATCTGATTGCGGGTGCCATAGGAGAAAGTGGATCAGGTGTTTCGGCTTTGGCCCCGACCACTTTGGCAGAAGCTGAAAAAATCGGAGTAGAATTCCTGCAGAAATTCGGGGTCAAAAGCATTGCCGAAATGAGAAAAATGCCCGCCCGCGATATTTATGAGATGTACAATGAATCAGGCAGGTTTGGATTCCCTGTTGTCCTTGATGGACATGTACTTCCAAAAAGCTTGGTTGAAATCTTCAATGCAAGAGAGCAGGCCCAGGTTCCTTTGCTTTTGGGCTGGAATACCCAGGAAAATCCTGCCGCAGCATTTATGCAGGGTTTACCTAATACCAAAGAAAATTTCATCACCAAAGTAAAGCAGGCTTATCCGAATGATTTTGAGGAAGTGTTGAAACTGTATCCGCATGAGACAGAAGAGCAGGTGGCTTACTCGGCCATGGATTTGGCAGGTGACAGGTTCATTTCTTACAGCACTTGGAAGTGGTTTGACCTTCACCGCAGCAACTCAGATCAACCTGTCTACCGATACCTGTATGCCAAACTGAGACCGCCGTTGGTGGATCAGACTTTGGAAACAGGCCTAGCAGGAGGGACTTCCAAAAGAGCAAACAATGCGCCTCCAAGACCAAAAGACCTCGGCGCACCACATGCCGCCGAAATCGAGTATGCCATGGGAAATCTTGACCGAATCAAAGAATTTGCCTGGACAGAAGATGATTATAAAACTTCAGAAACCATGCTGGAATTCTTCACCAACTTTGTCAAAACAGGTAATCCCAATGGAGAAGGACTACCCGAATGGCCGAAGGCATTGCCTAAAGATGACAATCCTCCTGTGATGGTGATCAATACAGAATCAAAAACTGTCAAAGCATCCAACGACGCCCGGTACAGGTTCCACGACCGGTTATTCAAAAACAACAAATAATTTTACTCCCTATTAAACCATAACCCCTTCTGGTAATTTCAGAAGGGGATTTTTTGCGCCAACTATGATTTTTTGAATGATTATATAAAACCTTCAAGGAATGATTTTTGAAGGAATTTAATCTGGTTAAAAAAAATCAAAGCACTCCCAACCCCGCGGCTGCCACGATGCCATCTTGAACAGAGGTCACTCCTGAAACCCCGATTGCCCCGATTACTACCCCATCCTTTATGATGGGAACTCCTCCCTCTGAAGCAAAAACATTCGGCATGGATAAAGGACGGTTATTTCCCTGTGTGACCTGATCTTCAAAAACCTTGGATGCTCTTTTGTAAAAAACAGCGGTCTTGGCTTTGGTCTGTGCCAAGTCAATGCTCCCCAGCTGAACCCCATCCATTCGTCTCAGCGTTATCAGGTGTCCGCCATCATCCAAAATCGCAATCACCACATTCCAGTTTTCCTGCTTTGCTTTGGCTTCGGCTGCGTCAGCCATCCGCATTGCTTCTTCTAGGGTAAGTACTGGTTTATGGGTTCCTTGGGCAAAAGCAAAAACAGGAAGGAGGAATAAAACGGTTAATAAGAGCATTTTCATAGTGTTTTGGATTATGTGAAAAATCGGATTCCCTTCTAATTTAAGGATTTTTTTGAACGATAGTCCAAAAATGGCTAAATTCAGGATGTTAAGATTTTTGACAACAACAATAAACCTTAAACCTATTAAATATGAAAAACTTCAACAGGAGGGATACCCTCAAAACCCTCACTCTTGTAACAGGAGCAAGTCTTTTTTCTCCATTTAGCTTAATTGCCTCGAGCAATTTTCAAAAGAAAGATAAACTTGGCGTTGCTTTGGTTGGCTTGGGATATTACAGTACTGATTTACTTGCACCGGGACTTCAGATTACCAAGCACTGCCACCTTGCCGGAATTGTAACAGGAACTCCCGCAAAAGCAGAAACCTGGAAAGCCAAATACAACATCCCGGACAAGAACATATACAACTATGAAAACATGTCGGGCATTGCCAATAATCCTGATATCGATGTGATCTATATTGTCCTTCCACCTTCGATGCACATGGAATATGTAGTCAAAGCTGCAGCCACGGGCAAACATGTATGGTGTGAAAAACCCATGGCCATGACCGTACAGGAATGTCAGACCATGATCGATGCCTGCAAAAAAAATAAAGTGAGCCTTTCGATCGGCTACCGTTGTCAACACGAACCAAACACACTTGCCTACCAAAAAATAGTAAAGGAACGTCAACTCGGTAAAGTACTTCAAGTGGACTGTGCTGCAGGATATAGAGAAGGAAGGACTGACCATTGGAAACAAAAAAAAGAAATGGGCGGAGGCGTGATCTATGACATGGGTGTCTATGCCATTCAGGGCGCACGATTGGGCAGCGGCATGGAACCTATTGCCATCAATGCGGCCAAGGTGTGGACCGAAAGACCAGAAATCTACAAGGATGGGTTGGGTGAGATAGTCGAAGCCCAATTGGAATTTCCCGGTGGTGTGATCGGCAATATCAAAACTTCCTTTGCTGAAAACACCAACTTCCTCAACATCAAATGCGAAAAAGGCTTGATCGAAATGGCACCGTTTTCGGCCTATTCAGGCAATAAAGGAAAAAGCCCAATAGGAGAGATCAACTCCCCTTACCAGGTGCCTTGGCAACAAGCCAACCAAATGGACATGGATTCCTTGGCCATCATGGGAGGCAAGCCAATGCCTGTTCCGGGCGAAGAAGGATTGAGAGATATCCGCATCGTCAATGCCATCCTCGAATCCGCCAAAACGGTGAAAAAGGTAATGATATAATCCCTGAAAAGTAAAATAATAAATACTTATAGCCGTATATCCTTTGGTCTTGGAGATTCAAAAAATGAAACTCCAAGACCAAATTTTTTTAATTAATTTTCAATAAAAAACTCATTTTCAACATGTTACTTTTTTGTTTAAAATTTGATTATTAGTTTTTTGACTAAAACGACTTTTTTTCAATCAAAAAAAATATCTTTGCCATGCTTATTTCACCCACCAATAGGATTCACCCAAGTATGAAAAAACAATTATTCTTTCTGATTGCTTTGAATTTAATTTTCATCGCAAATCTCTTCGCTCAAGAAGTATATGAGCCAGGATATTTTATTGACAACGAAGGAAAAAAATCTGATGTACTGATCCAAAACCTCGACTGGAAAAACAACCCTAAAGAATTTTCATTTAAAGCAAATCCTGCCTCCGGATCGGAAAAAAAAGAAATCAGTCAAGTTGCGGAATTTGGCATTGGAAGTACATTCAAGTTTGTCAGGGCTACAGTTCAATTAGATCAATCATCAAATTTAGATTCCTTTTTGTCTGCAAGCCGAAATCCGGAATTTGAAACAGAAACCTTATTTCTGAAGGTATTGGTAGAAGGAAAAGCGACGTTGTTTCAATACGAGGCAAAAAATTTAATCAGGTTCTTTTATACATTGGATGGATCTGACATCAAACCACTGGTCTATAAAAGGTATCAAACTCCTCAAGGAATTGCAGAGAACAAACTCTACATAAATGAGCTAAATACAAAATTGAATATCAGTGATTTCAATGAAGCGGATTTAGAAAAAATCCGTTACCAAACTAAATACCTTAGGGATTATTTTAAGACCTTTAATAATGCAAATTCTTCTGAGCAACTTGTATTTGAGCCGAATAAAAATCAAAAACATTTTCACTTATATGCTCGCGCAGGCACAATTTTTTCAAGTTTTTCAGTAGAAAAAGTATCTCCAAATCAAGTACTTTATCCATTTGAAAACCCTTTGGGATTTCATGCCGGAGTTCAGCTGGAGTATGTTTTACCATATAGACATAAATCCTGGGCTTTGCTTTTTGAAGTAAATTACCAAAAAACCACATCAAACGGGATCAAAAATCCAGAAACCCAAAATCTGGATTTTAAAGCAATGGAATTCCCATTAGGTGTAAGGTATTATTTCCTAAACCGAACATGGGGCAGACTTTACGCCAATTCCGCTTTTGTAATTACAAGAAATCTTGATTCATCCATACAGGTGGATAACTTTAATATTGAACTCACAAAAAATCACAGGTTTTTAAATTTTGGACTCGGATTTAGTGCCAATAGATTCCAAATAGAATATAGAAGGGATGTTCCCCGAAACTTGGATTACTTTTATCCAAATTGGAAAGCAATGATAAACAACAATTATCTCATGGTTGGATTCAGGCTATTTTAAGGGATCAAGATATCCTGCTCCAATTAATCGCGTGCTTCTTTTGGTTTTTGATCTGACGGAGTACCATGGCGTGATTGGGTAAACTCAGGTCGGGATCATCCTGCAAAAGTAATTGGGCCGCATCCCTTGCCATCGTCAGAATCGGGGCATCTTTGCTCAAATCAGCGATCAACAAATCCGCCAAGCCGCTCTGCTGTGTTCCCATCAAGTCTCCCGGTCCACGGAGCTTCAAGTCCACATCTGCAATTTCAAATCCATTGTTGGTCCTGACCATCGTCTCCAACCTGACCCTGCTGTCTTTTGACAATTCATATTTGGTCATCAAAATGCAGTAGGATTGGTCCGCACCCCGACCAACCCGGCCTCTTAACTGATGCAGCTGAGATAAACCAAAGCGCTCGGCATTCTCGACCACCATGACGGATGCATTGGGCACATTGACCCCGACTTCGATGACTGTGGTGGCCACCATGATTTTGGTTTCTCCTTTGACAAAGCGCTGCATTTCGAAGTCTTTGTCGGCAGGTTTCATGTTTCCGTTGACAATGCTGACAGGATATTCTGGAAATGCCCGGCTGATGCTTTCAAAACCATCCATCAGGTTTTTGAGATCCAATGTAGCCGACTCTTCGATCAGGGGATACACCACATAAATCTGCCTTCCCAATTGGATCTGCTTGCGCATGAATCCAAAAACCTTCAAGCGGTCCTTGTCATAGCGATGCACAGTCTGAATGGGTTTTCTTCCGGCAGGCATTTCATCAATCACCGAAATGTCCAGATCCCCATACAGCGTCATAGCCAAAGTCCTCGGAATCGGCGTGGCCGTCATTACCAAGACATGGGGGATAAATTGCTCGTTTTTGGCCCAAAGCTTGGCCCGCTGCGCGACTCCAAACCGGTGCTGCTCGTCCACAATCGCAAGACCGAGGTTTTTGAACTGGACCACATCCTCCAAGAGTGCATGGGTACCGATGATGATATGTAGGTCTCCCGAGAGCAAGGTTTCATGGATAATTTTTCTGACGGATTTCTTTGTCGAACCTGTAAGTATTGCGATGTTCAAACCCATCAGGTCAGCATATGCCTTCAAGCCTTCATGGTGTTGGTTTGCCAAAATTTCTGTTGGCGCCATCAGGCAAGCCTGCGCCCCGGAACTGATGGCAATGAGAATGCAGATAAAAGCCACCATGGTTTTGCCACTTCCTACATCTCCCTGGATCAAACGGTTCATCTGCTTTCCGGATTTCATATCAGCAAAGGCTTCCCTTACAACCCGTTTTTGTGCTTCTGTTAGTTGGAACGGCAGGTGTTCTTTATAGAATTTGGTCAGCAGCTCAGTCTGGTTCAAAATCTGACCCTTTGACTTTTCGGTTCTGGCAAGTTTCAACTTCAGCAACCTGAGCTGCACAAAGAAAAACTCTTCAAACTTCAGCCTGAACCTTGCTCTTTTGAGGATTTCCGGATTATCCGGAAAGTGGATTTGTTTGACGGCTTCTTTTTTGGAAATCAGGTTGAACCGCTGCAATACATCCTCCGGCATGGTTTCTTGGATTTGAGGATAGGCCACCTGAACCAATCCTTCCATGATTTTGGAAATCCCTTTGGAGTCAAGGAATTTGGCCCTGAGTTTTTCAGTCGTCGGATAGACCGGTTGGAAAAAACTCTTTTCCTCCTGCACGGCAGTCACAGGTTCCATCTCGGGATGGGCGATGCTGAATTTCCTTCCGTATTTATTGGGCTTACCAAAGAAGACAAAAGGAACACCAATGATAAGTTTTTTGACGACCCATTGGATTCCTTTGAACCAAGTGAGTTCCATTTCCCCTGTCTCATCAAAAATATGGGCAACAAGTCTTTTTCTGTTTCCTTCCCCGATCGTCTCAATTGATCGGATTTTGGCTACTACCTGTACATGCTCCAGGTCCTCGTTGATGTCTTTTATCTTAAAAAACTGCGTCCTGTCCTCGTAGCGAAAGGGATAATGTTGGATCAATTCCCCATAGGTAAATATGGACAGCTCTTTATTGAAGAGAACTGCTTTTTGGGGACCTACACCGCGGAGGTAATCTATTTTGGTATCAAAAAAGGAGGACAATTTGCATAACTTGGTTCAAATGCCAAATTAAAGAGGAAGGAGTGGAATTGCTATAAATTTTATTTTATCCTAAATACAAAGTCAAAATAGACTAAGTTAAAATGTGTGATGTACTGTTTCTCAGACAAATTCTTTAAATTAATCCCTCCTAACCAAAGCACATTATGAAAAACATATTCCTTTTTATCCTTCTTACTTTTTCCGCAACGGTTGCATTTGGTCAAAAAAAATCCTCCTCAGACAGGTTTTCAGGTCTAGACGCTGAACTCAATGCCTTACTCAAGGATTGGCATGCTGCCGGTTTTGCGGTCGCTGTGGTCGAAAAAGACAAAATCGTCTACTCCAAAGGCTTTGGCTATCGGGATTATGAAAACAAAACTCCCGTCACTCCCAATACAAATTTTGCCATCGGATCAAGCAGCAAGGCATTTACATCCGGTCTTCTTGGCATTTTAAAGGAAGAAGGCAAACTCACATTTGAAGACAGCCCCATCAAGCACATTCCTGAATTGAGATTCAAAAATGCCGAAATGAATGAACTTATCACCATCCGGGACATCATGACACACCGTACGGGTCTTCCGAGACATGATATCAGCTGGTATCTTTTTTCCACTAATTCCCGGGATAGTCTCATGCAAAGGATAGCCTACCAAGAACCATTCGCCAAAGTCAGAGAAAGATGGTATTATAACAACTTCATGTTTCTAGCCCAAGGTGTAATCGCCGAGCGCATCACAGGAAAAAGTTGGGAAGAAAATATTGACTTGCATTTCTTCCAACCTTTGGAAATGAAAACCTCAAGCACAGATATCGATGGGCTCAAAAACGGAAAAGAAGCCTCTTTTGGCTACCAAGTCAAAAATGATTCTGTCATCAAAAAAATGGATTACTATGACATCGCCGCAATGGGACCTGCCGGCAGTATCAATAGCAATGTCACCGAAATGTCTAATTGGGTCATGACATGGATCAACGGTGGCAAGTTCAAAGACAAACAAATCCTTCCAGAATCTTATGTCAAAGAAGCCATGAGTTCTCAAATGGTCATGAGCGGTGGAGTCCCTGACAAAGAGTTTCCGGATTTGCACATGAGTAGCTATGGCTATGGATGGATGATGTCTTCTTACAAAGGCCACTACCGGGTCGAACATGGTGGCAATATCGATGGGTTTTCTGCTAATGTGAGTTTCTTCCCATCAGATAGTATCGGCATCATAGTACTAGCCAATCAAAACGGCTCGGTCATCCCGAGTCTGGCACGCAATATCATCAGTGACAGGGTGCTGAAAGAAACGAGAACCGATTGGAATAAAACCTACAAGGAACGCTCTGACAAAGCCAAAGCAGCCGAGAAAGAAGCTTTGGCGACCAAAACCTCTTCTCAAAAAACAGGAACCAAACCTTCTCATCTTTTGGTAGAATATACCGGAGATTACTCAAATCCCGGATATGGTACCTTGGACATTTACTTTAAAAACGATTCTCTTTTTGCCAAGGCCGGAAAAAACAACATGTGGCTGAAGCATTACCATTATGACATTTTTTCTCCTTATCCAGTGGTGGAAGGCAAGGTAGATACGGTCGGTGGATTTGGGCTTCAGTTCAACTTCAGGACTAATGACAGCGGGGAGATTTCTTCTTTTGTTTCCAAGCTTGAGCCTGCGATAGACCCTCTCGAATTCAAAAGGACGCCAAAAGGGGTCATCATGGACAAAGCTGAATTGGAAAAATATGTGGGCGATTACGAACTGCCTGGAATATTAGCCAAAGTTTATATCAAAGGAGAAAATACCCTCTACCTGCTAGTCCCGGGTCAACCTGAATACGAGCTTCTCCCGCTGGAAAAGCACAAATTTGCTTTAAAAGTCTTAGATGGCTTCAAACTGGAATTTGTGGAAGGAGAATCAGGGAATATTGCTGAGGTATTGTTTGTCCAGCCCAACGGGACATTTAAGGCAAAAAGAAAGTGAAACAAAAATGAATGATGGTGGGGTGATTATCCCACCATCTTTTTTTTTAATCTAAAGGCTCCCCTCATAAGCATATACTAAAAACCACCTGTTGCCACGAAGTTCAAACCTCCTCTTGGAGGAAAATTTGGTGCCTTCAATCCAAAGTGTCTGTTCAAAATATTTTTTCTTTTTCTTTATTTTGGTCTTAAACTGCGTCGTGTCGACCTGATAAATCCTTGTCCGCATCAGTTCCCAATTGTCAGCAGTCCAAGGAATTTCCTCCATTCCCTCGGCCCTTAATCCTTGAAGGGGAAATATGATTCTTGACATTTGAAAGGCCGAATCGGAGTGAAAACGTTCATAAAAAACAGGAAATTCTTCAGGGGGAGTTCCTTGGATTTTGACCATGCCTTTGGGTTTGCCTTGGGCTAAGCCGTCTGAAAAAGTAAAAATTACATTGAAAAATACCAAGAAAGCCAAGACTTGCCTACAGTGATTTTTCATTTGAAATAATTTTCAAAAAGGGACAGGGTGAAATGGACTCATACGAAAAACTTATCCAACCAAACTTGTTTTTCCTATTAATTGTCCAAATTCTATAACAAATTTGAGATTGTCAAGTGCTTATGCCAAATATCCTTTTGAATTAGGTTTAGAATTCAAAATTACGCTGTTTTTTTAATCCTCCCCTATTTTTATGCCTTGGATATTGATTCATCCTATTTTTTAAAATAAAAAAACCGACCCTTCACAGCGTCGGTTCCAAGAAAATGGTTGATTGGCTTTTATCCATAAATTTCTTCTAACGCCTGTGCCAAACGGATTCCCGCAGCGGTCAGTCTTTCCTCTACATGGTGGTAATGTTTGTAGATGTATTCATAGCCTATGCGGCCATTTTCAGGAATATCATACATATCAGGCCTCATTGCGGCGGCTTCTTTTAACCAGTCTGCAGGAACTGTATTGGTGTATTTTTGGATCAAAACCGGGTTGATCCTCTTCTGCAATTCAGTGGCTATTTCTGTGTAGCTCATTTTTTTTCCTTCGATCAGGTCGGAATCCCAAATAGCATGTATGTTGGTCTCTTTGTTGAAAAAACTGACCTTGACATCATTTCCTCCTCGGTCGCCTGGCTTTCCCACATGAAAGGGCTGATGTAAATCCCCTGTGATGTGAATCAACATCCGTAATTGGTCTCTTTCCTCATCCGGAGAAAGTCCGCCTTTTTTAAGGTTTTCCTTGATTCTCAAAAATGCTTCGTAGGCATCCCCGTTTTTTTCCTGAATGGCAGGATCATAATTCCCATCGGCAGTTGTCACCCAATGCCAGGTGTTGGTATAATCGTATTTTTTGTCAGAGCGGATATTGTCCATCCAGACTCCGACACCTGAGATAGACTGATGCTGAAGTATCTCCTCCACCTTTTTTACAGTCTTTGGTTTCATCTGCCATTCTGCAAGTTTTCCGATCACATAGTGACCGATTGGCCCCCAAGCGAATGACTGGGTAGTCAATGTCAGAGAAATCAGCAAAGTCAGGATAATTGATCTGTTACTTTTCATTTCTATTTTGAAATTAAGTGGAAATACAATTTAAATACTTGAGATATAAGGTTGAAATACAATAGAAATAAGATTGATATATTTCAGCTTGTTTCAATTCTGCTTCTTATTAAATCACAAAGATCCTAGCTCATTGATTGCAATCCAAGCCATTAGACCTGCTCCGATTTCCAAAGCATCTTCATCTATGTCAAAAGTGGGGGTATGGACTCCTGAAACAATTCCTTTGGATTCGTTTCTTGTTCCCAACCGATAGAAGCATCCATCAATCTCCTGAGTATAATAAGAGAAATCTTCAGCTGCCATCCAGATATCAAGGTCTACTACATTTTCTTGTCCAAGGTATTGGATTGCAGCTTCTTGGGCTCTCGCAGTAAGTGCCTCGGCATTTTTAAGAAAGGGATAGCCTCTTCGTACTTCAAAATCAAGTTCTCCTCCCATACCTTCTACAATACCTTTGGCTATGTTCACCATATGACCATGGGCTTTGGCACGCCATTCTTCATTTAGTGTCCGGAAGGTGCCTTGTATTTTCACTTCATTGGGAATAATATTGGTTGCACCCAAAGCCTCCACTCTACCAAATGAAAGTACAGATGGGATTTTTGGGGAAGCATTTCTACTAACCACTTGTTGCAAAGCAACAATCATGTGTGAAGCTATCAAAACAGGATCGACCAAAGTTTCCGGCATGGCACCATGACCACCTTTTCCTTTGACAGTGATATATAATTCATCCGCACTTGCCATATACATCCCTTTTCTGAAACCTACTTTTCCCACAGGGATAAATGGCATCACATGCTGTCCGATGATCCCTGAAGGTCTTGGATTTTCTAAGGCTTTGTCTTTGATCATCAGGGAAGCTCCTCCGGGAATAAGTTCTTCACCGGGCTGAAAAATAAGTTTAACAGTTCCCTCAAATTGGTCCTTGATTTCATTTAGGATTTTGGCAGCACCAAGAAGTGACGCCGTATGAACATCATGTCCACAGGCATGCATCACACCGGGAATGGTAGATTTGTAGGAAACATCATTCTGTTCCACAATCGGCAAAGCATCCATATCTCCTCTTAGCGCAATTACTTTTTTGGATGGGCTATTTCCTTCGATGATGGCAAGAATTCCGGTTCCTGCTTTGTGTTCAATTTGATTGATACCAAAACCTCTAAGCTGTTTCTCTACGAAAGCAGCCGTCTGGAATTCCTGAAAAGAAAGTTCCGGATTGGCATGCAAATGCCTCCTGTTGGCTATAAATTCTGATTTATAAGCTGCCGCTAATTCCTTAATTCTGTTGTTGACCATCCGTAACCGGTTCAGGAATGACGTATCCTTCTCTCAAAAACCTGTCTTGAATGATTCTCGAAGAAGGAAAATTTTCTTTCAATTGGTGGTAATAAGTAAGGGCTTCGATTCTGTTGACAAACTTTCCCACCTTGACAAGGTACCGTGGCTGTTGGTATTGCATGTCTGTTTTAAAATCAGGAAAAAAGGTGAACAAGTCATTTCTTGTTTTGAATGCCAAGTCCCTGTCAATACCGCTGTAAACCAAAACTGTATATCCACTCCAATACATTTCTGCTTTATTGGCCTCCTTGAGGTTATTTAGTGCGATTTCCAGGTCTGCATCTGCTGTTTCAACATCACCTTCATACTTGGTAGTGGTTTCTGCTTTTGCGACCTGTTCCTCCAGGTCAGGATAAATTACCCTTGAGTCATCTAAATCCTCATTGTAATTTTCATATTCACTTGAGGGTGAAGCAGTCTTTTTTATGAGTCCGCAGGAGCTCATCAAAATTACCGGAAATATCAAAATCAGGAGTGACCTTTTCATGATGCTTTTGTTAATGTTCTATGACCACACATTTGCCTTCAGCAACATCCTGTTCCACGCTTTTAAACTTGACATCCTTCAGTACTTTGCCATCAGGATACTGTACAGACACCTTGTCATTTCTGCCATATACCTTTTCAGATTTTCTTGGCGCAACGATCTGTGGTGGAGCCGTTCGATTAGCAACAGCCGCCGCAGCTTGTCTGCCTCCACCAGGATTTAAGCTGCTGCCAACTTCCTCTTTGGATGCTTTTACATGAGCTTCTTCCCTTCTTGGAGCCTGTGCTGCCCTAACTTGATTTGGGTCTTGGGCAGGGAGATCTGCTTTCGCTATGAATGAAATGGTATCTTCATTGAGTTTGCCTACAAAGCGCTTGAACATTTCAAATGCTTCAAACTTATAAATCAAAAGAGGATCTTTTTGTTCATAAACCGCATTCTGAACAGATTGCTTCAAATCATCCATGTCACGGAGATGCTCTTTCCAATTTTGGTCAATGATTGCCAAAGTGACATTTTTCTCGATATTTCTGATCAAATCCCTTCCTTCGTTTTTCACTGCTGATTCAAGATTGACAACAACCCCAATTTGTTTGAATCCATCTGAAATTGGAACCATGATTTCTTTTACAGTGGCCCCTCGGTTGGTATAAACATCTTTCAAAACGGGGAGTGCTTTGTTGACAATAGTCTCATTTTTCCCTACATAATGCTGATATGCTGCATCGAACAACTGTTGGGTAAGAACTCCTGTGTCTTTGGATTTCAGGTCATCTGCACTAAATGGATGGTCTATGCCCAATGAACTGTAGATGTTCATCCTCAAATTATCCGCATCTTCGGTGGACTTGCCCATCTGTATGATATCAAAGCAGACATCATACATCACATTGAGAATATCCAATTCCAGACGCTCTCCTTTGAGAGCATTTCTTCTTCTCTTGTAGACTACCTCTCTTTGGGAATTCATGACATCGTCATATTCCAAAAGTCTCTTTCTTACGCCAAAGTTATTTTCCTCCACCTTCCTCTGTGCTCTTTCGATGGATTTGGTAATCATAGAATGCTGGATGACTTCACCTTCTTCCAAGCCCATGCGGTCCATGAGTTTTGCGATCCTGTCCGAACCGAACATCCGCATCAGGTTGTCTTCCAAAGAGACGAAGAACTGGGAAGAACCCACATCCCCCTGACGTCCTGAACGTCCACGAAGCTGGCGGTCAACACGTCTCGACTCGTGTCTCTCTGTACCGACGATAGCAAGTCCACCGGCTTTCCTTGATTCCGGAGTTAATTTGATATCTGTACCACGACCGGCCATGTTGGTAGCGATGGTCACGGTTCCGGGTTTTCCTGCTTCTGCGACAATGTCTGCTTCTCTGGCATGTTGCTTGGCATTCAATACCTGGTGCTGGATTTTGCGGATAGTAAGCATCCTACTCAAGACTTCCGAAATCTCCACTGAAGTCGTACCCACCAATACTGGTCTTCCTGCTTTGGTCAGTTCCACAATTTCGTCCGCCACTGCATTGAATTTCTCCCTGACAGTTTTGTATACTTTATCTTCCCGGTCTTCCCTGATAATGTTTCTGTTGGTAGGGATCACCACCACATCGAGTTTATAAATCGTCCAGAATTCTCCTGCTTCCGTCTCCGCAGTACCCGTCATACCTGCAAGCTTGTGGTACATTCTGAAGTAATTTTGGAGTGTAATGGTCGCATACGTCTGTGTGGCGTCTTCCACTTTCACATTTTCTTTGGCTTCGATCGCCTGATGGAGTCCGTCAGAATACCTTCTTCCTTCCATCACACGGCCTGTCTGCTCATCGACGATCTTCACCTTACCATCCACCAAGATATATTCGGTATCCTTCTCAAACATACAATATGCCTTGAGCAATTGGTTAACAGTATGGATTCTTTGTGCTTTTACGCCGTAATCTTTGATCAGCTCTTCTTTCCTGATGAGTTTTTCTTTGTCGTCGATGTCAGGATTTTTCTCCATTTCGGCGATTTCCATACCGATATCAGGAAGGATAAAGAAGGTTGGATTTTCATTCTTTTGGGTAATGACCTCGATGCCGTTATCAGTAAGCTCGATGCCATTGGTCTTTTCTTCGATGGTAAACAACAGAGGTTGATCGGCCTCCGGCATCATTCTCTTGTTGTCTTGGAGGTAATAATTCTCGGTTTTTTGAAGGATTACCCTGATACCCGGCTCAGACAGGAACTTGATCAAAGGCTTGTATTTTGGCATACCTCTGTACGCTCTGAAAAGCGGTAAGCCTGCCTCTTTTTCATTTCCTTCTTGGATCAATTTTTTGGCCTGATTGAGGAATCCCTGCACAAGTTTGCGTTGCTCATCTACGAGCGTGGCGACCCTTGGCTTCATTTCCATAAACTCATGCTCGTCTCCGCGGGGAACAGGTCCTGAGATGATCAAAGGAGTCCTTGCATCATCGATCAAAACCGAATCCACTTCGTCAATCATGGCATAATGGTGTTTGCCCTGAACAAGATCACCGGCTTCCCGTGCCATGTTGTCTCTCAGGTAATCAAAGCCGAACTCGTTGTTTGTCCCATAGACAATGTCACAGGCATAAGCTTTCTTTCTGGCTTCTGAGTTAGGCTGATACTTATCTATACAATCTACTGTAAGTCCATGAAATTCAAAAAGCGGGGCATTCCATTCGGAGTCCCTTTTGGCCAAATAATCATTGACAGTAACAATGTGAACGCCCCTGCCTGAAAGTGCATTGAGGTAAGCAGGAAGTGTTGACACCAAAGTCTTTCCTTCACCTGTAGCCATTTCTGCTATTTTACCTTTGTGAAGCACCATCCCGCCGATAAGCTGTACGTCATAATGGACCATGTCCCAAACGACTTCAGTTCCTGCGGCCATCCATTTGTTGTGCCAAATGGCATTATCTCCTTGGATTTCAATGTTGGATTTTTTGGCTGCAAGTTCCTGATCTCTCAATGTAGCCTTCACGACCAACTTTCCGTTTTCTTTGAATCTTCTTGCTGTCTCTTTGACTACTGCAAAAGCATCTACCAAGACCTTTTCCAAAACGACTTCCAATGCTTCGTCTCTTGATTTTTCAGTCTTCTCTATTTCGGTAAACAGGGCATCTTTTTCATGGACCTTATCCGGGGCCAAGGATAGGATTTTTTCCCTGAAAGCAGCTATTTTATCATCAAAGGGTTTCAAATCAGCATTGATGGTCGCTTTGATTTCTCCTGTTTTTGCCCTTAAGTTCTCATCACTGAGGCTTTGCAATTTCTTAAAGGCTTCATTGATCAGGGGAACTTTAGGACTCAATTCCTTGACATCTCTATCTGACTTGGTACCGAAAACTTTTGCCAGTCCTTTGGCTATAAAATCTAACATAAGGTATTTTGTATCTAATAAGGGGTAAAATTACTTCGTTTTTCTTAATTATAGTAATCAACAGGAAGATATGAGCGCGGAGAATGGGAGATATACTTTTGCAAATATGTATCTGCCAATCTCAAATTACCCGGTACTTCACATGGCTTAAATTTCAATCTTTCCTGCAAACACCTGTTCAGCAGGGCCTATTAGCCAAATGTCCCGAAAACTTCCATCTGCACTTTCTGTGAACCTGACCTTGAGATTTCCTCCTGGTGTTTTGATTTTTACTTCATGTAGCTCATGCTGATAGCCATATACCAATGCACATGCTGTAACGCCCGTCCCGCATGAAAGGGTCTCGTTTTCCACACCTCTCTCGTAAGTCCGGACATGGATTTCATCTTTTCCCAAAGGAGTAACAAAATTGACATTTGTGCCCTTTGGGGCATATTTATCGCTATATCGGATTGTTTTTCCTTCTTCAAAGACCGGATAATCAGAGATATTTTCCACAAATCTCACATGGTGGGGCGAGCCTGTATTGACAAAATAATCCTGACCGGAATTGGCAAGGCTAAGGACGGGACGCATTTCCAATTCAATCCAATCCCCGGCGACTACCGCCTGGTGTTCCCCATCGATGGCGAGAAAATTTGTTTTTTGGTCTATGATTCCCAAGAAACCTGCAAAGGCAACTGCACACCTTGCGCCGTTTCCACACATACTCTGTGACCCATCAGCATTGAAATACACCATCTCAAAATCATGCTCCTCCGCATCTCTGATCAGAATCAATCCGTCAGCACCAATTCCGAATTTGCGGTCACAGAGTCTTTGGATCAAGGAAAGATCCCTATCAGGAAAAATGTCAGCCCGGTCATCGATCATCACAAAATCGTTACCCGTTCCCTGATATTTATAAAATGAAATTTCCATAGACATTGGCTTTCATTGAAAGAAATTGATTGGATTCAAAAACCAAACCAACATATTTTGGTTTCACAAACATAAACATCTTGTCACAAAATCAGACTTATTGTCTGCTTTTAGGTTTCATTATCTGGTCGAATTGGTTAACTTGTTGGTCGATTCAATTTTGAAAATCCATAAAAAGGAAATAACTCTCTATGAAAAAGACGACTTACAACGTTTCAAGAAGAACCTTCATAAGCCACAGTTCCAAAGCCACTATTGCCTTGGGAATAGGCAGTTCGCTCGTCGGTTCAGCATTTTTGACCGCATGCGGCGGTGAAGGAGAAGAAACCGAAGAGGCATCTATCTTGCTCAGCACGGGTTTTGAACAAACTCCGTTAGGGTATGATTATGCAGCTCTTGAGCCCCATATCGATGCCATGACCATGGAAATCCACTATACCAAACATGCTGCTGCTTATGCCAAAAATCTGGGTGAAGCTGCTTCAGAGGAAGGTGTAGATGTCAGCAAACCCCTTGAAGAGGTAATGATGAATATTTCCAAATTTTCAACAAAAATGAGAAACAACGGGGGCGGGCATTATAACCACGAATTGTATTGGAAAATCATGTCTCCGACAGGTGGCGGTGAGCCAGGAGGAGATTTATCAGAAGCCATTAACGGCGCTTTCGGAAGTTTTGCAGATTTCAAAACCAAATTTGAAGATGCAGGAAAAGGAAGATTCGGTTCAGGTTGGGCATGGCTTGTCTTGGACAAAAACAACCTGCTTCAGATCGGAAGTACGCCAAATCAGGACAATCCACTGATGGACGTTTCAGATTTTCAGGGAATTCCATTGGTAGGAGTGGATGTGTGGGAGCATGCTTATTACCTCAATTATCAAAACAGAAGACCTGACTACTTAGCAGCATTCTGGAATGTGATTGACTGGAAAGCTGTCGGTGATCGTTACAACACGATCGTGAAAGGAGCTTAAGAATTCATTCCATATTTTAAGAAAGAAACGGGGTTTTACAGCTCCGTTTTTTTATTTTGCAGCCTTCAAAACAAACAAAAAACACCGCCATGCAAGATCCCAAAAGCCTCACTTCTGTCGCAGCTTTTCATCAAACATTCAAACACCCGATTTTGCCTGAGCCACAAATTCCCGATGCCAAGCGCTGTCAGTTGCGGGTTTCACTGATAGCCGAGGAACTCAAAGAACTTGAAGAAGGAATCAAAAACAGGGACATCGTAGAAATAGCAGATGCACTTTGTGACATCCAATATGTGTTGTCCGGAGCCATTTTGGAATTTGGATTGGCGGATAAATTCAAAGCCTTGTTTGACGAAGTGCAACGCTCCAACATGAGCAAAGCATGCAAAACAATAGCCGAAGCAGAACAAACCGTTAGCCACTATCAAAACCAAGGCGTGGATTGTCATTATGAAAAAGAAGGCGAACTTTTCCTAGTCTACAGGAAGGAAGACAGAAAAACCCTGAAATCAATAAATTATTCACCGGCGGACCTAAAAGGAATAATTGGCTAGGTATTTGGGTATAAAAAGTTAATTCTCCTTAATTTCCTAAAACAAACTGTTAAATATTCGGAAATACGGCCAAGTTTGGCGTACTTGGAACAGATTAAAATTTTATTTATCCTGCATTCTGCTGTTGAATTTAATTTTCGTCACCCCAGCCAGTTGAATTGCTCAAGTAAAAAATCACAATTGAATTACTAAATAAGTATGAATACATCCTTAAAGTTTCTTGATTCAGGAAACTCCCAGTTTTTTGTTACCGTCAAAAAACGAGTTGACGACTATTTCAAAGAAAACAATATTACAAAATACGCCAATACGGCGATGGTAGTAAAAACCATATTTTACCTTACCTCATTTGTAGGCTTGTATTTCTTGATCTTGTTCGAAGTATTCCCGACGATTGTATCGTTGTTTTTGGCGATAGCTTTGGGAATGAACATGGCTTTTATTGGATTCAATGTCTGCCATGATGCCCTCCACGGATCCTATTCCAAAAATGCCTTTGTCAATAAATCCCTTGGGTTCATTTTCAACATCATAGGTGCCAATGTGTATGTCTGGAACATTACCCATAACAAAGTCCACCACACCTATACCAATATCATCGGTCATGACGGGGACTTGGATGTAGCTCCGGGTTTGGTCAGGGTTTCTCCTGAAGAACCTCTCAAACCGATCCACAAATACCAGCACATTTATGCATTTGCTTTGTACTCTTTGGCTTCGTTGTCTTGGTTTTTTAGAAAAGACTATGTGAAGTTCTTCCAAAAGAACATCGGTACCCACGTCAATAAGCATCCTAAAATCGAATATTTCAACCTGTTCTTTTACAAAATAGTCTATTACACCTTATTTATCATAATTCCACTGGTAGTGATGGACATCACTTGGTGGCAGTTTATGATCGGGTTCTTAGTCATGAATTTTGCTGAAGGACTTGTATTGGGCTTGGTATTCCAATTGGCACACTTGGTGGAAGATACCGAAATGCCAAATCCACAAGGCGATGAAAACATAGAAGAGACCTGGGCGGCACACCAAATGAGAACCACAGCCAATTTTGCAAGAAAGAATCCTGTTGTGAATTTTCTTTGTGGCGGATTGAATCTGCAGGTGGAACACCACCTATTCCCAAAAATCTGCCATATCCATTATGTAGAAATATCAGAAATCGTCAAAGAAACTGCAGAGGAATTTGGCTTACCGTATAATGAAAATGCCACCTTTGGTTCTGCGCTCAAATCTCACTATGATTTCCTAAAAGCAGCAGGAAGGGCTTCGGAAAAAGAAGTCGTTTCGGAGAAAATTGAGGTAATGGCTTAGAATTAAAATTCTAATTTAATCCCATAAAAAAATCCCAGTCAGGTATTCCTGACCGGGATTTTTGTTTTACTGAATAAAGGCTGGTCAACCAAAGTTCTTCATCGCATGATGGGCAGCCCGCGCCGCAAAAGCCATGTAAGTCAAGGATGGGTTTTGCGTAGCAGTGGAAGTCATTGAAGCTCCGTCGGTTACATAGACATTGGGCACTGAGTGAAGTTGATGGTTGCCATTTAGCAAAGAAGTCTTTGGATCTTTTCCCATCCTTACGCCGCCCATCTCGTGGATATCCAATCCCGGGGCACGCTTGTCGTCACGGGTTTTGATATTGGTGAAGCCTGCTTTTTCAAACATCTCTGTCATCTGCTCCAAGTAATCCTTGATCATTTTCTCATCATTGTCATCGTAATCAACATTGATTTTCAACTGAGCCATGCCAAAAGGATCTTTCTGATTCGGATCCAACGCTACATAATTGCTTTCCTTAGGAATGGTCTCCCCCATCATGTGTGATCCAACATTCCAAGGTCCGTATTTATCCGGATTGAGCAAGTTTTCTTTGAGTTCCATACCGATAGCGTTTTGGTCAGCATAAGATCCCCTGTTGGCTCCGAATCCGGCTGCATAACCACGCAAGAAATCAGTCTCCTGTGTTTTGAGATTTCTGAATCGTGGAAAATACCCTGAAGTTGGTCTTCCGCCTTGGGTGGTATATTCCAAGTGACCTTCATATTGGGCGGAGATTCCTGCGCGGTAATTATGAAAAGCGACATATTTACCTAACAGACCGCTGTCGTTGCCAAGTCCGTTTGGAAAACGGGTCGAAGTAGAATTCAACAGGATCAGGTTGGTATTCAATGCAGCCGCATTGACAAAAATGACATCGGCAAAATATTCCTCCATTTCTTTGGTATGGGCATCGATGACCCTGACACCGGTTGCCTTGCCTTTTTCTTCATCATAAATGATGGAATGTACTACCGCATCAGTCCTCAAAGTCATATTTCCGGTCTTTTCGGCCCAAGGAATGGTGGATGAATTGGCCGAGAAATAGCCTCCGAAAGGACAGCCCCTCTGACAGAGATTTCTGCTTTGACATTTGGCCCTTCCTTGTTGGGCGTAATAATCAAAATTACCGGTGATGTGGGCACAGCGAGCCAAAATCATGTGGCGCTCATCTCCATAATGCTCCTTGAGTTTGCCTTGAAAATATTCCTCCACAACGTTCAGCGGAAAACCTGGCAAAAATTCACCGTCCGGTAAACTTGCCAATCCGTCTTTGTTGCCCGAAACTCCCGCAAACTTTTCAACATGGCTGTACCAAGGTGCGAGGTCTTTGTACCTGATCGGCCAGTCTACAGCAAAACCGTCTCTTGCCGGACCTTCAAAATCAAAGTCCGACCAACGCTGAACCTGTCTTGCCCAAAGCAAAGACTTGCCTCCGACCTGATATCCACGGATCCAGTCAAAGGGCTTTTCTTGTACATAGGGGTGTTCATTGTCTTTGACAAAGAAATGCGCCGCATCTTCCCTGAAAGCATAACAGCGGCTGACGATCGGGTTTTCTTTTTGGATTTCTTGGGTAAGCTGTCCCAGGTGTTCAAACTCGTAGGGAAGCATGCTTGTGGTGGGATAATCCTTGATATGCTTCACATCGCGGCCTCTTTCGATGACCAAAGTTTTTACACCATGTTCGGTAAGCTCCTTTGCCGCCCAACTCCCTGATAAGCCAGAGCCAATGACAATGGCTTGGAAAGTTCTTTCTTTTACTGCGTCTATATTGAGATTAGCCATTGATTCTTTCGGGTTTGAGGTCTGAGATTAATACTGCTCCCTGATAATCCCCGGGAATCAGGGAATAGGGTTTCACTTGGGTTTGGATATATTCTGACATCATAAATCCCTGTACGGTGAAGCGCTTGGCCATTCCGATAAAGTCTTTGGTGGTTTTCTGAGTATCTTCAGGCTTGGTGTTTTCGGGCAATTCTATTTCCAAAGCAGCTTTCACCACTGCTTCACGGCCTGCCTGATCCAATTTTGAAAAGGCGGTTCCCCCGCTTTTTTTACTGAAATCTTCAAATCCCTGTAGTCCCTGCATGAAGGATTTCTGACCTTCTACATCAATGCAATCATTGACCATGACAAGGATAAAGTCCTGAACTTCTATGTCTGCAGCACTTTTGATGCTTCCAGCCGGGATGATAGTTCCGGCAATATCTTTCAACAAAGTTTGGAGCGAAGGGGTAATTTGGAGGTTTTGGTAGGCGGCGAGGATGTCTTCCTTGGAGAAATCACAGGATGGCACCAACACCAAACCACCGGTAATCAAGGCAAGGCTCCGGAGGGCGTCTCTTCTTTTCATGGTAAGGTCATTAGGGTTGAATTAGTATCAAGGTAAAAAGGTAAAACGATTTAGTGAAATTTCATAACCTATTTATATAAAGGAAATGTGGGCTTGTTTGGAGCATAATTTAATGAATGATATTTGGTGGAAAAACTTAGCCTGTTTGATAGATAAACTTTAAAAATATGAGTTTAAAAATTATTTAGTACTCTTTTAATTTCAACTCTAGGTGTACCAAAATTTATCAATAAACCGAAATCCATGTTACAGGCTTTGAGGTAATTTAGTATTTGGGCCAGGTGGATGTCCTCCAATGCTTTGGTAGCTTTTAATTCCAAAATAATTTTATTTTCAACTAATAAATCTGCAAAATATTCTCCCACTACCTTAACCTCATAAAAGACCTCCAAGGGATATTGTTGCTTTACATTGAACCCACTTTTTGTCAATTCATAGGATAGGGCATTTTGATAAACTTTTTCCAAGAAACCATTTCCCAAAGTATTTGAAACTCTAAAACATTTCCCGATAATCTCCTTGGTGATTAGATTGATTTCCTCCATTGTCTTTAAGTTTTTTAATGAATAAAAATATCAAACAAATTCAAATTGATTATGAAATTAGTCGACTAATGTCGTTTAGGAAAAAAATTAAACCACAGATGGACACAGATTTGCACAGATGCTTGGACTTATTTTTCAATTTTCCATCCAACCGCAATTTTTGAATACAATTATCCAAAGCAAAAGATATGATTAGATTTTTTTATCTGTGTTCATCTGTGAAATCTGTGGTGAAGCATAAGTTTTTACCACAGATGGACACAGATGAACACAGATTTCTTACATAATCTACAATTCATCGATTCAGTCACTTTCCGCTTACAATCCTCTAAAGGATAAAGAAAAAATTAATAAGGTTATTTTTTATCTGTGCTCATCTGTGAAAATCTGTGGTTTAAAAATTAAGCCCTCACTTCGTTATCGCCCCGACCTCGGCAAAAGAAGCAGGCTGGTTATCTGTTGTGGAAAGGGATTTGAGTTTGATGAAGCGGACTGAGGACGACGCAAACCTGACCACCTGCTCGATGGGATTGTTCTTGATGTTTGAAAACTCCCCTGAGGTCAAAGTCTTCCAGGATTTTCCATCTACACTTCCTTCAAAAACATATTTCGAAATGACCCCACTCATAAACCTATTCTGTGGAGGCCAATAGGTAAAACCATTGATGGTAATGGATTCTCCCAAGTCAATGACTACTTCGTTTTGCTCACTTGCCCAAAAGGTCTGTGAATCTTCGTCAATCACTTTTGTAGCCTTTTCGTCTTGGTTGATCACTTTCCACTTGGCTTTGGGGATATCAAGGTGACGGACCAAAACCTCACTTTTCTTTCCACTTTGACTGTCAAAGGCCATAGCTTTAAGGGTGGTTGGTTCAGAAACGGCTATCGGATTTTCATATTTGTTACTGTTTTCATTGGGTTCTGAACCATCCATGGTATAGTAAATTCCCACTCCTTTTTCAGGAACTTGGAGTGTAACTTCTCCGGTTTTGGACCTGATCAACTCCGGTTCCGTGACGAGTTTTGGCGCATAGAATATGCCGATATTGGAAATTGTCGGACTGGCTTTTGCATCGGTGATTGTAAACCGAACTTGCTTCGCCAGGATGTCATCAAACCTCAAAATCCTCTTGATCCCCACCGTGGTTCCCTGATAGATTTGCTCCCAACCTTTTTCTGTTTCCACTTCCAAAGTAAAAGACTTGATGCGCTGTCCCAAAGGAATATATTCCTGTGCCACAAACCTGTTGATCAAAGTCGGTTCAGACAAGGTCAAAACAATACTGCTCTCAATTACCCCATCTTCCGTAGCCCAATAGCTTTCCTTGTCCTCATCAGTGATGTTAATTGCTTCAAATCCTTTTCCCCGCTCATTGGTTGCTGATACTTTGCCGGTTTTTGCAAGGTCGACAGCAAAATCTTCCCTGATTTTATCCGCCAGTTTCATAATCTGCTCCACGTCTTTTTCGTGGATCAAACCCCGTCTATCCACAGGAAAGTTGATGAGCAAAGAACTGTTTTGACCGATGCTCTTGTAATAAATCTCCAACAACTGTGGCAAAGTCCGGACTTTATGGTCTTCATATTCGTGGTAATACCAACCCGGCCTAATTGAGACATCTGACTCAGCCGGAACCCAATGCGTCCCATTTTCTTGGCCTGAAGCAAATCTCTCCGGATAGTCAGGCATCCCGGCGTAAACAGAATCCCGCATCAGATTTCCCCATGTGGTCTCGTAGGCAAATCCATGTTCATTGCCAACCCAACGTACGTCGGGTCCACCATCGCTGAACATCACGGCTCCGGGCTGTAATTCACGGACAAGGTTATACGTGTTTTCCCAATCGTAATATGTCAACTTATCCACTGTCCGCACTTCATTGGCCCCGCCATAATAGCCGTCACCGCCATTTGCCCCGTCAAACCAGACTTCAAAAATATCCCCATAATTGCTCAGCAGTTCGGTCAACTGATTTCGCATGTAGGTGATGTATTCAGGTTTGCCATAGTCGGCATGGTTGCGGTCCCAAGGGGAATAATAAATCCCGAATTTCAGCCCGTATTCCTTACAGGCCTCCGACAGTTCACGGATCAGGTCACCCTTGCCATCTCTCCAAGGAGAATTTTTTACAGAATGCTCGGTGTAGGCGGAAGGCCAAAGACAAAAACCATCATGGTGCTTTGCCGTAATGATGATCCCTTTCATTCCTGCTTCTTTGGCAACTTTTGCCCATTGCCTTGTATCCAAAGCAGTCGGGTTGAATTCAGAAGGAAGTTCATCGCCCATTCCCCATTCCATATCCGAAAAAGTGTTCATGTTGAAATGCACAAAAGCGTAGAATTCCAACTCATGCCAAGCAAGTTGCCTCGTTGAGGGAATTGGCTCTACGGGAGCCGGAGGGTTTACTTCTTTACCTTCACAGGCCAAAAGAATCAAAAGTGGGAGGAGGTATTTTTTCATCATAATTTATTTAAAAGGAATATTAACAAAAAATCTTCAAAAGGTTGATGACATTTTTTGATTGATTCGATGAGGTCTTAACAAACAATATTTCCGATGAAGAACCTCAAATTTTTACTAGCCCTTTTTATTTTCATATCTCTTGTAAGTTCCTGTAATGAGGAAGAAATCAACCCCAATCCCAATCCCGGTACCGGTCCGGTTCTAACGGTTTTTCCAACCACAGATGTCAATGTGATATTACCCTCAGGAACGTCCATTGATCTTTCAAAAACAAAACTCCTTTCGGGTTTTGCTGAATTTCCTGTGGATAACGCCGGTAAATCCAAAGTTAGGTTCGCTACGGGCTCAACGAAATTGGCTTTTTTGGTCGATGAAACAGGGAATTCTCTCATGATGGGATTCATCACCGATAACAAGAAAGAAATATCCATTGAAACCACGGCTTCTGTTTTGGTTTACTTTGGATTGGGAATTTCACTTCAGCCTGCGGAAATTACTGAGAAATTTTTGCAAGGATATCCTACAATGGAGGGCATGCCGGAATTCACCCAAACAATTTCAGAAGAATTCTCAAAAAATCCGGAAATGATCAGTAACGGAGGATACATCAATTCCCTTACTGACTACCTTTCCACTTTTGCTCCGGCAGATACGATTGACATCCGTGCCAAGCAAATCCAGGTTGATCCCAATGGTTTTAAAAGCGGCATTCAGGTGTATGAATTGGATCATCAAAACGTCCAAATTAGAAACCAATACCGAAGAAGGGCCCATGCCTTTGCATATAAAACGGCTTTCAAAGATAAAGATGGAGTGGAAACCGTGATCAAAGATAGGATCGGCGGTACAGATACTTCTGAAAAAGATATACCGGTCAGCCCTACGGGCGCCATCACTTCTTTCACAGGAACACTTAGGGATTGGGCTTTAGGCAAAGGTCCTGAATTTGCCATGACTGAAAATGGACCTGTAAACCTTCCCATAAAGGATAATGAATCTGAGGCAACTTATAAAGTACGGATAGTAGGTCCAGGTGCAGGTAATCTTGGTGGACTCAGTTTGACGAGCGCAGAAAGGGATAAACTTAACCGATTGGTACTCGAAACCTTTGCCATGGATTTTTTCCTTCCGTTTATTTTTGATGTGATCGGAATGAAGGATGTGCTTTCTATCCCTCAATCCAATTTTACAACCTTGATCACTGCCATAGACAATTTTGTAAAAACCACTCCAATCATTGAAAAATTGTTGGAAGATGGGGATTATGGAAAAGCATTAAAAGAAACAATGTTTTTGGGACTCAACGAAGGTGGAAATGCTGCATTTGATGCAATGGTAAATCGAGTTGCTTTGCTCGGCCTAGGAATGATCCAAGCCGCGAAACCAGGGACAGTGACTGAATCTGCTGAGGAAATAGGCAAAAAGGCCAAAACACTGCTAAACGCAATGAAATACGCTGACATCCTTATCAAGGTGGTGGATTACAATAGGCTTATGAACCATATAGCCATGTCGGATTACAATGCGGAATTTACTGCCAAAGTAAAGGCTGACGACCTGGTGATGACACCTAGGGAGGAAACTATCACTACTTCCAAATATTATTCAGTCAAGGTAGAAACCAAGACAACCTTGGCAGATGGAGAATCCTTTGTCTACAAATGGTCAACACCAGGCAAATTTATATACCTATGGCACCAAAGCAAAAAAAGTACTGAGGTAGAAACAAGTACTCCAACCATGACTTACAGAAGTGACACTAAAGCGGCAGACCTTTCCGATGACAACAATCCTGACCTTATCAAAGTAGAGGTATTTACCAAAAAAGGAACAACGCTGACAAGGATCGGTGATGCCGAAGCCAATATCAATGTCAAGAAGCTTAAGCTCGTCATGAAGCCTGACAATATCACACTGAAAGGAGGGCAAAGTGTGAGGCTATACCTTGAGCGGACAGATGGGGTAAATGACATCATACCCAATGGGGCCCTTGATTACAAAGTGGAATGGGAGACAGCCGGTGCTTATGGGAAATTTAACGGCAGACTAAGAAGTGCCACTACTATGGGTAATGCTTTGAATTATGAAGTGCTTGATGATGAGGTAAGAGACGCAAAGGAAACAATCACTGCCCGGGTTTATTTCAAAGCCAAAGATGACAACAATTGGACATTGAGAGAAACAGTGAAAGGGGTGATCAAAATCGACAACGACCCAAATAAAATCATCCTGGATATTGCCTTAGAAACCAGATCATGGAACAATAGCACCGATAAGAGTTGCAACGTGGGAACAAATATGATGGCAGTCGTTCCGGTACACCCCAAAGCCAAAAAATACACTGTCACATTTTACGGGTTCAAAAAAGCCTCGTCGTGGGAAAACAGAACCAGCAGTTGGCTTCCAGGCCAAACACCTCCTGTTACTTATGGCTTTCCAGGTGCAGGTCCAAATCAAATCGTTGGAGGAAACTACTATTTTACTATCGGAAGGTCTTGGGGGTCTGGCCCTATGAGTTCTTCTTGCGGTTCCTCAATACCAAGATATGAGGCAGAATATGCAAAATACGGAGGAAGGGCAAATATTGTGATTGAAATTGAAGATTAAGGTCCGGCATTATTACAATATTTTCCATAAATTTCACTAATTTCATTTTGGCCAAATCTTCAAAGACTTATTCTCATTTGGGATCCTTTAAAGATTTGGCCAACAAGTTTCTCCCTTGGTATTTTCAAAAATGAACCTCAACCGGAATCTTTTTTTTCTTATAGTTTTTGCCTTTAGCATACCGGAAAGTTTTGGTCAGGTCGGGCAAAAGGGATTGGAATGGATTGACTGGGCTTTGGAAGAAAAAAACTACCTCCAAGCTGACTCCGCTTTGAAAGCACAAATAAAATCCATTTACCAGGAGGGGCTGATCGATTCCCTTCCCTTGTATACTTCTTATATCGGAAGGGTCGAAACAGAAAAATCCGGCCAAAAAAACGGGATCGCCAAAGTCCAAAAGTTTATCTCTGATTTTCTTTCCCAAAAACAATCCACAAAACTCAACATCCAAATCCACCGTGAGGCTGCGGGATTTTATGAATACATCGGGGAATTGGAACTTGCCTATCAAGCCAACCAATCTGCTTTTGATTGGGGACAAAAAGATCCCGAAATCACTTTCAAAGAATTGGGCAAAATCCAAAACAACATGGCCACACTTTCCCTGTATCTTGGCAACCGCGTCCAAGCCAAAGTCCATGTCCACAAGGCTATTTCACTTTACCATCAAGAACCAAAATTAGATGCCGAATCCCTATACCTCAGCTACAATGCATTGGGAAATATCCATTGGTTTGGGGCAAGGATGGATTCGGCAAAGTATTTTTATTTGGAAGCACTCAAGCAGTTTGAATCCATGGAAGATACCCCGCGGAACAAGCATTACCGGCCTGCGATGGTATTGAATAACCTGTCTGCTGTACAATCAGCTTTAGGCAAATCATCAGCAAGTATTCTCTCCCTAGAGCAAACGATTGACCACTTAACCTCTTACATCAAAGCAATGACCGATGTGCAGGAAATCAATAAAGGAAAGGAATTTCAATACCAAGCAATAGATAATCTTGCCGGCAAACACAAAGAACTTGGCAATTATTCCCGCGCCAAAGACCTTCTGGAATATGCCTATGAGCAAAAGAAAGCAAGCTTTGGTCCTGAAAGTCCCGAAGTATTCAAGTCACAGATTCTCCTCGGACAATTATATTATGACATCCTTGAATTTGAATTGGCAGAAAATTTCCTTCTTGAGGGACTTGCGCTTATAGATAAACTTGGCGGAGAATATTTTTTTTGGCAGGCAGATGCTTATTATGCTTTGGCCAGAATCAAAGATGTCCAAGAGGAAAATGAGGATGCGCTTCATTTTTACCAATTGGCTGACCGCGTTTTTCAAACCTTTACCGAAGGGGAATTTGATGATATCTATCTTGGTTTTTTGACCAATTCCTCCCTGTTTTATGCAGAAACAGGATTGGCAAGAGAGGCAAAGACCACTGCCAAAAGAGGTCTTGATTATGTCATCCAAAATCAGGGAAAGAACAGCCTGCTTGCTTTCAACCAAATCCTGAACCTTGCCGACATCCATTACTTGCTGCATGAATATCAAGAATCCCTAAGGCTCAGCGATGAAGCACTTCAGGTAATCGATGGAAGGTATGATTCGCAGATGACCTGGCTCGATTCTATACAGACCGAAACCAAAAAGTCCCGGGCCATCCTCATCCAGGTAAAATCAGCTTATCAGCTTGAGCCTTCAAAGGATGAATATTTCCTGTTGAACCAAAAGTCAAAAATGGACAAGGCCATTTTGATTTTGGAAAGAAGAAAAACTGCGATCGGTACTGAAGAAGACTTGAACTTACTGCTTTCAGAAAACAGAGACCTGTTTGACTTTTCTAAGAAAATAGACCTTGAACTGCATGAACTTACCGGAAATGAAAAATACCTTGATGATTTTTTGAGCAAACATGAATCCTCCATTTACAATAAAGTCCGGGCAAGGTTGCAGAAAGTGGACAACATTAAGTTTGCCGACATTCCCGATGAAATCCAAGAAAAAGAGTCTTTTCTCAAAACCAACCTTCAACAAGCTCTCAACCAAGAATCTCCTGGCATCAGCCCATTTCTCAAAGCAAACCAAGAATGGGAAGAATACCTTGGCATGCTGAAAACAACCTATCCGGCATATTTCCAGTTTAGATATGGCAATATTTTAAGTTCCATAGACGATATCCGGAAAAATATCCCTGCAAAAACTACCGTAGTCAGGTACATTTTTGTCGGAGAAAATCTTGCCGCAGTCGTCATGGACCAAAACCAAAAAAGGCTTGTTGCCTTGGATTTTGCACCAGTACAAAACCATATTCAGGAACTTCAAGCCAATTGGAACAATGAGGAGGTGATTTTCCAAATACTGGAGGAGCTACATTCAGCGCTTTGGAAACCTTTGGAATCCTATATCCAAAGCCCAAAGCTCATCATCATCCCGGATGGACAGCTTTTTAACCTGAGTTTCGAGATCTTGACACCTCAAAAGATCAGTGCTTACAGTGAATTTGCCACAAAAAGCCTATTGGCAAAACATAGCATCAGTTATCACTACAGTTCCCTTCTTATTCAAAAACCAAAGCCGGAGACTGGTTTCAAATCCAATTTTGTGGCATTTGCTCCGGGGTTTTTTGACAAAATGAAATCGGAATACCTGTCCAGCTTAAAAGATTCCTTATACATGGACAAAGCGTACCTGACATTAATTCCTCAGCCTTTCACTTTGGCTTTGGTCAAAAAGGTAAAATCCCTTTTCGGAGGATCCTTGTTTGTAGAAGACGAATCCACGGTCTCCCGCTTCAAAGAAACAGCAGGTATGAACAGGATCATTCACATAGGAACACATGCCGAATCCAATAACCTCAGCCCTGCCTATTCAAAGCTCATCTTTTCCAAAGAAGCAAAAGAAGAAAGTTTTCCCGAAGAAAATTCCTTGTATGCTTTTGACATATACAACATTGACCTAAGGGCAAAATTGGCTGTTTTGACAGCTTGCGAAACAGGCAAGAATACTTTCGATCCAGGTGAAGGAATGGTATCTTTAGCCCATGCATTCAACTATGCAGGGAGCGAAAGTTTGCTGATTGGGCTTTGGCAGATAGACGAAAAGGCAAGTAGCATCATCGTGGAGGAATTTTACAAAAACCTATCAGAAGGATTGGACAAAGCTGAAGCACTCCAAAAAGCCAAACTAAATTACCTCTCTATTTCCAAAGGAAGAGAATTGTCCCCTGATTTTTGGGCAGGCTTGATCCTGATGGGAGACCCGAGTCCTTTGGTTTTTGAAAAATCCATTGGGAAATGGTGGTACCTCATGGTCTTTGTGGCTTTAGGTCTTTTGCTGATCGGTTGGAGAAAGTACGGGAAAGAAAATATGAAATAAATGGAAGTGGAAATGATGACATTTTGAAGATGTTTCGATGTCTGATTAAAAATCCATTGCTCACCAAAATCTTTTCACCATGAAATCTCAATCCTTAACCAAAACTTTGTTTCGCGCCATCGTCTTTTTTGGCATTTTACCGATTTACTTTTGGTCATGCAGTCCAAAAGAAGACACTGACCCCACTCCAGCCAAGCCTGTAACTCAGGTGGACATTCCGGTGATTGATGGGAAAATAGAAGCTTTTTTGGCTGCCCAAAAAATCCCCGGGGCATCTCTTGCCATTTCTAAAAACGGTAAATTAGTCTACAAAAAAGGGTATGGAAAAGCCGATGTGGAAGGCAATGTGGACATGACCACCAACCACCGCATGCGGGTGGCGAGTGTGTCCAAGACTTTTACCGGAGTGGCTATTATGAGATTGGTTCAGGCAGGCAAATTGAACCTTGACGACAAAGTATTTGGAGCTGACGGAATTTTGGGTACCACCTACGGAACCAAAGCCTATAATGACCGGGTAAAAAGCGTAACTGTGAAAAACCTCCTTCAAATGACAACAGGAGGCTGGGTTTTACCCAATGACCGGGATGCCATCGATTCGAATCCTGCGATGAACACTACCGCTTTTTTCAATTGGATGATGGACAATGCGGTTTTAAAATACAATCCTGGTTCCCAATATTGGTACATCAATACCAACTACTTCATCGCTGCAAGAATCGTCGAAAAGGTTTCGGGGAAGTCTTTTTACCAATTTATGAAAGATGATTTTCTCACTCCACTTGGGATCAATTCGGCAGTATATGGAAAATCGGCCATGACAAACCTTCATCCCGATGAGACCAAATATTACGGGCAAGGAGCATTAAAAGGATATGAATATAACCTCAATATTGAAAGAAGGGATGGAGATGGTGGATTGGTAATCAGTGCCCCGGATTTGTTGAAGTTTATTTTGGCCATAGACGGCAATCCAAGTCGCCCGGATATTTTGGATGCCTCCACTTTTCAAAAATTCATTGAAGGTTCAGGACCGGCACCATTGAATCCCAACTTCGGCAACGGAATCCTAAAATGGAATACCAGGTTTCTATTTTATGGTGCACTTCCTGGTACCCGGTCTTCTTACATGACAGAAAACAATGGCATGGCTGTGGCATTGATATTCAATGGAAACGCTGATTATACCAACAATTCGGTTTATAACCCATTCGTACAGGCCCATCAGGCACTTTTGGTGGACCTGATTACCAAGGACCTCAATGTTTACCTAGACATTGATCAGTTTTAAGATGAAATTAATTTTTTTATCACTGGGACGACCAACCCTTAATCGGCCAAGTTCTCTTGGCCGATTTTTTTTTGAATAATTGATGACATTTAAGGTTTGTTTCGATGTAAGTATATAAGACTATTAAGAAATTCAGTTTGTAAAAAAGCCGTTAAATAGTATATTTCTGTAATGTTTTGAATCATGCAGGAACCTACTTTTAATCCTTTTACCCAAGATGAATTGATCCTTGGAATCAAGTCAAATGAGCCAAAAGTGCTCAAATGGCTTTACCAATCCCAATACCCAAAAATTGAAAAATATGTGGCAGCCAATAACGGTGATGAAGATCAGGCCAAGGATATATTTCAGGAAGCTTTCATAACAGTTTGGAACAATGTCAGGTCAGATAAATTCATACCCGAAAACGGTACTGCAGTAACAGGATATTTGTATCAAATCGCAAAAAACAAATGGTTGGATTACCTAAGGTCATCCAAATATCAAAAAACCACCAACCTCGATACCAAGCATGACAGGTCTGAGGAGGAGGAAGGAAATTCGGAATCCTTGCAAAGCCAAATGGCCGCAGAATTCAAGAAATTGGGAGAAAACTGCAAGGAAATCCTGAAAAGGTTTTACTTCCAAAAAGAATCCATGGAGACCATTGCAAAGGCTTTCCAGTGGACTGAGGCCACAGCCCGGAACAACAAATACAGGTGCATTCAGCGCCTCAAAGAAAAAATGAATACCCTAAATAATTAGAAAATTGGACTCTAACAATTTATACTCGCAACAGGAATTTGAAAGAATCGAAAGCTACATCCTGGGTCTGATGACCGAAGAAGAAAAGCTTTCCTTTGAATCAGAACTGAAGATTGACCAAAACCTCAAGACCAGATACGAAGACATCAAGGTCCTGTTACAGGAGGTAGAATTGGCTTCTTTGAAGGACAGCATGGAAGTGTTCCATGCCGAATTGAAATCTTCCACCCCGGTAGGCCCGATCAATTCCAAAAAACCATTTACCTGGAAGCCACTTGCCGTAGCTGCTTCCCTGCTTTTTCTATTGGCGATTACGCTTTGGGTCTTTTTGGGCAATACCAATGAGAATGAAAAATTATTCACGGCCTATTACCAACCGGATCCCGGGATGGTGACAGCGATGGGTACCAATTCTAATTATGAATTTGACCGCGGTATGGTGGATTACAAAACCGGGGATTATCAGGCAGCCATCACAAGGTGGGAAAAACTATTGGCACAAAAACCACATAACGATACCCTCAATTACTTCCTTGGCTCTGCGCTCCTCGCTGTAGGTGATGATAAACTTGCCCTACCATTCCTTCAAAAAACTCTTGAAACCGAAAGCGGAATTTTCCTAAAAGAGGCATCTTGGTATCTTGGGCTCGCCTATCTAAAATCAGGAAATAATGCCGAAGCATTAAAATACCTCCAAAATTCAGGAAGGGAAGAAGCTGCTGAAATTATTGAAAAACTGAAATAAGCCATTTTGTGACTTCTTCACAAAGCAATTTCGGCAATGTTTTTCCAGTAAAATTTTTTCGAAGAAGAGAGCAATTTGGAATTTTTAGGCATCAATCCCTTCAAATTTTATAATTTGCCCCCATGCGACATACTTCTTACATAGAAATCAGCAGACAGGCTTACAGGAAAAACATGGATTTTTTGAAATCAGATATAGGTCCCAAAACCGAAATATCCGTAGTCGTCAAAGGAAATGCCTACGGTCACGGTATTGAAAATATTGTGGCTTTGGCAGAAGAAAACGGAATCAAGCACTTCAGCACTTTTAGCGCAGATGAAGCCTTGCGGGTACATGAAGCAAGCAAATCAACCAGTGACGTGATGGTCATGGGGATGTTGGAAAATGAGGATTTGGAAGAAATTATCAGGAAAGGAATCAGCTTTTATGTTTTTGAATTTGATCGATTGGAAGCGGCAATTATTGTGTCCAAAAAGCTCCTAATCAAAGCCAAAATCCATATCGAAGTGGAAACGGGATTCCACCGCACCGGATTTGAATGGGATGAAAAAGAAGCCCTTATCCAACTCCTGAAAGAAAATAGCAGCCACCTTTCTCTCGAGGGATTGTGTACACACTATGCCGGGGCGGAAAGTATCAGCAACTATGTCAGGGTCCGAAAACAGATCAAACGGTACAAAAAATTCAAACAGTGGTTTGATGCACAAAATATCTTCTTTGAAAAATACCATACCGCCTGTTCCGCTGCAACGCTACTTTATCCGGAAACAAAAATGGACTTGGTAAGAATAGGAATAGCCTCTTATGGTTTTTGGCCAACACAAGAAACTTATATGTACAGGTTTCAATCATTGGCAGAAAACAATAAAAACCCGCTCAAGAGGCTCATCAGCTGGAAAAGCAGCATCATGAATACCAAGTCTGTCAAGATGGGGGAATTCATCGGATATGGTTCCAGCTATATGGCACCGCGAAACATGAAGATCGCTTTGGTCCCTATCGGTTATGGACATGGATATAGCAGATGGCTTAGTAATCAGGGCAAAGTCCTGATTTCGGGTAAGATTGTGCCTGTTACCGGAACAGTGACCATGAACAGTATTGCTGTGGACATCACAGACTTGGGACAAGTTCAAAAAGGGGATGAGGTCGTCATCATCGGTGTTCAGGGCGACCATGAAATCACCGTCGCTTCATTTGGAGAGTCAAGCCAGCAGGTGAATTATGAATTACTTACAAGATTGCCATTGGATATCCCAAGAAGGATTGTGGACTAAGCCTCAGGAACGAAAAATCAAAAGACTTTGAATCCTTGGGCGGTGGGGTTCAATGCAGAGGACTTCCCAAAAGATACAATTTGTTGCCTCCCTTTCCTTTCAATTTGCCCATTTCCCAGCTGTAGCTTTTGTCCGATAATCCTTGAATCAAATCTTCCATATCTTCTAAAGTGTAGGTTCGGGCATTGGATACAGCCCCGTCCCAAGCGATGAATAGGGGAAGTATCGGAATCAGGTAAGTAAAAACCAGTTGTTGCCAGGACATGGGACGCACCAGAGGAGTAAAAATAAAGGTCATGATAAAAGCAAATGGCATAGCCAGCCACCAAAGAAAAATGGGGACGGAGTTGTCAGAAATTTCAAAAATCAGGATAGGCTGATTGGCCTCTTTGGCATTTTTCAATATTTTTCTGGCCAGCTCCGGTTTCATGTGATGCATGCTGCTGACCATAGTCCTCAGGCCAACCAAACCCTTGCGAACCTGTGTAGCGTCTAGTGGGTCTGTAAGATAAGCTACCGATGGATCATTTTTTTGATTGATGGATTTGGCTGCTTCATGGTTGGGATACAAGTCACTCAGCATCAACTTGAGATCAGGAAATCTTCCAGAAGTCCTGAGGTTTTCTGCCACATCCAGCATCGGACCACCACTTCCTGAACAGAGATCCAAAATCAAAAGAGCTTCCGATTTTTGCAAACCTTTTTCCACCAGTTTTTCCAATAGACCTGCTGTCCCAAGGATTTTATGAAAGGTCATGATATACCGCGTCATCAATACCCTGATCCGGTCAGGAAACCAAGACATGTCCTCAAATTCAAACAGGTGGATTCTTTTCATTTCATGATAGGATATTGATCAAAAAGCACCATTTATCATTTTTCAGATTGAATTTACTTAATTTTTTGCGTAGTTTTTAAAAACGAAAATCTGTGCTCTCACTTTTTTTCGGATTTTGATTTAAATATGTTATCTAGTTCAGATTCAGGTATTTCGGATTCCATACTCCACTTAATAAGTCTAGGAGTTGGCTGTCCAAAGACAAAGTTTTTATTCCCAAAAGATCAGATTTAATTCCAAATGAAACGCCTTGAATTACGATTTAAAATGAAATAAATTAAACCCCTGTCCCTGTAGGCTTAATCTCTAAATCAAAAAAATGAATCAATCCAATAACCGTCGCTCATTTCTCAAAAAAGCCACAGCAATGGTAGGGGCTTTTTCGGCAAACAGTATTTTTAACGAGCTTCATGCAGCAGAGTGGGATAACTTGGAGAAAACTTACCATGGCCGCGATGCCGTGGAAATGGCATCCAATGAGGATTATTGGGCAGTAATTCAGCAGGGGTATTCCGCAAGCACTTCCCCCATCGTCATGCTCAATAACGGGGGCGTATCCCCAAGTCCGATAGTAGTACAACAAGCTGTGGAGCGGTTTAATCAGATGACCAATCTGGGTCCTTCATACTACATGTGGCAGATTTTGGACCAAGGGAGAGAAAATCTCCGTGAAAGCCTCGCCAAGTTAGGTGGCTGCTCACCGGAAGAAATAGCGATCAACCGCAATGCCACAGAAGCCTTGGTGACGGTCATCTATGGCTTGGATCTCCAAAGAGGAGATGAAGTGATCGGGAGCCATCAAGATTATCCTAACATGATGCAGGCTTGGAAACAGCGGGAAATGAGGGAGGGCATAGTGTACAAACAGCTTGATTTCGAATTTCCTATAGAAGATGATGAACAGATCGTAAGGGCCTACCAAAATGCCATCACCCCAAAAACCAAATTCATCCACATTACCCATGTGGTCAACTGGACTGGTCAGATCATGCCCGTACAAAAGATCGCAAGAATGGCCCATCAAAAAGGCATAGAAGTCATAGTAGACGGAGCACATTCTTATGGCTTATTGGAATTCAATATTCCTGATTTGGAAGGGGACTACTTTGGTACCAGCCTCCACAAGTACCTTTCCGCACCGATTGGCAGCGGCATGCTTTGGGTCAAAAAAGAAAAGATCTCCAAAGTTTGGCCTTTGATCTGTGCAGGGGATCCAAAATCAGGAGATATACGAAAATTTGAAAATCTCGGGACAAGAAGCTTTCCCATCGAGCAGGGAATCGGGGAAGCCCTTAATTTTCACAATGCTATCGGTACCAAAAGAAAAGAGGAAAGAGTCCGGTACTTAAAAGATTATTGGGCTACCAAAGCGGTGGAAATCCCCAAACTTAAGCTTCACACTTCTTTAAAAAAAGAGTACAGCTGTGCCTTGGCCTGTATCTCCATAGATGGGCTAAGCCCATCTGAAGTCTACTCTCAACTGATCAAATTAGGCAAAATCCAAACTTCACCCATTGCATTGGGCAAACTGAATGTGGTCAGAATCTCACCCCATGTGTATACCAAGATTTCGGATTTGGATAAGTTGGTGGAATGCCTGTCAAAAATTTCAAAGGGATAGAAATCCGATTTCAATAACTTAAGGTTTTGAAATCTTGCCCGCCTGCAGGACCTCCAGTTCTCGCGAAAGGCTCTTCAGGTCCTGCATCATAAGGTTGATCTGTGAGCCAAGCTGATCGTACATACTTGCCCTTTCCACAAGTTCATCGCTGAGGTAAATACCCCCGGATCCAAAAAACTTTCCAACCAATTCCTTTTTCTCTTTGGGATTGAGGCTGTCAAAAATTCCCAAACCCATCCATTTTTCGATGATTTCTTCTCTTTTTGAAATTTGTACTTCCTTTTCCGGGTAAATATAATTGAGGTAATACCAAACCGAGGCGGGAAAATATTTAGAAGCTGTCGGTCCCTCCCAAATTTCCTGAAGGTGGTTGCGTTCATGGTTAAAAGTGACCTTCTTCTTGTTGACCAAAATCATCACACCCAAAGTCGCCCCAGCAATACCTGTGGCAAGGGCAATGTATTCACCGGTATTTCCCTGATCAAGATATACAGTAGTCAGGATTGCGCCGGCTGCACCGATGATGATGGAAGAGACGGTCAATTTGGTATCTGTATCTCCTTCTTTTGCTTTGAGGTAATTGGCAATTTGGTCAATGCGCTCCTCTTCACATCCAAGTTCGGCCGACTCCGAGGAAATTTCAAGCTCCGCAAATCCGATTCTTTGTGAAAGTTTCTGATACAATTCCAAGTGGCTAATCCTGTTTTCTAATGTTGGATTGGCGTAAAAAGCTTCCAGGCTGATAATGTACCTTTCCAACAATTCCAAAATCCCCATCGCATTTGCGACGTTGAGGCTATTCTTGGAAAAGTTTTTTTGAAGGCTTTCGGGCAATGATAGGCTATGCAGGGGTGCAGGGATCTGGTCCTCTTGATAATCATAGAAGAATTCCTGAAAGCAATTGCTCTTGTCAAGACGCAGGTTGATATTCGAATCCTGAACACTCGCACAGGAAGCGAACAAAAAAACCAAACTGAGGTATAAACCAAAAAAACCCGGTCTCATGAGTGTGATTTGTTTTTTCTTCTGAGATACATGACTAAGATAAAAACCATAGCACCAGCAATGTAAAAAGGCCATAAGGTCACCAATCCTACAAAAACAGTCAAAAATACCTGCAAGCCATTATCCAAAGCATTGATAATGCGTACCCAAAAACACTTCTTCTTATCTGAGTTCAATTCATAGGGCAGTTCTTCATAAAACTGCACCTGAATCAAACTGAATTTAATCTGCTTGCTGAGGTAGTTGAACTGCCCTTCCATCATCTCAATGTCTGTTCTGACTTCGTTGAGGTTCCGCTCGATTTCCAAGATGTCTTTGACTTCATTTGCCTTGTATAATATTTCTCTATACCTCTTTTCAAGTTCAAGTTTATTTTGGATCCGGCTTTGCAGGTCATAGTAGCGCTCGGTCACATCATCTACATTGGAGTATTTGTTTTCGACCCTGAAGGCTATTCCCGAAATCGCATTCAGCAGGCTGTCGTACCTGTCGGAAGGAACACGGATACTGAGGTTATAGCTTTTTCTGAATTGGTCGTTGTTTTGGGTTTCATTCTCCAAATAGGCCTCGTATCTACCAAGCATACCTTTGATCTGGTGAAAGTCTTTTTCCAAATCTTCTGATTGGAAATTGATCCCTCCTGAGCGGACAAGTTTCTGGCTGATTTCGGGGGAAAGAAGTTTTGAATCTGAAGGAGGTGCTTCTTGTCTGCTGACAGGTATCTCTTGGACTACTTCAAAATCTGAAGAGACAAAATCTACATTTTCAGATGGACTATTGGAACAGGCGGCAACAATAAACGCCAAAGCAAAAAACAGCTTCATAGAATACGGGTTAAAATTCAACCAAAATTTAAGTAAAAAGAACCTAAAAAAATCGTGTTTGATTTACCGTGAAGGAAAACTTGTTTTGGATTGAAAGGGAAAAGGAAAGAAAGGGCTTCTAGTCAGTTATAGTCTTTGGGGGTAAATCTCAATTCAAAAAGTGACTCCATGTTTTTATCCTTGTAATCATATACCATAGAAGCCTGGTTTTCTTTAAAATACTTGAGATCCGGATTGTTTTTGATGTTATCCAATATCTGTTCCCTGAAAAATTCCTTTAACTCATTTTCCTCAAATTTCCCCTTTTCCATGTTTACCAAAGTATAATGGTAGACAAAAATCTCCCCCCTTTTGACAGAAGTACGTTCAAGGCGGATGTTTTCATCTATCATGATGGGGGTAGACTGGTTGATTTCCTGAGAAAGTGAATACAGCTGCCTGTCAAAAATCGAGTCAGTAAAGAAGAGTTTTTTAACTGCAAATGCACCGGTTAAAATGATTATCAATCCAAAAAACAGGATGATCTTTTTTCTTTTGGAAGCCATTTCCTTGGCTTTGGGATTAGAGGGGATCATTGGGTAGCTATTAAGGTGGCTGAAAATTACCTAAATATTTTGGAAATGTATCAAACAGGAAAGCTGGGATTCACCCATTTTTTGACTTTTGTTACCTCTCATAAAACTCAATCGGCAATCCATCCGGATCGGAAATAAATGTGAATCTTTTTCCTGTAAACTCATCTGTTCGGATCGGTTCATAGGATACTTTGTGTTTTTCCATCACTGCCAATACAGCCTCAAGGTTATCCACAGAAAAAGCCAAATGCCTCAAGCCGGTCGCTTCGGGCCTCGAAAGTCTTTTTGGCGGATCGGGAAAAGAAAAAAGTTCGATGATATACTGCCCATTCAAGGCCAAATCCAACTTATAGGAACCACGCTTCTGTCGGTAAACTTCCCGGATGATTTCCAAGCCTAAAATTTCGGTGTAGAATTGCTTTGATTTGGCATAATCCGAACAGATGATGGCAATATGGTGGACATTTTTGAGCAAGTAGTTCATCTGTTTTGGCTAAATTTAACCCGATCAAGATAAATAATATCCCAGGTATGCCCATCCAAATCTTCAATTCTTCTGATCTGCATATATCCTTCATCAATCATTGGGATTGGTTCTTTTCCTCCTGCTTCCAATCCTTTGTTCAAAATTTCGTTGACTTGGTCGAGGCCTTCTACGGGCAGTGTAAAAGAAGCATTAATATAGGTTTTAGGGTCAGATATTGTTTTTCTGTTGTACAATCTGAATACCTCCATCGTCTGTAGCATCACATAGATCTGTTCGCTCCAAACCATACATTTTTGTTGGTTGTCAGAGAAAAGAGGGTCGATAGAAAATCCCAATTGCGTGTAAAAAACCTGTGATTCTTCTAGGTTTTGAACTGGAAGGTTAATAAATATTTGTTTCATTTTCAATGATCGGAAAAATCAATCTAAAACCGGATACAGATTTGTCAAGAATCATTTTGATTATTATTATTCCAATATAAACCCTTTTGAACGAGGTCAAATAGGAATATAAAATCCTAATTGTTTCTTACTTTTTCTTTTCCCAATCCCTTATTGCATTTCCAAAGGCTACAGCATTTTCAGGCTTGAGTTCATCCCATTCACGGCCACACCAAAGTCCATTCACTCCAGCTTCCAATGCCTTGGTCACTACTTCATATACCTGGCTTGGAGAGACATTACAATCATATCCAGGCATATCAAATCCTGGTCGGGCATAAACCAAAGCCTCACCATTTACCCTTTTGACAGCCCTGCTGCATTCTTGGAAAACATAATCGGAACTGAATGCAGTATCCTTTTCCAGATGCTGATGAAGTGTTGGTTCCAACTCCGGGTCATAGCCCAACATGCTCAGGTACATGGGATAGGAATACCGCTGATCCGCATCACCAAACAGAATTTTCTCATAATTGCGCTGGTAATGTCCAAGAGATCGGCGCCCCATGCTATCAAAGTAAACAGCCACGCTCAACCAATCAGAATAGGGTCCCATTTTTCCATAATCCCAAGAGGCGCGCATCATCAAGTCCCAAGTCATGCCATGATCAATATGCCAACCTACCTGAATGTTGGGATTGATATTTTTGATCTGTGTGTATATACGCTTGCGCTGGTTTTCCCGGGAATCCATCCAAAATTGCTCCCATTTAAGCATATCTGGATATTGAAATAGGAGGCGCATAAAAGCAGTAAAATTACCGTCAATTGGCTTTTTTCCTGCATTAATGCTGTTGCCATAATTTTGGAGTTCAATGAGTCCCTTCCTTGCGCCTTCTATACCAATTTTTCTTTCCGCAGCCAGTTTGAGGCAATGCTCACAAAAGCAGGTTCCCGCTGTATTTTTTCCCAATGCAGCCAGGAAAGGACCGGCCCTTTCCTGCCCAAACTTAAATCCATGTAGGTAAGGATGGGCTTTTACCAGGTCCTCAATTACGACCTCCCAATAGCGGTTGTAGCCGGGGTGGTTGAAACAGACATTTTTACCTTTGTTTCCAAAAACATCCACTTCGGCAAATTCCTCAAAACCCGGTATGGCTCCTGTAATGACGTAAGGTTCAAGAATGCGGGCATACACTTTCATTTTCCGAGGCTCGGCCTCGGCCCATAATTCATCCAAAACATCACGGCCTGCATATTTGGCTGTCGGATCTTGCTTGCCCATTTCTGGGTTTGGATACAAAGCCGGATCAGATTTCACCCATATGTTGGTGTATTCTTTACCGTTTTCATCGGTTTTTGGTCGGAAATTTTTTTGATACTGATTAAATACGTGGTCATGGCTAAATGTCATGACGGTATTAATCCCGGCCATTTCCTGCATGGCATCGAGGCTATTTGCTATTCCCTTGTCAAAAAGATACTCGGGTAAAACGGGAGTGCCGATAAAAAAGCCACTATTTTGGTTTGTCTGCTTACCCCATGCCCGTGTGCTAAATGCCGAAAGTGATGCGGCTGCAGTAATGGAAGTTTTAAGGAATTTTCTTCTTTTCATATGACCGATACCTGAAATGGAAATTTGAAATCACTAAAATCTCATTCTCCGGCATAAATAAAAATCCTGCCGGAATAAGGAAGCTACCCGAGATTGGGTAAGATCCTCTCCTTTAAAGTTAATCATTTCCTGAAAATGAAAGAGCTGATTCTGAATGGACTACTAAAAAATGCTAGTTAAAACCCTATTCCCCTTTCACATATTTCCGCCAGTGATGCTCCTCTTGGAATCCAAGGACTTCACGGATTTTGCGATTTGAAAACAAGGCTTCATGTTCGCCCAATTCACGGGTGAGGGGCACACCGGGAAAGAACTTTTCAGCCAATTCTTTGCTTGGGATAATCGCTCCGTTGTGGTCATTGCCGGCATTGAAAACCTGAAAACCCAAGTCATCTTTTTGCAGACACAAGTCCACAATCTGTCCCAAATCACGCGCATCAATATAGCAGAAGGCATTTCTGCGTCGAACTTCGGGGTTTTTGAAATAGTGAGGAAAAAGTTCTGCATATTCATGGGGCTCAATCACATTTCCAATTCGAAGTGCATAAATGTCAAAGCCTGACCTCCGCTGAAAACTGCGTGCCGTATGCTCATTGACAACTTTTGACAAGCCATAGCTGTCCATGGGATCGACATCATAGTCTTCTTCCAAGGGAAGTGATTTGGGATCGGTCGGCCCATCCGAAAAACAGATTCCATAGGTCGTCTCTGAGGAAGCAATGATGATTTTCTTGATACCCATCTTGACAGCCGCTTCGATCACATTGTAAGTTCCGATGGTATTGACCCGGAAAGTTTCATTATCCGGCTTGATCAGAATCCTGGGAACCGCTGCAAAATGAACGACTGCATCAAACTTTGGAATGCCGTTTCCTGGTTCCAACTCATCCAATGCGGCATAAGAACTCATGGCATTGAACATCTGTCCGGAGTCCGTGATATCCGCTGTCAGGTTATCCACCCCGGGATATTTCAAGGGTGTCAGGTCCACATTCACCACACGGTGTCCTTGGTCAAGAAGATAGGGGATGACATGCTTTCCTGCCTTTCCTGATCCACCGGTAAAGAATATTCGTTTTTTAGTCATAGGGTTTTAAGGTTTGATGGTCAATGATTGTTTTTACTTCAGTGCTTTTGGAGATTTTGACTTCTTTGTCAGGAAGAATGTAGGGCTGATTCAGGTCTTAGCCTTCTTCCAATTCATGTCACAATCAATACTTGAAATAAGGTTGCTATTTTCACTTTTTAAATTTCGGTTAAGGTAAAAGAAAAACTTACCGTCTACTGTATGGGCAGCAGCTAATTTATCTCCTCTAACTTTTAGGAAAGTAAGATACTTATTAAAATGCAAAAGCGGTTCAAGTTTGCACCTAAACCGCTATGACTTATCCATCCTGTTGGCTACCGTTTTATTATTCCAATTGACTGTTCATCATTTCAAAAAACTCCGCATCTTTCATTTTCTTTCGGTTGTCTAGTAAGAAATCAGCATCTTGTCCTGCCCTGTATCTCAACTGATTTGTTCCATCAGTTACTGAGTCATAAATTACTTCTGCAACCAAACTTGGTGGGGAAACAGTGTTATTGGGATCCTGCCATTGTTTCATTAAGGCCTTTATCATGGGTTGATAGTCTTCAATATTTCCCGCTTGAAAGTCGAAAGACCGTCCACCAAAATCAGTGGCAATGAATCCCGGTTCTATAACCTTAACTTTTACTCCAATGGCGGCCATTTCATAGTGCAATGACTCTGAAATACCTTCAACTGCAAACTTTGTCCCGTGATAGAGCGAGCCCAGGGCAAACGTCATTTGACCACCGATTGATGAGATATTCACAATTACGCCATTACGGTTTTTTCTGAAATGTGGTATAATCGCTTTGGTAACATCCATTAAGCCAATCACATTGGTATTAAATTGCCTAACAATATTTTCTCGTGGGAATGTTTCCAAAGGTCCGTAAGCTCCATATCCTGCATTGTTGAGAAGCGCATCTATTTTTCCGAATTTTGAAATTCCATTGCTGATTGCTGCTTCAATGGATACTAAATCGAGTACATCCAATCGCTCCAAGTGGACGTTTTCCAAATTGTTTAGTTCTGTTTCCCTTTCAGGTGAACGCATGGTGGCAATTACATTCCATCCCTGTTTTTGAAAATGCAGGGTAGTTGCTTTTCCAATTCCACTGCTTGCTCCTGTGATCAATATGGTTTTTTTCATTTATTTAAAATTACCTATTTAAAAACATCTTGTAAAAATCCTCTTCTGTCATTTCTTTCCTCAAACGTACAATTTCATGTGCATTTGCCGTGATATAAGCGATTTTTGGTCTCACTAATTCAGTAGCATCAACGATCGTTTCTGCGGTATCCTCGGCATATGGTGCAGATGCGAAATTGTTCTCTAAAGATTTAACGCTGGCATCTATTATTGCGCGGTAATCATCCGGAATGTAGGACTGCTCAAGTCGGGCAAAGGCTGTTGCACCAAACCCTGTATTAGCAGCCCCCGGTTGTATTTTTACTACTTCAATGCCCAACGGTGCCACTTCTTGTCGCAGTGCATCTGCCATACCTTCAACGGCATGTTTGGTCGATGCGTACCAACCGAGCATGGGTAGTGAGAATTTACCGATTACTGAAGAAACAATGATGATACGTCCTGACCGTTGCTTACGCATATAGGGAAGAACAGCTTGCTGCAAACGGGCATAACCAAACACGTTGACGTCAAACTGATGCTTGAGGTCATCAATTTTTATGTTCTCGATAGTGGCATATTCACCATAACCAGCATTGTTGATCAATACATCAATGCGGCCTTGTTCTGAAATGATGCGTTCAATTCCGGCACGAACCTGGGAATCATTGGTCACGTCCATTTCAAGAGAATGGCCTCCAATTTTATTGAGATAAGCATTGCCTTCAACATTGATGTCGCCTCCGTAAACGATATGACCCTTGGCTACTAATTTCTCTGCAGTGGCTTTGCCAAAACCCGAGGCAGTGCCTGTGATGATGATTACTTGAGGGCCTTCTTTACGCTCCGCGCTGGAATCATCTTGTGCCTGCGCAACATTTTGATGCAAGCCTGATACAAGAATCAGGCATAGGATAAATACGTAATTCTTAAGATTTTTCATGACTTTTTATTTATGGAGTGAGGTTAAACTTCCTTGTTTAAGGTTAATAAATTCTCTACACCGTTGGCTTTATATATGGCTTTTGTGGTTTCGCTCAGCACTTTGTTATAGTTTTCAATGGATTGTTTTAAGCCCGAAAAATCAACAACGGTTCTGAAAGGCTTTTCGCCAAAAGGCGTGTTTACCAATTGCAATACGGCCTCTGCTACCCGTTCAGGTCTTTGTTCGGGAATGGATTCTACATATGCTACATATCCATTAATAGAGGTTTCGGGAAGACTTGCCATTTCGCCATACTGCTTCATTCTATCGGTATCGCTTGGGCTGATCATTCCACTCATAAAACCCGTAGGAAATCCACCTGGTTCTACTATACAAGATTCAATCCCAAATCCTGAAAGTTCAGCCCGATAACCTTCTGCCAAAGACTCTAAAGCATATTTTGAGGCAGAATAGGAAGCCAAAAAAGGAGTGGTTACTCTACCGATACAGCTTGATGTATGAATAATTGTTCCTTTTCCTTGTTGTTTCAAATGTGGCAAAACAGCTCTCATTAGCCTTTGAACGCCAAACACATTTACATCAAACATTTTTAGGATGTCTCCGGCTGTGAAGCACTCTAGAATTCCGTTTGCACCTATGCCTGCATTATTGAAAACTATATCCAAGCCCTCCATCTGTTCAACGGCTAACTTTACCCCTGCACTTACACTCTCCTCATTGGTCAGATCCATTTCAACCACCGCTACACCTTTTGCTTTAAGCTCATTGGCGATGGCTTCATTTTTTCCCTGCATCGAACGCATTGTTCCCACCACCTGATGTCCGTGTTCTGCCAATAGAATACAGGTCAGACTTCCGAAAGCGCCACTTGCGCCGGTAATTAAAATTTTATGTTTCATCTTTTTCAAATTTTTAAAGATTCGATGAAACAAATATCCTTCAGATTTGAAGGTTGGCTTAACACGAATAGAGGAAGGTTAAACACAAATCGCAGAAAAAAATAGGAAGCTGTTTTGCTCCCTTTATGCTAGTTTAATTGACGGTATTCTTGTGGTGTTTTGCCTGTTTTTTGTTTGAATAGTCTCCCGAAATAATGGGGGTAATTGAAGCCTAAAGTATAGGCTATTCCACTTATAGAATCGGTAGAACCGAGTAGCAAATGTTTGGCTTTGTCTATGAGGAAATCGTTAATGTGGTCTTTTGCAGAACGTCCTGTTTCTTTTGTCAAAAGGTCGCTCAAATAACTAGCCGATAAATGGCAATGGTCTGCTAAATATTGGATAGTAGGTTGACCTTTTTCAATAAGCTGATTTTCGGAAAAGTAATCTTCTAACAACAACTCAACCTTAGAGACAATATCAATATGGCTTGCTGCACGGGTATTGAATTGTCTTTCGTAAAATCGCTTGCTGTAATTAAGTAACAATTCAATATTAGAAACTAATACTTGCTGACTGTGATTGTCAATTCGCTCTTTGATTTCATCTTGAATCAGCAGAACAATTTGATTGAGTGTATTTTGTTCATTTTCAGAAAGATGCAATGCTTCGTGAACTTCGTAGTTAAAGAAGTTGTAAGCGTCAATTTTTGAGCCAAGGGCAGTGTTTCTGATAAGGTCAGGATGAAAGTAAAGCATCCAACCTTGTACTTCGTTTAGTGCTTGCGGTTTTTTAACCGTAATGACCTGCATCGGTGCGGTAAAAATCAAAACACCATCATCAAAATCATATGGATTTCGCCCGTAATCAATTCCGCAACTCGAATCCTTTAGAGCAATGCAGTACAAATCGGAAGTAAATTTTTTGCCAACCGTTTCCTCTCCATAAGCTAGTTTTTGGGTGTCAAGAATGGTAATCAACGGGTGTGTTGGCTTATCCAAGCCAAATACAGCCCTGATTTCAGTTATTGATTTTGAATGAATAATATGCTCTCTCATCCTATATTTTTTCCAAAACTACTATGGCTTTATGAAATTCCTTAACACAAATCGCTGAATGCTTAACATGTTTTGGTTTTAATTTAGCTAACGGTTTGCAGCTACCATAAGGTGGCGATTTCGAAGCACTTCACTGTCAACCAAGCACAAACTTTGATAGAAGCACAAAGCATGATTTAACCACTGAACCGCCACTTTTGGGTAGGTGCTGTTATATGGCGTTTTTTTTCATTGGTTTTCATCGTCAAATTTGAAGATATCTTCTTCATTGTCAATCATATATTTTAGGCACTTTTCAAAGTCACTTTTAACAGTCTTGCTTAGAAACTGTTTCCAATGAGGTTCATCTTCATGTCTAATAAATGCGAACAAAGCCAACGCATACGCCCATTCGTCAATTTTTAAATATCCTAAATTACTGTAACCCCAACGGTCTGTTTGATTATAAAACTGAAAAGAACAATTCGCATTGAAAATACCAAGTCCGAAAAAGACTGTTGTAAAGTCAGTGAGCATTTCATCGTTTTGCTCAAGCTTTTTTTCACCAAGCAATTTTACATGAGAAAGTTCATGAGCAATTGTTGCAATTAACCTGTCAGGGCTTTCTAATAATGCGTCGTCAAGTGAAATACTGTACTTGCCATCAATTTTTTCATGATGATATAATCCTGCGGCTTCTGGATTTTCGGGGTCTGATTCAATAAATATCACAGATGTCCCCATGTTAATGTCTTTTAGTCCATTGTCATAGAAGTCAACCTTAATGTCATTTGGGTCAAGCTCCATATTGCTACAAATAATTTTAAGGGCTTCAAATGCATTGTCTCTGCTTTTATTCCATTTTATTGGAAAGTCTGATATTGTTGGCGTCAGGATTCTACGCTCTTCTATTTTTGGTTCAGGAAACTCCTGCATCAGCCAAAGAAAATTGTTCTCGAAGTACTTTCTCAGCTCTTTGTCGAGTGGCTCGTATTTCTTATTTGAATTAAAAAAGTTGAACATGGTCGTCTTTTAAAATGCCCTTTAACTTACTTATATATACCAAGGGAATACATACCCTTCCATTTCAGCGGAGTATGTATACCTTTCTTACTTTTATTTATAGATCACAAATGGCGATTTGATTTTTTTAATACAGTTGCACCTGACATGAGTATGGATTTCACATTTCCAGCCGTTTTGTTGTCCAACAATCTACTGAACATAACGAAGATCTGTTCCACTATCCAAAATTGGATGGGAGAGGATTTCTTTGTTCTCACCTCTTTTCTTTACAATCTACCCCAAAATCTCCCCAACATTCCCTTTGATGTTTTCGGCGATCTTGGCCATCGGCAGGTCGTTGCTGTCGGTACCAAAGGGATCTTCGATTTCCTCGGCGATCAGTTCCAAACTCGCCAATACATAGAATATAAAAGTCGTCACTGGAATGGTAAAATATCCCATCGAAAGCGCCAAGCCAAAGGGTAATGTCGCCACATAGATAAAGATAAATTTCTTTATAAATGCGCTGTAGCTAAATGGAATCGGGGTATTCTTGATCCGCTCGCAGGCACCGCAGATGTCAGTGAAGGAACTGATTTCTCCATTGAGGACGATGAGTTGGTCCCCGCTGATGATTTTGTTCTTGTATAAGTTATGGACTTTGAAAATCATGCTTTCAGCCACTTTATTGGGTACATGTACTTTGTGACCAAAGTCGGGCAGCTCGGGATGGGGATTTTCATCAAGTTGGAGCATGGTACTGTCTTTTTGGAGATGCCTACGAAGTGCCAAAGCATACAGCGGAATCACTTGCTTAAAAAATGTCCTGGAGCCGTGGTCTTCTACCGGCAAAAAAACCTGGAGTTTGATGGCGAGATTCCGGCTGTTGTTCACAAGGCTTCCCCAGTGCTTCCGTCCTTCCCACCACCTGTCGTAAGCCGTATTGGTCCTGAAAACCAGTAACATCGAGATCGCAAAACCCAATAGTGTATGCATGATGGTGATGTTTCGAGCATCGCTGTTTTCAGACAACTTCAAGTAATTGACCTCTAAATACACGATCCCCCAAGAGTATAGCGCTATAAAAATCAATGTTGGTATTAAGGGGCGGAGGGTATCTGCCTTTGGAATTCTGAAAATGGCTAGGAGCCAGTCTTTGGAGTTGTAGTAAAACATGTTTCGGAGAAAAAAGGAATACTGCGAATATAATGGAAAAGGGTGGAAAGGATGAAGGATGAGGGATGAAGGCTGAGGTGAGAGGTGAGGAAGTTGGGAACTGGGAGTAGAGTCTCTTTTTTTCCCCTTTGCGATTTAGCGGCTTTGCGAGAAATAAATAGCAGTTCTCTTGCTTCTGGAGAAGCAGAATAGCAACAAAAAAGCCCCCATTTCTGGAGGCTTTTTTTGCGTCATTGCGTCTTTGCGTGAGATTTTATCTCGGTGACTTGGTGCCTTTGTGGGCCTCTAAATTTTTAAGAAAAAGGATATTTCCCTTTCTCAATCATATAGTCCGCAACCTGCCTTCTCAACTCTTTGGTATTGACAAGGTCAGCTTTGGTATAGCGCTTCAATCCCATCAACATCACTTTCTGCTCGTCACCTTTGGTAAATGCCGCAATGGCTTCTTTGGCTGCTGTCTGGATTTTTTCCACAGCTTCAAAAAGATATACCTGCGTCATCGCAATCTGCGGCAGACAGGCCTCTTCACCTCTCATGCCCACGAGTTTTTCTGTTCTCAGGATGACAGACTCCGCAGCATAGATTTCAATCATCAGGTCTGCAAGGTTCATCATGACTTCCTGCTCGGATTCGATTTTGTCTGCCAAAGCCATCGCTGCTTTTCCGCCCACCATCAGAAATACTTTTTTGAGTTTCTTGATGGTTTCTTTTTCTGCTGCAAAAAGCTCTGAAGTATCCACCGTCTCGAAGCTCGGCACAGAAGTCAACTCCGCAGAAACAGCCATGGCCGGTTCGAAGAGGTTGATTTCTCCTTTCATCGCCCTCTTGAGCAACATGCCCACCATCAGCATGCGGTTGATTTCGTTTGTTCCTTCGTAAATCCTGGAAATACGGGCATCCCTATAAGCGCGCTCCATCGGTGCATCGGCAGAATAGCCCATACCGCCATATACCTGCACGCCCTGATCCACAACATAGTCGAGTACTTCCGAACCGTGAACTTTCGCTATTGCCGCTTCAATGGCAAATTCCTCCAAGGCTTTCAATTTAGCCTGTGCATCCGGCATGCCTTCGGCAGCAAGTGCATCCATTCTGTCTTCAATATCCTGACCGGCACGGTAGCAAAGTGATTCGCAGGCATAAGTCCTGACGGCCATTTCTGCCAATTTTTGCTTGATAGCACCAAAGGAATTGATCGAAACTCCAAACTGCTTACGCTCTCCGGCATACTTCACCGACATCGAAGCCACAGATCTACAGCCACCCAAAACGCCTGCACCGAGTTTGATCCTTCCGATATTGAGGATGTTTACAGCGATTTTGAAACCGTTTTGTCTTTCGGAAAGCATGTTTTCCACAGGAACTTTGCAGTCATTGAAAAATACCTGACGGGTGGATGATCCTTTGATTCCCATCTTCTTCTCTTCTTCATTCATGGTAATGCCACCAAATCCTTTTTCCACAATAAATGCGGTAAGGTTTTTATCGTTTTCGATTTTGGCAAAGACGATGAACAGGTCTGCAAATCCCGCATTGGAGATCCACATTTTTTGTCCGTTGATGAGGTAGTGCTTGCCATCTTCGGTCAGAGTAGCTTTGGTCTTGCCACTGTTGGCATCCGAACCTGCATCCGGCTCGGTGAGACAATAGCAAGCTGCCCATTCTCCTGTAGCCAACTTGGGTAGGTATTTGGATTTTTGGTCCTCAGTACCATAATACAAAATAGGAAGCGTACCGATACCGGTATGTGCGCCGTAAGTGGTGGAAAAAGATCCCGCTCCACCGATGATGTCAGCGATGAGCATAGAAGAGTTGAAACTCATCCCCATGCCGCCGAATTCCTCAGGAACGGCGATTCCCAGGAGACCGAGATCTCCGGCTTTTTTGAATATGGAGGGAACGAGTTCAGGATGTTTCATGCTGTCGATTTCCTCACTGCGTGGATGGATTTCGGTATCGATAAAATCCTGACAGGCCTGAGCCATCATTTTTTGTTCTTCAGTAAATTCTTCAAAAATGAAGATGTCCTTCGCTTCGGTTTCCTTGACAAGGAATTCGCCGCCGTTGATTGAATTTTTGGTTATTGTGCTCATAATTGTAGACATAAGACACAAGACGCTAGACATAAGATAAACTAGACTACCGCTTATGTTTGGTTATTTATTTTTCAAATTTTATGATGAGTGAATAAAGCATTTTTTGAATTTCTGTCACTTCTAAAGAGATTTCTTCTAATTGGTCTGCGCCAATATATTCCAATTCGAAACCTATGTAGAGTTGGGTTTCCAATTCGCAAATAGAACCATGGGATATTCCGAGAAAATTGACAAACTCACCGTTTGTTCTTCTTCCTGCTCCTTCAGCAATATTGGATGGAACTGATACAGCGCATCTTCTGATCTGTGATGTCAATCCAAACCTTTCATCAGAAGGAAATTTTTGAGACAATTTATAGACTTTGACAGCTAGCTTGATTGATCTTTTCCAGACATTCAATTCTTTATAATTATGCATATCGTTAAGATTTAAGTTTTTAAAATCTTGTGTCTTGAGTCTTATGTCTTTTGTCTCTCTTACACTTGACTTCAAACATTACCGCAATAACTCAAACACCCCAGCCACACCCTGACCTCCGCCGACGCAGGCAGTGACAAGCCCGTACTTTTTGTTTTGTCTGCGGAGTTCGTGAAAAAGCTGCACGGAAAGTTTGGCTCCGGTACATCCTAGCGGGTGGCCGAGTGCGACTGCACCTCCATTGACATTGACTTTGCTGATGTCCATATCGAGGGACTTGATTACTGCCAAACCCTGTGCAGCAAAAGCCTCATTCAATTCGATCAGGTCAATTTTATCCAATGTCAATCCGGCTTGTTTCAGCGCTTTGGGTACGGCTTCTTTCGGACCGATGCCCATGATTCTAGGATCTACGCCAGCTACGGAATAAGACATCATCCTGGCGATCGGCTCAAGGTTGAGTTCTTTGACCATCCGCTCTGACATGACGACCACGAATGCGGCCCCGTCAGAGGTTTGGGAGGAATTTCCCGCTGTTACCTGTCCGTTCATTTTGAAGGCCGGCTTGAGGTTAGCAAGGACTTCAGGAGTCGTGCCTGCCCTTGGACCTTCGTCTGTGTCAACGATGGTTTTTCTGGTTTTCCTTTTCCCTTTTTCATCGAGATAAGTTTCTTCTACTTCTACCGGGACGATCTGTTCTTTGAATTTTCCTGCTGAGATGGCTGCCAAAGCTTTGGTATGGGAATTTGCAGAAAACTCATCTGCCTGCTCGCGGGTGATTTCGTAGTCCTTGGCGAGTTCCTCGGCGGTCAAACCCATGCTCAGGTAATATTCCGGAGTCTGGGAGGCGATTTTCCAGTTGAGGACAGTTTTATATCCCATCATTGGGAGCATGGACATGGACTCCGTCCCGCCTGCAATGATGCAATCAGCCATTCCTGCTTTGATTTTTCCTACTGCAAGCGCTATCGCTTCCAATCCCGAACCGCAGTATCTGTTGATGATAAAACCCGGGTTGTCGATACCGAGTGCCAAAAGGGAAATCATCCTTCCCATCTGCATGCCTTGCTCGGCTTCCGGGATGGCATTGCCAACGATGAGGTCATCGACCATTTTATTTTCCAATCCGGGCGTGTTGGCCACAAGGTGCTTGATCACATCTGAGGCCAGGTCATCTGGTCGGTAGAATCTGAAGCCGCCTTTTTTGGCTTTTCCTACCGCCGATCTATATCCGTTTACTATATATGCTTCCATGTTGTCTTCTTAATTTTAGGTTATTTGTTGAAATCCAAACTTTTTTTCCTTTTTGGATTTATAGATTTGAGATGTGAGAATTGAGATGTGAGACAGTCTCATATCTCACGTCTTATATCTCACATCTATTTTTCAGTTTCTCAGTGGTTTTCCCTTAAACAGAATACTATGTATCCTTTCCAGGGTTTTTTTCTCCCCTGTCAAGCTCAAGAATGCTTCGCGCTCAAGATCGAGTAAAAACTGTTCGCTGACTTCGGTCGCAGATGACAGATCGCCTCCTGACATGACCCAACCCAATTTCCTTGCAATTTTGGCGTCGTGTTGGGAAATGTAATTGCCATAGACCATGCCTGTGATGCCCGCTTCGAAAAGTGCCAGCGAGGTTTTTCCCAAGACCTTGATATTGGTCTGCTGCACAGGTTGGATATATCCGGCTTCATACAAAGCCAAAACTTTAGCCTTGGCATCGGCGAGCTGACGCTTGCGGTTGATGGTGATAGCATCTTTAACTTGTAAGTATCCCAATCCTCTTGCCTCAGCAGCCGAAGTAGAAACCTTGGCAGTGGCGATGTTCATGAAATATTCCTGAAGCCTGTTGAGCTCCACATCACCTGCTTTGGATTCATTCGAAAAACGAAGCGTCATCTCTTTGGTACCACCGCCGGCAGGAATCAATCCCACACCAAACTCCACCAAACCCATATACAATTCTGCATGGGCCTGTACGGCATCTGCATGAAGCGAAAGTTCACAACCTCCTCCAAGAGCCATATTATGCGGTGCTACTACTACCGGAACGGAAGAATACCGTGCACGCATCATGGTGTTTTGGAATCCGGCAATCATCAAGTTGATTTCGTCAAACTCCTGATCTCCGGCAAACATGAACAACATGGCAAGGTTGGCTCCGGCGGAGAAGTTTCCTCCTTCATTACCGATGACAAGACCTTTATAGGATTTTTCTGCCATATTGATCGCGGTATTGATTCCTTCGATCACTTCTTGACCGATAGAGTTCATCTTGGTATGGAATTCCAAACCGATGACATCATCACCCAAATCGTAGACGGTCGTACCGGCATTGCCCCAAAGTTTTTTGTTGGCTGCCTTGAGTGTGTCAAGGATGATAAAATCTTCCACGCCGGGTATTGGCAAATAGGATTTAGAAGGAATGTCGTAGTATCTACGCTGTCCGCCTTCCACTTTATAGAAAGATGCATGTCCTGCAGCAAGCATTTCATGAACCCAAGCAGCAGCTTTTTCTCCTGCAGCTTCCATCTTCTCTACCGTATCTTTGACACCAAGGATATCCCATGTTTCAAAGGGACCCAATTCCCAACCAAAACCTGCCGAAACAGCTTGGTCGATTCTGTATAATTCGTCGGAGATTTCAGGGATCCTGTGGGAGCAATATTTGAAGAGGTCATAAAAGGACGCCCTGTAAAATTCACCCGCACGGTCATCGAAGTTCACCAAGAATTTGATTCTCTTCTTCAGGTCATCGATTTCTTTGGAAGCCTCCAAGGCTTTGAATTTTGGTTTTTCTGTGTCTTTGTATTCAAAAGTCTTCAAATCAAGTTCTTTCAGTTCTTTAGTCCCGTCCTTGTGGCGGATCATTTTGAAATATCCCTGACCGGTTTTGTCCCCCAACCATTTGTTGTCAAACAATACCTTGACAATATTTGGGAGAAGAAATTTGTCTCTTGATTCATCGTGGGTCAATGTCTTGTAAAGGTTATTGGAGACATTGACAGTGGTATCCAAACCGACCACATCCATGGTTCTGAAAGTAGCCGACTTTGCCCTACCGATAATCGGTCCGGTAAGTTTGTCTACCTCAGATACACTAAGACCCATTTTTTCTATGGCATGCATCCCTGAAATGATGGCATAAACCCCGATCCTGTTGGCGATGAATGCGGGAGTATCTTTACATAAAACAGTTTCTTTGCCTAAAAACCTATCCCCAAAATCCATGAGGAAGTCGATGACCTCGGGATTTGTTTTTGGTCCAGGGATGATTTCTAACAACCTGAGGTATCTTGGCGGATTGAAAAAGTGGGTTCCGGCAAAGTTGACCTGAAAGTCTTCTGACCTGCCTTCACTCATCAAGTGCATCGGAATACCCGAAGTATTGGAAGTGATCAAAGTTCCAGGTTTCCTGTATTTCTCTACTTTCTCAAAAAGTGATTGCTTGATGTCCAACCTTTCGACTACGACTTCCATGACCCAATCGTAGTCTTTGATTTTTGGCAAATCATCATCAAAATTTCCTGTGGTAATCCTTGAAATTGACGCAGCATCGTACAATGACGCAGGCTTTGCCTTCATCGTGTTGTCAAGCGCAGTATTCACAATCCGGTTCCTGACGGATTTATCACTGACGGTCAGGCCCTTTTTCTTTTCATCCTCATTAGGCTCGTTGGGGACAATATCAAGAAGCAAAACCTGCACGCCGATATTGGCAAAATGGCAGGCAATCCTTGACCCCATCACTCCTGAACCTAAAATAGCTACTTTCTTAATGGTTCTTTTCATAAAATGTGTTGGTTTTAAATTTCATACAACTGACTGTTGTACTCATTGGGGTTTATAGTTTCTGTTTGTAAATTATCTATGACATGATTGATCTTTTGGAAAACAGTAAAAAAGGTCTCCAATTCTTCGCTACTGACCACTTCTCTTACCTGCTCATTGAATTCCATGATCGTCTGCACAGAGATTTCCTTTTTCCTCTTTCCTTCCGGAGTCAGAAAAATCCTCACCGATCTCTTGTCAATGGGATCAGGTTTCTTGTAAATCAGCCCTTTCTCTTCCATGCTCTTCAGCATGCGGGTAAGGCTTCTTGCTTCCAAGCCCATCAGCGGGGCAATTTTTGTAGCCGGGGTACCTTCTTTTGAGTTGATATTGATCAATACAAATCCAATAGCTGTGGTAAAATCTTCCTGAGCTGCTTTTTGATTGTACATCCTGGAAATCGCATGCCAGGCACTCTTGATATGATAGTCAACTGTCTCTTCGCGCTTCATAGGTGTATTTTAGTACGTCTAATGTAATAAAAATATTGTATGCATGCATACTAAATTGAAAAAAAGTTATGCATGCATAAGAAATTAAGTTTAGGGTTTGGGTAAATAAAAAAAACTATATTCTGAATATTTACAGAATATAGTTTTTAATAATGGTTTGGGCGGTAAAATTGAGATTATCCCAAAATAAGATTCTTATTTGAATTTATTGTTAAGCGTATAGGGATTCGATTTCTTTGGCAAATTTTTGGTGGATTACTTTCCTTTTTAACTTCATGGTTGGAGTAAGTTCACCTGATTCGATAGTCCATTGTTGTGTCAGAACTTTGAACCTTTTGATTTGCTCCCATTTGCCAAAGTATTTATTAAGATGATCTACTTCCTTTTGAAATTTATCAAGAATTTCGGGTTTTTGAAGCATTTCAACATCAGTGGTATAAGGAATATCCTTGTGTCTGCACCAATCCTGAAGACCCAAAATACTTGGAACAATCAAAGCCGCCGGGTAATTTTTATTTTCCCCTACCACCAAAACCTGTTCAATCAAAGATGATTCCTTGAACTTGTTTTCCATTGGCTGAGGGGCGATGTATTTACCTCCGGATGTTTTAAACATTTCCTTTTTCCTATCAGTAATCTTGAGGTAATTACCTTCATGAAGTTCACCTATATCTCCCGTATGAAACCATCCGTCTTGCTCTAATACTTCAGCAGTCAATTCAGGCTGCTTGTAATATCCTTGCATGATATTGGGACCTTTGACCAAAATTTCTCCATCAGCGGCTATTTTGACTTCGACGTCTTTGACGATTTTGCCAACCATTCCGATGCGAATATCCTGATGGTTACAGATAGAGGCAGAAACAACAGGGGAAGTTTCAGTAAGTCCATAACCTTCGTTGACAGGAATACCTGCACTCCAAAACACCCTTGCCAATCTTGGCTGCAATGCAGAAGCACCGGAATTGATCTGCATCACATTGCCTCCCAATGCCTCACGCCATTTGCTGAAAATAATTTTATTGGCAAGTTTCAACTGAAAATTATAAAAAGAGCCTTGGTTTTTGTTTGGTTCATATTTCAAACCAAGATTTAACGCCCAAAAGAAAAGAGATTTTTTTACACCTGTAAGTTCATATCCTTTGGAAACAATCTTGTCATAGACTTTTTCCAAAAGCCTTGGAACAGTATTGAAAATATGCGGCTGTACTTCTTTGAGGTTTTCTCCGATTGCTTCCATGCTCTCGGCATAATAAATGGACACTCCCATAAACATAAAGCAAAATGATCCCGTTCTTTCATAGATGTGACATAACGGAAGAAAGCTTAGCGCTTTGGCTTCTCCTCTAGGGATAATCATCCTATCTTCAATAGCATAAAGATTACTGATGACATTAGAGTGGCTAAGCATTACACCCTTTGGTCTACCGGTAGTTCCAGAAGTATAAATGATCGTAAAAAGATCTTCGTATTTGACTGCTTCTTTCTGTGCTTCGAGGTCGGCTAAATTACCGCCTTCACCTTTGGCCATAAAATCTTCCCAATATTCACAACCTTCAATTTTATCAAAAGAGACAATCTGAACATCCATATCCTTGGATCCTTCGACTGCTTTTGAATGGATTTCTGTGTTACCTACAAAAACCTTTTTAACTTCAGCGTGATGGAAAATATAATTATAATCCTCTGAGGAGATAGTCGGGTACATGGGAACAGAAATGGCCCCAATCTGTTGCAAGCCGAGATCGATAAAATTCCACTCGGGTCTGTTGTCAGAAATGATGGCTACTTTGTCACCCTGTTGGATTCCTGAATTTAAAAAAGCCAGGCTTAGGTTATCCACTATTTTTTTTAAATCCCTGCTTGAATAGGTTTTCCAAGAACCATTGATTTTTTGGGCTAAGGCAACTGGCTTGTCATATGTTGCAATTTGGAAATTGATCAGGTCGAAGAGTCTGTGGATTTGCATGATTATCTTGGGTTAATAAGGTTCTTGAAATTAGATAAAAGCTTGCAGTAAACCAAAAAACGGGAATTCAAGAATTTTCCACAGCCTTATATATTTAATATATTATTTAATTAAATAAAACTACTGTTATTATTAAGGTGTGGATTTGTGGATAAAAAATCTGGTTGAAGTAATCCACATATTTGTGTTTAGTTTTCATCACTTTCTCCACTTTTAATCCACAGTCGTTTTTACTTTAATTTGTTGAATTTCAATCGTATTGAAAAAAAGGATTTATTGTTGTGGGAAAATGAAAATAGATAAATGTGTGTTCTTTGCTGTGTCTGTATTTGTGAATGAGTGTAGATGAATGATGGGTTATTCGCTTTGTCCAATTTTTTGATGGTTCAAATTTTGGTTGGTATTGATAAGTCTCCTTTTATACCCAAGTTGTGAGAACTTATGCACATGTTTTGTTTAGGTTATCTACAATTATTTCATAATATTTTCTTTAATTTTTGGTATTCCAGGTAATTTTAAAGGGTCTATCGTGACATCAAGTGACCATCCCCCTCTAATTATTGTGTCTTTTGGATTATCGCTTTCTTTATTCTCTAGGTAGTATATTGGTTCTGCTTGTCGATTTTCATTCATATTGGAAGTATCCCATCGTCTGTTTTTATTTAAATCAAGGATTGCCCTGATATTATATGTAGCTGCTTCTAAATTTTTGAATATTGCTACGTTGGTTTCAGTTAAGTATTGTTCTGCTACTACTTCATCTTTTTTGTCAATAATCTGGACTATGATTGGTAAGTTTTCCGTGTTTACTGTAATCTTGATTTCTTCAGCCAAAGTTTCTGGGTCAAGTTTTCTGAATAGGTTTTCAATTTTTGTTGTATTGAATTCCCCTTCTATATCTTGGAATGTTGAGTCCATCGCATATAAGGTGTATGCTTCTTGTTTTAAGGAGTCTGGGATATTTACTGCGATGGAAATCAATGTTCTGTCCAAGCTGTCTTTAAATGAAAGCATTTCAGGTTTTATCGGAATGTAAGAAGCACTGTCGTATTTTATATATAGTGAATCATAATTTACATTGTCTATTGGTTTGTTGAATTTAATTTCTGCTTCAATTTCTTTCAAAAAGTTTCTTTTTGCTTTTACTGTGGTTTCCAACTTTTCATTTTTTCTGTCACTTTCCTCAAATTTTGCATAAACGATTGTATCAAGTTTGAATCCAACAGAGTCTCTTAACATCAATTTTACAGCTGTACTGTCATTGATTATACTTCTATGGTATAATCTAATTGTTTTTTCATTTTGCCTGTAAAACAAGCTTTTGTTTATATCCTGATGATCAATGATGATGTCTGTTGGGTATTTGCTGAGATAGATGTCGAAATTCTGCCCTGATGCACTTGCTCTGTTAATTTTGAATGCAGATAAGTCCGCCTTTGAAAGGTAGAGTTTGGCATCTTTTACGTTTTCTGAAATGCTGATTGTATCAGATATAAATCCGTATTCCTCTTGTTTTTCTTCTGCTTTTAAAGAGTTGTTTTGGTCATGCCAAGCATATGCTCTATAATTCCCTGCTTTTATATTGCTGAGATTGAAATTTCCTATTGAATCTGTTTGTCCTATATAATAGGGTGTTGCCGTTAGAACATTGGTAGTATCACTTACTGAATATAGCCCTACCAAAACATCGGTAATATTCTTCTGTTTTTGGGGGAGAATGTATGAAACGTTTCCTGAAAAACTAAGGCTGTCGATGTTGGGTCCCGTCGAAAAAACAAGTTTGAGGTTGTCCGGAATATTGTTTTCGGTGATGTCTTTTATGGATTTTTGGAAGTTAAATACATAAGTTGTACTGTCTTCAAGTTCTTGGTTTAGGTTAATAATTACTCTATTCTTATTTGTCGTTACCTCCATTTCATCTTTATTGATTCTTGGAGTTATGATAATTTGTTTGTTTGGAGTTTCCGCTTTTACATATTCGTCAAATTCAAGTTCAATAATTGAAGGTTTGACATTTGTACTTTCATTTGATGGAGTTATGGATAAAAGTTTTGGTGGATCTTCGTCTCTGGGTCCTCCCATTGGTGTTCCTTGTTTCGCACATGAAACGATAGTAAAAAGTAATGTTATGCCTAATAGGTAATTTGAATGTTTCATTTTTTCTTTAAAATAAACAATAAGCTTGAGTAATTATTATTGTTTTTTTTGGCCCAAGTATTTGATTTATAACCATTTATAAAGGCTCTTATCATTTTGCTTATCATTCCTTTGTCTGGGTTTAGGTAGTTTTCAGATAGAATTGAAACATAATAGCTGTCAAATTTCATTGGTTCAATAGTTACAATTTTTAGTCCCATTTTTTCTGCGAAAACCTGAATTGTATCTTGATTGAAATGATACAGGTGTCTTGGTACATCTAATGCTGCCCAGAATGTGCCATACTTTTTGGCATCATGAGAATTGTTATTTGGTACGGCAATAAAGATTGTACCGTTTTCCTCCAATAAGTCGACAATATTTTTTCCTGTTTTTCTTAGGCTGTGTATGTGTTCAAGAACATGATATAGACTGATTGCATTGAATTTAGTATCTTTTTCGATCTCCTCAAGTTTGCCCTTAATTTTAAGCTTTTTGCTTTTGGATATTTTTCTCGCTGTTTTATTCGGTTCTATTCCTTGAGTTTTCCATCCTGATTTTTTTGCTTCTGCTAAGAAATATCCTGTTCCGCATCCGTAATCAAGCAGAGTTTTATTTCCTTCAGTATATTTATTTAACAATTTTACCTTTTTTCTGATAGTGATATTCCTTACCCATTTATAAAGTAGGTTTGTGAAATTTGTGGTTTTGTTTTGGTGAGAAACGTAGTCTTCCGATTGATAATATTTACTAATGCTTTCTTTATCCGGTCGGGGGTTTGTAAATATCAATTGGCAGGATGAGCATTTACACAACAAGAAGTTTTCCTTGCTTATTGAAAAATCTTTAACTTCCAAATGATTAAGAAAAAGCCCACTTTTACATAGTGGGCATTTGTTTAATCTTTCCTGTGACATTATCTTCCTAAATAAACGGTGAGAATAGAAAGGTCTGCAGGGGTCACACCACTAATTCTTGATGCTTGACCGAGTGTTTCGGGTTTTATTTTATTTAATTTCTGTTTTCCTTCAGCCGAAAGTGCAGTTATTGTTAGATAATCAAATTGTATCGGGATTCTATAGTCTTCCATATTATTCAATTTTTCTACCATTTGCTGTTCTTTTTCTATATAGCTGTCATATTTGATTTGAATTTCTGCCTGTTCTAGAACCTCTTTTTTATATTTGGAAAGATAATTTTTTATGTCCTGGTCTAAGTCCATAATTTCTGTTAATCCAATTTGAGGCCTTTTCAAAAGCTTTTCAACCGTGACCTTTTCTTTAATGGTCGCTGTTTCAAATCCTTCTAAGCCTTCATTAATTATATCAGGAGACAATTTTTTTTGTTTTAAATCATTGATCAGTTTAGCTGTATCAGATTTTTTGTCCTGCATTTTTTCTAGTCTCGTATCATCTGCCAAACCAATTTTATGACCCATTTGGGTTAATCTCAAGTCTGCATTGTCCTGACGTAGCAATAATCTGAATTCGGCTCTAGATGTAAACATCCTGTATGGTTCCTCAGTCCCTTTATTGATCAGATCATCTATCAATACACCTATATATGCGTCGGATCTTTTTAAAACAAATGGATCCCTTTCATGTACTTTCCTAGAAGCATTTATTCCCGCCATCAATCCTTGGCAGGCGGCTTCTTCATAGCCTGTCGTTCCGTTGATTTGTCCTGCAAAGAATAGGTTTTCTATTAAATGTGTCTCTAAGTTCAATTTTAACTGTGTTGGAGGAAAGAAATCATATTCTATGGCATAACCGGGTCTAAACATTTTTGCATTTTCAAAACCTGGTATTTTCCTTAGAGCTTGATATTGTACATCCTCAGGCAATGAAGTGGAGAAACCATTGATGTACATTTCTACTGTGTTCCATCCCTCTGGTTCTACAAAGATCTGATGTCTTTCTCTTTCCGCAAATCTGTTGATTTTATCTTCAATTGATGGGCAATACCTTGGTCCTAGGCCTTGGATTCTGCCATTGAACATGGGGGATCTGTCAAAACCTGTTTCTAGTGTATTGTGTACCTCTTTGTTGGTATAGGTAATCCAACATGTTCTTTGATTTTTTAAAGTTGATGTAGCGTCAGAGAAGGAAAACTTCTCAGGGTTTTCATCCCCGTACTGTACTTCCATTTTGCTGTAATCCAATGAACGTCCATCAACCCTTGGAGGTGTTCCAGTTTTCATTCTTCCCGCTTCAAAACCCAATTGGACGAGTTGTTCGGTTATTCCTTTTGCCGCTGCTTCTCCTGTTCTTCCTCCCCCAAATTGTTTTTCTCCGATATGAATTATGCCATTTAAAAATGTTCCATTGGTAAGAACCACTGATTTGGATTGGATTTCTATCCCAATTCCTGTCCTTACTCCAACAGCTTTATTGTCTTTAATTAATAACCCACTTATCATTTCTTGCCAAAAATCAACATTGGGTGTTTGTTCAAGAGCCAATCTCCATTCTTCTGCAAATAACATTCTATCATTTTGCGATCTTGGAGACCACATAGCAGGACCTTTGGACCTATTCAACATCCTGAATTGGATCATGGATTTGTCAGAAATGATCCCTGACATTCCTCCTAAGGCGTCAATCTCCCTCACAATTTGACCTTTTGCTACGCCACCCATTGCCGGGTTACATGACATTTGTGCAATGGTATTCATATTCATTGTACAAAGAAGGACTTTGGAACCCATCTTTGCTGCTGCATGCGCAGCTTCACAGCCTGCATGCCCTGCCCCTACAACGATCACATCATATATTGGAAACATAATTTTCTTTTTTGGTTTGTTCCACGTGGAACTTTTTTATCAATTGAATCTGAATGGTGTTTCACGTGGAACGTTTCATTTGTCCAGTAAAGAAATGGCTTTGTTTTCCATATTTCTCATACTGATTATATCTTCTTCTCTTTTGTCCTTATATCCCATTAAATGCAAAATCCCATGGCTCATAACCCTTGAGAGTTCTTTTTCAAAGGACACACTTTCTTTAATGGCATTATCTTTAATTCGGTCTACACTGACAAAAATGTCTCCTTCTATTAGATTTTCTTTTTCTGAATTGTCAAAGGTAATAATGTCTGTGTAGGTTTTATGGTTCAAGAAGTCAACATTGATTTGATAAAGGTATTCATCGGAACAAAAAATGTAATTAAGTTCTCCAATTTTAAATCCTTCGAGATTGGCTATTTCTTTTAACCATTTTTTCTTTTTGTTCTTTTCCGGAAGGGAAAATTTTATGTCTTCTTCAAAAAAAAGAATTGCCATATCACATGTAGAAAGTTAGTATGGTTTTTCTACCGTTCTCCTCAAATTTAATTCCATCTGCTAAATGCTTCATAATGAATATCCCACGCCCTCCTGTTTTCTCTAAATTTTCAGGTGCTGTCGGATCTACCAAATGCTCGAAATCAAAACCCTTTCCCTCATCCAATATCACAAATTCAACTTGATTTTCATCAAGATGCAATTCAAGATTTACTTTTTTATTTCCATCCATTTTGTTTCCATGAATGATGGCATTAGTCACACATTCTGTCACAGAAATCATGATATTCCCATAGATATCTTCATTAATAGGATATTTCTCCCTAGCATTATCTATAAAGCTTTCAACGATCTTTATATTCTCAATTAGAGATGGAATAGAAATTTTAATGGAATTCATGAAAATAATGTTGATATAAACGTTAAATATAATATTTTTATAATTCTATCATTATTGGGCAGTGGTCCGAATGATGTGCCTCTGGTAGGATAATAGAACGCTTCACTTTTTCTTTCATAGGTGATGTGGCCATGTGGTAATCAATTCTCCAACCGAGATTTTTTGACCTTGAGCCTGCCCTATAACTCCACCAAGTGTAATGATGTGGATCTTGATTATACAACCGGAATGTATCTACAAAACCTGATTTTGTAAACTTGTCCATCCATGCCCTTTCCTCAGGAAGAAAACCTGATGAATTCTTGTTGGACACTGGATTGTGGATATCGATTGCTTTGTGACAGATATTGTAATCGCCACTGAGAATTAAATTAGGGTATCCTTTAACCAAGTCTTGGGTATACCCGAATATGTCATCTAAGAAGCGATATTTGAAATCTTGCCTTATATCACCAGTTGTCCCTGATGGAAAATACGCAGAAATGAATGAAAAGCCATCAAAATCTGCCCTTATAATTCTTCCCTCATCATCATAAAGAGGGAAACTCATTCCATATTCAACATGGTTAGGTTTTATTTTACTCAAAATGGCAACACCACTATATCCCTTCTTTGCAGCTGGATACCAATAAATGTGGTATCCCATATCTTCAAAGATAGACCTGTCAATTTGGTTCTCTTCAGCTTTGATTTCCTGTAACCCAATAATATCCGGATCTGTTGCTTTTAACCAGTCAGCAAAGCCCTTGGTAAGTGCTGCACGGATTCCGTTTACATTATAGGATACGACTTTTATGTTACTAAGATCACTCAATTTTGAATTCGTTTATTATTTGATTTCTATTTGAAATTCTGTTTCGAAATATTCCAAAACCTGTATTTTCAACAATTTCTCCTGCTCTAACACGTCAAAATGAGGAAGTTTGTTTACAAGTTTCCAATGGGGCCAACCATCTTGGTCTATATAATCCAATTCATAAAACCCAACTTGGCTCAACACCCTGCAAATCCCAATATGCATCAAGTCCTGCTTTTGTTCTTTCGAAAAATTTTTGTTTCCCTGTCCAAGTTCCTGTACTCCTATCAAAAATAAAACCCCATTTAAGTCATTGGGCTTTTTCCCGATAAGCTCTTCCATGCCCTTCAGCAGTTTACTCCATCTTTTTTCCAGATCAAGGTCTTTCTTAAACATCTGCTTTTCCTTCTTTTTCCAATAATTCCCAATATTCAACCGCTCTTCTCAAATGGGGTATTACAATTGACCCACCAATAATGGTTGCGATTGAAAAAACCTCAAAGACCTGCTCTTTATTCAGACCTGCCTCAAATGATTTGCCCAAATGGTATTTGATACAATCATCACATCTCAGGACCATAGAACATGCCAATCCGATCATTTCCTTCGTTTTCACATCCAATGCCCCTTCCGCATAGGTATTGGTATCAAGGTTGAAAAAACGTTTGATGACCTTATTGTCTGAAGCCATGATTTTTTCATTCATTTCGCTCCTATAGGCATTGAATTCTTCTATTAAATTCATTAAATTTTAAGGTGGTTTTAGTCAATTGCAAATATAACAGGTATTTACAGTCATTCAGTTCGATCTCCTCATTTTGAAAATGTATTCTAAGATTTTTGAAGATTTTTTGGCTTTGGTTTTTCCAAAAACCTGCTGTTTATGTAAAAGAAGTCTTTTTGACTTTGAAGATCAGTTGTGTAAAATATGTATTGCCGCCCTTCCGGTCACCAATTACCACCTTAGACCTCAAAACAATGAATTGGTCACCAAAATAATGGGACTTACCAAACCAAATTTGGCGATGTCCTTTTTGAGATTCTCGAAAAAAGGAGCAAGCCAAATTCTTCTCCACCAACTCAAATACAAAAACAAGCCAGAAATCGGAGTCGAATTAGGAAGATTATATGGGAATATTCTTTACCAAAATGGTTTTTCAAATAATTGGGATCAAATAACGCCAGTTCCCTTACATCCTTTGAAACAGAAAATAAGGGGCTATAACCAAAGTGAGCAATTTGCAATAGGACTCTCAGAGGCTTTGGATATTCCCGTTGTCCTGTCTCTGATAAGGAAACAGTTCACGGAAACGCAAACCAAAAAATCAAGATTGCAACGGATAGAAAATGTGGCCGAGGTCTTTGATGTTGATTTGATGAAAGATGTAAATGGAAAAAGGCTACTGCTCGTGGATGACGTTATGACCACAGGAGCAACGTTGATCACTTGCGCCAATGTCCTTTTAGAAAAAGGTTGTCAATTGGTAGACTTAGCCGTCATCGCAGCAGGAAAGAATCAATAGATTGCGATTAATTAAATTTTTCACAACAGAAAATAAGTGCCTCCTGATTGAACCAACGCTGTTTTTTGAAAAAGGCTTATATTAAAATATGAAAGCATGAAATATTTAAAGACTCAAATCAAGGTGAGATTTTGACCGAGTACCAAAGGAAAATGCCTTCAAAGATCCGAAAACTCAAATTTACCAGCTTCCTCCTGCACCGCCGCCCCCGAATGAACCACCTCCAAAACCACCGAAGCCGCCGCCTCCGCCACCAAATCCACCACGGCCGGATGAAAAGTCTCCAAACTTGCCTTTCCCACTTCCTTTGAGCATGTTGGCGAGCATAATTGTGGTAAACAAGTCAATTCCCCCACCTTTGCCTCCCATGTGGTTGTCATTGTCTTTCCTGTTTTTGATCATTGGAAGGATAACAAAAATAAAGATGAAGATCAAAAAGAATATTATGGCTCCGCCATGTTCTCCTGTTGAAGTAACTTTTTCAGCTTCATATTCCCCTGAAGCCAACTTGAAAATCATTTCAGTTGCCTTATCCAGACCATCATAATAGGCCTGCATTTTAAAATTTGGAACAATTAATTGGTCGACAATCCTTTTTGCCAACACATCAGGCAATACACCCTCCATCCCATATCCTGTAGCAATGAATACTTTCCTGTCATCCATCGCTGCCAAAATCAACACGCCATTGTCAAGCTTTGATTGGCCTATTCCCCACTTTTCACCCAATTGAAACGCATAGTCGCTGATATCATATTGGCCTACAGAGCGAATCATGACAATAGTCACCTGGGTAGAGGTACTGTCATTGTAGGCCACAAGCTTGGTTTCCAAACTTCTAACCTCACTTGAAGAAAGGGTATTTGTGAAATCATTGACGAGCTTCGGCGGATTTGGAACTTCAGGAAAATCCCCCTGAGCTGACAGACCACCGACAAACAATAGGAAAATGATTATTGAAAGGAAATATCTATAATTCATGATTTTTTTATCCAAAGGAGATTTCATCAGGTAATTCGTTGACATCACCTTTTTGATCATAAGGGAAATGTGTTTTGAGCTGCTGACCGCATGCTTCAATCGCATTTGACAGGCCTTCTGTAAAAGCGTGTTGTTTAAAAGATTTTGCCATCTCCTCTTTGATTTTTTCCCAGAAATTTTCCGGAACGACCTTATTGATACCCGAATCTCCTAAGATGGCAAATTTGTGGTCTGCTACAGCCAAATAGAAAAGCACAGCGTTTCTTTCTTTTGTTTTATGCATTTTGAGGGTTTCAAAAACCTCTGCGGCCCGGTCCAAAACGTCCGAACCGCAATGGTTTTCTATATGAACCTGAATTTCTCCTGAAGTAGCCATTTCAGCTGCTGCAATCGCCGAAACAATCCTGTTTTTGTCTTCTTGAGAAAATAGATTTTCTGCCATATCCTTAAAATTGAACTGTCGGCGCGTTTTCTGCACCTGCAGCTGCTTCAAAATATCCCTTGGTTTCAAATCCATACCAACCTGCAAATAGGTTGTTCGGGAATTTTCTCAGATCCGAATTATAGGCCTGCACAGATTGATTGAAATTCCTTCTAGCAACTGCAATCCTGTTTTCTGTCCCTTCAAGCTGCGCTTGTAAGTCAAGAAAATTCTGATTGGCTTTTAGATCCGGATATTTTTCTACCGTCACCAAAAGTCTGCTCAATGCACCGCTCAACTGATCTTGTGCCTGCTGAAATTGGGCTATTTTATCAGGACTGAGGTCATTTGCATCAATATTGATCGAAGTGGCTTTTGCACGGGCTTCAATGACACCGGTCAAGGTTTCCTGTTCAAAATCAGCATATCCCTTAACGGTATTGACAAGATTGGGAATAAGATCTGCCCTTCTCTGGTATTGTGTTTGGACCTCCGCCCATTGGCCATTGATGGTTTCCTCATTTTGGACAAACATATTGTAAACTCCCACTGCTTTGGTGTACATAAATATGCCCACTACGGCAATGATCAAAATAGGAATGAGTGCTTTTTTCATTTTTTGATTTGTTTTAGATGCTCAAAATTAAAATATTGAAGTGAATATCTTTTGTGTTTGATTTTTATACGCAATTATTTTTCTTCTGGATAATTGGCCTTCATATTTCTAAGATAGATGTAGAAGGTAGTTCCTACACCAACAGTACTTTCAACCCTAAGGTTGCCATCATGTGCCCGGATTTGTTCACGGATCAGGTATAAACCCAATCCTTTGCCATCCACATGGGAATGAAATCTTTGGTAGAGTCCAAATAGACGATCCTTATACCTATCAAGGTCAATTCCAATTCCATTGTCTCTGAATTCAATCACCGTGTAACCTTCCTCGTGATAGGATTTAATCTGAATGACAGGGTTCCTGTCCTGATGTTTGTATTTAATGGAATTCGTAGTCAGGTTGATGATAAAATTTTCCAGGTGTGAATAAATATAATTGATATAAGGTGCTGTGCTATAATCACTCACAATAACAGCACCCGATTCCTTAAACTGCTTGGACAGACTCCTTTCTATGTTTTTGAGAAGTTTTCTGAAACTTACCCGTTCAATTTTTGGTAGTTTATTCTTTTTGATTGATACTACTTCTATCAGATCTTCGAGTGTACCGTTCAAAATTTGGGTGGATATTTTCAGATTTTCTATGATTTCCACATTTTCTAAGTCAGCAGGATTGTGGCTGTTGTACAGGTCTAGAAGTGAGGTAATATTAACAATAGGCGCGCGGAGATTATGGGAAATGATATAGGCGAATCTCTGAAGCTCTTCATTTTGGGATTTTAGATCTTTTATAAGCCTTTCTCGTTCTGATTCTGCTATTTTGGATTCTGTAATATTTTGCGTTACCAAAAGTATCCTGTCCACTTTATTAGAACTGTTGGTTAGTGGAACGCCGTTTTTGAGATAGTATTGGTTATTGACCATGACTTCAAAAATTACGGCTTCACCCGCAAGGACTTTTTCCAAAAACTCTTTTACTTTTTCAGAAGTCGCATCATCATATATAGAAAGATGGGGAGTTCCAATCAGTTTTTTTTGATCAATCTGCAAGGATTGGTATCCTTTTCCATCAGTAAATACATAATTGAAATCTTTGTCCAAAATCTCAATCGTCCCATTTGGAAAGTTTTCTGCAATACTCCTAAAAAGCAACTCTGAGGAAATCAACTTTTTTTCAAAATGGAGGCGGTTCAGTTCTGCTCCCACCCTATCCGACAATACGGAGAGTAATCCCGATAGACCAAAACTATAAGGATGGTCTTTTTGATCCATCAAAACCAAAATACCGAGACGGTTTTTTTCGATATCAATAATCGGAACACCCATGTAGGTGGAAATTCCCATTTTAACTAATCCTTTGTCCTTTGGATATTTGGAAGCTGCACCGGAAGGGATGATAAATGGACTATTGGAATTTAAACAATCATAACACGGTGCGTCTTTTAGGGAATATTTGAAATTCTTTTCTTTTTGTCCGTTTTTGAAATATGATAGAGAGTAAGCAAATTGATTTTTTTCATCCACTTCTGCGATAAAGCAAGTACTCATAAACAACTTCTCTGAAAGGAAGGAAGTCAACACGTCAAAAAACTCCTGACCGGAGTACCGTGATGTTCGCTCTGTCAGTTCTGATAAAATGTTCGAAACATATTGTTGTTCGCTGATGTCCTCCAAAATAGCCTGAAATACCTTTCCATCTTCTACCGACTTGGCATTGACCCGCACATGAAACATCTTTTTGTTGAAGTGGCTCGTGTAGGGCCCTTCATAAAAGCCTCTTCCTTTTTCAATGCTGTCTCTATATGCTTTTTCAATAGGATGCCCTTTGGTCAGTTCAAACATGTTTTTTCCGATCATTTCTGTGGAATCAGACACATTGACCTTGTCCATAAACTGTTTGTTCACATCAAGGATGATACCTTGACTGTTATATTGGAATATGGGAAGAGGGTTTTCATCAAACAAGACTTTATACCTATTGAGAAGTAAAAAGGACTCTGTTTCTTTTTGTTTGGTATAGGTAATGTCAATAAAAAATCCTGCCCAAATAGATTCTCTAGGAAATTGCTTTAGTCTGTTGGATGCACCAAATACCCATTTGGCTTTTCCCGAAGGGGTAAAAATCCTAAAAGTACTTTCAAACTTGAGGTCCTTTTGAAAGGCTGTTTTATCTGCCTCAATTACATGATCGATGTCCTCAGGATGAACAAGTCGACGGATACTTGCCTCATCTTCCATAATCATGGATGGGTCAAGTTCCCACAGGTTTTTGCTTCCTTCACTGACAAAAATGAATTTTCTCGAACCATCAGGAAAAGCCTTGAGCATGTATACCATCCCCGGAACGACTCCTGTAAGTTGGTCAAGGATGGTTTTATGCTCCAAAATGTCCTTTTCAATCTCTTTGAGTGCGGTGATATCAGTAATTATCCCTAAAGAAATCCCCGAATTATTGGGGTCATCCAATAGTTTATTTACCTCATCTTGCACATAGACATAGCTGCCATCTGCATGACTGACCCTGTATATCATTTTCGAGCCATGGTCAAAACCCATATTAAAGTAATGACGGTCAAGGGGATGGACAAGATTGATCCAATCTTTGGAGGTAAAGTTTTCAAAAAATTCTGCTGAATAGCCCAAAATACCGTCCAAGTTTCCTGAAAAATTGATCAGGTCGTTTTTAAAGTCATACTCATAATAAACAGGAGCCTGCTTTGGACCGATTTGTAAAGCCTCCGTGCTTGATGCATTTTTGTCTACCAAAGGACTAGGACCGTAAACAAGCTGCAAAAGCAAATGATTTTCAGTCAATATTTTTTTGGTTAGGAATATATGGCCGGGAAAAATGGGGAGGATTTTGGTGTTTTTATTTTCCAGGAAGCCATTGAAATCCGCTTCCGGAATGAAATCAAATTTTGAAAAGAAGGAGGCCTTCCATGCTGAGACACGGTCGAGATCATGACCTGATTGGATTCCTGTAAAAATACGATCTTCTGATTTGTCCATTAACCAGGAGAATTTGACATTTGAGTCAAATGGCAATTGGGAAATAAGGACGTTTACAAGATAGGAATTGTCTTCTTGAGAAATCACATAACCTTCCACTTGGACAAACCTGAAATACTTTTCCTTCCAAGTCAATGGACAGGTGATTTTGTCACCGTTTCCCAAGATCTGAAACAGGTATTCAAAAAAAGGTTTAGGTAATGTAGGAAAGGATTTTTCAAAATAATCCTCTTGGTAAAACTTTTCGCCTTCAGTCAGAATATTCCTAATTTCAGAGGATATATAAAGCAGCTCAAACCTGCCGTTGTCATACTTTTTTAAAGTAAGCAGAATATTTTGAAAAGAAACTTTAGCGCCTTCTGACATAAAATAATCAAAGAATTCATTGAGTTTGTCTCCTATTTTGACATCCCAACTTTAAAAACATTCATCCAAATATACGATTCTTCGGCTAACAACTTTAAAAATGAAAAATTTGAAATATCGATAACAAATATTAAATCTGTCTTCTAAGCTTGAATTTAAACTCTTTGATCTCAAAATCCGATGAGTCATCACCCAAATATCGCTTCATCGTGATTTTGATCTCTCTGCCTTCTTCGGAGCGAAACAATTTGATCAAATCCGGAAGCTCCCAAAAATCAATCGGTATGTTATTGATGTCCTGGAACTCATCCCTCATCCGGATTCCCGCTTCATATGCCGGAGATCCCTCCCTAATCTGGGTTACAAAAATCACTTTTTCGTCCGAAGGCATAAGCCTAGGAGTAATCCCGCTCATATCAAACTCAAAGGGTACAGCAAATGTGTCTCCCCTTTTGATGTACATTTTCTCCCTGTTGTAATCCATTATCACGGTCAACCTTCCCAAAATCTCAGAGCCAATGCTTCCCTGCCTTCCGCTCTCTCGGATTACATAGCTGAATTCTGTCTCTTCAGGAAAAGAAGTGATCACATCTTTGAATTTGATCCCGTTGATATTCAATAGAAACGTCCGGCCCACGTATCCGAACAGATCCCCACCAAGAGACCTCCCCAAATCACTCGCTATATGGTTTTTTGGCAGGAAAATCTTGTCACTTGTTTCCCTGTTTAACAGCAGACCGTGATTGGCTCCGATATCGATCAAAAGTTTGGTTTCTATTTCTGAACCTGCCACCTGTTTTACTTCACCCTTAATATAGGGTTTACTGTTATCTAGCTTGATGTCAACTTTCTTATAGCCAAATGGCTTTCTTTTCATCATTTCACCAGCATAGAAAGTGATTTTTTGTTTGTCATAGTCAATCTTGACAGGGTTGTATTTGAAAAATTCGTAGCCGATAACCCCAAATACCGGAATCCCGATGACTTGCTCAAGTTCCATGAAATCCTCATCCAAGACCAACAAGGTTTGGTAGATTCCTTCCAATGGACCCATGTCTATATAATTATTTGGAGATACAGAGGCAGTCAGGATGGTCTGTCCATCTGCCCCTACCAAATCAAGTTTTCTTGTGTAATTCAGCCCGATATAATTTCCAAAAGTTTTGCTGAACAGAATATTGGTTTTAACTCCTGTATCCAAAAGAAAATTCACGGGAGGACCATTGTTGATAGACAGTGGAATCACCACCAGATTATTGGATACTATAATGGGCAGTTCTACTTTTTTGCCTTTTTCCCTCATATAGAATCCAGGTACCTGAGCAACATTTGCAAAAATGTTGCAGAAAAAAATCAGAATAAGAAGAAATAACCGGCGCACAGTAAATTTGATCGTTTTTTCGGGTCTATATGTCGTTTAATATAAGCATAAATACATTTCATTCGTCTTTTGTTTATTTCTAAATTTTTGGAGGCCTCTTTCTTTAAATTTTTATCAGGACTGAAATTAAATAAGGCTTTGTAAAATCAATCAAGCCTTAGTATAATTGATAAAATCTAAAAAATACTCCATCTTTATTTTTTGGTACAATTCAATATGGCAGAATTATCAGTTGTAGAAAAAGCAAAAAAAATTTTTGAAAACTTCCTGTTAAGGCAGGGAAGCAGAAAAACCCCCGAGAGGTATTCTGTTTTGGATGAACTTTATGCATTGCCTCAAGACGAACATATTGACGTTGAAGGTCTCTTTTTATTGATGAGGAACAAAGGCTATACCATCAGTAGGGCCACGATATACAATACTTTGGACCTTTTGGTAGAATGCGGACTCGCAGTAAAGCACCAGTTTAAGGATAAAGTCGCACTTTATGAGCAAGCCTTGACTTACAAGCATCATGACCATCATGTCTGCAATCAATGCCGCAAAATCAGGGAATTTTCTGACGAAAGGATCAATTCCATCAAAGATGCCATGGGAAAAGAATTTCAGTCAGGTATTACCAGTCACTCTTTGGTTTTGTATGGAGACTGCCAGATCCAAAACTGTGATAACCTGTCTTTGGCTTAAGACTTGGTCTTGAAGTATTTTTTGTAAATGGGTTTCCTGTATAAAAATTGAAGGTACATCGCCGGGTAAAGAAGTATTCCCAAAAATCCCGGTTTTGCACTAAAAGTGATTTCATCTCTGATGATGGATCCTGACCCGTTTTTTATAATCCTGTGTTTATGCTTCCATTCTTTCAAAAAAAACGGCAATTCAGTTCCCTGATCCACAAAATAGAATTCATTCTCATCAGTACGGTCTTCAGTGATCAGGCTTGTCCATTTTTGTTTGAATACGATGAAATCCAGTTCTAATGTTACCTCATCGCCTTTTTTTGATCCATCAAAGCGCAGGAGCTTTACAGGAGGGAAAGGTGGACTAAGCTTGGTAAACAGGGATTCATCAAAACCTTCTTTGACTTGAAGGTAGTTTTGTCCGACAGCAGTTTCAATATTGATTTTCATGCCTAGACCTAAGTCCAAAATGTGTTCATTTGTTTTGTACTGCGCTTAAAAATCCCTTAATCCACTTTTTTTAGATACCTGAAAAACTCGGAATCCGATGAAAGAATGATGGTGGTATTTTCATCAAGGGATTTTTCAAAACTTTCCATAGACCGGATGAATTTATAAAAATCTACGGATTGCCGGCTTCGGTTATAAGCAGCAGCATAGATTTTGGTAGCTTCGGCATCTGCACGGCCTTTTATTTCCTCTGCTTTTTTGAATGCCTCTGATTGGATTTCCGCAAGGTCTTTTTCTTTGTTTCCTTCGATTTTTCTAGCCTCTCCTTGTCCTTCAGACCGGAATTGGTCTGCTATCCTGTTCCTTTCACTGATCATCCGGTCGTAAACCCTGTCCCTTACTTCATCTACATAATTCATCCTTTTGAACCTGAAGTCCAAAACCCTCACGCCAAGGTCAGCAGTCCTTTCATTTGCTTTTTCCAAAACGATTTTTTCTATTTTGGCACGGCCTACATTGATGTCTTCCAGGATTTCTATCTGTTCCATAAACTCCTCCGTGATTTCGGGATCCCTGTTGGAAGACCTCACCAAATCCAATAAGTCATGACTTGCCACGGCATTTCGGGTTTCACCATCCAAAATATCGTCCAGCCTAGACTGTGCAGACCGTTCGTCTCTCAGCCTGATAAAAAACTGAAGGGGATTGGTGATTTCCCAACGGGCATAAGTATCGACAAAAATAAATTTTTTGTCTTTGGTAGGAACCTGATTACGCGCTCCGTCCCATTCCAGGTACCTTTTGTCAAAATACTGTACTTTGTGGAAGTAGGGGATTTTAAAATTCAGGCCCGCTTCTGTCCGTGGTTCACCCACAGGCTTACCAAAAAGTGTGACGATGGCTTGCTTGGTTTCATCCAAAATGAAAATGCTACTATATAAGGTATAAATAAGGATAGCCAAAAATACCAAGGTGAGGGTTTGTCTGTTTCTCATAGGTTGATTTTTTTAGCTTTGTCAAGGTTGAGCAGTGGAAGGATATTGTTTCCCTTATCATCCACGATTATTTTGTTCCCGATTTTGGGAAGTACTTTTTCCATTGTTTCCAGATAGATCCGCTGCTTGGTTACCTCAGGAGATTTGATGTACGCATCAAAAAGACTGTTGAACCTGTCAGCCTCACCTTTGGCCCGGTTGACCCGGTTCAATGCATAGGCTTCGGCTAGCTGTATGGTTTCTTCGGCTTCTCCTTTGGCCCGGGGGATTACCCTGTTGTATTCTGCTTCTGCTTGGTTGGTTAATGTTTCTCTTTCCTGTTGTGCTTCGTTGACAGCATTGAAGGAAGGTTTCACAGGTTCCGGTGGATTGACGTCCTGAAGAACTACCTGATCGATTCGGATTCCGTTTTGGTACTCGTCACACATTTCCTGAAGCAGTACTTCTACACTTGTGGCGACTTCTTGTCTGCCCACAGTCAATACTTCATTGACTGTCCTGTCACCTACAATTTTTCTCATCGCTGCTTCGGACATGTCCCTGAGTGTCTTTTCAGCATTTCTCACTCTAAACAGGTAATTGTACGAATCCACAATCCTATATTGGACGACCCATTCTACATCGGTGAGGTTGAGGTCACCCGTTAGCATCATGCTTTCGTCTCCAAAAGTCCCTTTTTCATATTCTGTACGCTGATCTGCTTTGACTGTCCTGAATCCAAATTCCTGCTTAAGTTGCCTTTGAACGGGGATTTTATACATGCTTTCTATGCCAAAGGGCAGTATAAAATTCAGACCAGGCTGTACAGTTCTGTTATATTGGCCCAGCAAAACCACGACACCTTCTTCTTCAGGTCCGACTGTTTTGGTGCTTGTAAAAATGGCAACCACTAATAAAAACCCTCCTATTATTTTGCCTGCATACTTTTTTATCCAGTCCGGGTCAATATTTATTTCATACCTGTTTTCATTCATGATGCTTTCTTTAACGTCGATTTAGCCGAAAATACCACAAATTTTTAGAAAGTTAGTACAAAAACCAGGAAGAGTACCAGCCAGATCAAATCCATAAAGTGCCAATAGGTGGTAAAAAGTCTGATCCTCATCTTTTCAAATGGGTTGGTCAACATCAGGATCTGCTGTATTTCGCTTTTTCCGTTTTGATTATATTGAACCAGCATGATTATCGAAAAAATCATCACCCCCAAAAGGTGGAAAATATGGATACCACTCAAAATATATAGAAAACTCCCGCTTGGCAAACCCTTGAAATCCACTCCCATCATTGTCAGTTCCCGCCAGCCAAAAAACTGTAAGACAGTAAAAATCACCCCAAGTATGGCTGTCAATACGAGGTTGGATTTGAGCTTTTCCAGATTTTCTTCATTGAAATAGATTAATAGCTTGGAAACAGTGTAACCACTAAATAGAATAACAAAAGTACTCAAAATGAAAGCTTTAGGAATCTTGTGGCCATATTGCTCAAAATATCCGGTGCCCGAAGCCAAAAAGGCTACTGTCAAAAAAAGGAAAATCAACCCACTGCCAAACATTCCCAAATACATCATGGTCTGATAGGGATGCATTTTTTCGACCCTTTGTAGCCAGCTTTCCTTTGTTTTTTCCATGTGTCATGAAGTTATATTTCAGTAAACATTTAAATAAGCCATAGGTTCATCCAAATAGACTACAATTTCATAAACAGAAGTAGGAATAGGTTTCTAAATCAAATTCCTAACTTTGTCCATCATTAGCCAAACCCACAGAATTGGAAAAAAACGCATTTGTTGCTCTTTACGAAAAGGATCCTTTTGTACAGACCATTGCCCAGAACATACTCAAAGACAAATCAGGCAACCATCAGATCAAAGGTTTGTCGGGAAGTTTGGACAGTTTACTTTTTTCAGTCCTTTTCAAATCCCTCGGCGGAAGTCACCTCATTATTGCACATGACAAAGAAGAGGCAGCCTATATCAACAATGACCTTCAGGAACTCTTAGGAGAAGGAACAATTTTCTTTTTCCCTTCCAGTTACAAAAGACCCTACCAGTATGATGAGGTGGAAAACGCCAATGTCTTGCAACGGGCTGAAATATTAAATAAGCTTCTCGCTCGGGAAGTTCAAAACCCGATCATCATCACCTACGCAGAGGCGCTTTACGAAAGGGTGATCAACAAAAGATCTCTGACAGAAAACACCTTCAAAGCAGCTGTGGGCGAAAAAGTGGATCTAGCGTTTATAGCCGAATTGCTCAGTACCTATGATTTTGAGAAAACTGACTTTGTTTTTGAACCCGGTCAGTTTGCCATTAGAGGAGGAATTTTGGATGTGTTTTCATATGCACATGACCTTCCATACCGGCTTGAACTCTTTGGCAAAGAAATAGAAAGCATCAGGACTTTTGACCCCGAAACCCAACTTTCCCTGGAGTCTTTGGACCACATCAGCTTGATTCCCAATGTGCAGACCAAATTGCTTCAGGAACAGAGACAGTCTTTTTTAGATTTTCTTCCAAATGAAAGCATGCTTTGGTTCAAGGATTATCAATATACCCTTGATGTAATTGAAGAAAATTTCCTAAAAGCCAAAAACCAGTTTGACCAGATTGTCAGTCGTACTTCCAATCAAAAGTTGCTGCTCAAACCTGAGGACTTATTTGATGGAGAAGAAGCATTCATTACCCAGGTTTCGAAATTTGGGAAAGTTGAATTTGGAAATAAATTTTACCTGAAAAATGCTGTCTCGGCCAAGTTTGACGCTCAGCCCCAACCTTCATTCAATAAGAATTTTGACCTGATTGTCCAAAATCTGGTCGAAAATGAAAAAACAGGGATGCTCAACATTGTCTGTTCCGAAAGTGACAAGCAGATCCAAAGATTGGAGAACATTTTCCATGAACTTGACCCCACATTAAAAGTCCAATACCTGAAAATCGGTCTACGCGAAGGATTTGTGGACCGGTCCCTTTCCATTGCTTGCTATACAGACCATCAGATTTTTGAGCGTTTTCACCGGTATAAGACCAAAGCCAAATCAAGTAAATCCAAAGCCCTAACACTTCGGGAATTGAGGACTTTGCACCCCGGAGATTTTATTGTCCATATAGATTATGGTGTAGGAAGGTTTGCGGGATTGGAAAAAGTCGATGTCCATGGCAAATCCCAGGAAGCAGTACGCTTGGTGTTTAGGGATGACGACCTCCTTTTTGTCAACATCCATTCACTCCACAAGATCTCCAAATACTCCGGACAGGAAGGGACAATGCCTGCCATGTCAAAACTCGGCAGTCCCGAATGGGAAAATAAAAAGAGGAAGGTCAAAGGCAAGGTCAAAGACATTGCCAAGGATTTGATTGCGCTGTATGCCAAAAGGAAAGGGGCCAACGGTTTCAGGTTTTCTCCAGATTCGGTCATGCAGGTGGAATTGGAAAGTTCCTTCGTATTTGAAGATACCCCGGATCAGGCATCCGCCACCATCGATGTCAAATCCGACATGGAAAAACCCTACCCAATGGACAGGTTGGTTTGCGGAGATGTAGGTTTTGGCAAAACCGAAGTGGCCATCCGTGCAGCATTCAAAGCTTTGAATGACAGAAAGCAGGTAGCGGTGCTCGTTCCCACCACCATTTTGGCCATGCAGCATTACCACACTTTCAAGGAAAGGTTGGCCAATTTTCCTGTCAAAGTAGAATATATCAACAGGTTCAGATCTGCCAAAGAGATTAAGGACATCATCGCCCAAGTCGCAACAGGCGAAATAGATATCCTAATCGGTACACACAGGATCGTCAACAAAGACATTAAATTCAAGAACCTTGGACTTTTGGTTATTGACGAAGAACAAAAATTCGGAGTAAAAGTCAAAGACCAACTCAAAGAAATGAAAGTCAATGTGGATGTATTGACCTTAACCGCCACACCGATTCCAAGGACACTCCATTTCTCTTTAATGGGAGCAAGGGATTTGTCTGTCATTGCTACACCTCCGCCAAACAGACAACCGGTCACCACCGAAATCCACACTTTCAGGGAGGAAGTCATCCGTGATGCCATCGCATTTGAATTGAAAAGAGGCGGGCAGGTATTCTTCGTCCACAACCGTGTCGGGGAGATTGATTCCATCGCCAACCTGATTCTGAGGTTAGTGCCCGATGCACGTGTAGCTGCAGCACACGGTCAGATGGACGGAAAAAAGCTCGAAGACATCATGGTGAAATTTATCGAGGGAGAATATGATGTCTTGGTGTCCACCAACATCATCGAATCCGGACTCGATATTCCAAATGCCAATACCATCATTATCAACCGTGCTCATATGTTTGGATTGAGTGACCTCCATCAGATGCGGGGACGTGTGGGGAGAAGTAACAAAAAAGCTTTCTGTTACCTTTTGACCACTCCGACTTCGGGATTGACGGCAGAGGCAAGGAAGAGATTACAGACATTGGAAGAATTCTCGGATTTGGGTGATGGTTTCAAAGTCGCGATGCGGGACCTCGATATCCGTGGTGCAGGAAACCTCCTTGGGGCCGAACAAAGCGGTTTCATCACCGATTTGGGATTTGAGATGTACCATAAGATATTGGATGAGGCTGTACAGGAATTGAAGGAAAATGAGTTTGCCTACCTCTTTGAAGTAGACCTGAAAGAAAAGGTGGAAGTTTTGGTGCAGGACTGCGTGATAGAGACAGATTTGGAATTGTTGATTCCGGAATCTTATGTCAGCAATATATCTGAAAGGCTGAGTCTTTATGCCAAGTTGGACAACATCAAAAAAGAAGAGGAGCTTCAGACCTTTATCCAATCTGTCAGGGACAGGTTTGGTCCGATCCCATCCCCTGTAGAGGATTTGTTTGAAACTGTCCGACTGAGATGGATTGCTGAAAACTTGGGATTTGAAAAACTCGTACTCAAAGGAGAGATTATGAAATGCTATTTCCTTCCTTCAGAAAAGGAAAAGTATTTCAAATCAGATACATTTGGTAAGATCCTTGCTTACATCCAAAAGCACGGCAAACTTTGTAAGATCAAAGAGGCTAAAAACAGACTTATTTTGATCATCAGTGAAGTGAAAAGCATTGAAAAAGCAAAAAAATGGCTTGAAGAGATGAAAAATGCATAAATTTTGAAAATTTTTAACAAGATCATTTTTGCTTTTCCTGAAAAATAATTTGCATTATTTCTAACAATCTTGCATAAAACCTATTTCACCATCAGGGACTTGTCAAAAAAATTATTGTGATAAAGATATTATTGATTATATATTAGCGTTCTATTTGAGGGTTAAAAACAGTTAAATATTATGGTTTTTGCGAAAAATAAAGCAGGTTTAATTTTGGCTTCAGCGTTGCTTGTAGCAGGAGCGCTGCTATCGTCTTGTAACAAAACTCCGGGATACGGCAGAAGAACAGCCGCCAAACCGGGTAAAGCCAGCCCAACAACGGGTGCGGAATATAGCTTCGATGCTAATGACAGTTCTAATTTTGTCGTCACCAGACTTGCAAAGCAGGAAATAGGGCCAAACTTGAAATTTATCCAAGGCGGTCGTGCTGTTTTGGGTTCTCAGGAACAGGATGTCATGGCTTTCAGGGATAACGCCGAAAGGACTGTGACCATTGCATCGTTCTTCATGGACGAAACAGAAATCTCAAACAATGACTACAGGGAATTCCTTTTCGACATGAAAAAGAAAGTTTCTGCCGATTCCATCAAAAAATTGGAACCTGCTGAAGGAGTTTGGGGTGGGGTATTGTCCTATAATGATGTGTATGATACTTACTATTTCAGATTTCCCGGTTTCAATTTCTACCCTGTAGCAGGTGTATCTTGGGTTCAGGCAAATACCTATGCCAAGTGGAGGACAGAATTTGTATCCAACTTGGTGAGAGAAAGAAATGAATTGGACAGTTCACTTACAAAAAACCAACTGATTGAAAGAGGGGTAGCCTTTGCAGAATACAGATTGCCAAGTGAGGCAGAATGGGAATATGCAGCCAAGGCTATGATCGGCGTACAGTATATGGACGAAAATCAGGAATTTGGTAGAATCTATCCTTGGGATGGCAGAGGTGTCAGAAACCCATATAATGTTAAAAGACAAGGCAAGCAAGGTGACTTCTTAGCCAACTTCAAGCGTGGAAGAGGTGACTATGCAGGTATTGCAGGTAGCCGCACCAATGACGGTGAAATCATCCCAACAAACGTATATGATTTCCCACCAAATGATTTTGGATTGTACAACATGGCAGGAAATGTCAATGAGTGGGTTCAGGACGTTTACAGGCCGCTTTCTTATCAGGATTTTGATGACCTCAACCCATTGAGAAAAGACGGAATTTTTGACGAATCTGAAACTTATGGCACTACCTTGATCGATGATAACTATAGAGTCTACAAAGGAGGTTCTTGGAGAGATATGGCTTATTGGCTTGCTCCGGGTACCAGAAGATTTATTCATCAGGACTCTGCTACCAACCATATTGGATTCAGATGTGCCATGATTTCTATCGGTGCTGAAGGAAAATAATGTATCGTTAGTGTTTCACAGAACAAAAAAGGTGTCCTAAAGACACCTTTTTTTTATGTCCTTTTTTTACTGAAAAATCATTTTTATAACCCTCCTCATTTCCTAATTCTTAATTTATCATTCTGAATTTTTTCCCTTTCACCCCAATTTCAAACCAATAAGCCCAAAACCAGTTTCTGTTACATGGATTTGCTTTATTTTCAAATCAAAATTAATTCTCTCTTATGAAAAATTTATATCGTTTTATCTTGGTGTTGGGCCTTTGTGGTATTGGGAAAGGCATTTCTGTCCAAGCACAGAATGCTTTGACTTATCAGACTCCACCAAAAGCAATTGCTGATTTGGTCAATGCACCGATTACGCCACAGGCGAGTTTTAGCAGATCGGGAGAATTTATGTTGCTGCTCGAGCGGGCCGGAAACCCATCCATCGAAGAACTTGCACAGCCCGAACTGAGGATTGCAGGGATCCGTATCAATCCCGCCACCAACGGCCCTAGCCGTGGAGGATCCGTAGAAAATGTAAAATTAAAAAACACCCGTTCCGGTATGGAACAGGACATCAAAGGGCTTCCCACTTCCCCGAGATTGGGAAATTTCTCCCTTTCCAAGGATGAAAAATTTGTGGCAATGACCCATACCTCGAATACCGGAATCAGCCTTTGGATGGTTGACCTAACTACTTTGGAAGCCAAAAAACTAACTGACGAAATTGTCAACGGCGTTTATGGAAATGCCATCACCTGGACACCGGATAATAAAATCCTCCTCAAAGCTGTCAACCCAAGCCGGGGCAACATGCCCAAAGCCCCACTTGCACCTGCAGGACCGATTGTTCAGGAAACTTCCGGCAATGCTGCTCCTTCACGTACCTATCAGGATTTGTTGAGCAATTCTTATGATGAAGCTTTGTTTGCCTACTTCATGGATTCACAACTCATGTTGGTAGACTTGGCCGGCAGCAAGCAACCCATAGGGGCTCCAGGCTTGATTTCGTCTGTTGACCTTTCACCTGACGGAAATTATATCATGGTGGATTTGATCAAAAAACCGTTTTCTTACCTTGTTCCAGCTTCCCGTTTTCCTTACGATGTAGAGATTTGGGACAGCAAAGGAAATAAAGTCAAAACCCTAGCCCAAATTCCTTTGGACGAAGTCAGACCGACAGGATTTGATGCTACAGTAAAAGGCCCAAGAGCCATCAGTTGGAGGGCTGACAAAGGTGCTTCATTGTATTGGACTGAAGCCCAGGATGGCGGTGACCCCAAAGTCAAAATGGAAGAAAGAGAAATCATCTATACTTTGGAAGCTCCTTTTACCGCCACGCCGACAAAATTGGCAAGTATAGGCTATCGTTTTGCAGGAATTGCTTGGTCAGACGACAATTTTGCCCTTTTGAATGAAAGATGGTTTGCCAGCAGACAGGAAAGGGTTTCTGTCATCAATCCCTCCAAACCGGGGGAAAAAGGCGCTGTCATCATCGAGCGCAACTCAGATGATATCTACAACGATCCGGGAAATCCTGTATTTACAACCAATGCATTTGGCAAAAATGTGATTCTGAGAAAAGGAGACGATGTATTTATGACCTCCGAAGGGGGCAGTCCCGAGGGCAGTATGCCTTATCTTTCAGCTTTCAATACCAAAACCAAAACTGAAAAAATCATTTGGAGGAGCCAAGCCCCCTATTACGAAAGGGTAGCCAAAGTCCTCAATGCCGACGCCACAGAATTTATCACCATCAAGGAAAGCACTGATATCCAACCCAATTATTGGTTGGTCAATACTAGAAAGCGCATCGCCCCGATGCAGATTACCAACTTTGCCCATCCTTATGAATCCATCAAGGGCATCAACAAGCAGCTCGTCACCTACAAAAGAAATGACGGACTCAACTTATCTGCCGTGGTCTATACCCCTGAAGGTTATGACCCTGCCAAAGACGGAAGACTTCCTGTATTGATGTGGGCCTATCCTAGGGAATACAAATCCGCAGCCACCGCTGCACAGGTTCGCGGTTCCAAATACCAGTTTACCAGATTGAGTTGGGGCTCTCCTATCTATTGGGTGACGCAGGGATATGCGATCATGGACCAAACAGAAATGCCGATAGTCGGGGAAGGGGACGATGAACCAAATGACACTTTTGTGGTGCAACTTGTGGCCAATGCGGAAGCAGCGATAGATTACATCGTGGGTCAGGGCATCGGAGACCGCGAAAAAATCGCTGTAGGCGGACATTCTTATGGGGCTTTCATGACAGCAAACTTACTTTCTCACTCCAACTTGTTTGCAGCAGGAATCGCAAGAAGCGGCGCTTACAACAGGACTTTGACACCTTTTGGATTCCAATATGAGCAACGCAGCTATTGGGAAGCACCTGATGTGTACAATGTGATGTCGCCATTTATGAACGCGGACAAGGTAAAAACCCCAATCTTATTGATCCACGGAGAGGCGGACAACAATTCCGGTACTTTCCCCATCCAGTCCGAACGGTATTATAATGCACTCAAAGGTCACGGCGCAACTACCAGATTGGTTTTCCTTCCACATGAAAGCCATGGCTATGCAGGCAAAGAATCCATTTTGCATACCCTTTGGGAAATGAACACTTGGCTTGAGAAGTATGTCAAATAACCTTTGAGGTCTTTTTTTGACCTCGAAGGTTTTACCCTTATTTAGATACAAGTGACGAGAATATTGAAAAATTAGCCTCCGAAAGGGGGCTTTTTTTATGTTGTTATTTGGACAAAAAAATTGGTCAAAGCAACATGTCCTCTTTTAATTTAACTAGAATTCCTTTGGCTAATTTTCCTGCAAAAACATTAGTGAAGCCATAAGAAACCCAAATAGGTTCTTCTTTCCCCAACTCAAAAAGGTAAACCTGATATTTGATGATATCGGAAAGTTCCTCATTACGCACGTAACTTTTTTGTGTAACAAGCAATATGAACTCGACCTCTTTATTTTGTAATCGAATGTTGAATTCCGAAAAATCATATGCACGGAAATCCTCGAAAATTTCCCGATAATCAGTTCCCCTTCCTAATTCTAAAAACTTATTTACCAAATTGTCACGGAAACCCTTATCTTCTAAATTGTTGAATTTTCCATTGAGATAGGTATTATAATTTTGTTCTCCCAAGTCCAATAAATCATCATGAAGAACAGAATACAGGATTAGAAAATTGCTAATCGGCTTGGAAGGTTCACTAACTTTTTTAGAGTAGCTTGCTCTAGGCGTAAAACAGGAAACAAATAGTAAAGAAACTATTAAGAACAATAAAAGCTGAGAGATTCTTTTCATGGCTTTAAACAGATCACTTAAAGACGTCTTTTTTCGGTCGAAGGTTTAAGCCTATCTTAATTAAGTAGATGGTCTAGTTCTTGAGCCTTTAAATTTTCTTGACCTTTTAAGTCACCTCAAACATTTTTCTTTGCGCCTTCTCGGGACATTTTTTACCGCAATGATCGCAAAGGTTTCGCCAAGAGCTCAAGGGATCTTTCTTGACTCCTTCACTTTTTCTTTGCGTTTTTGCGCCGTCGCGGGACACATTCTCTTTTTTTCTGCGTCCATCTGCGATATCTGCGGTAAAACATCCTTACCACGGATGCACACAGATTTTCATAGATGGTTTTCTAAAAACGTCATTCTGAACCGGCGCCTGCGGAGGTGAAGAATCTCATATTTTATTGATATTTTTCTTTGCGTCTTCGCGGGACACATTCTCTTTTTTTCTGCGTCAATCTGCGTCTCTGGGTGATTGGTATTTATTATCCCTCCGTGCCTTAGTGTCTTTGTGGGAAAAGAATCACTTCAACCCCACCTTCAGCACATAATTATCCGCCGTGATATACAGGGTCTTTTCATCCGTAGAAAAAGCGCAATTGGAAGTTGCTTCCCCAGTCGCAATCCTAGCCAAAGCCTTCCCGTTTTCATCAAAAAGCCATACACCTCCCGGTCCTGTTGCAAACAGATTTCCGGAACTGTGCATTTTCATCCCGTCAGGAAGTCCGTTGTAGCCTTCTTTTCCTACATATGATGTTGCATCAAAAAACAACTTTTTATTTTCCACCACACCCGCGGACACAATGTCATATTGGTACCACACGGCATGTTCAGGATCGGAGTTGGCGACAATCAACTTGCTTTGGTCAGGGGAAAAAGTGATGCCATTGGGACGGGAGATGGAGTCCACCAGCAGTAGTTCCCCATCGGTCTTGAGGCAATAGATTCCCTGAAAATCCAATTCCTTCGCCGGGTCATCCACATTGAACTCCAAGCCATAAGGAGGGTCGGTGAAATACAAATTTCCCGCCTTGTCATAGATGGCATCGTTGGGGCTGTTGAGGCGCTTTCCTTGATAGTTATCCACAATGCTGACAAAATCTGCTTTGGGCTGATCCAAAGGCGCATTCATCTTTGCCATCCTGCGGTCTCCATGTTGGCAGAGCACCAAATTCCCCTGCGGATCCAAAATCAGGGCATTGGAACCTGTCTCTCCACCACGGGCAGCATCTCCTGTATAGCCCGAAGGTTTCAGATAAAGACTTGTTTCACCCTTTGCATCAATCTGAAATATGGAGTTGTTGGGAATATCCGAAAACAACAACTTCTGTTCTTTTTCCAGCCAAAGTGGCCCTTCAGTCCAGGCATAGCCCTGAGAAATGACTTCGATCTGTGCATCAGGATTTATCAAACTCAACGCTGCCTCATCTAGAATTTCTATCGAACTGTTTGCTTTCATGGTGTTTTTGGGTTGGGTGCAGGAAATGGCTATCAAAATAAAAAACGAAAATACGATGGAATATTTCATGGTCTTTTGGGTTGTAAATAAATGCAAACATCAATTTCGGATTTTTCCCTTGGAATCTGACTATCAAAGCCTCAATTTTTGATTTCCATGAATTCTAAGAAGGGAAGCTACTTATTACGAAAAAGATTTTGAGCGCTCGACAATTATCCAGCAAATACCAATTATACCTCCCCACAGAGCAACAATTAATCGCCGAAGTAAGGAAAGAGATTGACAGAATGGACCAAAGAGAAATGGAATAATGCCATCCCCAAATTACTGTTAATGCTATTGCTTTCCTATCATTGACCGGCATACCAGAGCTTCCTACTCACCCCAACTCCCAAACATCATTCTTCTATCCTTCCCGACCTCAAACTTCCAACCTTTTACCCACTCCCCACCTGGTTTCCTTCAAAAAAATACCCTACTTTTAAACTGCTAATGTAAATTACTTAGCCATCCTGTTTACCAAAACCTCCTCCCAAATGGATGATCTTTTAGCTGCAAGGTCTCAGATGGCCTTATCTCTGGGCTTTCACATCATTTTTGCCTGCATTGGAATGATCATGCCGTTTTTTATGGCCATTTCCCATTACATCTATCTCAAAACCGGTAAGGAAGCTTACAAGAAACTGACCGTCGCATGGAGCAAAGGCGTGGCAATCTTTTTTGTTACAGGTGCAGTTTCAGGAACAATGCTCTCTTTTGAACTTGGTCTGCTTTGGCCCAAATTCATGGAAGAGGCAGGACCGATATTTGGTATGCCATTTTCCCTGGAAGGAACGGCCTTTTTTATCGAAGCCATAGCATTGGGCTTTTTCCTCTATGGTTGGGGAAAATTCCACCCTTGGTTTCATTGGTTTACAGGAGTAGTAGTAGGGGTCAGCGGCTTGGCATCAGGCATATTGGTTGTTGCAGCCAATGCATGGATGAATGCACCTACAGGATTTGATATCATCGATGGGGTTTATACCAATATTGACCCGATCGCCGCGATGTTTAATGAAGCCTGGTTCAGTCAGGCTTTGCACATGACGCTGGCAGCCTTTGTCGCAACAGGCTTTGCCGTAGGTGGGATCCATGCCTGGATGATCAGGAAGGGAAAATCCAAAGATATCCACATTCCTGCTCTCAGGATTTCCCTGACTATCGGCGCTGTCGCGGCCATTCTGATGCCGCTGAGCGGGCACCATGCTGCCAAAGATGTTGCCCACCGACAGCCCGCAAAGCTTGCGGCTATGGAAGCGCATTTTCACACCGAAGAAAGGGCGGCTTTGATCATCGGAGGGATTCCGGATGAAGCTACCCAAACAGTAAATTATGCCATCAAAATCCCGGGAGGGTTGAGTTACCTGATCCATGGTGACTTCGTCACAGAGGTCAAGGGGCTTGAGGATATCCCCCAAGATGAGCGTCCTCCGGTGGCAATTACCCACTATGGATTTCAGATCATGGTAGGTATAGGCATGTTGCTGATGCTGGTTGGATTGATTTGGTTGTTTGGGCTGTGGAAAAAATCCTCCTATTTACATGCCCCCTGGTTTTTGGCTTTGCTAGCCCTATTGAGCCCTTTGGGTTTTATTGCCGTGGAGGCAGGTTGGGTAGTGACTGAGGTAGGAAGGCAACCTTGGATCCTGTATGGTATCATGCGGACAGCTGATGCGGTGACCCCAATGCCGGGAATCGTGTATTCATTCTGGCTTTATGTGGCAGTGTACTTGTCACTATCCCTGATCGTAGGCGCGTTGCTGGCAAAGCAGGTAAAGGCTTTGGATAAGGAAACGGAGCAACTTTCACCCAAAACATCCTGATCCCATGGTAGATATCATCATTGCTTTTTTGTACTTGTCATTATTGATGTACCTGCTTTTCGGAGGGGCGGATTTTGGTGCAGGCATCATCGAATTTTTTACCTCGGATGCCAAAAAAGACCGCACAAGGCTACTTACTTATCAGGCGATCGGTCCCATTTGGGAAGCAAACCACATGTGGCTCATCATCACCATCGTCATCCTTTTTGTGGGCTTTCCAAAAGTTTACTCGACTGTTTCCATTTTCCTCCATATCCCTGTTTCCCTGTTGCTACTGGGTATAATTGCTCGGGGAACAGCCTTTATTTTCAGGCATTATGATCCGGATCAGGGAAAATTTCAGCCCTTGTATAACCTTATCTTTGTCTATTCTTCTTTCCTCAGTCCGCTCTTTCTAGGCATCCTGGCAGGGACGATCATCTCGGGAAGAATAGACTTAGAGGCAGCTTCTTTCCCTGAGGCCTACTTGTTTCCATGGTTGGCCTTTTTCCCGATCAGTGTAGGCTTGTTTACTGTGGCTATTTGCGGGTATTTGGCTGCCGTCTTTTTGATCGGTGAAGCCCAAAACCACGAAGACCAAATGCTGTTCAGAAAAAAAGCCATCAGGATGAATATCCTGACAGTAGTTGCCGGCGCTGTGGTTTTTTTGGCTGCCACCTTGGAGGGCATTCCTTTGTTGGCAGGCATGTTGGAGCATCCCATCACGATTTTAGCATTGGTCTTGGCTAGTATTTCCCTTCCCTTGACATGGAAGTATTTGAGGGAAAATTTTCACATGAGAGCAAGGATCCTGGTAGGTTTTCAGGTTAGTATGATCCTCTTTGCCCTGTTTTACAGTATTCATCCTGCATTTATGGTTTTCAAAAACAGTGTCCTGATCCTGAAAGAAGCCGCTGCCGGTCCTGCCACCATGAACAGCCTTGGCATTGCACTCCTTGTAGGAAGTGTCTTTATCCTTCCCTCTTTGTTTTACCTCATCTATAGCTTTCAAAAGCGGCCTTTTCAACCTTTGGCAAAAAAGTGATTTATTACAATCATGATTTACATTTAAATTAGGTACCTGATATTGTTAAGGAAAAAACAAAAAGCCTCATATATGAAATCTTTCCAACTCCTCTTTTTCTCCTTGATCCTCCTTTTTTCATGTGGAAAGAAAGAAGTTGAAAACACTCCCCAAAAGCCCCCAAACATCCTCTTTTTGATAGCAGACGATTGGTCTTATCCACATGCCGGCGTCTATGGTGATCGGGTGGTAAGGACACCCACTTTTGACAGACTTGCCAAAGAAGGCGCTTTGTTTACCAATGCCTATACCGCCTCCCCATCCTGTTCCCCTTCGCGTGCCTCGATTTTGCTCGGAAGATATCCACACCAAAATGAATCCGGGGGAAATCTATGGTCAGAGTTTCCTGCCCAATATCCCACCTATGTCAGCATTCTCGAACAAGCCGGTTATTTCACAGGTTCCACTCGCAAAGGTTGGGGACCGGGAGAGTTTTTGGTCTCCGGCCTCACCCATAATCCTGCAGGAAAGCAATTTGAAGACTTCAAAACCTTTTTGGACCAAAGACCAAAAGACCAACCTTTCACATTTTGGTTTGGCAGCAGTGACCCGCACCGCGAATATGAAACCAACACCGGAATCAAAAGCGGCATGAAGTTGTCTGATGTCAATGTCCCCGGATTTTTTCCTGACAATGACTGTGTACGGAATGATATCCTGGACTATTATTTTGAGATAGAGCGCTTTGACAGGGAATGTGGACAACTCATCCGACAGCTGGAGGAAATCGGTGAACTAGACAATACGATCATCGTCATGACAAGTGACAATGGCATGCCTTTTCCACGGGCAAAAGCAAATCTCTACGACCTTGGTACCCGCATGCCTTTGGCCATCCGTTGGCCTGCAAAAGCCAAAGCCGGAACTGTCATTGACGATTTTGTGAATTTTGTGGACTTTGCCCCGAGCTTTATCGAAGCGGCAGGTCAGGATGTCGATGACATGTGTGGACAATCCCTTTGGGCCCTATTGGATGGCAAAAAACAAGACCGGGATCAGGTATTCCTCGAGCGCGAGCGGCATGCCAATGTCCGCAAGGGCAACCTCAGCTATCCGATGAGGGGAATCAGAAACCACCAATACCTCTATATCTGGAACCCCATACCCGAGCGCAATCCCGCCGGAGACCCGACAGTCCACCAATCCGTAGGTCAATATGGGGATGTGGACCATTCCATCACCAAGTTTCTGATCATGAATCAGGAAGGAAAAGCTAAACCGGGCCAACCGGATTACTTTGCCCTTTCCTTTGGGCTTAGGCCCGAAGAGGAATTGTATGATGTAATCAAGGATCCCTATCAAATACACAACCTCGCTGCCGAACCTGAATCTCAAGCAGTCAAAGAACAGCTGAAAACCCAACTATTGGCATGGATGACCGAAACCGGAGACCTCAGGGCTACCGATCCAAAGTCCACCTATTGGGATGAAGTCCGCTATACGCCAAATTACCAAATGGAAGATGCCCCCATCCAACAACGCATCGAAGCCTACCGCATCCTTCCTCCATTTGGAAAGGAAAGTAAGGAGGGGTTTGGGTGTTTGGATTGAAATAGAATAGCTTAATTGGTTTTGGAAGCCAAATAATTCCTGATTTTTAGATATGAATGTTTTAATTAGTTAAATTCAAAAATTAAAACTTCAGTGACATTGATGAATACATATTCTCTTGAAAATTTTATTCGTGGGTTAAAAAGTTTGAAAAGAGCTTCTACAAAATTTGGTTTAGCTCCCCATAAGCCCGTTTTGTTATTAACCTTCATCGAAATGATAGATAAGGGTATGATTTCGGAAAACAGGGTCTTCCTCAATTCTGATCTTGTCGGGATTTTTCAAGAAAATTGGCAATTGTTGGTTGATACCCCACATCAATCTGATTTTACACAGCCTTTCTTTTATCTCCAAAATGATAAAATCCAATCCAATCCATTTTGGTTTTTGAAACCTAAACCGGGTTATTCAATAAATTCCCATATAAAAAGCGTGAATACTTTAAGCGAAGTGCTTGATTATGGTTACTTTTTACCAGAATTATATTTTTATCTATCTAATAGGGATTCAAGAGAAATTCTTAAAACAGCATTGTTAGATAACTATTTTCCAAATGATTTAAGAAACTTTTTTCAAGCAAAAACAGGGCAGGAAGGGTATTTGGATCAACTTGAATTGTATGTGCTAAATAAGGCCACAAGTCCCAAGACAAGTATAAGAATAAGCCAAGAAGAAGTAATTTTTGTTAGAAATGGAATTTTCAAAAAGATGATCCCAAAGATTTATAATAACTCTTGTTGCTTTACGGGTTTGCGTTTGACTTCATTACATGGATATTCCCTAATTGACGCGTGCCACATAGTTCCGTTTAGTTACAATCAAAATGATACTATTTCAAACGGATTAGCCCTTTGTCCAAATATGCATCGGGCTTTTGATAGAGGACTTTTGACTGTGGATAACTCATTTAGGATAATTGTTTCGAAACATATATATGAAGATGAAACACATCCATACAGTTTAAAATTATTGGGGGGAGTAAAAATTAAACTCCCTTTCGAAAAGGATTATTTTCCATCTCAAGAAAATTTAGCTTGGCATCGAGAGAATATTTTTAAGGGATAATCAAATATAGCGTTAGCAAAAAAACTTCTTTTTTATGAGCCCATCCAATTCCTTCAACCACCTCACCGCCAAAGAACGGGATTCAATTTCTTTTCCTGCAAGGCATGTTTTGAATAAGGGATTGTTAATAAGAGAGGTCTTGGACTTTGGATGTGGTTTTGGAAAGGATGTGGAGGTTTTGAAGGAAAAGGGGATTGATATTGTCGGATATGACAGGCATTATTTTCCAAGTTATCCACAAAAGCAATTCGATACAATTATCTGTTTTTATGTGCTCAATGTCCTGATGCAAGAAGAGCAGACAAGGGTGCTGATGGAGATTTCACAACTGTTAAAACCTACCGGAAAAGCCTATTTTGCTGTTAGAAGGGACATCACTTTTGAAGGTTTCAGAACACATAAAATCCATCAAAAACCAACCTACCAGTGCAATGTGATCCTTCCTTTTTTCTCCATATTCAGAAACGAAAACTGTGAAATTTATGAGTATAGGCCATATAATCAAAAAAATATAGATCCAAAAGCGGATTCTTGCCCATTTTGTAATCCTTCTCCAGATAGGACACTTCTAGCCGAATCAGCAACGGCTTTTTCTATGTTGGACAAATTTCCTGTATCCAAGGGTCAGGCTTTAATCATTCCAAAAAGACATGTGGATAACTATTTTGATTTGAGCTTTCGGGAACAATCGGCCTGTATTTTTATGCTGAATTATGTAAAAGAAATTCTCCAAAAAAAGTATGAACCTGATGGTTTCAATATAGGGATAAATATCGGCAAATCTGCCAGCCAGACTGTTGACCATGTTCATATTCACCTTATTCCCCGATACGTTGGAGATGTGGATAACCCAGAAGGTGGAGTCCGGGGAGTGATTCCTAAATAAATGTAAATTTTACCTTCAGTTCAGAACAAGTAACTTTATATGTAATTTTAACTATGCTAAAAAGACTCGTTATTCTTCATTCAGAAATATATTCAAAAGCTGACATCGAGTTAGGCGATTGCGATTCATTACAAATTGTTGGACCTAATAACATTGGGAAAAGCACTCTAATTTATGCCTTAAACTTTCTGTATATCATTGACGGAAAACAAATGACATTTAGTGGTAATCGGACAGGAGACAAATCGACAATTAATCATTACTTCCCTTCTATCAATTCGAGTTACATTATTTTTGAGATTTTCAAAAAGCGGTATTACTGCATCTTAGTAAAGAAGAATGCAGAGGGAAGTTTAGATTATTACAAAATTGACAGCGATTATAAAGAGGAACATTATTTTGAACAAACACCAGAAGGACAAAAACTTAAGAAATTTGATTCATTACTTGCTGAATTTTCTTCATCAGGAGTAGTATACAGCAAATATTCTAACAGACGAGACCTTTTCAATTTTGTATATCAAAAAGGAAAGAAAAATAACGGTGTTGTGTGGTTAAACGAAGGAGCATCACAAGACCAAAGAGAAATCAGTAACAACTTTTCTAAAATTTATCGTTACCTGATTAACTCAAAACTTATTGACAACAAGACTTTAAAGGAATCTTTGATTATTGCTGACAATAAAGAAAATGAACAAGTTGAATTTTCCAAGAAAAACCAAAAGGACATTCAAACACTTTTGAAACATAACAAAGAAATCAAGGCAATTAGAAGTATTAAAAAAAGTTTTTCCGACTTCAAGGAATTAGTCAATCAGTACAAGGCAAAAAATCAGATTTTATCTGAAATTGTATATGCGTTTGAAGTACTTTATTCATCTGTGAATATTGACATTAACACAAGACTTTTCGAGAAAAAGAATGAACGAGATAAAAACAGAACACGATTAAGTGAAGACTTAACCCCGAAACAAAACAATTTAAATCAAACTATTGGAAAATTAGAAGCAACCATTTCTCAAAAAGGTTCAGCAAAAGAATCCCTTGCCGAAAAAATCCGAAATATAAAATCGTATGAGGGAATTGACTTTTTAAAACAGTCATTCAGTAATTTAGACACACAAAGAAAAGACATCGAAAGCCGATTAACTCAAATTGAAAATCAAAACCTAAACAGTCGAGATTTAGAAAACAAAATTTCTAAACTCAATCAAGAAATTTCAAAACTTGACGGACAAATTGAAACTTACTCAAATTTGCTCATTCATCAGATAAGCAAAAATGGGAAAGACAAAGAATTGCTAAACGCAATTCTTTCCGATTCCATTACTGCACTTCCGAAAGAAAATATTCAATTGGGAATTGAAAATCTATCTGAAATAATGAAAATCTTTGACGGAGCAATTACAATTCCGAAAGACTTTAAAGGAAAACCAATTCCGTCTATTGATGACTTAAAACTTCAACGAGAAAATGCAATCAAAGAAAAAATAAGTAACGAAAAACTTTTACCGATAGCGAAAGATTTAGAAAAATATCGTTCTGAACTTTCTTCTGTTCGAGCAAAAATTAAAGAAACAGAAAAAAAAATTGAAGAACTTAATTCGTTACCCGAACTTGAAAAGAATCTTGCAGAGTTAGAAGAAGAACTAAAAAATCTATTTCAAAATCAAGAGAACACAGGAAAGGAATTAAAACAAACAACGGAACTCATTGCGAGAATTAGTGAAGCTATAAATATTCTTTCGGAAGACATCAATAAAGCAGAAAATCGTATTAAGGAAATTCAAGGTTGGAAAGTAAAAGTTGAGCAATCGGGAATAATTCCAATTGAATATCAAACAAACGAAACGCTTGACAACCTTTTCAAAAATTTTGAAAGAAACTCTTCTGAACGAGAAAGTATCAAAAACAACAAAGAAAGATTATTTGAAAATCTGAAAACAAAAACGGAAACCGGTTTTGCTTCGGAAGATGAGTTTATCAAATATCTTGATTCTGAACTCGCAACGCTTGAAGATAAGCAGAAAAGTATTGACGCATTATTGAAAAACATTTCAACGCAATTTTCAATTCCGTGCAAAACACTTCATTCAAAATTTCAAGAGTTTGAAGCGTTCATCAATAATCAATTCAATTCAAAAATCCGAAAAATTAAAATCTCTGACATAGATTCTTTGAGTATTGAAATCATTCCGAACGAAAATCTAATTAAAGATTTGAAGAAGATAATGGATATTAGAGATTTAACTTCTGAACTAATCTTTGACGACCAATCGGAAAACCTTAATATTCTGAACAGATATTTGGATAATCAATTCGTAATTGATTTTAATAACCTTTTTGACATCAAGTTGCACCTTGACAAAAAAGGACAGCATAAAGTCGTTGATTTAAGAAATCAAATTGAATCAGACGGAACAGACAAAATGATTAGAATGGTAATTATTATGTCAATTATCCATCAAATTGTAATTAATGATGAAGAAAACAAAATTGTGATTTTCGTTGATGAAATCGGAACAATTGATGAAGCCAACAGAATTGAGATTTTAAATTTCTGCAAGGAAAATAATTTTGTTCCCATATCAGCCGCACCATTGCACCCATATGACGGATTTGATAAATACTACTTAGTGAGAAGAAGTAAGGGAAAAATTGTTTTAAGTGAAACTAACGGAAATGTAATATACCGTAAAAAGAAAACAGTGTGAATCAAACAGATTTTAGAACATACAAGAAATTAAAAGAGGATTCTTTTCTTACAGAAAAGGCAATCCCGAAAACTGTTTTGAGTTCCTCGCATTTCAAAGGTTTAGTTTCTTCTTTAATCCTTGAAAAAACAAAGTCAGGTAGAGGCTTCAGATACGAAATAAAGAAGGCGGTTGAATTTGAAAGTTTCTTTAAAACCTATTTTCCAGAAGACATTGAAGTCAAAGACAAGTCCGACAATGTTAGAAAATTTAGAAACTCTAAAATTCAAAAAACAGTTACTTCACCAATCTTTATGCTTAGAGGCTTTGATACAATTAAGATAAATGGTAATTATTTAAATTTAGAAGATTATACAAACAAATTCCAAATATTCGCTTGTAATGCTGAAAAGATTGAAGCCAAACGCATTTGTATTGTTGAGAACTTAGACACGTTTTTAGTTGCCGAAAAACTTTTAGGCAAAAATTATGTATTCCTTCATAAATATGGTCGAATTGGAAAAGAATCACTAAACTGCCTTTCTACAAAACACTTACTTGTTTTTGTTGATTATGATTTTAACGGTCTTGAAGAGTTTCTAAGAATCAAAGAAGTTTTTGACTTTGCCCAATTACACATACCCGAAAATTATAATGAACTCTTTAATAAGTATTCTCAAAGTCTAAAAGGCAACAAAGCCGAAATGACTAATAGAATTAAGCAAAGTAGAGACATTAACGTTATTAGAATTAGAGAAACAATAATAAGAAATAACCGATTTTTAGAGCAACAATATTGGAAATATGATTAAGTCAGAACCAAAATCAATATTGCAGTTTATGGCAAGTCATTACGATTTGCTACGAGACCTTTTTGACATACAGGTTAAGAATGATATTATTACGAAAGAAGCTCTAAATATTTGTTTAGAAAACTATGACAAGAATATACAGACACAACTAACCGAATATCAAATATTGGTTGAGCAGAATGATGACTTTGCATTTAACGAGCCTTATTTGATTCTTTTTGAGTTTATACATCAACAATTCAAACCTCTCTTACCTGAAGAAATAGAACATTTCGGGCAATCAATCAGGACTTTATTTCTAAAAATCAAAGAAGGTATAAATGATGATAAGAACATTTTGTTGGAAAGAATTGAAGCCTTATCAAACCAAATTAAGAAGTTCACAAACGCTGTTGTAAATAATACCAAAAGTTTGTTGACTGAATCAAAAGAATTAAAAGCGAACAATAAGAAAATTGACTATCAAGAAAAAATTCATAAGGCACGATATCTTATAGAAAATTACATTTCTCCACTCAATACAATTTTAGATGTAAATCATAGTCAATCTATCTACAACGAATTGCTGAATGTTTCTCAATTTTCCAACGTAAAAAGATTTGATTATAGAGATGAAAGTATAAGACGAGAATTTGAGAAACTTTATCATCTACTTCGTCAAGTAGGGAAAGACCTTAATACTCAATCCGTTATTCTCACCAATGAATTATTGCCATTAATTGAGCGAATAAAAACTGAAAGCCAATATTTAAGGGGTTTTCATCACTATCTAAATAATGGGAATTGTTATAAAGGTATTGAACCACCTCGAATATTCGTTTCTACTCGTGATAACATCTACAACAGATTTGTTTATGAAAACACGAAAGAATACTTTGAACAGTTCAAAAACGAAACTGAATTAATTATCGTAGAAGATGCACAAGAAACAAACGATTGGCTCTTTGATAAATCAAAATATAAAGAAACTTTGAACAAAAATTTGCCCGTAGAGGATTTTTTTAAATGGTGTGAAAGTTCTATCAAGCAAGAAAGTGAAAATTTTTCCTTTGACAATTTTTTTATGGTAACCAGTTTACTTTTTGAAGATGATTATGAAGTTACAGTAAACAAACAAGGAAATAAAATTACTGTTTCCAATGACGAATCAGAACTGATTATGCCGAAACTTACAATTAAGAAACAAGAAGATGTATCCAGATAAACACAAAGAAATAGTCACTTTCTTAATGGAAGGGAAGTTCATAACAGTTGAGGATTATTTGTTTGAGACAATCAAGAAGAATGAAGACTTTTATATCAATTTTTTTGAGACTTCTTTTGGCTTTGAAATAATTGGTAATCACGACTTTTATTACTTGGTTTCAAGCGAGACAAACGAAAACACATCAAGAGATATTTCTATTTTCTTTTCAATTCTATGCTATGAACTTGACAAAGACGGTAAGAATTTCTTAGAAGAACTTAATTATTCGGAATTTCATATTGACGAAATACTCGAATACTTTAAAAATTCATCATGGTTAGACGTAATCAAAGCTAACAAGCAACTAAACACAGACGACAGTTTAAAGCGACATATTGGAACTATGGTTAAGAGAAACATAGCAGTAAAACAAGGCAACGATAGATATTCATTTACCAAAGCACACAAACTATTTATTGACTTTGCAAAAGACTTAATTGGAGACGATAAGATTCAATCCTTCAAATAATTGTTTACTCGCTACATTTAACCCTCCCTCCGAACCCCTAGCAAAGCCCTACCAAAGTAAGGGATACTGCGAGCTTACCCCCTCGTCAAATGAAAATTGATACCCGATTAACATTTTGTAATTTACATTTTCTAAATCAACAGCATTAATGATGAATCCAATTAGTCATTTTCCAACGACAGGTTATTATGGTTCCAAATGAAAAAAGATCTTTAACTTTTCTACCGGACAAGAAGAAGATCAAGCCGTATTTCCAAGCCATTTCCCAAAATAAAACAATTCACCCCAACTTAAAATAAATCAATTCTAAAAGAAATAATTCAATAATATTTCCAAAAATCAGCAATTTCCCCCCACTTTCCGCTACCCTTCCCTTACCCTTCTCCTACCCACCCGTTACACCCTCCTTACCCATTCGTTACCTTTTGACCAATTTCCAAGAAACCATATCATTATTCCGATAATTTAATTGCTTGTACTATTCCAAGACCATCATCACTAATCTCTTTACCCCTCAGGCATTCAATCCCTTCCTTGTTTTGGCGGAAAGCCATCTCCAACTTTGGTCATAAAATTAGCCAAAACCTGACCTGACTTCCCGACTGATTCTGATCTATAAATATGTCACCCCTTCGGGGTTTTGCCTACCCTACTATCAAATCCATTTTTCTATAATCCTACCACCCCTTCGGGGTTTTCCACAATCCGACAACCCGACAACAATTACAACCATCACAACCACTAGAACAATTGCAACCTTTTCTATAATCCTACCACCCCTTCGGGGTTTTCCACAACCCGACAACCCGATAACAATGACAACAATTACAACCCTACAACCCGACAACGCGCAGCAGAAAACAATTTCAGTATGCAGTCTCAGTTTTCAGTTTGCAGACCTAACCACGCGCTTCAGACAACCCGACAACTTGAAAACCCGACAACGCGAAGCTGACAACAATTCCAGTATGCATTCTCAGTTTTCAGTTTGCAGTCCTGACAACGCGCAGCAGGTAACTTCACAACTGTTACAACAATTACAACAATTACAACCACTACAACAATTCCAACCCGACAACCCGACAACGCGAAGCTGACAACTCGACAACCCGACAACAATTTCAACCACTACAACCACTCTAAATTTTTCCCTATTTTTAGCCCCATGTTCCAACGATTCTTTCAAATCCTCAAAGCCCCGATTGTTTTTGTATTGCGCAAGCCGACTATATGGTTTTCCAAGAAGATTTCTTCCTCGCCGGATAGGGAATCTGTTTTCAAGCGTCTGACAGAAATATACCGGGATATCACCCAAAACCCCGAACCTGAAGAAGGCGCACTCTACCACCTTGACATGCGCAACAACAGCTTTATCATCTTCAGCGATGTGCACAAGGGGAATAGAAAAGGCCGGGATGAATTCCGCCATGCGGAGAACAATTACCTTACTGCTTTGGAACATTACAATGAAAAGGGATCATATTATATCAATTTGGGCGATAGCGAGGAGTTTTGGAAGTTCAACATCTTCTCCATCATGCAGCACAACAAAAAGACTTTTGAGGTGGAAAAGAAGTTTGTTCAGCGGAATGCTTTCTTCAAAATCTATGGCAACCATGACCTTTTTTGGAAGATAGATCCATTTTCGAAGATGTACCTACGGGAGATTTATGACAAAGCCATCAATATCTATGGCGGTATCGTGGTGCGGGTCAAATACAAAGACGGGAGGCATATCGATGTGTTTTGTACACATGGGCATCAGGGGGACAAAAGGAGTGATGGCAATAAGTTTTCGATTTGGTTTGTGGCCTACATTTGGGGGCCTTTGCAGTCATTTTTGGATATCAACATCAACACACCTGCTCTCAGCCAAAAGGAAAAAACTCTCCACAACAAACTCATGTACGAGTGGAGTCAGCAACAGGAAAATGTGGTTTTGGTAACCGGACATACCCATCAGCCCATCTTTCACTCCTACAGTCATATCCAACAGCTTAGGGCACAATTGGTGGAGGCACAGAAAAATGGGGATGTGGATAAGTCTGCTGAATTGGAAGAAAAGATCAAAAGGCATCCGAGTCAATGTACGCTTGGAGTCGAAGATTTGCCGAAGTACAAGCCCACCTACTTCAACGCCGGCTGTTGCTGCTACAGTGACAACAGCATCTCGGGGATTGAGATCGCTGATGGATTTGTAAGGCTTGTCCGGTGGGCAGAGGAAGAGGGAATCTCCAAAAGGGAGCTCTTGGAGGAATTACCCTTGGATGAGATGAGGGACATGTTCATGGATAAATAAGCTCGCAAGCTCGAAAAACATAATCCCACAAAGACACTGAGACACAAAGGCAATAAGTCCCGCGAAGGCGCAAAGACGCAAAGAAAAAGTGTTTCCCGTTGTCCTGCTTCTCCAGAAGCTGTATAACTTCTTATCTCACGCCAATTCGCAAAGCCGCAAATCAGTCGGATGGCTTCAAGCCGTCAGACTATCATTTTTTAATCCCGCAAAGTCGCAAAGACCCAAAGAAAAGCCCATTGCGATCCTTTGCTTAACCATAGCGTCCATAGCGGTAAAAAACTTTTCATAACAGAAGTCAAACTCTATGCCCTCTGTGGTAAAATAGAATGCCAAATACTTCAAATTGCGCCCCTTAGCGAAACTTTTGTGAACATGTCGGTTAATAGCAATGGAAAAGCAAATCATGTGGACCAGATGTTCTGACGGAAAATGACGATTGGTGTCCCGTCATCCTGAAGGAGGCACGACTGAAGGATCTCAGTTAAATTAGTCACCATGAGTAAAGTAAAAGGTCTGACCAAACTTGTCAAAGATTAAGGAGATTCTTCATCTCCGCAAGCTGCGGCTCAGAATGACGTGATCAATCGAACATGCAGAGAATTTTCCATTGGGTCCTTCCGCGAAACCTTTGCGGTCATTGCGGTTATAACACAGTTCTCTGTGCCCTCTGTGGTAAAATAGAATGCCACATATTTCAAATTGCGCTCTTAGCGAAACCTTCGCGTCCAATGCGGTAAATAGCACTTTATTGATTAACTTTTGATACAACTTAACTTCATACTATATGGACAATGAAAAAGTTATCCACAATTTTTACAAAGCATTTGCCAAAGGAAAAGCAGATGAAATGGTTTCTTATTACCATCAGGATATAGTCTTTGAAGATCCTGTTTTTGGAAAGCTTAGGGGCGAACAGGCCAAAAGTATGTGGAAAATGCTGATCGAACGAAGTAAAGGCAACCTGAAGGTATCTTTCTCAAATATCAAAGTGGTTAGGAATTCAGGCGAAGCGCATTGGGAGGCAGTTTATCCATTTGGTCCTGACAAAAGAATGGTCCACAACAAAATCACAGCCGAATTTGAATTCAAGGACGGAAAAATCATCAAACATACGGACAGCTTTGACTTGTGGAAATGGTCAAGGATGGCTTTGGGTTGGAAAGGGATATTATTGGGTTGGTCTCCAATGGTCCAAAACAAAATCAAAAGCCAATCCCAATCTCTGCTAAAAAAATACATGCAGCAATAAGCAATGAATAACCATTCAAGATTGAATTGGCGATCACAAATCAGCGGAATATTATTGACCTTCCTCGCATAGAAAATTCAATCATGTCGAAAATCAATAGCTTGGATTTTGTTTTTTCGGCTTTTTAAATCAAAAAACTATTATTCCTATCGAAGTTTTGAAATATTCGAAAGAATGTTCTAAATTCCCACGTCTTGCCGGCCACAGCTACAGTTCAGGTGGAAAATCTCATCTCAACCAAGTAAAAGTACGGAACCGTATTTTTATGGGAATTTTTCTGGGATTTTTCACCTTATTTTTTTGAAAGAGAATTACCTGGCTTAAACCGCTTGCACCCTTACTTCAATATTTCCCTTAACTGCCTTGGAATACATGCATTGCGCATGGGCAGCCTCGACCAATTCTTGTGCTTCTGACTTGGAGGAAGCCTTTGGAATGCTGACAGCGATGTCTACTGCCAAAGCATAGCCACCTTTGTCTGATTCTCCGGTATGAACTTTCACAGTGATTTCTGAATCCATGAGACTCACTCCCTTTGCGATAGCAGCCAAGGTACCTCCAAAGCAGGTGGCATATCCTGCGGCAAACAATTGTTCAGGATTTGTCTTGCCCCCTGGACCGCCGATTTCCTTTGGCATGGCCACATCGAAATCCAACATGCCGTCATCTGTCCGGACATGACCTCTTCTTCCACCTGTGTTGATGGCTGTGGCTGTGTAGCTGATGTTTATTTTTTCCATGAGTTCGTTTGGGTAAAGTCTTTGATCAGTTTTTTGGTAAGGGTTGACAGATTAGATAACTCATTTTCTTCCCAACTGTTGAGAGATGTGGCTACTTTTTCGGGGATTTCTTTGGCTTTGGCTTGTAGGGCTTTGCCGGGGTAGCTGAGTTCCACTACTACTTTCCGTTCGTCATTTTCGCTCCTGTTGCGGTGGATAAGGTTGGCTGATTCCAATCTTTTGAGCAAAGGTGTGAGTGTCCCTGAGTCCAATTGAAGCTTTTCTCCGATTTGTGAAACCATTTGCCCATCTTCCTCCCACAGTACCAGCATCACCAAATACTGTGGATAAGTTAATCCTAATTCCTGTAGCGGTTCTCTGTAAGCTTGTGAAACCAACCTAGAAGCTACATAAAAGTCAAATCCGAGGTCATTTTGAAGGTTTGGTAAATTTGGCATATAGAAGAAATATATTGTTCACAATTCAATTTATGGAAATATTATTAATGAACAAAATTAATCCCACAAAGCCACGAAGACACAAAGGAAATTAATTTCAAATTGGAAATTCTTCCACCAAGTCTGAAGGCTTTTATGTTATTTATTGGACTTTGGTGGTAAAGAAAAAAAAGCCCTTCCGAATTCAGAAGGGCTTATGATACAGCTAACCAATAACCAAATAACACATTAACCAATAACCAATCAATAATACCTCCCAATCATAGGATGGTCTACAATTGCCCTTTTCAGTTCCAAGGCATTGATTTCACCCATTCTTGTGTAAGCCATTTTTCCTCCTGGTTCGATCAAAAGGGTGATAGGGAGACTTCCGTCCCAACCGTTTTTGACCACATCGATGACGGCGTATTTGTCTTCTGTATCGATCAGGTAATTGGGGACAGCAGAGTATTTGCTTTGGAGAAACTTCAGGACTTTATCTTCCTGATTGGGGTTATCCATACTGAGGGAGACAAACTGAAAATCCCTGCCCATGTACATCCTTTGGATTTCAATAAACTCGGGATATTCGATCACACAGGGACCACACCAAGTCGCCCAAAAGTTAATCAGCAATAATTTGTCAGTGTCGTTTTTGAGCAGGTCAGCCAATTCGGTTGTGGATATCTTTTGAACTTCCACTGGTTTTTTCTTCCATTCTTCATTGGTTTTGAGGGTGTATTCATTTTTCCAAGCCCATTTGGTAGAGCATCCAAAGGCCGGCGTGATAGACTTATCCACAGGCAGGGGTTCTCCGGCCAAAGTTTTTTCGATAGCGTTTCGGAGGTCTTCTCCGTTGGCCGTACCGGGTTTTTCGGAAGCATCTATCCTGCCTGAATAGCTGAGTTTTCTTTCTTTGTCAAATACAAAAACCTGTGGGGTAGCTGTCGGACCATAAGCCAGGGAATATTGATGGGTGTCTCCATCATAGAGGTAAGGGAAATTATACTTTTTATCCACATACCGGATCTGCATGCTTTTGTAATCGTCACTTAGGTCGGTATAGCCCAATTCTTCCGGTAAAATACCTATGGGACTGTTTGGGGAAATAGCCACGAAAGCAACGCTTTTTCCTTTGTACTCATTGACCATGTTGATAAACCTGTCCTCATAGGCCTGTGCTGTCGGGCAGTGGTTGCAGGTGAAGTTGATGACCAATACATCTGCATCTTTGAAGTCATCGATCGAGACCATTTTCCCTTCTACATCAGGCAAATTGAAAAAAGGGGCCTGATCTCCGATTGCCAATTTTCCAACAGGCTGTTCGGTCATCTCCTGTGGATTGGGAGTAAATACTGTGGTGGAATCCTGCGTTGTCTCTTTTTCTTCTGAGGATTCCTGTTTGCCGCATGCTCCTAAAAAAGCCATGCTCAGAACAATCAGAAATGTGGATAAGTGATGTTTTTTCATAGGTTTGGGATTTAAAAAAAGGCCTCTCCAATCGAAGAATGGGCAGGCCTTTTGACTAGCTTATTTTACATATGCCGCCTTGTTGAGGTATTCAAAGCTTTTTTGGACACTTTCGATAGGTTCATAATTGTACTTTTCAACCTCAACATAGAAATCCTTCATTCCTTGGGCATAGGCAGCCTCGAAGATCGGTTTGAAATCCATGGTTCCGCTTGCTCCGATTTCTTCTTCATCTTTGATATGGAGAAGAGGAAACCTTCCCGCATATTTATTGAGGTAATCCACTGCCGGATAACCACCCTTTTGGGACCAATAGACGTCGAGTTCGAAACACACAAGTTTCGGATCGGTATTTTTGATCATGTGATCCATCATGATGGTTCCTTCTATTTTTTCAAATTCTCGTGAGTGGTTATGAAAGCCGAACATCAATCCTGATTTTTTGGTCACTTCACCCACAGCATTGTAATAATCGCACCAAATATCCAATTCTGCCAAGGTTTTTGGGATAGGCATGGAGGGCTTGATGAGGTATTTGGCGCCCATCTTTTTATGGTCATCGGCAGCTTTTTTCCACCAATCCAGCGCTTCCTGTTTCTTGGCAGGATCATATTGCGGTCCCCCAACATGGGCACTTTGCAGTTTCATTCCTAAATCTTCAATGTACTTTCTGTAAAACAGCGGTTCCATTCCGTAAATCAATCCATCTTTGTAACTCGCATTTTCAAGGTGCCTGTATCCAATAGAAGATACAAGGCGTAAAGTGCCCTGAGGATCATCGGTCATGGCCTTTCGTACAGAATATAACTGCAGTCCTATTGGCTTTTTGGCAAACGGTGCAGCAAATAAATCCTTGGGGGCAAGGATACTTCCCAATGCCAACGCGCCTGATATTTTTAAGAAATCTCTTCTTTTATTCATGATATGATGGGTTTAAAGTTTATATCCGTTTTCGTAATTGTAATGCATTTTGTCGTTGGCTTCAGGATCATGTGGAAAAGTCTGGCTTTTTGGATCCCAATCTAAGGGACGACCCAATTCGGCAGCAATGTTGCCGATGGTACAGACGACACAGGTGCTGTGGCCGATTTCCACGGGAACGATCGGATCTTTTCTCTTGATAACTGAATCTATAAAATCCCAATAATGTGGTGGATAACCTAGCTTGGGCAACTCCATGGTGGGCTTAAGACTTTTGTCAGAGGAATCAAAATTTCCTCTCGAAACCTTGATCCAACCCTCTTCGCCAATAAATTGAACGCCTTGCCTGTTGCCGTCAAAAGGTCCGACGACCATTTCTACTCCGTTGGCATAATGGTAAGTCAGTGGTTTTCCGTCTTTGGCCGGAACGACTTTGACAGGGCCGCTTCTGTCCATTCCCAATCCCCATTGCGCAATGTCAAACATGTGCGCGCCCCAATCTGTCATGTACCCTCCGCCGGTTTCTTTGTAAGATCGCCACGCCCCCCAAAGCTTTTCATTTTGTTCCGGATCGAGTGAAATGGGTGGATTGAGCTTTTCATTGTAATGGAGTTCAGGCAAAGGACCCAGCCATGTTTTCCAATCCAAACCTGCAGGTATTTCTTGTTTTTCAAGGTCATAGGGAACCGGATGTTCCGGTTGGCCGACATGGACGAGCACCTGTTTTACTTTTCCGATTCTGCCTTTCAATACCATACGGGCAGCATGTTGGAAGTTGACATCCGAGCGCTGCTGACTGCCGACGGCGAGAACAGTACCATGCGACCTAACCGCTTTGACCAATTCCTGACCTTCATGAATGGTGAGGGTAAGAGGTTTTTCGAGGTAAATATCTTTTCCGGCTTTGCAGGCATCAATCGCCATAAGGGCATGCCAATGATCAGGGGAGGCAATGACAACAGCATCGATATCGGTTCTAGCCAATAAGTCTTTATAATTAGAGTAAACATCAATTTTGGGAGGCGTTTTGCCTAATTCCCCGCTGATCTTATTGACCCTGAGTTTGAATCTTTCTCTTTTGATTTCATATACATCCGCACAAGCCATTATTTCCACCCCGGGAATGCGCATCATGCCATTCAGTATTCCCATAGACTGACGCCCGACGCCAATAAATCCCAATCGAATCTGATGGATGTCAGCGGATTGCATTTGATTAGAGGCAATACTTATTCCTGGCAAAAAAGAAAGGCCTGCAGCGCTAAGAAGTGAGGCTCCTAAAAATTTCCTCCTGGAAATTTGGGGAAAGTTTTTTTTCATTGTTTTTTGGGTTTATTGTTAATAACTACCCCTACAAGGTAAATTTGGATTATCTCAGGGTAAATTGCTATTTTTAGATATGGACAATATAATATTACTTTAAATCGGGCTTTCATAAAAGTTTAAACTACTAAAATTCAGTCTTGGAATAGGTTAGTTTGATGAAAGCCATGTTTTCTTATTTGTAAGGTGATGGACAAAAAAAAACCCAAAATACTCGTCATCGGATCAGCCAATATGGACATGGTGATCCGAACCGATCATTTTCCTACTCCCGGTGAAACTATAATGGGAGGAGAATTTTCTTTGATTCCCGGTGGAAAAGGTGCCAACCAAGCTGTGGCTTCTGCCAGATTGGGAGGAGATGTCTGCTTCATTACCCAATTGGGAAAAGATATTTTTGGAGACCAGAATCTCGAGAACTTCAAAAGAGAGGGAATAGATACTTCATTCATCAAACAGAATCCTAACCAACCAACGGGTGTGGCACTGATTACTGTGGATAAGTCTGGAGAAAATACCATCATCGTTGCCCCGGGAGCAAATCATACGCTTTCGGTTGCCGAAATTTCAAGTGCATCCAATGCTTTCCAACAGGCAGATATTGTGCTTGTACAGCTCGAAGTCCCAGTGCCAATAGTTGTGGAAGCATGCCAAAAAGCCTATGGCTTGGGTAAAAGGGTAATCCTCAACCCAGCGCCTGCAATGGATTTGCCTGAAAGCTTGTTTCGCTTTCTATACCTTATAGTTCCAAATGAAACCGAAGCCGAGTTCTTGACAGGGATCAAAGTCATCGGCGAAGCCTCTGCCTATCAGGCAGCATCTAGGTTGAGGAACATGGGAGTCCAAAGAATCATCATCACGATGGGAGGTGTTGGCGCTTTTTTATTTACGGATACCTTTCAGGGAATTATTCCAACAACGAAAGTGGAGGTAAAAGATACAACCGCCGCCGGAGATACCTTTTGCGGAGCTTTGGCAGTGGCTTTGGGAAATGGGAAGAATATCCAAGAAGCAGTGGCCTTTGCTTTGAAAGCCGCCACGCTGTCCGTGCAGAGATTTGGTGCCCAGACGTCGATACCGTATTTGGAAGAACTTTGAGAAAGGATATGCTAGAAGCGAAAGACGAGAAATCGGACGTCACTCTGAACGTAGTGAAGAGTCTCAGCTAAGGGAGATTCTTCACCTTCGCAGGCTTCGGTTCAGAATGACGGATTCCTCAACCCGACAACGCGCAGCAGATAACCCGACAACCATTACAACCATTACAACAACTACAACCATTATAACCATTACAACCCTACAACCCTACAACCCGACAACGCAAATCTGACAACCCTTCCAACCCCCCTAACCCTATGAAAACCAAATTGTGGATAACTTTTGCCCCTGTCCTTTTTGGATTGGTGTTTTTTTCTTGTCAAAAAGAAACTGTAACCGAAGTGGAAGCTCCTGCTACTTATGAAGAAGGCGCTACCATTGCCATCAGTAAAGAAAAACTTCAGGATAAAATCAAAGGAGGATGGGCAGGTCAGGTGATCGGCTGTACTTATGGCGGACCGACAGAATTCCGGTTCAACGGCACCATGATAGGCGACCATGTTCCCATTCCTTGGGATGAAAATCAGATGCTGTGGTGGTACGAAAACTCTCCCGGACTGTATGACGACGTCTACATGGACCTGACTTTTGTGGATATCTTTGAAAAACACGGTTTGGACGCTGCAGATTCCCTACACGCCTTTGCCTTTGCCAATGCGGAATACCAGCTTTGGCATGCCAACCAAGCCGCCCGCTACAATATCCTCAACGGCATGATGCCTCCGGCTTCCGGGTATTGGAAAAACAACCCACATTCCGATGACATCGATTTTCAGATCGAAGCAGATTTCGCCGGATTGATGGCGCCGGGAATGGTCAATGCTGCCGCAAACGTCGGTGACCGGATAGGCCATATCATGAATTATGGGGACGGTGTCTATGGCGGGATTTATGTGGCTTCGATGTATGCCTTAGCCTTTGTCCACGATGATATGGAATTTGTGGTGGAGGAAGCCCTGAAGACCATTCCGGCGGAAAGTGAATTTCACCAATGTATTGCTGACATTATCCGTTGGCACAAGCAATATCCTGAGGATTGGAAGCAGACTTGGTTTGAAGCCCAAAAGAAATGGACCAAAGAAAAAGGCTGTCCTGATGGGGTTTTCAAAGCTTTTAACATTGATGCCAAAATCAATGCCGCCTACATTGTCATCGGGCTTTTATATGGTGATGGTGATTATGGCAAAACCATTGACATCAGCACCCGCTGTGGCTATGATTCAGACTGTAATCCGGCCAATGCAGGAGGGATTTTGGGAACCATGATCGGATACAGCAATATTCCCGATTATTGGAAACAGGGAATCGACAAAGTGGAAAACATGAATTTCAAGTATACCACCATGTCTCTCAACAAAGTATATGAGGTCGGTATGGATCATGCGATCCAAATGGTCAAAAGAAACGGAGGCGAAGAAACTGCCGACGGCATTACCATCAAATACCAAAAGCCCGTTACCAAACCTCTGGAAATTGGTTTTGAAGGAATTTATCCCACCAAAAGGGCTTCCATCTTTAAGCCTCTGAACCAACAAAACTCCATTGTTGAATTTGCAACCACAGGAAATGGATTTGTACTGACCGGAGAGGCGGTCAAAGATGCCTCACTTCCTGACGCAGTCTTGGAGTTGGAGGTCTATGTGGATAACTTGCTCATGGAAAAGGTCAAAATGTCCACAAGCTTCCAAAGCAGGAAGCATGAGATTTTTTGGAATTATGACCTGAAGGAAGGAGACCATGCTGTCAGACTTGTAGCCCTCGACATCCCTAGTGGATACCGTGTCAATGTCAACGAGGCCATCCACTATTCCTCTGTTGATCCGGGCAATAAAAACTATTAAACCCAAAATTATGAAAAAGACTTTCCCCATTTTCCTTTATCTGATGGTTCTGCTTTTTTCCTGTACCGGAAAAGTAGAAGATACAACCGAAGAGGAAGTTTTACCTGTTGAAAATAAAGTGCGGCTCATTTATGACACAGATGCAAACAATGAGTTGGATGACCAGTTTGCCCTGATTTACCTTTTGCTCAACGGGGAGACTTTTGATCTTGAAGGCGTCACTGTCAATGCGACCAAAAGCGGCGGGGATATCAACGGACATTATGAAGAAGCAAAACGGATCATGCAGCTTGGTCTCAGTTATGAAAAGATTCCTTTACTCAAAGGGGCCAATGGATCTTTTGCCGACATCCAGCCTACTGTCGCAAGCGGGAATTTTGATGGTCAGGAGGCAGTGGATTTCATTATCGAACAGGCAAATGCCAATAATCCCGAAGAACTCATTCTGCTTGCTGTTGGGAAGTTGACCAATGTCGCTTTGGCTTTGGAAAAAGACCCATCCATTGCCTCCAAAATGAAGGTGGTTTGGTTGGGATCCAATTATCCACAACCCGGAGAATACAATCAGGACAACGATACCGTTTCTATGAATTATTTATTGAATACGCAAGTTCCCTTTGAAATGGTTACCGTCCGCTATGGCGAACCTTCAGGAACGGATGCCGTCAAGGTCACCCAAGCTGAAATCAACAGCCGCATGCCCGGTTTGGGACCACAGATAGAAACCCCGATCGTTGGCAGGCATGGCGGAGAGTTTCACAATTTTGGAGACTATGCGGTCAACTTGTTTGAGCATATCGAATACCATGGCGATCCACCTTCGCGGGCTTTGTTTGACATGGTCGCAGCGGCGATTTTGAAAAATCCTGTTTGGGGAGAAAAAAGAGAGATTCCTTGCCCGATCCTGATCGAAAACCAATGGATAGAAAGGCCCGAGAATTCTCGAAAAATAGTCCTTTGGGAGAATTTTGACCGTGATGCCGTCATGGATGATTTTTACCAATCCTTTATCGATTACCAAATCGTCAATCCAAAATAATCCTTCCTATGTACATCATAGAATCTTATTCTCTAGCGGTTGTCTTTTGTATCATCACCATGTTTTGTTGGGGTTCTTGGGCCAATACCCAAAAATTGGCCGGTTCTTCATGGCGGTTTGAATTGTTTTATTGGGATTATGTCATCGGGATTGTTATCCTCTCTTTGGTTTTTGGCTATACCTTGGGAAGCAGCGGGGAGGCAGGAAGGGGATTTACGGAAGATTTGTTTCAGGCTAGCAGCAGGAGTTATTCGCTTGCCTTTATCGGAGGGGTGATATTCAATCTCGCCAACATCCTCATCGTGGCCGCAATTGCCTATGCCGGAATGTCGGTGGCATTTCCTGTCGGCATCGGACTCGCCTTGGTTTTGGGCGTCATCGTCAATTATGTTTCCAACCAGCAGGGAGATCCTGTCATGCTCTTTTCAGGGGTGGCTTTGGTGGTAGCAGCTATTGTTTTGGACGCTTTGGCTTACAGAAAGCTCGCCTCGACAAACCAAAAAAACCCCAAAGTAGGATTGGTTTTGGCTTTGGTAGGAGGATTTTTGATGTCTTTCTTTTACTTCTTTGTGGCACAATCCATGTCGCTTGACTTTTCCAATCCTGAAGGCGGGAAATTTACCCCTTATGGTGCAGTATTTGTCTTTTCGATAGGGATCCTGCTGAGCAATTTTATGTTCAATACTTTCCTGATGAAAAAACCCATCGAAGGACCCGCATTAAAAGCACCGAATTATTTTGCCGGCAAGCTTCCCGTGCACCTTTTTGGAATCATGGGTGGGATAATTTGGTGTGTGGGAATGTCATTTAGCATCATCGCAGCAGAAAAAGCAGGTCCTGCCATTTCCTACGGCTTGGGTCAGGGGGCTACGATGGTCGCCGCTTTTTGGGGAGTATTTATTTGGAAGGAATTCAAAAAAGCACCCAAAGGTACGGGCAACCTGATTGCAGGAATGTTTTTGTTGTTTGTGATTGGGTTGGGGCTGATTGTCTATTCGGGAGTTTAAATTTCCTATGATGGGAAATTCCTTTTTAATTCTTTCATTTTTCAATTAAAATCAAAAGAAAAAGAATTTCACTTTAATTCCGAACCAGAAAGTGCTTTTTTGGATTCACATATTATCTCCATATAACTCCCTATATGACTATACAACAACTTGAATATATCATTGCTGTGGACAAACACAGGCATTTTGGACATGCGGCGGAGTCCTGCTTCGTGACACAGCCTACCTTGAGTGCGCAAGTAAGTAAGTTGGAGAAGGAACTTGAAGTAATATTATTTGACCGTTCCAAAATGCCGGTGATTCCTACGGAAATCGGAACACAGATCATTGAACAGGCCAAAAGGGTCGTTTCCGAAAGTAAAGGGATCTTTGAGCTTGTTTCCCAACTCAAAGGCGACATCAGCGGTGTGATCAAATTGGGGATAATTCCCACTTTGGCACCGTACCTACTCCACCGATTTATCAGGTCATTTCTTGAAAAATATCCCCATGTAAAGCTTCAGGTAGAAGAAACGATAACGGAGGAAATCATCAGAAAATTGAAAAATGATGAACTCGATCTCGGGATTGTGGCCACTCCTTTGGATGAAAGCGGGATTGTGGAAAAGCCGATGTTTTACGAAAAGTTTTTTGCATACCTGTCAAAGGGCCATCCTTTGCTATCCAAGGAAAAACTATTGGTCAAAGACCTTGAAACAGATGACATGTGGATGCTACAGCAGGGCCATTGTTTTAGAGACCAAGTATTGAATCTCTGCAGTCAGACCAAATTCGAAAGAATGAATTTCCATTATGAAAGCGGTTCCCTCGAAGGGCTGAAGAACATGGTCAACCAATATACCGGTATCACGCTGTTGCCGGAATTGGCCACAGCTTCCCTAAATGAAGAAGAAAAATCCCGCCTGAGGTCATTCAGTGATGAGACGCCCGTGAGGGAGGTAAGTATCGTGCTGACTAGGAGTTTTTTGAAAAAGAAACTGGTGGAATTGCTATACCATGAAATCTCGGCAGCTATTCCTCAACACATGACGTCCAAAGCCTATGGAAAGGTAGTCCGGTTTAAATGATAGGATTGTGGATAAATCAATTTGGTAAATAATTTTGTAATTTTCCAATCTTTCAATCTTTCAATTTTCCAATCCCTTATGTCCTCCCACCATTTTGTCAAAGAACAACAAGAGCCGGCTTTGCTGATATTGAATACTGCCGGAATCAGTTTTGAGCAGATAGCGCCCTTGTTGGAATGGGTCCCCACCATCTTGGTGGTACAGGATGAAGTGCCTGTTGTCATTTCTTGGGGCGTCAAGATTGACTTGATTTTGGCAGAAATGGAATTTCAAAAAAGCCATTATCACCTGCTTGAAGAACAATATCCTGTGAAGTTTTTGGGTGTGCAGGAAGAAAATTTCCTTGAAGAGGGACTTCAGTACCTGATTGCTTCCAAACATGGGGCGGTGAATATCATTGGCCTTGATCACCTGAAAGTCTTTGAACTTGAGCCGATGTTGGAGTTTTTGGATATTGTGGTTTGGGATGGCCCGATACGTTATTTTCCAATTAAAAATGGACAGTTCAAAAAATGGTTTCCTGATATTTCCCTACAGCTCCATGCTCCGGAAGGGACAATATTGGAAGTACATACTCCCGAAGGAAATGAAATGGTTCAGGTCAAGCACGCCACATTTATTGAGGTAGAAGAAGGGACTACCATCATCAAAGGAAACGGGATTTTTTGGATCGGAGAATTTATGAATACCTGATACCCCGGATCATTCTTTGCCTTCCATTTAAGTCTTCGAAAATTTTGACTTGCTCAAATCCCAAATTTTCCATCAGTTCTTTGGTCTCCTTTCCAAAAGCCTCATTGATTTCGAAATAGATTTTTCCTCCTGATTTGAGGGTTTTCAGGGCTTTTTGAGAAATGGTTCTGTAGAACAGTAGGGGATCCTCATCATATACAAACAAAGCCAAATGCGGTTCATAGGCCAAAACATTGGTATGCATCAGGTCTTTTTCTGAATGTCGGACATAGGGTGGATTACTGACAATGATGTCAAAATCTTTAAATGGAAGTTCTTCATTTAATACGTCTATTTGAAAGAAATCAACTTTGGACTGCAATAGGTTAGCATTCTTTTTGGCTATATCCAAAGCTTCCTCACTGATGTCAAGGCCCAAGACTGTAGGCGTTTTCATTTCAAGATCAAGGGTAATTGGAATACAACCAGATCCTGTTCCGATATCCAAGATACACAGACCTTCATTTGGGTTTTCTTTGATGATCAAATGGACGAGTTCTTCTGTCTCATTTCTCGGAATCAACACCGCAGGAGAAACAAAAAACTCCCTTCCATAAAATGGCGCTTTGCCAAGAATGTATTGGATGGGCATGCCTTGCAACAGGTTTTCAAGTGCTTGAGACAGTTCCTGAGGCTCCTTATCCAATCCTTCATTCTTCAAAAGATCCATTCTTTTTTTTCCCAGATAGGCTTCAAATAGCCAAAAAACGAGGCTCTCGGCTTCCTGTTTGGGATAGAGCTCTTGTAGTCTTGCAACATAATCCTTAAAAAGCCCTTGTAGCGTTGTCATATTTTCTCTTTGCTTACATTTATAAAATTAAAAAAAACCACAGCACCAATCCCATAAAAAACGACATCAAAGATATCTGCTTTATAAATGTCTGAACAGATTGGAAGTACAAATTCAAACAATAAGGAGAAATAAGCCCATCCAATAAAGACTTGGAATTTGGTAAATACAAATGATTGTTTCATCGGATGGATCCATCTAAAAACCTGTAGCGTAATACCAAGTACGACAGGCATCGCCATCAGGTCGTCCAAATAAGCATGGACATAAGGAATGAAAAGGTTTTGTTTTTTTTCCAGGTATTGATTGATCCAAAAAACAATACAGGGAATGATGAAAAAAGGGTTTTTGAAAATAGCCATCAGCCCGGCATCATGGCGATCAGCCAAACAATAAAAGTGATGATAGCCATATAGATGGTGTAAAAAAAGTTTCCGACAATTTTAGAGTTTTTGACAAAAGGACTGTCTGTTTCTTTGATAAAGAAAATCCATTTTTCATGGTTTGCCTTGGCTTCTTTTTCCCGGATGAGGTGATATTCCAAGTCTTTTCCCCCTAGAGATGCACCGCAGTGATCGCATGATTCGTGGATATTGTTAGTCCAAGAAGACCACTTGCCGCAGGTGGGGCATTTTTTTTCTCCCATGCCCTAAAAATAAAAAACAAATCCGTAGGAAAATGCTCTCCTACGGATTTGTTTAATTTGAGCCAATCACTTGTCATTTATAAGCGAAGCTCATTTCTTTTTTGATAGAAGAATCAGGAAGGTTTACAGTTTTCTTATGGAGAATAAAGTTGCCGATCACCAATGCATCAAGTCCTGTGGAATAAAAACACCTGATGGCATCTTTCGGGGATTCTACTACAGGCTCACCCTGTATATTAAAGCTTGTATTCAGCACGACCGGTACGCCGGTTTTTTCTCCGAGTTTTTTGATGACGTCATAATATCTCGGATGAAGTTCTTTTCTGACAGTCTGCAACCTCGCACTTCCATCCACGTGGGTCACAGAAGGGATAACACTTTGTTTGTCTTTGAGTACATTACATACTTTGAGCATAAACGGCGCCTCTACCTCTAGGTCAAAAAACATGTCTTTAGCTTCCACGATGGCCGAAGGTGCAAATGGCCTGTAAGCTTCTCTGAATTTGATTTCCGAATTGATTTTGGCTTTCATATCAGGGAATGCCGGATTGGCAAGGATACTCCTGCTACCCAATGCCCGTGGACCGATTTCCATAGGACCTTGAAACCAGCCTATGATTTTTCCGCTTTCCAGCAATCTTGCTGCTACTTCACAGATGTCCTCATGCTGTGAATAGTTAAGTTTACAGCCTTTAAGGATTTTCTCAATTTCTTCATTGGAATAGCTTGTCCCTACATATGGGTTGAGGTGGACAAAGTTCCTTGGGTTTTTCAAAATGCCATTGTATAGGTAATAAGCCGCACCGATCGCGGTACCGTTATCTCCTGCAGCCGGCATGACGTAGACATCTTTGAATTTGCTTTCGCGAACGATCCGTCCGTTCATGACACTATTCAGAGATACTCCCCCTGAAATCACCAGGTATTTAGCTTTTGTTTTTTCATGTAGGATCTCACAAATTTCTAAGACACGGTCTTCCAAAACCCTTTGAAAAGCAGCTGCCACGTCCATATGGTGTTTTTTGAATTCCTCTCCCGGTCTCCTTGGACTTCCAAAAACCTCTGAAAATTTTGGTGACAGATGAGAGAATTTCAAAGGATTATACTGCATATTTTGGAAATTGAAGTAACTCAAATCCAGTTTTACCCTGCCTTCTTTGTCGATAGAAACAATCTTTTCAACTTCCTTTTTGAAAACTTCAGGATCACCCATCGGAGCAAGTCCCATGGTTTTGCCTTCATCATAATTGGTCTTGAAGCCACAAAATTGCGTCACAGCCTCATAAAAAGAACCCAATGAATGTGGGAAGAAACTTTCTCCAAAGCCTTCGATTTTGTTGCCTTCTCCTTTGCCCAACCATGTGGTGGCCCATTCGCCGGACCCGTCTATTCCCAAAAGGGCGGCAGACTCATAAGGAGAAACAAAGAATGAACCCGGAGCATGTGAAAAGTGATGGGGAATGAAGTGCACTCTCGGGCCTAAGTTTTTTGACCCAAAGATACCTTTGTACCATTTCCAAAATCCTTTTTGTTTTCGGTATGAATGCACAAATTCATGACTGATAAAATGTCGGATAGTCTTGACATGGGTGACGCCATACAACAGCTTTTTGCCAAGATTATGGCTAGGCTTGATAGATACGGCAATGTGATCAATGTCTTTGTACTTCAATTTTGCAATTTCCAGACAACGTGCAATAGCCAATTCAGGAAAAAGTTTGGTATGTTTGTCACGGTTGAGTCGCTCTTCCTCAATAGCAGCGACAAGCTTTCCATCTACTACAATGCAAGCAGTAGAATCATGAAAATAGTAATTCAGGCCTAGTATAACCATAAAGAATAAATTGGGCGTATAGTGGGTGATATACGGATTACAAAATAATTTGGGAATGAAAAATAGAAATAAAAATCAAAAAAAATCTCTTTTTAATCCAAAAATTTTTCTAAAAAAAACCAAAGATAGTTTTCCAATTACAAGTCGCGTTTTCCTTGGTAGGAACGTCTTGGGTTTATTCTAATCAATATGCTATGAAAAAGATTTTCCCTTTAATCCTCACATTTTCAGCCATCATGCTTTTCTCCTTTCAATGCGAGGAAGTCAGTCCGGCAGAGAGAATTATCGATGGATGCATCGATACTTCCAAGATAAATACTTCCGCCGCCTGCATCATGCTATATGATCCTGTTTGTGGTTGCGACAAAAAAACTTATGGGAATAGTTGCGTCGCTATTAACGCCGGTGTTCTTTCGTATACCCAAGGCGCCTGCAACTGAAGTTTCTTTTTTTTCCTTCCGGGTTCCTAACGACCAACACAATAAGTTAAGGTTCACCGGAAGGTTTTTTTTATGCTTTTTCCCTCCGGATTTTAAGATTTACGGAGAAGGTTTGATAGATCGATTATTACTTTTATTTATCAACCTCCGGCAATATAATCTGGCAAAAATGAAAAAAGTAATTTAAAAGAAACTCACCTTAGAATCAAAAAATCAGCATGGTTGAAAACTTCACCATCTGATATTTCAAGAAACTCAACTTTGGCCAAGAGAGGTCCATGTCTCAGCCATACTTCCATTTCCATCATAGCAGAAGGATTACCTTCCATTTCTACCAGGACGGACCCATCCGGCTCATTTTTCACCCAACCTTTAATCCCCAGCCCCAAGGCTTTTTGTTGGGTACTTTTCCGAAAGAAAACGCTCTGAACCCGGCCCGAAACTTTGATTTGCTTATTGATCTTCATACCATTTTTCTTCGAAAGTAGAGGTTACTTCCACATCTGCGGTAAGCACCCTATATACCATCCAAAGAACCAATGCTGGCGAAAAGGAAAATACTAACAGTATCAAAGAAGTAGCAAGGTTGACCTGAATGGCTGTCACATAGACGATCAATACAGCGGTTACCAAATAAACAGGAAAGAGGTAGTTTTTCATGGCTATCAATGTTTTATATCCTGATAACAAAAAATCAAAACCGATTGTTGCATCTGCTTCCAATCCAAATCAGAAAGACAATCTTTGTGGGATTGGGGATGGAATAGGTCTGTTAGCACTTTGACATTCAGGAATGGGCTTATTCACTTTCAGCTTCAAGCCAGCCTGAGGCAAGCTTGTATCCAAGTGTCAATATGATGGCCCCGGTAAAAAGCCCGATGAATCCGGAAAATATAAAACCCCCTATCGCGCCCATAAACACAATTGCCATCGGTGCCGGTGCGCCTTTGCCCAATAAGATCGGCTTGAGAAAATTGTCCAACAATCCTGCTGCGATCATCCAAACGGTAAATAGGGTTGCTGTCAGGCTGTCCGCTGTCCCCCAGATATAGATAATGGTCCCGATCGAAACCGGAAGTATACCGATCTGTACAATAGACAAGATTAAGCAGATTAAAATCCAAACTCCTGCAAAGGGTATCCCGGCGACGACTAGGCCTAAACCGGCAAAGATGGATTGGATCAAAGCCACTCCCAATATTCCTTTGACCACGTTCCGGATCGTCACCTCCGCACTTTCGGCCATATCCTCACCCATTTTGCCGGCAAGTTTGGTGAAAATCGTCTTGAGCATTTGCGTGCCCTCCTTGGCATAGGCGAGCATCACCCCACTGATGCCAATGGACAATGAAAACAGCAACAATCCCTTTGCACTGCTCTTCAAGAGATCCAAAAACTTCAGCAAATAGGGTTTGATTTCTTCTTGGTGATTGGTCAGGGTTTGCGAAAGACTTGACGAAGCCTCAGCCCACAGACCATAGATCTTTTTCCCGATTATCGGCCATTCTGCCACCTTGTCGGCCGGAGGAGGTATATGCAGGTCATTGCTTCGGTAGGCATTGACTAACTCCTTGAATTCATCCGCAGTCGCGATCAGCAACCACACTCCCGGCCCGATGATCAGCAACAGGAGCGTGAGCGCAATGATGGTGGCAGAAAGTGCATTTTTTCCCTTCAACCTGCGTGAAAGCCTGACATGAAGAGGGTAAAATGTCGTCGCCAAAACAGCTGCCCAAACCAAAGGTGTGATAAATGGCTCAAGGATGAAAAAACACCAAACCAATAACAGACCTAGCGCAAGCAATTGCAAAGAATGATAGACAACAGGATTGATCTTGATTTTCTGGTTGGATTGAGGCAAGTTCTTTTCCATACAAGTTGCTGAGTGTTTGGGTTTCAGAGTCTAAGGTAAGTGTCCTTTGGCAATGGAATGGCATTATTTAGAAATAAAATTTTGATAAAATCCCATCTTTGCCAAATTTTTATACGTCAAAACCATTTCAGCCTTCAATAACCAATAGCCAATGGCCAATTACCAAATAACCACTAACCAAATAACCCTTAACCAAAACCCCATCCAATTATTTTTACCTGAATCCAAACCAGCTTTGCCTTGATTGTGTTATGACTTTGCTATGAAAGGATTTCGATTTACACAATACGTCCCGCCCAACGATCCGGAGAAAAATACCTTCGAAAACCTGCTCAATATTTTCCTCCAGCTCGTGACTATGACCGGCGGGGATGTTGCAGAGGCATTGTCTTGGTTGACCAATCTGGACAAGCGCTACAACATGACCAATCCCGGTTACGGGATCGGTGATTTTATAGAAGACCTCAAAACCAAAGGCTACCTGACTGAGGAAAATCAAAAAGGAGAATTCAAGATCACTTCCAAAGCCGAGCAAACCATAAGGAAAAGTGCGTTGGAAGAAATCTTCGGCAAACTCAAACGCGGAAAAAGCGGCCAACATCGCACCACCCACTCCGGTCAGGGCGAAGAGAAAGGAACTGACCGAAGGCCATATACTTTTGGAGACAACCTTGATCAAATAGCACTTACCGATTCGATCAGAAATGCACAGGTAAACCACGGTTTTGGAGGAGATTATCTTTTGACCGAAGATGACTTGGAAGTTGTCGAGAATGAATTCCGCTCTCAGACTTCCACCGTGCTGATGATTGACATCTCGCATTCCATGATTTTGTATGGCGAGGACAGAATTACCCCCGCCAAGAAAGTTGCCATGGCGCTCGCAGAACTTATCAAAACCCGATATCCAAAAGATACCCTCGACATCATCGTCTTTGGCAATGACGCTTGGCAGATCGAAATCAAAGACCTGCCATACCTTCAGGTCGGTCCTTACCACACCAATACCGTCGCAGGATTGGAATTGGCGATGGACTTATTGAGGAGGAGAAAGAATCCCAACAAACAGATATTTATGATCACCGACGGTAAGCCCACCTGTCTCAAGGTCGGAATCAAATATTATAAAAATGCCTTTGGCATCGACAGCAAAATCCTCAATGAAACACTGAAACTCGCTGCACAATGCCGCAAGCTGAAGATTCCTGTCACCACATTTATGATTGCATCGGATCCATACCTGAAGGAATTTGTCAAGGAATTTACCAAAGTCAACAACGGAAATGCCTATTACAGTAGCCTCAAAGGTCTTGGAGACCTGATTTTTGAAGATTATAAAAGAAACCGAACCAAAAAATTTTAACACATGGATTACAGCAAACTAGCAGGAAAAGACCTTTTGAAAATAAAAACCCTAGGCGAACTCAAAGCCGCCGGATACCAATCCAAATCCATCAAAGAAGAACTCCGCCAAAACCTGATCCACAAAATCAAAAACAAAGAGAACGTATTCGAAGGCATTTGGGGATATGAAGATACAGTCATTCCTGACATCGAGCGGGCAATCCTTTCCCGTCACAATATCAACCTCCTCGGTCTCCGCGGTCAAGCCAAAACCAGGATTGCGAGACAGATGACGCACTTGTTGGACGAGTATATTCCTGTGGTGGAAGGCTCCGAACTCAATGATGATCCTTTTGCGCCTCTGACGACTTTTTCCAAAGAACTCATACAGCACAAAGGCGACCATACGCCCATCACATGGTGGCATAGGGATGACAGATACACCGAGAAACTTGCAACGCCTGACGTATCGGTAGCTGACCTTATCGGGGATGTCGATCCTATCAAAGCCGCAACGATGAAGCTTTCTTACAACGACGAGCGCGTCATCCATTACGGATTAGTACCCCGCTCCCACCGTTCTATCTTCGTCATCAACGAACTTCCGGATCTTCAGGCAAGGATACAGGTGGCGCTTTTCAACATCCTCCAAGAAGGCGATATCCAAATCCGTGGATTCAAATTGAGGTTGCCGCTTGATATTCAGTTTGTATTTACCGCCAATCCGGAGGACTACACCAACCGAGGTTCGATCGTCACTCCGCTCAAGGACAGGATCGAAAGTCAGATCATCACGCATTATCCCAAGAGCATTGAGATCGGCAAAAGAATTACCGCACAGGAAGCAAAACTGAACGGAAAGCCTTTGGACAAAATCCATGTGCCGGTGCTTATGAAAGACCTCATCGAGCAGATTGCCGTGGAGGCGAGAAAGAGTGAATATGTGGATGAGAAAAGCGGTGTGTCAGCCCGTCTGACTATCTCAGCTTATGAAAACCTCATTTCCGCTGCTGAAAGAAGGATCTATATGAATAATGAGGAAAATACGGTTGTAAGGATATCGGATCTGATTGGCGTCATTCCTGCCATCACAGGGAAGGTGGAACTCGTCTATGAGGGCGAACAAGAGGGCGCCGGTCTGGTAGCTTATACGCTGATCGGCAAAGCCATCCGCACACTCTTTACAGACTTCTTCCCATCTCCTGAACTGAAGAAAAAAGAAAAGGCAAACAACTTATACACCCTGCCGCTATCATGGTTTGGAGAAGGAAATACCCTTGATTTATTGGCTTCGCAAAGCGACAAAGAATACAAGACACTCCTGCATCAGGTTCCGGGGCTCGAAAGCATCGTGACCAAACAGGTGAAAGCATTACCCGAAAGAGAGAAGGAATTCTTTATGGAATTTGCGCTGCATGGCTTGGCGGAGTACAGCCAACTCAGCAAGAAAATGCTCGACACCGGGATGCAGTTCAAGGACCTGTTCAGCTCGATGTTTGACATGGGGACACCCGGGGACGAGGATTTTGATGAAGACAATTAATTATTCCAATACACACAGCTAATCAATGAAAAGACCCTCCTGAGCCATCGGGAGGTTTTTTTTTGAATTGTTCGGATTTAAGCCATTTCTGCGGGATTGGGGCAGGAATATTCAAATCAACAATTAGTCTAACAGGAGGATTGGATAATTAACTAAAAAAAACTAAGTTTAAAGGATTGGAAAAAGGAGACAATAGAATTGAGTCCGAGCCGATTTGATGAAAGATAAATCAAGGGTGGGGATATACAATAGTTATTACGAAGGCCATCCTAATTGGAATACCAACAACCATTTAAAAAATTCAACACAAATAAAGTCTCACCAATATGTTGAAAATGGATTCACTTTGGTTTGAAATTGCAATTGTAAGTATAATTTATGCCTTGGGTAATATACTTATGGGTCATTTTGAAGAACAGACACCTAAAATTCGTAGAGTTGGAAAATACCTGATGACCCTTATTATTGTATGTGGAGTTTCAGCTTACTTTGGAAGGACAGTATCAATGACATTGCTATCACTTTTTATTATTCCATTGTTATATGTTCACGGTTATTATTTACCAAAGAAAAAAGGAATCAATGGTTGGACAGGGGAACCGAAAAGTCGATATTATGAATTCCGAAAGTGGGACAAAAACATATTTTCAAAAGGAGAAGACCATGTAAATCAAAGTCAGAAGCGCTAAAATCGAGTATGGGGAAATAACGGGTTCATTGCTTAATTAGAGGATGTGCCTCTATCAGTTTCATAATAATCAGATTGGTTAGTGTTAATAAATTGCTTGGTTTGCCAACCTTAAAAACATTATTCCAAACCTCCATCCAATACCGGTACTTTCAACTCCAAATTTTTATGGTATGAAAGACAACCTACAAATAACCATGGCAATGCCGGCGATCAATGGAATTGTATTTTGGGGTTATCTTAGCAGGGTGGACATTACATTTATTTTATTGACCAATGAAAAACATCCTACTGACAATTATTTTTCTTGGCGGATTCTACCCGCTTTTTGCGCAAGATAATACCGATCCAATAAGCCTATTGATAAGTTCAAGGGTGGACACGACATCCGAAGAAATAAACGCAATCATCAAGCTCTACGAGAACTATTATAGGTCCAAACCGGACTCTGTTTACGACAATCCTTATTGGAACAAAAAGGAAAAGACCCTTTACAAAGACTTTGACTTTAGCAGAATAAGTATTTTTCAGGGGGGAATGGATGCCAATACCTTATTCCAATATTTTTCACCTTTTGTACTGTCAGTGGAACCGATTGGGGCAAAATATCAGATCAGGGTTTTATTTTCTTCAGCAACGACCGACCCCAAGTATGCAGGATCCAAAGTTTGGTGTATTCAAAAACTGAATGCCGTTAAAGAAGGTGAATCCTGGGTTTTGGAAAACCTGATTGTCGAATTATCAAAAGGCTGGAGCTCCAAAAAACTTGGTTGTATTGACTATATATTTCCTCCCACCCATGAATTTGATATACAGGAAGCAGAACGGGCAAAAAGCTTTTGCGAGGAGATTATCCGAAGATTTAATCCCGGTTATGATGGGGAATTTAAGTATTACATCACAAGCAGCATGGATGACATGGGATTGCTTGAGAACTTTGATTATTATTTCGTCGGAATAACCTCCGGAAAAGCCAGAGAAGGAATGATTCTGACTGCAAAGGGGAATGAATTTTACCCTCATGAGTTTATTCACAAACTGCTGCCTTCAAATCCCAAAAGGAATTTTGTGATTGAAGAGGGGATTGCACAGTTCCTCGGAACGAAAGAGAATAAGGAAGAATATGAAAGCCTAATGAACAAATTGGCCGTTGATCTGGAAGAGCGTTCAGAAACAATAAATTTCAAGTCTGTGATATCCCAATCCGAAAGATTCAATGGATACCAAACAGCATATCCTGCCGGTGCGGCGATTTGTGAACTTGTCCATGGCCATAGTGGAGATCAGGGTTTACTGCAATTGTTGATGGCAGATACAATGGAATATAAAAATCTGGTCACAACCATTTGCCTTATCACAAAATTGTCAGAACAAGAACTGGAAATGAAATGGTCTGAAACCTTAAAAAAATATCGGAATCTGTAATGCCTTAAAGCAAAAAGGTGTTTTGGGGAAAGATGCATGGGACACTACATTTTAAAAACTGGACTAAACATAAAATATAAGGTAACAGAAATTATCCTCTCGGCAGTTTCGGCAGTGCTAATTATTTTGGGGGTTTACTTTTGGCAAAAAAACGATTACCTTCTTTCGAATGGCAAAAAGCTAAAGGTATACTCTTCAAGAATGTCAAAGAATCAAGTGTAATTTACAGAGGTAAGGGTCATTATTTCCTTATCGTCAGGTTTTTGATTGAAAAAAAGAATGGATTACCGAGAAGCTTCTTGTCTTGTATAGTCAAGCGATGAAGGGAGGGTCCAAGTGTAGGTATTGTATGATCCTGATGATCCTTTGTAGATTTTCGTAGGGTTTTTGTTTACCGCCTTAGCTTCAGCGAAAATGTGTCCTAATAATTGGAAATGAAATTTTTTGTGGGAGAAAATCCCAGAATTATAAAATTGTCAAACAGACATTTGAAATAATTTGGGAACCTCATCAAGGAAGTATTTAAATAACTGAATAGATTTAGGTTATTAAAATTCAAAAAAAATTGTTGGCGCATGCCTAACGAATTTTTTACTATGAGTTAATCATAAATCCTTTGAGAAAAAGGAACAAGCTTCCAATCGGCTAGTACGTTATGTTAAACATATAAACCTTCCCACATTATTTCCCTCTTTATACTTGTGGTTTTTGCTATTCCCTGAAAGCCATTTTCCCGGTATCAGACATTCGAGTCGTCCACTGATGAAGTACCCTCAAGAAGTGAATACCACTGTTGAAAAATGGTCTTCAAATTCGAGGAAATCTCTTCCAAATTATCCAATTCTTTTTTTAGGTAGACTTTTGCCGGACCAAACCAAGCCAGACCCATGCAGAGTAAATAAATTAACGAAAATCCGACTTTATAATAGTCATTCGGATAGCTTTTCAAAACTTCCGGTAGATAGAGCAAAAATGCACCATTTAGAAGGAAAAAAAACAGGGGCGAAACATTCTTGAGATATGAAGTCCGATGTTTATAATAAGCATTCCATTTTTGCAGCTCTTCAGAAGGTTTTCCATCTTCATGCATTTGGGCAAGTTGAAAGTAACTGAAGGCACTGAAGGCGGCCTGAATCAACAAGATCAACATTATCAAAACAATGGAAGCCAATGAAAATCCTGGTACTTGATTTTTTGGAGAAACCAATCCGATCCAGCCAATCCAAATGATTAAGGAAATCAGGCCGGCACAACTCCAGAATGCTCTTTTTTTGAGCAATGACCGAACAGATCGGATTTTTTTGAATTCTTTGGGTTCTTTTTGAACAGGCTGCAGTTTCCAGATAGTAGCAAGGGTGTTAAATTCTTTCATGACGTTGATATATTTCGGTTAATTCTTTTTTGATTCTATGAATTCTGACTGCAATCGTGTTCTCTTTAATCCCTGTAATCGCCGATATTTCGAGATAAGGTAACTCTTCCAATACCAATGTGATAAGGATTCTGTCCGCGGGACGCAGTTGGCCGATGCAGTGATATAGATGCTGAATTTGCTCCTCGGTCCCATCTTCAGGATTGGATATTACTTCAGATTCAGGACTGTTTTCCAAACGGGAAATTGGCTTTTTACGGGCTTTACGTATATAAGTCAAGCAGACGTTGACAGCGATTCGATAGATCCATGTACTTACGCGGGATTCTTGCCTGAATCTGTGCCAATTTTCCCAAGCGCTGATAAAAGTTTCCTGTATAAGGTCTTCAGCTTCCTCGGGGTCAGCAGCATAACTTCTGCATAATCTACGGATTGAAGGATAGCATTCTTGATAGGCCTTCTCAAAACTGACAGACTTGGACATTTGCCTTTAATTTTATTATAAGATGTAAAAAACACCTGCAACCTTACAAGCTTTAAAAATTTTTTTTAAAAATACTGATCCAAAAAAGAGTGAAAATAAGTCATACTGTTATTTAACTAAAAGAGATTAGGTTTAGGTAGGTGCAAAATACCCCAAAATTTATTGATACATGACCGATTTGAAAGGATATCAAAAAGTGTGATTGATTAACGTTCGGTAGCTTCCCTAAATAAAACCGCCTTTCGACCGTTTTTCTTCTTTTTAGACTCCAGGAGAAACCCAAGTTTTAGAGCAGATTTCAAATTCAAAAATTACCCATATTATAGGATTGGATATTTAACTAAAAGATACTATGTTTAAAGAATTGAAAAACATCATTAACTATAGAGCTTTTTTTGACGTTTCAAATTCCAAGTAGAAGAGTTACTCAAAACCAAGCCTTGGCGAATTATCTCTACTTAAAAAGTTGACTTCATAAGCTGATAGGAAAAATTAAACAATTTAAAATTTGATATTCGATCTTTATCCTTTTACGACAAGGTATTCCAATTATTTAATCCTAAAACAGGACACTATGAAACAGCTTATAATTTTAATACTCACAATTTCACTAATGGGCTGCACCGAAAATGAAATGGAGGATAGAGAACCAAATTACACCCTATTTTTAGCCCAGCGTACTCCAAGCTTAAGCGCAAACTTAAATTCCCAATCTATAAATTGGAGATATGGATTTCAGGAGTATCAAATGATAATAGGATATTGCAATGCAAATGGGGTTAGCGGCACAAAAGAACCTTTGAGAATTTTAAATTTTGAACTTTCAAGTGATGATACTTCAAATAAGTTTTCGTTCACTCTCCCGAAAATGGATACTTCCGACCCAAATGAGGTTAAAAGTGTTTTGAGTATAGGTCAAAAACAACTAGGTCATTCCGACAATCAATTTCAGTTTTATATAAGAAAAGACGGCATTTATTATTTCAATTCAGGTTCTAATCAAAAAATAGAAATATTGAAAACTGAAGAAATCATCCAAGAAGGCAACCAAAAGCGCATGATTGTTTGGGTTAAGATTAAAAATTTAGAGTTAGAAAACTCAAATGGTTATAAATTACATGTGAAAAATGGCTTGATGGTTGCAGAATTATATGGTCATATTATGGAAAATTAAATACCACTTACCATTTGACAAGCCAACTTCTAAAGTTGGTAAAACGCAAATCAAAAGATAAAAAACATCGTAAAAATCAAGGGTCGTAGCCCTCTAATCTTCGTAATAAAAAACAACAAAGGACCCAAGAGGGGCGTAGCCCTGAAATCTTTATAAGCTACACTGATAATTGCCGATGGATTCAAGAGAAATGTATAAAGCAGCAGAGCATCTAGGTTCACTGGTGATTTGGGAAAAAGACTGGATACATTTTGGAACAGGTGATGGAATCAAATTTGACTTGTTGAAGAAACTTTTTGAAGATTTTTTTACAGGCGAAGATTTCCTATTTATTCACGGAAGGACAAATTCAGGTGAGTACAAAAACGAAGACTTTTTTAGCATAACTGAACAGTTTCTTGGGACAGAAAATTTTGAAATATGGTCTGTGAAAATGGACAAAGCAATTATGTTTAACAAAATTGGAATCCTTCTTCTGGGACGAAAGAAGTGAAAAATCTGAAGATTGTTGGCTATTTGGTATTAATGAAAGATCTCAGGGCTACGCCCCACTTTTAATAAACAAAAAAACCGCCTTTCGACGGTTTTTCTTTTTATAGACTCCAGGTATTTCCGACATCGGAGAGGGGAATACATCCAAGGAATTCTCCCGGGATAGGATCGTAGCTAAGGACATTTTTGCCGATCTCCTCCGAAGAGAAGTATCCCCACATCGCCATGGACTTCAGCGAGCGGTAGAAACCTACAGGTTCTTGCTTCCCGACGGCCGTTCCCCATACTTTTGGATTGAACTTCGGGGAACTTGCTTCTGCGGCTTTGAGGCAGGCGGTTTTGTCTTCCGGACTCAGGTTGGCAAAGACATCGCCATAGGTGGATTTGCAGTCTGCATTGAACTTTTCAATATCTGCCACTACCTTGTCTTGGGCTTCTTTGTTGTAGGTCTTGGCAAACACCAAATCCATAAAGATATCAGTCTTCACATCCAAAGCACCCGGTGTTTCGGTTTTTGGCAGGATAGTATCCACAAATGAGGAGATAAACCTCGCCTGATCTTCATTCAAAAAGACCGGCTGCCAAGTCAGTCTGTCCTGTTTGGCGCAGGATTGAAGCAGGGAAAGGAGTGTCGGCGCTGCGGCGGCTGATCCCGCCAAAAGTGCTGTTTTTCTAAGTGCGTCTCGTCTGTTCATGGCATTAGAGGTTATTTTTTTTGAGTTCATCGACGGCAAAGTTTGCTGCACGGGCAGTGAGTGCCATATAGGTAAGAGATGGATTGACGCATGAGGAGGAAGTCATGCAGGCGCCATCGGTCACAAACACGTTTTTGCAGTCATGCACTTGGTTATTTCCATTGAGGACCGAAGTCTTTGGATCGCGTCCCATGCGTGCGGTTCCCATCTCGTGGATGCCGTATCCCATTTCATGTTTGTTGTCAAAGTCGGTGACATTTGTCAAACCAGCACGGTCAAGCATTTCCTTGGCATCTATCCTCATTTGGGCATTGATGGCAAGTTCATTTGCACCCCATTCTGCATCTATCGACAAGGTCGGCTGACCCCATTTGTCGAGGACGTCTTTGTTGAGGTACACTTTGTTTTCATGATAAGGAAGACATTCTGCAAAACCAGTGATGAAGAATTCCCAAGGTCCAGGCTTCATCATGCGGTCTTTGAAGTCTGCGCCAAAGTCCTCGACATTGGCTCCTGCACCCCAATTGCCTCTTCCGCCGCCACCTTGGAATCCAAAGCCCCTGACAAATTTGTCGGATTTGGTTTTATCATCAAGGTTGACATAGCGTGGTATATAGATGCCATTTGGACGGCGGCCTTTGTAGTATTGGTCGTCAAATCCTTCTACTGTACCCATCGCACCGACCCGGTAAGTATGGTCCATGAGGTTGTGTCCCAATTCCCCGCTGTCATTGCCGAGTCCATTAGGGAAACGGTCAGAAACAGAATTCAACAATATCTGTGTGCTGCTCAGCGTGGAGGCATTACAGAAAATGATTTTGGCATTGTATTCAATGACTTCGCTTGTTTCGGAATCGATGATCCTGACACCGGTGGCCCTTCCTTTTTCTTTGTCATAGATCAGTTCCTGTACAATGGAAAACGGCCTGATGGTCAGGTTTCCGGTGGCATTTGCGGCAGGTAAAGTCACTGCATTGCTGCTGAAATAAGCGCCGTACGGACATCCACGATCGCATCGGTTTCTGAACTGGCATTTGCCACGTCCGTTAAGCGGTTCGGTCAGGTGGGCCACCCTTCCGATGATCATATTTCTTCCTGAAAATTCCTTTTCTATTCTTTCTCTTACGTGTTTTTCAACACAGTTAAGCTCCATCGGAGGCAGAAAATGACTGTCAGGCAATTGTGGCAATCCAAGTGCTTCCCCACTGATACCGGCAAACTTTTCTACATAAGTGTACCAAGATTCAATATCCTTGTATCGGATCGGCCAATCTACCCCATGACCATCTTTCATATTGGCTTCGAAGTCCAGGTCAGACCATCGGTAAGTCTGTTTTCCCCAAAGCAGGGACCTTCCGCCCATCTGATGGGCGCGGATCCAAAGAAATGGTTTGACTTCGGTATAGGGGTTTTCGAGGTCGTTGGCATGGAAATGATGGTTCATCTCGCCGATAAATCCGGACCTGTTTCCTTTGGGATGAATATCCCGCTGCTCGGGAGTGAGTCCTCCGCGGAGTTCGGTATCCCAAGGATCCAAGGTCATGGTGGGATAATCCACGACATGTTCGACGATCCTGCCACGCTCCAGAACAAGGGTCTTCAGTCCCTTTTCGCAGAGTTCCTTGGCAGCCCATCCCCCGCTGATTCCCGATCCGATGACAATCGCATCGTAGGTCATCTCCTTTTTTGCATCGATATTAAAATTGGCCATTACAATAGGTTTATTTTGAAGGGTAAAATATAGGTATTTATCAGGAAAAGCGGGAGTCAGCTTTCAGGATTTTACTTGGAAGGCTATATATCGGATAATTGACTCCCGCAGATTGCGCAGATATGCGCTGAAAAATTTTATGACAATTCAAATTTTGAAAAGTTCCTTCAAAGCCAAATTACTATGTGGTAGATAGAACCAATATCATTAATATCTTTTCAAGGTCTATCTGGTTCATGGAATTTTAGGATATTTATAAGTACCTTGATTTACTTTCCAAACCATTGAATTATGACCCACCGCCGCAATTTTCTCAAATCTGCTCTTCCCATTGGTTTGGGTTTGGGAGTTTTGCCGATTCAGGATGTTTTTGGTGCCCAAAGCCAGAGTTTCGATAAATCTCCTTCCTCCAAAATCAAAGTAGGACTGAATGCATGGTCCTACTATGTGCAGCTCTACAAATACCAAAAAGGCGAAGCCGGTGGGATGAGTCTGTTTGATATGCTGGAAGAATGTACCCGATTGGAATTTGATGCGGTAGATCCCACAGGATATTTTTTTCCCGGATATCCCAACAGACCTGAAAGAAAATTTATCAATGAATTCAAGCAACGTGCTTTCCAACTCGGTCTTGGAATCAGCGGAACAGGCATCCGCAATGATTTTGCAACTGCGGATAAAGTCAAAAGAAGTGCTGATGTCGCCTTGGCCAAAGTTTGGATTGAGGTTGCTGCAGAGATGGGAGCGCCGGTGTTACGGGTTTTTGCCGGTGTGCAGCCCAAGGAACATACCTGGGATGAAACGTCTGTTTGGGTGGCAGAGGCTTTGGCCGAATGTGCCGAATACGGGAAGCAGTTTGGTGTGATGATCGGTGTCCAAAACCATGGAGACATGCTCAAAAGCGCTGATGAAGTCATCAAAATCCTGGATATGGTGGATTCGGATTGGCTCGGGACAATCGTAGACACCGGGTTTTTTCTGACTCCTGACCCTTATGCCGATATCGCACGGGTAATTCCATATGCGGTCAATTGGCAGGTGAAGGAATTACTAAGTGACCGAAAGGGAGGAAAGATCGACATGAACAAGCTCGTGGCCATCATCAGGGATTCCAATTACCGGGGATATGTTCCCATCGAGACGCTACCCGACCCTGACCCAAATGTCCCATATGATGCCATGACCAAAGTACCTGAATTGTTGGGAGATTTAAGAAAAGCCTTATCCTGATACCCATTTCATATGTCCACAGAAATCCTCCTCCGCTACATACACTTTATCAGTATTTTCACCATTGTGGGCACACTGGTTTCAGAGCATTTATTGCTCAAAAAATCCCTGACGCGATCAGAAATCGACCGTCTTTCTAAAATTGACGGAATTTATGGTCTAGCGGTATTGGTACTTTTGGCTGCGGGAATGATGCTATGGCTGGGAGGATATGGCAAGCCTACTGAATTTTACAGCAACAATCCCATTTTCCATACCAAACTAGGCTTTTTCGTCCTCATTGGATTGCTTTCCGCCTATCCTACAATTTTTTTTATCAAAAACAGAAAAGGAGATCCTGAGGAATTGATCCACATTCCCAAATCAATATTCTGGATGGTCAGGTTTGAACTGCTGCTTTTATTCATCATTCCGATTTTGGCAGGTCTAATGGCCAAAGGCATCAGTTTGTAGGAATGAAATCAAATAGAGGAAAATTCTGTTGTACCTCTGATCCGACAAAAAACCTATTTACAAACATTTTTTGCGAGATATTACTAAAAATATAACCACGACTATGAAAATACACATCTCCTTTTTTTTGCTGTTCCTGCTGCTTGTAAGCTGTGGCAAAGCTAAGCGAATCGTCATTCCTGAAAAACCCTTGGGTTGGAAAATAATGGAAACCCAATCAACAGCTTCTTTGCGTGGTCTGTCTCCGATTACAGAGCAGATTGTTTGGGCAAGCGGTTCGGGAGGAACATGGCTGAGAACCCTTGACGGCGGTGAAACATGGGAATCCGGAATTATTGACGGGTTGGACTCGGCAGATTTTAGGGACATTGAGGGTATTGATGCCAATACTGCCGTAGCCATGGCCTCCGGTCAACCTGCCGTGATTTACAAAACTGTCGATGGGGGCAAAACCTGGGTAAAGAAGTATCAGGGACCCGAAGAAGCATTTCTTGACGGCATGGCATTTTATAAAAATACAGGATATGCCATTGGGGATGTCGTAAATGAAAAGTGGATGGTTTTGGAAACCAAAGATCTTGGGGAAACTTGGCAATGGATGGAACTTTCTCCACCCGGACCTGTAGGAGGCGGATCCTTTGCGGCAAGTGGTTCGGGGATTTTGGCAGACGAAGACAATATCTGGTTTGCAAGTGCGGGTAAGGACAGTAAAATCTACCATTCTGCTGACAATGGATTTCATTGGGACAAGTACAGCACGCCTATTTTACAGGAGGAGGATTCCCAGGGGATTTTCTCCATGGTCAGGATTGACACAGATGGTATTGTAGCTGTGGGTGGAGATTACACCCAAGCGGATTCGAGCTATAACAATTGCATGGTCTCTTTGGACAAAGGAAAAACATGGAATCTGATCTCCGGAAAACTTCCAAGTGGCTATAGATCAGGAGTTGAATTTTATGCCAGATTTGGATGGCTGATTACAGTCGGTCCAAATGGATCGGATTTTTCCACCAACAGGGGAGATGATTGGGAGAGATTTTCAGAAGAGGGATTTCATGCTGTCAAAATTGACCATACTACTACTTCCATTTGGGCTTCAGGGGCCAAAGGTAAAATCGCAAGGCTAGTCTACTGATAGACTTGTCTGCCATTCTTTTCCAAGGTTTAAAAATAGGTAAAGTTTTTGAGGCTATTGTCAAATTCTGCTTTCTTGTATTATCTTTAAAATCCTGATAAGGTATTAAGTTTTGAGCTTTGCCTGGCAGGGTTTTCAACAATTTCCCAATTCAAACCTATTGGAGCTATGACTGATTTTGACATCATCCCCTCAATTTGGATCATCAATGGCAAATGCGTCCGCCTCAAAAGAGGGGATTTTGCCACGGAGGAAGTAATTTCCAATAACCCATTGGAGATTGCCCAAGCTTTTGAAGACCATGGCATCAAGTGGCTGCACTTGGTGGACTTGGATGGTGCACGCAGGGGAGAACCTAAAAATTACCATATACTTGAGGCCATAGCAGGCTATACCAACCTGATTGTAGATTTTACAGGAGGGATTTCAACAGATGGGGATTTGTTGAAGTGCTTTGAATATGGCGCAAAAACCATCACGGCGGCATCCGTGGCCGCATCTTACCCGGAAAGGTTTGCGCAGTGGTTGGTAACATATGGTCGTGAAAAAATCATTTTGGCAGCCGATACCAATCCTGAACATATGAAAATCAAAACAAGGGGATGGTTGAAGAAAACTGAGATTGACCTTTTTGACCATATAGAAAATTTCTACGATAGGGGCTTAAAATACCTGAAGGTTTCAGATGTCACCAGAGATGGGGTGATGGAAGGGCCTAATTTTGAATTGTATAAAAGAATATTAGAGAAATTTCCAAAAGTCCATCTTGCAGCCAGTGGGGGTGTCCGAAATATTGATGACTTCAAGAAGCTCAAAGACATGGGAGTGACTGCTGCAGTTTTTGGGAGGGCATATTACGAAGGCCTGATTACCCTCAAAGACCTAGACAAGTTCATGTCCGAGAATACATAAGACGAACCAAATGTTTGCATTGCCCTAGCCAACTTTAAGTTGGCTTTTTTAATGTTGAAGTACCAAAGTCAGTGTCCTCAAGACTTTCTGATTAAAAAATGTTTTTTATGGCAGTGAAGACAAGCCATGTGTGAAAAATCAAATGTTTTGAACCTTCCTTCTGCGAAGGTCAGCGATATCTGCGGGAGAAGATTTATTTATAAGTAAACCGGAATTCTGAAAGATCGGGTTTCCTTTCCTTTTTTCTTTTCAATTCCAGTTGGTATAAATATTCCCCCAATTCCGCAAAAAACGGAAAGCCAATGGAATCGTACTCATAGACATCGTCATTAAGGGTTTCGTCGGCATTGGTATAAATCACCGCAGATACAAAAAACTCTGTTCCCGTCTCATAATCCACAAAATAAGTACCGTCCAATAAGTGACCATAAGCATTCCCTGTCTTGTTGAAAATCCTGAAGCGATCCGGAATGGGGTTTTTATCCGTTCCGAATTTGAAAAACTTGGAATAGCTGTCGTAAAATTCTGGTAATTCATATTTAGGGTAATCACTTTCCAATGGCAACATGGACATGTATTTCAGGACAAATTCCCTGTCTGCCTCTGTGATTTGGAATCTTTGCCCAGGAGAAAAATTTTCGGGGAAAATGATCCTTTGGACGACGCCGTGAAGGTCCGAAAGCGCAAACTTATTCTTGAACGTAAAATCCATCGGCGTATTTACCAGTTCGCCATTGCTGTAGTAAGCCTTTCCTATGTTTGGATGGTCCATGTTGGCGTAAATTTCTGAGGTTTCTCTTGCAGGGATTTCCATCAAAATATTTCCCACACTGTCCACAAAACGAATTGGATTGAAATGTCTGTTTTCGGCCTCGCTCATCGGCATGCTAAGCCGGTGGTTGATCATTGTATTGTTCAGCCCCTTTTCCTTAAGCTTTGTATTGATATAATCTTGTCCCAAGAGTTCGTACAACCTGTTATACGCATCATTGTCGCTGACAAGGAGGATTTTTTTGATGTATTGGGCGATGCTCGGCAGGTTATTTTTTGCCGAACTGTCAACCAAAGCGGGAAGCTGAGAAGGCCTGACCGAATCGGTAAGCATGATGGTATTTGCAGTAAGTCCGGCTATGTTTTGCCCGGCCAACCATTCCAAAGCCAAAATCGCAACCGGAAGCTTGACCGTGCTGGCGGGATAAAAATAAACCTGATCATCGAGACCCACATTGAAATCCCTGAAATCAGGATTTCCCAAAGAATCCCGGTCGATCTGCGTGTACAGAATCTGTGCTTTGTACGACTCAGGATGTTCCAAAACCTCCCTGAGAACAGGATAGCTTTCCGGAATATCCGCAAATGGGACAGGCTCTTTTTGGGAACAGGAAATCAGCAGAATTCCAATCAGGAAAAGGAAAACAGGTTTTTGTAACATGCGCATCAAATTTGACTTCAAGTAAACCATATTCATTTTTTTACCCAAACAACAGGTTCAAAAATCTTCAGATAAGGCTTGTAATGGCCTTGTAGAGGATCAGGATATCCGACTCTTCGTGACAGCCCGAAACCACAATCCTGTTTGCAAAGGGATCGGTGGGCTTTGGATAGGGAAAAGAGGAAACGATGATTCCTGCTGCTTCGAGCGCAGCGGCCCAACTTTTATCGGGAAACGAAAAAACAGGGAAGTCACCGGATTGAAGGAATTCGGAATGCTTTCCCAATAAACTTTTGAACAGGCTGAGGTTGGATTTGGATTTTGTGCGCTGCGCTTCAAAAAGATGCTGTCCCTGGAGAAATGCCTGCAAAAATCCCGGCGTCGGCGGCGAGGAAGTACGGAAAATAGACATTTGGGAGATTCCTGAAACGGTTTTTTCATCTGCCAAAATGATTCCGGCTGGTAGGGAAAGTCCTTTTCCCAAGGAACCAGAAATGACCAAATTCACAGGCAGGTTTTTCCATTGGCTATACGTTCCAAAAATATCCTCACCCAAAATCCCAAAGGCATGGCTGTCGTCGATGAGTAAAGTATAATGGTGCCGTGATGGCAATTCCCTGATCCAATCAAAATCATGGACAGCAGGCTTCAGCGGATCAACGGCATTGGCCAGAATAAGAATATTGGAGGTAGGAAGCCGCTCACAGGTTTCTTTGCAATAGCCGATCCAATAGTCAAAACTTGGGTTGGGGAAAGGATGAAGCCCCTCTGCCAAAACCGCGGGATGCGTATCAGGAGCGATAAAAATCTGGTGGGCATCTTTCTTTAAATAAGAGATGGCGGCAGTTCCGGCCAAAAAACCGCTGCTCCAAACCAGGGATTTTTCAGCCTTTGCCTTTTCTGCAAAAAACACCTCAAACTGCTCATAAACAGCTAAACGGACATTGTTGACCCGGCTGAGGCCGTGGCTGATGCCGTATTTGGAGATTCCTTCGATGACCAGTTTTTCGAATGCTTCCACTCCTCCCATACCCAGATAGGCCGTACCGCTAAAAAACAAAAACTCCCTGCCATCTTGGACGACGGTTCTTCCGATTTTGGAGTGGAGGTCAAGACGATTCATTGTTTGGTCAAATTGAGTTGGCATTCAACGATGCGGAGATGCGGAGGATATTTTTTCTGAGTCACTAATCTAGGACAATTTCCAATTAGGCCTGTTTATCCTTATCAATTTCTAATAAGTAAGTTTAATTTTTTGTCCAAATTTTAGTTTAAAAATAAAAATTTTGAAACTCTAACTTTGCGAATTGCTGATTAATTCCTGTATTTAGAATAGAAGTTACCTCAATCTTTTGACTTAGGAAAAAAATGAAAAAACCGGTTTTTTTTATCCTCATGTTGTTCTTGGGTATTACTTCTGTTCAAGGTCAATCCAAAGACAAAACCTATATTTTGGTCCACGGAGCCTGGCATGGGGCTTGGTGTTGGTACAAGATAATCCCTTTGATGGAAGGTAAGGGTTACAAAGTGATGGCGATAGACCTCCCAAGCCATGGTAATGACACCACTGATGCTGATTCGGTAATTTTTTCAGATTACGTAGAAAAGGTTACAAAAACTGCCAATAGTATAGAAGGTGAAGTGATTTTGGTCGGCCATTCAATGGGAGGAACTGTCATATCGCAAGCGGCAGAAATCCTTGGAAAAGTCAAAGTAGCCAAACTTATCTATATCGATGCGTTCTTGCCCCAAAACGGGGAATCAGTAAGTTCCTTGGCCGGGTTAATTGAAGCTAGCTTACCAAAGGACAGTTCAAGGATGACAATAGGAAATGGCTTGATTGTAAGTAAAAATGGAAAGACCTCCACTTTCAAACCGGAAATAGCAGATATTCTGTTTTATCATGACTGCACCCAATCAGATAAAGATTATGCCCATAAACATTTAAGTCGCCAATCATTTGCTCCATTGGGAACTCCTGTAAAGGTGACTGAAGAAGTTTTTGGTAACATTCCAAAATATTTTATTCTGTGTACAGAAAGTAAGGATTTGGACAAATCATTGTTGCCTACTAGAGTCAAATGTGAGAAAACAGTAAAATTGAAATCTGGGCATTCTCCTTTTTTTTCTATGCCAGATGAGTTGGCTCAGCTTTTGGTTGAGTTTTAATTACTTTTTCAATCATTTATAATTCCCTGATTTTACCCTTTCAAAAGGTTCTTATTCCATCAAAAATTCATTTATTTGTAATCCGATTGTCACCTGTCGGTTCCACTATTCAGTGGTTTTGCAAAAAATACTCTTCAATTGTATGCTTCCCAAGATTAACCTGCCTTTTCCCTTTTTTTTCACGCTTTTGATTATATCTCTTGGGCTCGGTTCCTGTCAACAGGATATGGTTTGTGACTGTGAGGGTGTCGAGGAGGTTTATTCCAATGATTTTTCAAAATCTGATTTGACCAATTTTGAAAATGGAAGACTTTTGGTTTTCCAAAGGGATACCCTTTTAGGAAATTACAACAATGAGGAAGTTTCCCTGACACTGCAGCAATTGCCGAAGCATAACATTGTCAAAGTGACTGTAGAGATTTGGATCCATGATTCATGGGACGGCAATCCGGATAATGCCATTGGCGGCCCTGATTTTTGGTACATGAAAGTAGAAGGAGAAGAAGTGATGCGTACGACTTTTTCTAATACACCCTGTGAATCGACTTTTTGCCCAAGACAATCTTACCCGGCCGATTATTTCAGACAGAATTTTCCAAAAGAAGGAGCAATCCGAACCAATATTCCTGGACTTTGTCATCTCGCCAATCAGCCCAACAACACCACTGTTTATAGGATTTCAAAATTGGTCAAGCATACCGATCAAAAAGTAAAGGTTACTTTGGGGGATCAGCTGCTGCAGACAAATAGCCCAAATCCCAAGTGTGACGAAAGCTGGTCTTTGGGCAAAATAGAAGTGTCAACCTTATTTGTGATGTGATCATATGAAAACAGCGATGAAAACATCTCTCAGGTTAGGTTTGGTTATTCTTCAGTTGCTCCTTTTTGTGGAGGTTTCTTTGTCCCAATCAGTGGCGGTTGGCACGCCTGTCCTGGAGGACTACATGCGCAGGATGCAGCTTGAGGGTAAATTAAATGACCTGAGCAGTTTTATGATCAGGCCAATCCTTCCTGTCCATGCTTTTGACCGGGAAGTGGGTTTTGACCTTGACAGTACTTTTATTGATATAGATACCTCTCCATACTATGGATTTTTGGATGAGGAAAAAAAGCTGAAATTCTTCATAATGCCTGTCACCAACAGGTTTCAATATGCTTCGAATTATGCATTTGGCCTGAATGATGGTGCCATGATTCCTAATCGGGGCATGCAGAATATTTTCAGCATCGGGGCGTATCTTGAATATGGAAAATTCAGCCTTCAGCTTCAGCCGGAATTTTTCCTAGCCCAAAACAAAGATTACCTAGGATTTCCTATAGAGCACCAGTCTACTATTCTTTATTACTTTGAATATATGAATAGGATTGACATGCCGGAGCGGTTTGGGACCGAACCCCTCAATAGCCTTAACCTCGGACAATCCAGTCTCAGGTTCAACCACAAAGGAATGTCCCTCGGTATTTCGACTGAAAACCTGTGGTGGGGACCCGGCAAAAGGAGTTCATTGCTAATGAGCAACAATGCTCCCGGCTTTTTACACTTTACCCTCAACACCCAGAAGCCGATAAAAACCAAAATCGGACATTTTGAAGGGCAGTTAATTTCAGGTTTTCTAAAAAGCACCAATTACCCCTCTCCTCATTCAGATTATGTTTTCCAACAAAATCCTGTTTTGGTTCCAAAAAGGGAAAATGGTGACAGGTATATCTCCGGCTTGATTTTTACCTATCAGCCTAAGTGGTTGCCAGGTTTGTCACTGGGTTATGGTTCTGTAAACCATATGTACAGGGCAGACATGGAGACTTTTGCTGATTATCTTCCTGTGTTCAATGGAGAAAAAGGATTCTATGCAGTCCACAATCCTACAAGAGACCGCAGACAGCAGTTCAGTTCAGGGTTTTTTAGATGGTTGAGTTCAGAAGGTCATTTTGAGTTTTACGGAGAATACGGAACCAACGGCAACAGTATAAGGACTGCCGATTTTCTCATTACTCCAGAGAGAAACAGGGCGTTTACACTTGGATTCTCAACTTTGATCCCATTGAAAAGAGACAGGCAGTTTATCCAGATCAGTTCGGAAATGACCCAGTCAGGTCAGACGATCAGGGAAAGCATCCGAAATCTGGACACTTGGTACATTCATAACCATGTCAGGCATGGTTATACCCATCAGGGACAGGTGTTGGGGATTGGATATGGGCCTGCTGCCAATGTCAATTGGGTAGAATTGGGATGGGTAAGGGATTTCAGCAAAATCGCCTTTCATATGGAAAGGATAGTCTATAACAATGACTTTTACAATTTCAGGTTTGAGGCTTCCAAGGATTGGCGCACCAAATATGTGGACTTGGTGCCTTCCCTTGTCACAGAGTGGAGATTTGGTAATCTCTTGGCGCAAGGAAATTTTCAATATGTCAATACCTGGAATTATAAATGGTATTTGGAAAACCAGCCTGATATATACTTTGTGCCGGGTCTCGACAGGGGAAATCTCGTCCTCAATATTGGACTTACTTATATCTTAAAGTAAAAAGAGGCTTTTATTAAAGCCTCCTTTCAAGTTGCAAACCGTTTCACTTTTAGATTCTTTATTTTTTGCTAAGGACGAAATTTCCTGCTCCCTGCTTCAGGGTCATTTCCTTGGTTTCGGGATTGAATTCCAATGTCAATCCTGCCGGGGTAAATATGAAAACATGTTCCTCTTTGTATTCTAGGGAAAATTTGGGTTGTCCGGTAGCCTGACCGATCAATGTGGTATTTTCTTTGGTGATAGTCACTTCCAATGGGAAAGATGTACTTCCATACACACCGAGATACACATCCAGATCTTCAGTCTTGAGGGGATTTGCCGAAAAGGTGGGAATAGTATATTCTTTTCCAAAATACGCACTCAATACCGCAATGGCAGCTTGGTTTGGGTCTATGTTGGATCCGTTGACTGCCATGGCGAAAGCAAGTTTTTCGTCCTGAAAATATCCCAACATGGACTTGAATTCGTCTATACCTCCTGTGTGGCCATAAGATACTTTGTCATAAAAGGGAATGGCAAACATGCCTCTACCATAATTATCCCTCATCTCCTTCATTAATGCAAGACTGGCAGGGGATATGATTTTCCCGGCAAAAAGTCCTTCGATAAATTTGGTTAGGTCCTCGGTAGTGGAGACAATTGCTCCCGCTCCCAAAGGAATGGACATGTCCGTTTCTGTTTCTTTTTCCCACTTCCCTACAAATTTGTAAGAATAGGATTCCTTGGAGGCAGTGGTTGTTTTCTGTCCCACATAGGTATTGGCTAATTTCAATGGATCGGTGATGTGTTTTTTCAGTAAGATTGGATAGGACTGCATGTAAACATCTTCGAGGATCCATGTGAGCAGGACATAATTGGAATTGCTGTAATCCGCCTTGGAGTCTGGTTCAAAATCGCTGCCGCCTTCCCTGATGATGTCATAAAGTCCTTTTCTCGACTTATTTTGGGTATTCCACTGGAGATAATCAGGATTGGAGGTGAAGCTGTGGATTCCACTTCTGTGGTTCATCAATTGGCTGATGCTAATGTCAGAGGCATTCTTGATTTCAGGGAAAAATTTATCTATTTTTTGGTCAAGGCTGATTTTTCCTTCTTCCACCGCCTTCAGAATAAGGGCAGAAGTAAACATTTTTGTGATCGATCCCACCCGGTATTTCGTGGCAGAAGAGGCAGGAATATTGGCTTGGATATCGGCATAGCCAAAAGCATTTTGGTAGATAACCTTCCCCTCATGGGAGAGGGTGACAGAGCCCATTAATTTCTGATTTTCAGCCAAAGTCTCAAAATATTGGTCGAGTTTAGCTTTATCGAAGTTTTGCGCAAGCAGGCCTTGAAATAAAAGGAGCGCAATGATGGTTGAAAATAACTTTGCCATGATGATATATTGATGTATCTTTTGATATGATTGGTTCTATTATGACCTTAATTTACTTGATGAAATCCAATTAACCCCAAAAACCCCATACCAATTCGGTATAGGGTTTGGGATTGTTTAATTATCCAACCTGTTTCTTTCTTCCGTACTTCCGCTTCTGTTGGAGATTTTGAAATTTTCTCCTTTGGCAAACTTGTACCTCAAGGTGAACCTTACACCCTGATTGCTTCTGTATTGCTGGAAGCTTGTGTCTATATTGTCAAATACCACTGCTGCGTTGATGATTTGACTTCTGAAAAGGTCAGTTCCATTTACCGTGATGCTCAGCTTGTCTTTCATCAGGTTTTTTGAGATTCCGGCATCAACCCAACCAAATCCCTTGATGGCAGCTTGACCATATTGGGAGGGGCCAATGTACATCGCCATCAATTCACCCCTGAATCCCGCAGGCAGGTTGAAGGTGTGTTGGGTTCTGAGAGTCAGTGAAGTCTGAGACACATCCAACAAAGCGTCACCGATCATGGATTTCCAACGGGCATTGTTGACTTGGACCATGTTGCTGGTATTCCACCATTTTCTTATTTCAAGAGGGATCATTGCCCTGAAATTCCAGTTTTGGGATTTATCCAAATTGGCGGTGTATGTTGTAGTGGTTCTAGTTTCCTCATCCTGGGTGAATATTTGTTGAAATACATCGGTGGTCAACGAATATCCCAAAGTAAACTGATACTGACCTTTGATGACATGATTCATCTCTAGGTTGTTGGAATATTGTGGCTTGAGGTAAGGATTTCCCTGCTCTGTAGTCAATGGATCAATGTAGAAAATGAAAGGGTTCAGCAAGCGATAATTTGGTCTATTGATCCTTCTATTGGCATTGTAGATGATTTGATAGTTTTTGCTGACTTCCTGCTGCACAAAGAAACTTGGGAACAGGTTGATGTAGTTTTGTTTGTTTACTTGATCAAGAGTAACGGAGTTTCCGGTGATGTCCGAATATTCTGTTCTCAAACCCATTTGATAGCTTACTTTATCAGAAAATTTGCTTTTGTAAGTAGCGTAAGCGGCAAGGACATTTTCTTCATAGATAAACTTGTTAGAATTTGGGTCCTGCTCAAAAGGTTCTTCTTCTACTGCTTTGCTGAGGTCTAGGTTGTTGTCTGATTTTACCCAGCTTCCTTTAAGCCCTGTTTCCAAAACCCTACCTTTTCCAAGTGGCTTGGTAAAGTCGACTTTGGCAGTGAAAATGGTATAATCCATGTCATTGAGCGTCAAGATATAGTCTCTGGCAGCTGTTGGCTCTTTGTCATTGATCCATCTATTGTTTGAAAGCAATGACTGGGAATTTGATTTCATTCTGGTATAATCCACGTCAGTAGTGAATTTTGTCCCGAGTGTATCCAAAAGTCCTACATAATGGAAGTTTCCGAAAATTCTTTTGTTATTGCTTTCGCCGTCATTGTTTGATCTTAGAAAGAAGAGGTCATCAGTTCCCGGATTGTTGATTTCGGTAAATGACTTGCCGTCATTTTCACCATTGTAATCAGAAGCCTGGACATTAATCCCTACGCTGTGTTTGTCATTGATTTCATAATCTGTCCCACCGGTAAAAAACAAGCTTTTGTTGATTGTAGTGATCTTGCTGCTTTGGTCAAAGTTTGAGACACCTTCTTCCAACTGGAAGTTTCTGTTGATACTGATATCGTTCAAGAAATTGAATTCATTGTAATTCAAGTTGGCAGTATTGGTCCATTTGCCTTTTTTGACATTCAGTGCGATCCCTGCATTTGGTCCGTAAATGCCATTGTACATGCCTCCGGTCTGAATATTTCCAAACATGCCGTCAAGGTTATTTTTCTTCAACCTGATATTGATCACTCCGGCAGTTCCTTCCGCATCAAATTTGGAGGTAGGGTTGTTGATGATTTCTATGCTTTTGATGTTGTCCGCTGGCATGGATCGGAGAAAGTTGGCAAGGTCATTGGCCGACATATAGGTCTGTCGGTCATTGATCATGACAGTCACTCCAGGACGTCCGTTGAGGTTGATGTTATCATTTTCGTCGACATACACACCTGGAGATCTTCCGATCACATCCAAGGCTGTATTTCCATCTGCCATGACAGTGCCTTCGACATTGATGGTGGTTTTGTCTGCTTCGACGATGATATCCGGTCTTGTGGACCTTACTGTTACTTCTTCAAGGTTTCCTGCTTCTTCCTTGAGTGAGATTGCTCCGAATTCTTTGTTGGATCCCACCTTGATTTCAAACTCTTCTGATTTGAATGTTTCAAAACCTATGGAAGATACCACAAGATGGACTTTTCCGGATCTGGCAGTTTCGATCAGAAATTCACCTGAGTCGCTTGTCACAGCTCCTGTGATCAAGGTTCCAGTCTGAGCTTCTACAAGTGCAACATTGACAAATGGCAGTGACTCTCCTTTTTGGTCTTTTACCTGTCCGGTTATCAAAGCGACATCTTTTGCCGCGAGGTTGCTTAATCCTAAAAAGAAGAAAAAGAGGACTGTAAAAATCTGAGTTGAAATTTTCATGGTAATAGGTTGGTTTAGTTTTCTAATGCTGTACCATCCCTATTGAAAAATGAATGCCAATAAATAAAAAATTTATAAACAGCTGAAAAACAACTGATTAAATGTAAATGGGATTTTAATGCCTGTACATTACCGAACACAAAGAACGTTCGATAGGAGTACAAAAAAAGCCTTGGAGACTTAGTTCCAAGGCTTTTATATTGTTGTTTAAAGTATCAATTACTTCGCAGCTGCATATCTTTTTGCCACTTCTTCCCAGTTGATCACATTCCAGAAAGCAGACACATAATCAGGTCTTCTGTTTTGGTAATTCAGGTAGTAAGCATGTTCCCATACATCAAGACCTAGGATTGGAGTTCCCGGACACTCAGAAACATCCATCAATGGGTTGTCCTGATTTGGAGATGAACATACACAAAGTTCCTTTTTGGTATCTACACAAAGCCAAGCCCATCCCGATCCAAAACGAGTAGCCGCTGCTTTTGCAAACTCCTCCTTGAATTTTTCAAAAGAACCGAATTTTGCATCAATGGCAGCACCGATTTCGCCTGTTGGATTTCCACCGCCGTTTGGTTTCATGATTGTCCAAAATAAGCTGTGGTTGTAATGTCCGCCACCGTTGTTTCTTACAGCAGCGTTGCTACCCGCTACTTTCATCAATTCTTCGATGCTCTTGTTTTCCAGGTCAGTTCCTGCAATGGCATTGTTAAGGTTTGTAACATAAGCATTGTGGTGCTTGCCATGGTGGATTTCCATGGTTTTGGTGTCGATATGCGGCTCAAGCGCATTGAAATCATAAGGAAGTTTTGGAAGTTCAAAAGCCATTTTTATAAAGGTTTATGGTTAAACATAAATAATGAAATTCTATTGTCTCATACCTAAGTTCAACCAAATTGAATTTAAAAAGGTTCTAAAAAGCCCTAAAATCAATCAATTTCTTAATTTTTTGAAGAATTTATCCAAAAGCGCTTTGGATTCTTCGGCCATCAAACCACTTGTAACTTTTGTTTTGGGATGGAGGAGGTTTTCTGTTAACCTTGAAAATCCTCTTTTTGGATCAGAAGCTCCGTAGTGAATTTCACCTAATTGAGCCCAAAATGAGGCTCCTGCACACATCGCACAAGGCTCGAGGGTTACATACATTTTGCATTCTGTCAGGTATTTTGCGCCTAAGGCATTTGCTGCAGAAGTAATGGCCAGGATTTCTGCATGGGCAGTCACATCCGTGAGTTTTTCGGTTTGGTTATATGCTTTGGCAATAATTTTATTCCTGCACACAATGATAGCCCCGACAGGAATCTCACCATCCTCAAAAGCAATCTGGGCGAGTTTCATTGCTTCATTCATAAAGTATGCGTCCGTGTATAATTCCATTTTTAAGTTTTGTTCAAAAATAAAAATGGCGTAGATTTTTTTCAAAACCTACGCCATTCTTTAGGATATGATTTATTTACCTGAAGTAATCAAACACCTCATTTCTTACACCCTCATTGATGATCAATGCCATGACCAATGAAACAATCAGGCCTATGGTTGCTTTGGTAAGGTCTTTTCTGGTCAGGTACAAGGCCTGCACGATATTCAATTTCCTTTTTTCGAGTTTTTTGGATTTTGCCAAAGCAATGGCAATTTCTCTACCTCCCAATAATCCAATGAAAACCCAGGTTGTACTCATCGGGATATTGTTGGCCATTTTGAAATAGAATAAGATAATAGCATACACTAGGTCCACTAAGGTGGCTGCCCTTACATCAGTAACCCTGGTTTTTTCATTGACTACAGATTGAATCCTGTCACCCTTCATGTAAAACAAGAATCCCAATCCTATGAAAATGAAGCCGGCAAAAGCTACGAATTCCCAAACATTCAGACTCCTTGGAAGAAAAACAGCAATATTGGCAGCATCTTGCATGATCCAAACTCCCCAAAGTATACCTGAGGTAATCCATTGTAAGACATCCCAATATGGCTTAGGTTTTCCTTTCAGGTAGGTTTCTACAAATTTTTCAAGTACAAACCACACTATAATTGCCAAAGTAAATGCAAGAATATATCCAATAAAGGATTTTTTCATCACATCTACGATTGTGCCAGCCTTATAGGTAAAAACATTTAATAACAAGAAAGTAGTGGAAACGGGCATCCTCAACCTGGTCATTACCAAAAGTACGATCGGTGCTGCGAGTTGGAGGAAGACAAAACTTTCCGGGGCTTTTTCCAATCCCGGTACCATTAATCGCTGGTAACTTACATCTCCATTGTAGGTAAACCAACTGAAGGTAACTGTTCCTAAAAAAATCAATCCCATAAATAGCCAAAGCCAATACCATTTTCGATTTTGGTTGGACGCAATAAATGTACCGATGGTCTGAATACTGTCGTTGGCGATCGCAGAATAGGCCGCCAAGATAAAACCAAACCACATTGCCCAATAAGTATAAGGAGAAATAATACCTGCTATTGAAACCAAAATGCAGATCGTGACTAAAAATGTTCTTTCTTTCTTAGTAAAATCAAAAAGTGAATAGGCTGCTTTGGATAGGGCATCCTGATTTATATTTTGGTCTTTAAGCTTGGCCATGTTGGATATGGGTGAAAGATTTTTTTCCGGTGCAAATTTAAAGAAGTTTATTGGCAGTCAATATTAACAAATTGTTAAGGCAAACTTCACTTAAAAATCGAATATCCCCTTTAAATTTTTAAAATGGGCCATATTTCAGACTCAAATTACCCTATTTAGGACAAAAGAACAAAATGAGCTGTGTTTTTTTCCAATGGCTAAGGTTTGATTCTCAAAAATTTAATGTTAACAAAATATTCATCCTAAATCCCGCTTTATTAATTTGCTTTACTTTTATTTTGCACCTAAATTAAAGGGAATTAACCCCTTAATGAGGGGTTTTATATAAATGGCCGAACTCAAGGAAGCTAGTCAGAAGTCCAACAAGGGATTGATAATTTTTCAAATGCTGTTGGCATTTGTTCTTTTCATGTTTTCTATTGATTTGCTGACCATGTCTATGGTCAAGTTAAACAATAACTTGGCTGAAGAACTTTTTCAGGCGACCAATAATCCATTTGTAGGACTTTTTGTAGGATTGCTGATTACAGCATTGGTTCAAAGCAGTTCAATGGTGACATCCATGATTGTAGCTGTGGTCGCCTCGGGCAACCTGACTTTGATGCAGGCGGTTCCTATGGTGATGGGAGCCAATATTGGAACCACTTTGACAAGTACCCTCGTGGCTTTCTCATACATCATGAAGAAGGGTGAATTCAAGAGAGCACTGACAGCGGGTGTCGTGCATGATATTTTTAATATCCTCACCGTAATGATTTTATTCCCTTTGGAAATTTACCTTGGGTTTTTGAGCAGATCGGCAGCGTTTATCACCAATACTTTTTTTGATGCCAATACTGAATTTGCAGGCGAGTATACTTACAATGTGTTGTTTACCAGACCATTGACTTCATGGCTGGTAGACTTCCTCAACAGTCCGATTATGGGTTTGATCTTGTCGATAATTCTGGTATTTTTTTCTATTAAATTCCTTTCAGACACTGTATTTAGGACTTTTATTTCAACCAATTTTGAAAAAGTGAGCCGACAGATGTTCAAATTTCCATATGTATCGTTCTTGTATGGTTTGTTTTTTACCGCCGCAGTCCAATCAAGCACTGTTACCACTTCATTGATTGTTCCTGCAGTGGCAAACAGGAAAGTATCTTTATCAAAAGTCTTTCCTTTTATTATTGGGGCGAACCTTGGCACTACTATTACAGCTGTCATTGCCTCGCTTTATAAGACTGAGGCAGCGATCAGCATAGCTATTGTCCACATCCTGTTCAATTTTTTTGGAGCGCTGGTGTTTTTACCTTTTCCAGGGCTTCGGAACATTCCTGTGAAACTGGCGACTTTTCTGGGCGATCAGTCCGTCAAAAGGAAATTTGTTGGATTTGCTTATATCCTGCTTACTTTTTTCATCATTCCCTTTATTTTGATTTACCTGAATAAGGATGAGGGTAAGGCAAACCAAAATCAAAACCCAAATCTTCCACCCCAAACAGAAATCTCTTCGGAAGCTGGGTATTGAAAATTATTTCATAGCTGATTTGACGATTTGAACCCCGGAGCTTGTTCCTATTCTGTCTGCGCCTGCCCGGATTAAACCCAATGCCTGCTCTAAGGTTTTGATGCCTCCGCTAGCTTTTATTCCAACTGTACTGGGAAGATTTTCCCGCATTAGCTTGATATGGTTTTCTTTGGCTCCTTCCGGTGCGAATCCTGTGGAGGTTTTTACATAATCTACGCCGGCATCTGCACATATTTCACAGGCTTGAATGATCTCCGAATCGCTGAGATAAGCTGTTTCCAAGATTACTTTCAATATCCTTTCTTGTTCATGACATAGTTGTGAGAGTTTTGAAAGTTCTATCTTTGGCCAGTTCATTCCTGCTTTAAAGGCTGTGAGAGACCAAACTACATCGATTTCATCTGCCCCCATTTTTATGAGCTGCTCGGTTTCAATTATTTTTGTTTCGGTAAGGTTATACCCGAGAGGAAAACCCACAACAGAGACCAATTGGATGTCAGCATCACCAATTTCCCTTTTTGCCTTTTTTACCCAAAAAGGAGGTACACATACGCCTACAAACCCAAATTCCTTGGCTTCTTTGACAATGTTTTCTATGTCAGCATCCACTGTTTGGGCTTTTAAAACAGTTTGTTCTATATATTTTTCAATCTTAATGTTGCTCATTTGCTCAATCTTCTGGTGCATTTACATAATCATTCAAAAAAATAAATTCAATTGTCAGGTCTCCTTCCTTAGCAATAGTGGCTTTGTCCAAGGTCTTTGATTCTTCCTTCAATAATTCTGGAATCAAGTGTTGGATAAGTTGGCTTCCAAAATCCTCGGAAGCATTTCTTGGGAGTTCAGTAGGTAAATTGTCGATGGCCATGACCGAGATGCTAGTCTGTTTTCCAAACGCCGGCAACACTTCAAAGCTTTCCCTGTCGATATCATAGATTGGATTTAGGATGCTGCTTGTTTTTATAGTGGTCGGGATAGATCCATCAATGTCACAGGTAATGTCTGCAATTACCGAGATACTGAATTCCTCTGAGCTGATATCCTCCATTTTAAATAGCTTTGGCGCCTTTGGATCCCAATATGCAGCAGCCATCAGGATGTCGCTCACTTCGGTATATTTCAAAAAATGGCTTTCGTATTTTTCAGGATGGGAATAAAACTCTTGCCTCTCATACCCTCCATCAGTCTTTCTCCTATAATATTCCTCTGTGGAAAGCACAGTAAATACCGGTTCGTCAAAATATTGCAATAACAATTCCTTGGTCCCGACCTCCTTTATTCCTATGTGTTCCAAGACCTCTACTACTCCTTTTCCAACTCTCCCTGTTCCTGTCACTACTATTTTTATGGGGGGCAATACCACTTTGACCAATTCTTGTTCCAGTTCTTCCTTATCAAAGCAGTCCAAAGCCCTTTTTAAATCAAAGAGCCCTGATTTTTTGCCGTATGTCCACAAGCCATTGTATGCTCCTACGATTCCTGCCCAATGTCCAAAAGCAACTGTTCGGTTTCCATTTTCATCTTTTAGGACTTCGTAGTCCATTAAGGTGATGTTTTTTTCCAGGATTGACTGAAGTAGTTTTCTGTTATGGGGTTGTTCTTTAATGGTATGGGAAAAGAAGATATACGATTTATTGGGAATCAATTGTGAAACAGGCACTTCTTTGACCCCCATCAGTAAATCGCAAAATGAAATATCATCTACCACTTCAATTCCTTCCTGAATATATTCATCATCAGAAAAGCACCTCAACGGACTGGACTCGACATAAAATGAAAGTGAATCTCTGTATAATTCGGATAAATATGACAGCTGTTTTGGGGTAAAAGGGACCCTTCTGTCAGTTGGCACTTTTCCCTCTTTGATTAAACCTATCTTCATGAAATCAGGATTTTATTGTCCAATGGTTATTTGTTTTGACAAATATGAAATTGATGTTTTGATTCATACAATTCTTTATACCCTGCCGGGAAGATGTTTCTTTTTGTCAATAGAAATGGGATATTCGTAAAAAAAGTTGATGTCATGCCTTATCTGATTTTGGTTATCCTTTGGGTTTTGTTTTATTATCTTCATTCTCTGCTTGCAAGCCTGAATATAAAAAGAAAAATCAAAGGATGGATGGGAAGGCTTTACATATGGTACCGATTGCTGTATTCTGTTTTTTCTACAGTATTTATTTTTGGTATCCTGGCTTTTGGTACTTCCTTTGACCAAACTGACCTTCTTGTCAAAACCTCTGCCCTAACTTATATTGGCTATATGCTTGCGAGTTTTGGTACCATCATCGTGGTGAAGTCTTTTAAGGCTTTCAGTAAATCAGAGTTTATTGGAATAAATCCGCACGATGATTTGGTCCAAATTGAAGAATTTGTCTCCTCTGGGATCCATTCTTATGTCAGACATCCGATTTACTCCGGCACTTTGCTCATCTTCTTGGGTTTTTTCTTTTTTGAGCCAACACTGAGTTCGGCAGTTCATTTTGGCATGTTGGTCATGTACCTGCCCTTTGGGATTTACTTTGAAGAAAAGAAACTTATTGAAATCTATGGATCAAAGTACAAGCGATATCAAGATGAGGTCTCAGCATTGATTCCCTTAAAAAAGAAGAAAGTATAGAAATAAAAAAAGCCACCTATTTGGTGGCTTCAATATGGGTATTATTGTTAGCTATTTTAACTTCCTTCAAGCGCGTTTGCACCTGCTACGATTTCAAGGATTTCATTTGTAATGGCTGCCTGACGGTTTCTATTGTACATCAACTTCAATTCCTTTAATAACTCATTGGCGTTTTCGGTTGCTTTGTCCATAGAAGTCATCCTTGCACCATGTTCAGAGGCATTGCTATCTAAGACAGCCTTGTAAAACTGTGTTTTCAATGCCGTAGGAACCAAATCCCTAATGACATATTCTTTTGAAGGCTCCAAAATATAATCCGTTGAAGTTGGTTTATCTTTGGTAGTCAAATCTTTCACCCCTCCCATTGGAAGAAACTGTTCCACCTGAATATCTTGGGTGGCTACGTTTCTAAAATGGTTGTACACCAAAACAACTTTATCAAATTGTTTTGATAGAAAACCATTCATCGCATATTCTGCTATGACCCTTACTTCGTCATATTTGACATCAGCAAAAATTTCGTAGAAATCGGTTTTGGTGGTATAAGATCTTCTGGTAAAATATTCAAAGGCTTTCTTTCCCAAAGGAAGAATGGTGACATTTTTTGATTTGTATTCTTTGTCGATTAGGCTAACGGTAGCCTTCATGATATTGGAGTTAAAGGCGCCGCACAAACCCTTATCAGAAGTCATCGGTACGATCAGGACATTCTGCACTTGTCTTTGCTCTGCATATGCAATTTCCAATTCTCCACCCATTGCCGAAACTACTTCATTCAAAATGGAGGTTAATTTTTGGGAGTAGGGACGCATTTTGATGATCCTATCCTGAGCCCTTCTAAGCTTGGCTGCAGCGACCATTTTCATGGCCTTGGTGATCTGCTGTGTGGAGCTGACTGAGGTGATCCTTTGCTTTACTTCCTTAAGATTGGCCATATTATTCTTCTGTGAAAAAAGAAAGTTTGAAAGCAGGAAGTAAACAACGTGATTACTTCCTGCCCTTATTTAATCAATTATAATTTTGCAAATTTTGCAGACAAATCTTTTGCTGCACGCTCAAGGATTTTACCTGCAGCATCAATGTCATTTTTCAGGATGAGTTCCAATGCTTCAGGATGGCTGCTCTTCAACAGGTTGTAGAATTCTCTTTCAAACTGTCTTGCATTTTCAGGAGCGATAGAATCCATAAATCCTTTGGTAGACACATAAATGATTGCTACCTGAAGTTCAACAGGAACCGGTGCATATTGTGGTTGCTTCAGGATTTCCTGGTTTCTTCTACCCCTCTCGATGGTTCTTTTGGTACTTGCATCAAGGTCGGATCCAAATTTAGAGAAGGCTTCCAATTCACGGAATTGAGCTTGGTCGAGCTTCAATGTACCTGCAACTTTTTTCATGGATTTGATCTGTGCGTTACCACCCACCCTTGATACCGAGATACCTACGTTGATCGCAGGACGGATACCGGAGTTGAATAGGTTGGATTCCAAGAAAATCTGTCCATCCGTGATCGAGATCACGTTGGTAGGGATATAAGCAGACACGTCACCTGCCTGTGTTTCGATGATCGGAAGTGCTGTCAATGAACCGCCACCTTTCACCAAATGCTTGATGGATTCGGGAAGGTCGTTCATCTGACGTGCAATCTGATCAGAGTTGTTGATTTTGGCAGCTCTCTCAAGAAGTCTGGAGTGAAGGTAGAATACATCACCTGGATATGCTTCACGTCCCGGAGGTCTTCTAAGAAGCAAAGATACTTCCCTGTAAGCTACAGCCTGCTTAGACAAATCATCATAAATAATCAATGCAGGACGCCCGGTATCTCTGATAAACTCACCGATACATGCACCTGTAAATGGAGCAAAGAACTGCATCGGAGCAGGATCAGAAGCTGCGGCAGATACCACCACTGAATATGGAAGTGCTCCGCCTTTTTCCAGAGCTGAAACAATACCTGCTACAGTAGAGGCTTTCTGTCCGATCGCCACATAGATACAATATACAGGTTCTCCTTTTTCGTAATATTCTTTTTGGTTTAGAATTGTATCGATAGCCACAGCGGTCTTTCCTGTCTGACGGTCACCGATGATCAATTCACGCTGACCTCTTCCGATTGGAATCATGGAGTCAATAGCCTTGATACCTGTCTGAAGCGGTTCGTTTACTGGCTGACGGTAGATTACACCCGGCGCTTTACGCTCCAAAGGCATTTCATAAAGTTCCCCTGTCAATGGACCTTTGCCATCGATAGGATTACCCAAAGTATCTACTACACGGCCCAACATGCCATCGCCAACTTTAATTGAGGCGATCTTTTTGGTTCTTTTTACATTGTCACCTTCTTTGACAAGTTTGGAATCACCGAAAAGTACAGCACCGACATTGTCTTCCTCTAGGTTGAGGACCATTGCCTTAAGACCGTTGTCAAATTCCAATAATTCACCGGCCTGAGCTTTGGTTAGTCCATAAATCCGGGCTACCCCATCACCTACTTGGAGGACGGTTCCCACTTCTTCAAGTTCAGTATCAGTCTTGGCGTTTGAGAGTTGCTCTCTCAAAATAGCCGAAACTTCATCAGGTCTTATTTGTGCCATTATATTTTTATTAAATGTTTTCTTTGATTTTAAAATAGTTTCACGAAATACCTTTGGGCAAATTTCATCCTTGCTTTTCTCAGTTTTCCGCTGATAGAATCATCCCATAACTTATCATTGACTTTGAGAACAAATCCTCCGATAAGGCTTTTGTCGATTTTCTCAACAAGCTCAACTTTTTGAAGTCCAGAGATCTCTTTTACAATTTCAATGATTTCTTTTTTCAGTTTTTCTGTCAAAGGCAGAGTCACAGTAACCTCAGCTACCTGTATGCCTTTGTATTCATTATATTGCCTGAGAAATTCCTGTGCAGTGGGAATCAATACATTTGACCTGTTTTTGCGTGTAACGAGATCAAAAAAGCTCATTGTGATTTCATTGGCAGTTTTGCCAAACAATGCCTTAAGGATATTGAATTTCTTGTCATAGGTGACGATTGGACTTTTTAATGTAAGTCCAAGGTCTCTATTCTGCTCTGCAATTGAAAGCAGCATTTTCATGTCTCCGATAACTGCCTCAAGCGCATTCTTCTCCACCGAAAGGTCGAGAAGAGAACTTGCATATCGGGAGGCAACTTTTATGTTTGACATATTAGTTTAGCTTGATGTCTTTTACCAATTCTTCAACCAACTTTTGTTGGGCAGCATCTTCGGAGAAATTTTTCTTCAATAATTTTTCCGCCACTGCCAAGGAGAGGATTCCTACCTGTACTTTGATATCTTCGATAGCTGCCTGCTTTTCGGTTTCTATAGTTGCCTTAGCATTCTCGATCATTTTTGCTCCTTCAAGATGTGCTTTTTCTTTGGCCTCATCAATCATTTGCTTGGCTGCCTCCGATGCTTTGTGGAGCATGGTGTCTCTCTCAATTTTGGCTTCATGGATGATTCTCTCGTTTTCAGCCTTTAGGTTAGCCATTTCGTTTCTGGCTATTTCAGCTGACTTAAGTGCATCATCAATGCTTTTTTCCCTTTCGTCCAATGCAGCGAGTATGGGCTTCCATGCATATTTTGTGAGAAGAAATAATACGATCAAAAATCCAAGTGCTGACCAGAATATCAATCCCAATCCAGGTGTAATAAGTCCCATATGATGTTAATTTATATGAATAACAAAACTTGTTCAATTAATCAAAAGGAAGGGATTGGCCTAGCGCCAATCCCCAAACTTTTTTAGAAAGTGTATTCTCCCAAAGCAATAAGTAGACAAACTACTACCGCAAACAAGGAAACCACCTCAATAAGAGCCGCGATGATCAACATGGCAGTCTGGATTTTTCCAGCTGCTTCAGGCTGACGGGCAATGCCCTCCATGGCTTGTCCACCGATTCTACCGATACCTAGACCTGCGCCAATTGCAACAATTCCAGCACCGATACCAGCACCCATAAGTGCAAATCCGGCAGTTAATAAGATTGAAGTTAACATACGTGTTTGATTTATAAATTGAACAAAGTAATTACTGATTAATGATGGTCATGTTCTGCCACCGCCAAGCCAATGTACATGGCTGAGAAGAGGGTAAATACATAAGCCTGAATGGTTGCTACCAAGATTTCAATAAAGTTGATAAATACAACCATGATAGTACTTGCCACGCCTACTGCCATTGATTCGAATACAAATATCAAAGCGATGAAACTCAGGATTACAATGTGACCTGCTGTAATCGCCACAAACAATCGGACCATCAAGGCAAAAGGCTTGGTGAACAGACCGATGATTTCGACCGGAACGATGATCAACAATAATGGAACAGGTACCCCCGGAGTAGCAAATACGTGCTTCCAATAGTCCTTATTTCCATTGACATTGGTAATGATAAATGTGAATATGGCAAGCGTAAATGTCAAAGCGATGTTTCCTGTGAAATTGGCTGCTTCAGGGAAGAGGCCGAGGATGTTTCCAACCCAAATGAAGAAAAACAACGTCAATAGGTATGGGGTGAATTTCAGGTATTTTTTGTGGCCGATATTCGGAAGTGCGATTTCGTCTCTAACAAATATGACAATAGGCTCTATAAAAGAAGCGATACCTTTTGGTGCAGTTCCAGGATTTCTTTTATAAAATTTTGCGGAATTGAGCATTAGAAAAAGTAAAACAGCAATGACAATGAACATCATCATTACATTTTTTGTGATCGAAAAATCATAGAAGGTCCTAGACTCATCTGCTGCATGCAGCTTGTAATTTTCGTCAATATAATAACCGTTTACACCATAATCTTTTCCGAATTTATGGGTTTCATGGTTCTGAAAATTCGATGATAAAAAGAATTCCAATCCCTGATCCGGGGAATAAATAATAACCGGCAAAGGGAGGGTGACATGTGTATGGCCAACAGTAGCAAAATGCCACTCATAATTGTCCATAACGTGCGGAAGGATAAATCCTGTCTTGCTTTCTCCGTCTCCGGCTGCATGTACAGAATTTGAAAAACCTAGCCAAAATATTGACAATAAAATACTTAGGCAAAGAAATTTACGGACCATCAAATGAGTTTTTAGTACCTACTTCGAATTTGGGCGCAAATTAGCTAGAAGCGTGTAGATATCAAACAATAAGTAAAAGAAATAAATGATAAAGAAATTGACCACAAACAGAATTAAATTCTCAACTCTGAGGAACAGCATGATCGCAACGAAACCGGTACTTGCCAAAAACCGAATACCTATTGCTCCCAATAAGATATTGACAGAATTTTCTTTGCTGATCTCTAACAGATAATGTGTAAACATTCCGGTCAGCCAAGTCAATAAAACGAAAAACGATAGAATCGTCCAAAGGCTTTCATGTACCCACTCGGGTTTGATATACTCCTGCAAGACGTAAAATATACCCCCAATTAGAAGTGAAAAAAGGAGCAGCTTTACTGTTAGAATTTTGATGGCCTTCATAGAAACCGATTTGAGCCCGCAAAGCTAATTATTTTTACGGTTTCCTTCGGATTTATCATCGTTTTTGAGGTTCACGTATAGGTGGTAAAAAGAAATAACCACCGATACCAGGCAAAACAGCAATATCCAAACAGGAAATTTTATGGCACTTTTTTGCTGCAGATACCAGCCAAACCATGTCCCCGCACCAATAATTGCAAAAAGTTGAAAAGAAAGGCCTATATATTTCAGATAGGTAGGCGGATCAGATGGACTGTAACTGTTTTTGGGGTTTATCTTCGGCATCTGTGTTTTTGGATACGACCATCCCTTTGGCTACCATTTGGCATTTTCCATTGAAAACAGCGCCATTTTCCACAATGAGTTTCTGCGTGGTGATATTGCCGTTGATAATTGCTGTCTTGGTAAGGTAAAGGGTACCTGAGATAAACACTTCACCGTCTATTTTTCCCGAAATTTCAGCCTCAGGGGCAGTGATGTTTCCTTTGATCAAAGCAGAGTCACCTACCACTATTTTGGTCTTGGACTCTACCAAACCTTCAAGCTGACCTTCAATCCTAATATTTCCTGCCGCAGAGATATCTCCCGTAATTTTGGTTTCTCTGGAAATAACGTTTGTAGAACTGACCATGTCGGCTACCGATTTTTTTTCTTCTGTCTTGTTGTTGAACATAGCTAATCAAAAGTAATAAATTCCTGAGGATTGAGAGGGGAACCTTTATACCATAACTCGAAATGAAGGTGCTGCCCGGTGGTAAGTTCTCCGGTATTTCCGATGATCGAGATGATTTCTCCGGCACGGACAATTTCCCCTACTTTTTTCAATATTACCGAATTATGTTTATATATAGAAATCAATTCATTTGAATGTTGGATACTCAGAATGTATCCTGTATCCAGTGTCCACGAGGCCAATATGACGGTTCCGTCTGCAATGGCTTTGACTGGTTCATTTTCTTTTGCCACTATATCCACCCCAAAATGGTCTTCCTGAGGTGCAAAAACAGCCGTCAACACACCTTTGATAGGAGTAAAGAAAAATGCCTCGGCAAATGAATTCCCAGAAATCTCCATTGGATTTGAGTATTCAACAGGGGTGCTTTTAAATTCATCAAGAATACTCAAGGTTGCTTTACTCGGCCGAAAATCGGCTGCCTTGGAATTGCCTGAATCGGGTTTGTTGGCGGAAGAATCTTCCAAAACCCCTTTGTCAAGCACACCATTCCCGCTGATGATCCCTTGTATATTGGCAAGGTAGGCATCTTTCTGACTGACTGCCACAGACAGAGAATCCACAATATCTGATAACATCAGGATTTTGGCTGTATTTTCGGTTTCCATATATACTGGATCAAACCACTGCCTTAGAATTGTCCTCGTCAATACCAGGGAAATAAAAAAAATCACGGAAAGGGAAAGAACGCCCATGATAATAATCCTTGAAAATGAAACATTGAAAGATCCCAAAACAGAAAAATCCTGCTTTTTTCGAATGACAATGAGAAACTTCTCTGTCAGCCAGTTTCTTATTTTAGCTCTTAAACTCAATCTTCTATCTTTTGTATGAAAGCCGTAAAAATATAATATTATTCCGAAGCGTTTATTAATTTACACCAATTCAAGTAATTTCGACGTTCTAAGCCTTTGGCTCAACATGAATAAATTCATTTTCTTTATTTTGTTTCTTTTTTCTTTGGGACTACTGTCATGTTCTTCTGAAAAGAATACATTCACCAACAGGTTGTTTCATAATACAACGGCCAAATACAACGCCTATTATTATGCTGATGCCAAAATCCGGGAGCTTGAAACCGGTATTGCCAATAACCACAGGGAAGATTTCAGTCAGGTATTACCGGTATTTTATACGATTGACAGTGCATTTATAGATTCAAATGAAGAATTGCTTGAGGAGGTGAGGTCCTTTTCCTCCAAAGCAGTCGATTGGCACAGAATTTCAAAATGGGTAGGTCCAAGCTATTTTTTGATCGGAATGGCAGATTATTATGAAGCCAAATTCGACGATGCTTCCAATACCTTCAAATACCTCAATGTCAACGGCAAGAAAAAAGACATCCGCCATAAAAGTCTGATCCAGCTGATGAGGCTGTTTACTGACTTGGATAATTTTGACGATGCCGCCTATGTGATCGATTTTCTATCCAAAGAATCCGGGATCAGTGCTGAAAATAAATTCCAACTCTACAAAACCCTCGCTTATTACTATCACAAAAGAGGGGAACTGAATGGAAAAATCGGAGCCTTGGATAAATCCCTCAGTTATACCAAGGATAAAAAAGAGAAATCCCGGATCAATTTCATTCTTGGCCAACTCTACCAAAGGGAAGGTATCGATGCTTTGGCTTATGATTATTACCTGAAATCCGGCAAGGGTAATCCCCCTTATGAAAGGGCTTTCTTTGCACAGCTTTATGCCCAGCAAGTAGCAGAACTGAATCAAACCAAGGATATAGACAAAGTCAGGAATTATTTTGACGGGCTTTACAAAGACAGCAAAAACAAGGATCTGAAAGATGTCATCCTTTTTGAAAAAGCAAATTTTGAGTTGAAGCAGGGAGAAATCGAAGCTGCAGAAAAGCTTTTGATCAGAGCCGCCAAGGAGGATAGTCAAAATCCCATCCAAAAAGGCTACATCTATGAAAAACTCGCCATGATCAATTTTGATAAAAAAAATGATTTCAGGGCAGCAAAGTTTTATCTCGACAGTGCTTTGGTAAATTTCCGTCCAACTGATCCACTTTTTGATGACATCACCGACAGAAAAGAGATCTTGGACAAATATGTTTTTCATTATGATATCGTCACCAAAAATGATAGCCTGCTTCTTCTTGCTGACCTGAGTCTTGAAGCACAGACGCTGATAGCAGAAAATTTCATCAAGCAGGAAGAAGAGCGCCTGCTGAGTGAAGCAGCAGCCAAAGAGGACAAAAAAGCCACTGGCATATTTGATAACCTGTTGGCATTTGGTGGCAGAGGAGGCAGTGGAGAATCTTTTTATTTTGATAATTCTCTTGCCATCCAACAAGGATCCATCGACTTCAACAGGAATTGGGGGAATAGGCCATTGCAGGATAATTGGAGAAGAACTAGCCAAAATTTTCAAACCTCATCCACCAGACCTGTGGAGGTGACTACTGCGCCCACTGATTCGGTCAGCACAGAAGAAAACCCAATCTTGTCCCAGATACCTTCAAAGGAAGAGTTATTGTCCAAAATCCCAAGCAATCCGGATCAGATCAAAGAAATGAAACTGGAATTGGAGCGCTCCTACTTTGAGTTAGGTAAAATCCTGTTTTTTGATTTGAAAAACCCACCTATCAGTATCGAAAACCTCGAGAGCCTGATCACCAAATATCCGAATACCATCAAAAAACCGGAGGCATATTACATCCTTTACCTAGCAAACAAAGAAACAGGAGGCAATACTGACATTTTTGCCCAGCGGCTCAACAGGGAATTTCCTGATTCACCCTTTACTATGTCGGTTAATAATCCTGATCAGGCATCAGGCAATGTGGCTTTCTTGGAGTCTTCACGCAGCTATAAGCAAGCCTACGAGTTATACTACAACGGTCAATATGCAGACGCCAAGGCACTCGTAAGGTCCACACTGGAAGCGCATCCCCTGACAGCCAACACCGACAGACTGCTGCTTTTGGACATCATGATCACCGGCAAGACTGAAGAAATATCGAGATTTCAGGAAAGGCTGGAAAATTATATACAGACTACCGAAGATGAGGGTCTTGCAGAAATGGCAAGAAAAATGCTTGGTACTTTTAAAGTAGATGAAGAGCAAGCTGAAGCTGAAGTATCTGAAGAAACAGAAACCCAAACTGAGGAAGAAACCGTTGCCGAAGAAGGCGTGGCAGAAGAAGCCGAAGCGGAACCCGAGTCACCTTACAAAAATAATCCTAACCAAACACATATATTTGTAATCGTTTTGGATGCAGATAAATCAGGGGAGTCCAAAAATCTCCTTGCTGACCTTGAAAAATTCCACAATGAGAACTTCCAGGGTTCAAGGCTGCGAACAGGAAACATGAACTTAAGCAGGGAAAATACGATATTCATTGTAAGTCCATTTATCTCTGCCCAAAAAGGAATTGAGTATAGGGAGAAATTCCTAGAGGGATTCGACAATGCCTCTATGACGGATGAGGACAAAGCCAATTGTTTTCTGATTTCGATTGAAAACTTCCAAGAACTGAACAAAAGAAAGAACCTCGACGAATACAGAAGTTTCTACAACAATACCTATTATTAATCTATCACTGATTCAATACCAAATCATAGATGACCCAAAAAATAATTAAATATATCTGGATGGTTTTTGCAGCGGGACTCTTGGGTTTCGTTTTGTTTGTCTGGGCAGTAAGTGGAAATTTCCTCGGACTTTTCGGTGAGTTGCCTGATTTCAAAGAACTGGAAAATCCCCAAAGTGAACTGGCTTCCGAATTGTATTCTTCTGATGGCGTTTTACTGGGAAATTATTTTAGGGAAAACAGAAGTCCTGTTGCCTACACAGACCTTTCCCCAAATTTGGTCAATGCCTTGATCGCAACAGAGGATATCCGTTTTAATGACCATTCGGGCATTGATTTCCTCAGTATGGGCCGGGTATTATTTAAGTCCATCATACTGCAACAGGGAGCAGGAGGAGGAAGTACACTCAGTCAGCAGACTGCCAAAAACCTTTTCAAAACAAGAAACCTTGAATCTCAGGGAATATTGAGCAGGATCCCCGGATTGAGGATGCTGATCATCAAAACCAAAGAATGGATCGTAGCAACCAAGCTGGAAAAGTCCTATACCAAAGAAGAAATTCTGACTTTGTATCTCAATACTTCTGAATTTGGCAGCAATGCCTACGGGATAAAAACCGCCGCAAAAACCTTCTTCAACAAAGAGCCAATCGACCTCAATATCCAGGAATCAGCCACTTTAGTCGGCCTGTTCAAAGCACCTTCTTATTATAGCCCTGTCTTTAATCCTGATAATTCCTTGAGAAGAAGGAATACTGTTTTGGGACAGATGGAAAAGTACGAGTACCTGACAGAGACGGAATATGATTCCCTATCTAAACTTCCTATCGAATTGGATTATCGAGTCGGCAACCAAAACCAAGGTTTGGCGACCTACTTCAGAGAAGTAATCAAAGCAGACCTGATCAAATGGTCAAAAGAAAACCTAAAATCTGACGGAACTCCTTATGATTTGTTTGGGGATGGACTCAGGATTTATACCACCATTGACAGCCGCATGCAGCAGTATGCAGAAGAAGCTGTCGACGAACACATGCGTGAGTTGCAGAAAAAGTTTGAGAAGGAAATGGGTACCCGGGCTCCTTGGATTGACAGTGATGGAAGAGTCATCCCGGACTTTTTGGAAACTGCCGTCAAGCGGACTGATGCTTACCGCAATCTTGTCAAAAGATATGGCGCCGGAGCCGACTCAATTGATATCAAATTGAATGAGAAAAAGAAAATGAAGGTTTTCTCATGGGAAAAGGGAGAAATCGATACCCTGATGAGCACCATGGATTCCATGAGTCATTACAAGAAACACCTTCAGACCGGATTTGTATCCATGGATCCGCATACAGGGCATATCAAGGCTTGGGTAGGTGGCATCAACCACAAATATTTCAAATTTGACCATGTGAAGCAAAGCAAAAGACAGCCGGGTTCAACCTTCAAGGCTTTTGTCTATGCTGCAGCTATCGAAAACGGCTACAGTCCATGCTACACTGTAGTAGATCAGCCTGTGGAAATCAACACCCCGGGGCAACCTACCTGGAGTCCAAACAATGCTGATGGGAAATTCTCCTACGAAAAGATGACAATCCGTCTCGCGATGGCTCAGTCTATCAACTCGGTTACGGCATTTATGATGAAGAAACTGGGACCAAAAGTAGTGGTAGAAACCGCACACCGCCTTGGTATCACATCAGACCTTGAAGAAGTCCCTGCACTTTCCTTAGGTACATCCGATGTATCGGTATATGAAATGGTAGGAGCCATGGGCACTTTTGTCAACAAAGGAGAACATATCACACCATTTTACATTGACAGGATTGAGGATAAAAACGGTAACCTTTTACAGCAATTTACCCCTAAGAAAAAACCTGCCATGAGCGAAGAACACGCTTACTTGATGGTATACATGCTCCGTGGAGGTTTTGAGGAATCAAGAGGAACGTCTCAGGGTGTTTCTTGGACAATCAGAGGAGATGGCAATGAACTTGCCGGCAAGACCGGGACAACACAAAACGCTTCTGATGGTTGGTACATAGGCATGAGCAAGGACCTTGTGTCCGGTGCTTGGGTCGGTGGTGACGACAGGGCGATCCACTTCAGAAGTTGGGTCAGCGGCCAAGGTGGTCAGACGGCGAGACCGATTTGGGTCAAGTACATGGCAAAAGTCTATGCAGACCAGTCTTTGGGCTATACCAAAGGCCCCTTCCCAAGACCTGAAAGACCACTCAGCATCGAGATCGATTGTGACAAATACGAATTGGAAAACAGCCGGTTCACGGATTTTGAATACGACCAGAAGAAGAATGATTTTTAAAAAAAGTCGACAGACCACAGTCCATAGCTGAAAGTCGACAGTCCACAGTCGACAGTCCATAGCAGGCTTAAATGAACTTCAAGCATATAACCAATGGAAAAGCGGTTTATGCATGTTCTCTTTAAATTGTTTGGTTTAAAAATGTTCGACTCCGAAGGAGTCGCATATTTATAGACAAACGGATGTTTATAAACATACAAACCCAAAAGGGGTTGAAATATTGAGCTTTGTATTTTGGAAATACATAAGCATTGAATTGGAAAAAAATAGAGATTGAAAATCCTTTGCAGTGGCTTTGGACTGTCGACCGTGGACTATGGACAATTAAAACTGTAAAGAAAACCAAAACCAAGACCTCAAGACAGCCTTTCACAGGGCTGTTTTTTTTATATTTGCACCCATGCAGGCATCCTCTTACAGCGTCGAAGACTACCATTCCCTTCCGGATCTTCCGGGGGTGTACAAGTATTTCAATGCCGAAAATGAACTCATCTATGTAGGTAAAGCCAAGAGCCTAAAGAAACGTGTGGCTAGCTATTTTGTCAAAACCCTCGGCATCAATTACAAAACCAAAAGAATGGTGAAGGAGATCCGAAAGATCGAAATCACCATCGTAGACACCGAGTTTGATGCCCTGCTGCTGGAAAATAACCTGATCAAAAAGATCCAGCCCAAGTACAACATCATGCTCAAGGATGACAAGACTTATCCTTACCTCCTGCTGACCAATGAACCTTTTCCCCGCTTATTTCCCACAAGGAGAATGATCACCGGAAGGGGAACGTACTTCGGACCTTTTGCCAGTGTCAAGGGCATGAACAATGTCCTCGAACTGATCCGCAGCATCTTTACCATCCGTACCTGCCGCCTCGACCTGAGTCCACCCAAGATCAAAGAAAAGAAGTACAAAGTCTGCCTGGAATACCATATCGGCAATTGCCTTGGACCCTGTGAAGGCTTGCAGAACGAACCCGATTATTACAAAGAGATCGAACAGGCCAAGCATATCCTCAAGGGAAATCTAGGCGTGCCCAAGATCCACTTCAAAAAGAAAATGCAGGAGGCTGCTGAAGGCTTGGCTTTTGAGCGGGCACATTATTTCAAAAACAAACTCGAACTCCTCGAAAAATACCAGGCCAAATCCATGGTAGCCAATCCGGCCATCCACGACCTCGATGTCTTTGGGATAGAGTCGGATGAAAAATCTGCCTATGTCAACTTCCTCAAAATCAAAAACGGCGCTGTCATCCTTACTAAAACCGTCGAACTCAAAAAGAAACTGGACGAAACCGACGGAGAACTGCTTCTGACAGCCATCATCCGCCTCCGGGATCAATTCAACTCCGAGTCACTGGAAATTATCGCCAATATTCCCCTCGAAGAGGAATTTGAAGGACTTAACTTTGCCGTCCCAAAAATCGGGGACAAAAAGAAACTCGTAGAACTCTCCCTCAAAAACGCCAAGTACTACAAAAAGGAAAAGCTTTTGGCTTCAGGTGAAGTACAAGACAAAAAGAACCGCGTGCTCCGGCAGCTTCAATCCGACCTTTCTCTCAAGGAACTACCCATCCACATCGAGTGCTTTGACAACTCCAATATCCAAGGCACCAACCCTGTGGCAAGCATGGTCTGCTTTATCAACGGAAAGCCCGCCAACAAAGAATACCGACACTTCCATATCAAGACTGTCACCGGGCCCAATGACTTTGCGAGCATGAAGGAAATCGTGGGCAGACGGTATGAGCGCATCCTCGAGGAAGCAAAACCACTTCCCAACCTGATCGTCGTCGATGGGGGAAAGGGACAACTGTCTTCCGCTGTGGAGGCGCTGAAGGAACTCGGCATCTATGGTCAGGTGCCGATCATCGGGATTGCCAAGAGGCTGGAGGAAATCTACTTTCCCGAAGACAACTACCCGCTGCATATCGACAAAAAATCCGAATCCCTGCGTCTGATCCAAAAAATCCGGGACGAGGCACACCGCTTTGCGATCACCTTCCACCGTCAGGTCCGCAGCAAAAACGCCTTCAACACCAAGTTGACCGACATCGAAGGCATCGGCGAAAACACCGCCAACAAACTCCTGAAGCATTTCCGATCCTTCAAAAAAATCCAGGAAGCCAATATTGAAGCACTTGTGGAAGTCGTTGGAAAAGACAAAGCCGAGAAGGTTTTTTTGGCGGTGAGGCCGGAGGGGGATCAAATTGATGAGAGGGAGTCAAGCTCCACAGGTGACTAGTAGTTATTTAGTTTTCTTCGATTAACGCATCAACTTCGACTTTTAATTTAGGAAGATGATTTGTTAGAATTGACCAAATATTCTCATCGGAAACATTGTCATAAGCATGAATAACCTGATTTCTTAATCCAATAATTGCTTTTGCATTACTGATTTTCTCAGTAAAAGAATTGTTTCGAGTAATTATTCTGTTAACAGCTTCGCCAATAATCTCAAGATTTCTTTCGACAGCTCTTTTGAGCATTACATTATCCCTGTACTTGAAAAAATCTTTTTCTTCTTCTGGAAAAAAGCTATCAATTTCGTCGATAAAGAGTTTAATATCATAAAGCCATTTAAGAATTCTCTCATCCATAAATAAGGGCTTTAGATTTATTAATTGACTTGATTAAGATTGGGTTTTTTAGAGTTTGCTCTTCTACTAAGTCAACTTCACGTCCAAATAATTTCTCCAATCTTTCCTTGAAATCCATATAGTTGTCAAAATACTTTGATAATTCAATGGGTTTAAATTTTACAAGAAAATCAATATCACTTTCTTTATTGAAGCTAGAATTTAGTGCTGAACCAAATAAGTACATCTTTTCCACATTGTACATGGAACAAAGTTTTTTTAAGTCTTCTATATTTCGGTCAACTATTCCCATGAGGCAAATTTAGGCATAAAATGTACAATTTTTTGTGATGACAAAATAAACACCGGCGACCTAAGACTTCTTTTCAAACACCTCCCGCCGTCAGGTCCCCAGGTATCGTGGAAACTCAATAATCCAAACGAAATTCAACCACTACTGGCAGATGATCTGATAAGATTTGGGTAGTGTCAGTACTAATGACATTTGCTTTAGTCACTTTATCAACCAAATTTTTTGACGCAAAAATATAATCCAGTCGTCTTTGATCCCCATGTTCGCCTTCTTTTTCAATCAATGTTGGAAAGCTTCCTGTAAAAGCATAGGAAGAGCCACGCATCTTGGCATCAAGATCAGTGAATCCAAAATCCATAACTTCCTGGATCACTGAATAATCCAGATTACCCTGATTTAGGTTTACATCTTTGTTCTTTTTGTCCATTTCATCGAAAAAAGGTTCCAGCCTTCCATGTGCATAAAATTCCGAATCAAGTGGAGAGAGGTTATTGAAATCGCCGGCAAGGATTACTCCGGCATTTGAAGGAAGTCCTTCAACATCCTTAAGGATTTGATCTATTTCGTTTTTTCTGAATTCCCAGTTGCTGGGGTGCAAATGAATAACGTAATAATATATGTCCTGTATCTTCACCCGCAGTAAGCCATGATGGAAGCCTTCTTTGATTCTGACTATATCTTCTATGGGATATCGGGAAGTAATACCGGTTGGAAATCCATCCTCTTTCAACAAGACCGAGTATGCATGCCCATAACTTTTGGCATCTTCAGCTAACTTTTGATGGGTATATTCATTAAGTTCCTGAAGTGATACAATATCAGGTTGTTGCCCGTTCATCCATGCAATCCATGCCTTTTTTCTTTCCGGTACTTCAGTAAATCCATACCAGACATTGTAGCTGATAATTTTCAGATTATCGGATTTTTGATTTACCTTATTTTTCTCTGAATTACACGAATAGAAAAATAAAGTACTTAGCAGGATAATGGCTGTTGTTCCGATCTTGACAGATTTATTCATTATTGAAGTAATTTTAATGCTCCCAAGGATTGTATAGCAACAATACTAGTTGTTATTTTTCAATTACGTAATAATACCCACATTTGGCGAAATATTCCATCCACTAATCTTACAAAAAATATCGAAGCCCTTGCCGATTCGTAGGCAAAGACAAAGCGAAGAAAGTTTATTTGGCAGTGAGGGGGGAGGAGAATCAGAATGAGGGGGAACAAACCACTTTTCAGTGAAACACTATCTAATTTGGGTAGGGGTACAGTTTCTTTGTTTAGGGTTTCCTCAATCCAAATAGTTAAAAATAGAATGCTAGATTATTAATTTTTTCCGTTTACTAAATCTTCTATTCTTCCTCTATAAAGTTCTATGTTATGTTCTTTAATTCTATTAATAAACATCAGTTTTGAAAGCCACTTTATATTTTTATAATTTTCTTCTTTCGATATATTTTCAATTCTTTGGCCATTTAATCTATATTCATTTCTACTATTTTCATAGCCCAACCATTTAGGAGGAACTACAGGCACAATATCCATAGTATTGTATATGTGAAAAGGGTTTTTTAAATGGACTACTCCTGCCAAATTGCAGTATCTTGGCATTCCAAAAGTATAGCAAGAATTAATTGAAAAATGACTATTAACATATAAATTTCCAAAATACTCTGAAAAGATCGCATTAAATATGGAGGCCATAGCTCCTCCTAGTGAATGTCCGGTCACATAGATTGGAACTTTAGATTGTTTTTGCCACTCATTTAGCTTTTGGCCAATTTCTTCAAAACTAGTATGGATAGCTTTATAAAAGCCCTTATGAAATTTATAATTATCATTCTTTTTAAATGTGAATTTTGAAACTTGCAAATTAACATACCAATCGTATAAACTCTGTGTTCCTCGAATGGCCACTATGATTACTTTAGAAGTTTTAACGATTGTAGTTGATGCAAAATATCTATTTATTAAATGAAATTGAGCAAATTCTCCACTTTGAAACAGAGAAGAAGAGTTAGAAGGTATTTTACCAGAATGAAGAATTTGATAAGTTTCGCAAGGTATTAATTTGACTCTCTTGTCAGTTTCTAACTCATATTCAGAAATATTCCAATATGCTATTTCGGAAAAAATAGAACAACAATATGCTTTTTTAATACCGAATTTATTATCATCCCAATTTTCTTGATTTATTATGTCTTTTATTTTAAGAAAGGGATCATAAGGCCAATTTATTTTGTTTTCTACATTTTCCATTTCTAATTTTTCTTTTATATCTCCTTACTCTTTTTTGTAATTTATTACGCCAATTTCTGATAATCGGATTTAACTCGCACAAGCTTAATTTCTAGATTTACCTAAATTTAGAGGGAATTCAGCAAAATTACTATATGTTACATGGCATTTTCATTTTGCCAAAATCCTTAAATTAATTAATAACAATTTTTTATTCTGGAGGGGAATTAGAAGGAAAAAGGTGCAGGTTTGGAGGATAGCCGTAGTTAAGTATATGGCCGCCGATTCGATTATGGTTTTTTATTATTAAAATCGTCTTTTTCTAAAAACTCTTTGTTTATGACGATTAATTAAATCATTTACAGAAGCATTTGAAATGTCTCGTTTATGTTCAAGTATTATATTTTGAATATTTGGTATCAACTTGTAAACCAATTCATCGAATCCATTATCATTATGAACAGCAATAAATTCTTTCCGTGAGAAAGACATTAGGTAAGCCTCTTCTTTAAGGTTTAAAGGAAGAAGAAACCATAAAGGTGATTTATTAAGTTCGCAAAAATCAAAAAAGACAGGAGCGCTGCAATTCAACCATTCATTTAAAAGTCGGGATTCTCTTGGGAAGTTTACTTTTCGGATGTTTACGTTTCCAACCGGTGCTCTTGAACTCCCTTCCAATACTTTTTGAAATTGTCCTTTATCTGTTTTTCTTCTTAAACCATTTATTACCCACACCAATTTTGAGTAAAATTTGTTTCTAGAATTGCGTTCATCAGAATTTATAAAAGAATGCTGAAACTCTAAAACCCAATCTTTATGAGTTTTTATGTCTGCTATATGTTTCTCACCTTTTCCATCAAAATGAACTATTTCTTGCCATCCTGCAGGGAATCGATTTTTCCATTGTCTATGCCATTCAGTTTCGTTTTCCCACCAAATGTCACAATTTCGAGTTCCTTTATGTGACCAATGATTTATATTGATCTCACCGCATTTAGCTATTAACTCTGAACCACAACTAGGGCAGATGCCTGTTGCTCCTTTTACAGCTTCAATTTTATCTCCATTGACAAAGGCATATTTCATTGGCAAACGATTTTAAATCTGCATGTTAAACTCCCCTCAATAATTTCTATATTCAAGAATTTTGTGGATATTCCTCAATAACTTAAACTTAATTTCTTCTAGTTAAAAATCCAATCCCCCATCTGCCTATAAATATTATTAGGAATTCCTTACCCCTTTAAAAGTTTAATGTCCTTAAATGTTTGAACAAGTAAATCAAATACTTCGTTTGCAACTAAGCCAAATCCTGCATCAACAAGTTTACCCTTTAACATTTGTCTCCAATCTTTTTTACCCAAAACATCAAGCAATTTCTTTAAAGTCTCAATCTCGTCCATCAGGTCATCATAGGTGATTTGTTGTCCGACTTCAATTCTTTTTAGTCTTTCTAATAATTCGTCCAGTTTACTTTTTAATATCTCTTTTTCTATTGGATCGATTAAGTCCTGAGGGTCGTATTTTTCTACACTAAGATCTTCTATGTACTCAACTCCGACTGAAGTAATCATTGCATCAGTACCTGCCTTATCCGATACTATATTAATTAAACCTTCTTCAGCTAATGATTTTGCTATACTATCTGATTCACTGCTATTCGTCTGTCCAGAATTACTTATGATTTCCTCAACATTATAGTAATTCCCGTCAAACCTTTTTGCATAAAGTGATTTGAGTAGAATTAATTTTTTGTCCTTTATTTTCATGTTTTTAAGCGATAATAAGTGATGGCCCACAGCCTATTGTCTATAATTTAAGGCTACTTGGGAATTCTTCTTCAATCAACTCATCAACAGTTTTAGGCTTGACTTGGGAATTGAGTTTTTCAAGGATCGCCAAAGTTTCTCTATATTCCATTGCTTCCGGTAGCTTGGAAAATTCCGCTTCAAGTCCAATTTCCTTTACCTTTTGTTCAATCTCATCTAGTGTAACATTGAAGAATTCTTTTCGGTAATTCAACATATTTACTTTCTTGTTTGTGAAGGCCTTATGCAAATCATTCTCAAGGGTCCTTGCCTCATCTGAATAAATCATCGCGTGAATATCAAATTGAAAAGGAACTGAAGCATCTCCCAACTCTTTCACCCTATCGATTGGTTCTAATCTTCTTGTCATTCCAATCTTGTATACATTTTCTCCGAATGAGCCGATATTTGAAATAATATAAATGTGTCCTCGCTTGGTCTGCTGAGCCATTGATAGGGCTCTTTCTTTTTTCTCTTGTGCCTCTCTTAACTCTTGCTCCAATTTCTCAATTTGAGCTTGAAGCTTTTCGTGTTTTTCCCCTGTTGAGGCTTCGAATTCTTTTCGAGCTTTATCCAAGGCTTTCTGATATGCAGCTTCCTCTTTTTCTGCTTCCCTTTGAGCTTGCTCAAATTCTCGTTTTGCTTTTTCTTCCTCTCTCAATTCTTCTTGAATTGCCCTCATTTCTTCTTTTTCTTGCTGTCTTTTTGCTTGGTATTCGTATTCGAGAATGAGTTCTTTCTTTTTCAAGTCTAGATATTGGTAATTCAAATAAACTTGAAAACCCTGTCCCAATTTATTTATGGCATCAAACAACTTTTGCATACGCTCTTTCATTTGGTTGACGTTATTCCATTTTACCTTGGAAATTAAAACATCACATTCTCCATTGAAAGCCCTTAACATGAGTTTTTTGTAAACCTTGACAATTACGCGACCCTTTGCTTCACTACCTTCTACTGTCCAATTTGTGTTACATATTGCGGCAGTGTCGGCTGTAATCATTTCTTTTTGAATTTGAATGATTTTGTTTTGCTCCTCGCGATAGTCGTCGGATTTTTCAAAGTCATAAATAGGTTCATAGATACCAAATTCAATTAGGTCTAATTTGCTTTCAAATACACTAACCTCCTTTCTAAGATTTTTATAGGTCTCTAAAGCACCTTGATAATTAGAATTTAATGCATTGAACTCAGCTTCTAAGTTTTTTATATCAGAGTTTTTTAAACTGATTAATTGATCCAAGTTCTTTTTCTGACTTTCCACTTCCTGTTCTATGTCAGAGATTGATTTGTATCTCTCGAGTTTTAGCTTCAGATTTTTAATTTCCTCGAGCTCTTTTTTCTTTAAAAAGTCAAATAGTCCCATTTTTGGTTCGATTTAAATTTAAATTATCATTTTGTTCCATTTGAGAAATAGAGTCTGGGTAAACTTCTCAAAAATTAATTTTTCCTTTTTTAAACATATAACTAAAAAATAATATATCCAATCCACCCATCAGGTCAATTATTGACTTGCGGGATTTGGGTATGGAGTTCCCGGATTGCTACTAAATAAAAAAACCGTACTTTCTGAAAGTACGGTTTGGGAAATCTTCCAACACAGTTCGGAATGATGATTGCTTCTTGACCTGTTTTATGTTGGTATGGACAGTGGATGATTTAGCGGAACAATCCAAATTTCAATCCCATATAGCCTGTCAATCCTGAAATATCTGACTGATTGAAATTGCGGTACTCCATCTGTCCGACAAAGCGGTAACCGGCCCCGACATTCAACCGGACGTTTTTGTGGAGGTTGACTTCCAATAAGGCCGAGGGTTCGACCTGAAAGAAATTGGCTTCGCCAAGACCTGCATTGCCGTTTTCATTGTCCATTTCCACTTCACCATATCCGATGTAAAGGGGAAAAGTTACATGCACCAGGTTATTGGACAATAAGGTGTATTCCGCAAATCCGCCGACTGACCAATAATCCATATAGACATTGGGAGCGGTTTCGCTTTGCGGCCGGATATCATTTATGGAGGTATTGAAATACGCGCCAAAGGCAATATTGTCCTTCAGGCTTACCCCGCCTCTCAGGTTGAAAAGTGAGGCACTGCCTCCGTCCATTTGGGTAAAGCCAAAAGACGGGGCTACAAAAAAGCCCAAATCTTTGGTATTGATTCGTGTATTCTTTCCAAAAAGGGTTTTGGCTTTGCCTTCTTCTTGGGCCAACAGATTACTATGGGAAAGTGTCAGGCAAAGAACTATTAGTGTGGAATAGAGGAGTGTTTTCATATTATGGATGTTAGGTTTTTTACTGTTGTTGGAATACGAGTTTGTCGCCGCTATCTTCAAATCTGATGGTATTCCCACTTTGGGAGATAAAATACCAATCATCGCTGAGTTCGTACAGCTCGGAACTTTCCGGAAAATCCATCCGCAATTCTACCCGGCCGTCATCCCTGAAAACAAGGTACGTGCCGTTGATGGAGGTTCCTGTTTTGGAGGCGACCACCGAACCATTTGAGTTGAACAAAAAAGTATAAGGACTGAAAATTGCTGTTTTGTCCCTTCCATCTTCGACAAACTCTGTTATAATCAATCCATCAGGCAAGCTGAGTGAAGCATTGATGGATTCGGTCGAATTCTGAGGGCTGAGGTTGTCCTCATTTTCACAGGCAGTAAGCGCAAACAAAATGCAAAATGCGATTAGGATTCTAGTCATATTTCTGATCTTATTTAGGTTTAGTCCAAATAACGATAAGGGTATTTATGGGTTGGGTTTTTTGAATTATTTTTTTCTTTTTCCGTAAAAAAACCCCTTCTGACTGCTTGTAGAAGTATTAATCAGAATGAAACCATCCCCAAGCCATTGGCTTGCTTTGTCTCTCACTTACTTTTTGACAATACCAGATGTGGATTTTCATTATTCAAAAGGGCTTCAGAAAAAGGGGTGGGCAATACGACAAATTCCGGAGTAAGAAAAAAAAGTGTTTCAATACCTTCCGAAGGTCCGCGTCATACTCCGGAAGGTAGCCACATATTTCCCTGAGTACGCAGGGATTTCAAAAAATAGCCATTAAATCAAAAAGGGTAAAACGCTATTAATTTCTACTGAACATTGATACCGCCATCAATTACCTGTGTCGTACCTGTGATAAACTGACTGTCATCACTTGCCAAAAACAAGACGAGTTTTGCGATTTCGATGGGTTTGGCATACCGGCCGAGCGGGATGGTAAGCTCGAGTTGCTTCTTGACAGCCGAACCCTGACCCGGGGAAAATCCTTCTTCGAGCGAGCGCATCATGCGGTTATCCACAGGAGAAGGATGTACACTGTTGACTCGGATTTTTCTGGGAGCAGCCTCCACCGATGTCGCACGCATGATGCCTACGCCGGCATGTTTGCTGATGATATAAGCACTGACATTGGGACTGCCAAGCAAGCCTGCCACCGAGGAGGTGATGATGATGCTGCCGCCGTCATTCATGTGGGGCAAGACGTATTTATTTCCCAACCATACACCCCGCACATTGACGGCAATCACTTTGTCAAACATTTCTTCCGGGTAGTCAACGATCGGTTTTACCGTTCCCTCAATTCCTGCATTGTTAAAAAACACATCGATTTTCCCAAAGGCTTTTACAGCCGTTTCCACGTACCTTTGGACATCCGCTGCTTTGGTCACATCCGCCACACAATACAGCACGGCTTTTCCTCCCAATTCTTTCACCGCTTTTTTGAGGGGCTCTTCCTCCAAATCTACCAAGAGTACTTTTGCTCCTTCTTCCAAAAACAGCTTGGCCGTGGTCATGCCAATACTGCCTGCGCCACCGGTAATGATCGCAACCTTGTTCTCTAATTTTTTCATCTCAAATTGCGTAAATTAAAATCCATTTTTTTTCACTTCCTGTTGTTTAAATTCCGCATGCGGCAACAGCTTTGTCAGTTTTATTGATTGGATTCCTTTTCTTTCATCTTTTTCATCATTTCCATCATTTCCGGGTTTTTCATCATGGACTTGCACATGTCCGTCATCATGGTGGTGTCTTCTTTGGCGGTTTCCATCATTACTGACATCATGCGTTTTGACATTTCAGGATTGTCTTTCATCATTTTCTTCACCATACTTTTGTCCTCCATCATGGCATTCATTCTTTCGTGCATCAGCATTTTGCCATGGTCACCGGACATGATGGTCTGCATCATTTCTTTTGACATATCATGGTCACTGGCTATGTTGTTCATAATCTCCATCCTGGAATCTGATTCTGAAAGAGCTTGCTTCGGAGACTGACATGAAGCAAACAGCGCGGTGAGTGCAATAAGCCCAACAAATTTTTGTAGTGTTTTCATAGTTTTAGTGTTTGGTTTTTTATGAGTATTCACAATGTTGCACTTTGGGCTTGAGGAGACTTTATCGTATGCGGATACTTGTCCACGGAACCTGAGTTGCAGCCTGTGATAAACACTGTTCTGTTTTCCGGCTTTTTCATATTTCTACAATCATTTTTCCTTTATTTTTTCCATCAAACAAATCAATAAATGCCTGGGGAATATTATCGAACCCTTTCACAAGGGTTTCGCTGAAGGTGATTTTGTCGTCTTTTAGCCATGCTGATAATTGTTTAATGGCAGCCGGAAATTTTTCCTTTAAATCACCAATAATAAATCCTCTCATAGTAGCACTTTTGGTGAGGATGAGGGGCTGCAATCGGGGACCCAGCTGAATCTCAGTTTCATTGTAGAGCGATATAGCCCCACAAACAGGCAATCGGGCGTACTTATTTATGTTTGCTAAAACAGCGTCGGAAATCTCTCCGCCGACATTATCAAAGTAGATATCTACACCATTCGGGCAGGCAATTTTGATGGCATCTTTTAAATTTTTTGCTGTTTTATAATTGATGGCATGATCGAAATTAAACTTTGATGTGAGTAGAGATACTTTTTCATCCGAACCGGTAAGGCCAACCACCCGACAACCGTGCAATTTGCCGATTTGACCCACTATTGTCCCAACAGCCCCTCCTGCTCCGGAAACGACAAGGGTTTCGCCATTCTTAGGCAACCCTATTTCCATCAAGCCTAAATAAGCCGTAAGCCCTGTCATTCCTAATATTCCCAAATAGCTTGATAATTTTGCGTCAGTTTTATTCACCTTGACTAAGTCTTTGCCATCAGAAATCTGATATTCCTTCCAATCCAAATTACTCGAAACAAAATCACCCTTTTTGAAATCGGTATGTTTACTTTCTTTTACCTCGGCGATAATTCCCGATTGAATGGGTTTATTTAATTCAAATGCAGGGATATATGATTTCGCATCATTCATTCTGCCTCGCAGATATGGATCGACGGAGACATAAACTGTTTTTAATAGGACCTCACTGTCTTTTGGTGCCGGCATCTCTTCGCTCGTGATTTTAAAATCATGAAGCGTTGGTTTTCCGTGCGGACGTTTGTTCAAAAGGATAATCTTGTTCATGATTTTTAATTTTGGTGGACGGCTTTCTCTATAGGAACTTCTCCACTTATAATTTCGAAAACTTGGTTCTGTTTAACGCCATCTTCCAAGGCTTCCACCAATGTTTTAGCCACATCCGCTCTTGAGATACTCCCCTGAATTTTCAGTTTCTCATTGAGTTGAATTTTGCCTGTTCCATCCTCGTCTGTCAAATGGCCGGGTCTTACAATACTGTAATTCAAACCACTTGAACGCAGATGATCATCTGCATTTTGCTTTGCTCTCAAATATTCTTCAAGTTCATCACTCACAGATGGATTATCTGCTCCCATGGAGCTCAACATGACAAACTTCTCAAGTCCTGCCTCCTTGGCAGCATCTGTTAGCCTTTTTGCGCCCTCCTGATCCACACCTATTATATTTTTACCTTTTGATCCAGCCGCAAAAATTACTTTATCCGCATTTTTCATTACGTGGTTTACATCTTCCTCTAAATCGGCAAGTACCGTAGATACGCCTTGCTTTTCAAAATAATCTTTTTGATCTTGTTTTCTGACCATCGCTATAGGTTGATAGGCTTCTGATCTTTTTAATAAACCGATGATGATTCTCCCTGTGGTTCCGTTGGCACCTGCCACTAATACATTTTTTCTTACTATTTGTAAGGCTTTCATATTTTTTGGTTTTAATAATTTTAGATTACCTATGCTGTTTATTTCTTAGAAATTCTCCATGACTGACATGCACAAGTCGACCAATGTGCCCAAGCTATGAGAACTGCAGGCGCAGCTTACTTTTGCTCAGTAGGTAGGATATGCACATCATTTACATTCACTCGAAGCGGTTGCTTGAGGGCATAATAAATCGCTTCCGCTATATCCTCTGATTCAAGTGCAGTCATCTTCTGCATTTCTGATAGGTTACCTAAAATATCTTCATCAGTTATGGTATCCAGTAGGTTTGTAGCTACAGCTCCCGGTTCTATAGAGGTCACGCGTATACCATACGTTGGAGCTAACTCCTGTCGCAGTCCTTCGGTAAACATTTTCACTGCGGCCTTTGTGGCACAATAAACGGCGCCGCCCGGAAAATAACTATAAGCTGCGGTTGATGAAATATTGATAATATGTCCGCTTTTATTTTTTATAAGCGTAGGAAGAACAGCTGCGACACCATTCAACACACCTTTTATGTTTACGTCTACCATTTTATCCCACTCGTTGGTTTTGAGTTTCTTAACAAACGATAAAGGCATCAACCCTGCATTGTTAATTATGGCGTCTACAGTTCCATAAGCTTCGAGCGTTTTGGCAACTAACCTGTCCATATCAGGCTTCTTGGTAACGTCTGCAATGACAACCAAGGCCTCACCAGTTTCCTTTTCGATGGACTTCTTCAGCGCTTCAAGTTCATCTTTTCTACGTGCAGAAAGTACTACTTTAGCACCCTTTTTAGATAGTTTTAAGGCTGTTGCTTTGCCTATACCACTGGAGGCTCCTGTTATTATGATGACTTTTCCTTTCATTTCCATTTTATAATTAATTTTAGTTTCAATGAAATTATGTTTTGATGCAACCGCATGTTAAAATGGATCATTGAGCTCACTTACACGGATGAGCTTCTTATTGACAAATTCATGGATTCCCAATTCCGAAAGCTCACGGCCAAATCCCGAACGCTTGGTTCCTCCAAAAGGAAGGTCAGCCTGTGTCCAGGTAGGGTGGTTGATAAATACCATTCCGGCATCAATCTGATCCGCGATCCGCTTCCCGCGCTTGATATCCTGTGTAAAAACAGATGCCCCCAAACCAAAATCAGAATCGTTGGCAAGGATGATGGCAGCCTCTTCGTCTTTCACCACATAGAAGGAAGCCACCGGACCAAATAATTCTTCATGGTAGGCAGCGATACCCGGTTTCAGGTCGGTGAGTATGGTCGGTTCCATAAAGGCACCTTCACGGTCTGGTCGTTTTCCTCCCAACAGAACTTTAGCCCCTTGGTCAACGGAGCGTTTTACCTGATCCGCCAATTCCACAGCTGCTTCTTCGCTGCTCAAAGGACCCAATTCTGTCTCCGGATCCATCGGATCACCTACTTTCATTTTTGAAAGCGCGTCCTTAAATTTTTGGATAAATGTGTCAGCAATTGATTCTACCGCAATGAAACGTTTGGAGGCAACACAACACTGACCGTTGTTATTCATCCTGCCCACAACAGCCCATTCGACGGTTTTATCGATATCGGCATCTTCCAGGATTATAAAGACATCGTTTCCGCCAAGCTCCAAGACCACCTTTTTCAAATATTTCCCGGCTTCTATGGCGATACTTGCACCGGCCTCTTCGCTTCCCGTCAGGGAAACTCCCTTGATTCTTTTGTCAGAAACAAGTGTAGATGCGTGTTTGCCTGAGATAAAGAGATTGGTGTACAACCCCTCAGGCGCTTCTGCTTCTGCAAAAAGTTCTTCCAGGGCAGCGGCACATTGTGGCACAATCGAAGCGTGCTTGAGCAAAACAGTATTGCCGACCATGATATTGGGGGCGACAAAGCGCGCTACCTGATAGAATGGAAAATTCCAGGGCATTACACCCAACAAAACCCCGATAGGACTATTGCGGATAAGGGCAGTTCCATATTCAGGATCGAGAACTTTATCTGCAAGAAATTCCTCTCCGTGATTTGCGTAATAATCAAAAATATCAGCGCTCAGGTCGATTTCACCTTCGGCCTGCGACAGGATTTTTCCCATTTCCAGGGTGATGGTTTGAGCGAGTTCAGATTTTTTGACCCGCATAAGGGTGGCGACTTTGTGCAACAAATCCGCCCTGTGCTGGTAACTTGTTTCTTTCCAGCGGGTAAAAGCTTCTTGTGCATTGGCTACTTTTCCTTCCACTGCCGTCTCTGTCATTTCTTTGAATGACTTTACTGTCTTGTTTGTAAAAGGATTGGTTGTTTGAATGGCCATATTGGTTTGTATTTAATTTGATGGATAAGGATCTCTTCCTTATCTGTCTCGTAAGCCTACTTCCATTCCAAAATCCGAATTGGAGGAATCAAAAATGGCAGTAGACCTAAATGAAGGCTTTGATGAATTGACTTGTCAACCCAGCACAAAGTGTTAGGCTATAGTTGGCATTTGTTGCGTTATTTGCTCAAAAAATTGTCTCGAGGAGAATGGTTGGCCTCCTTATTTCGAAGTTTTCAAACCAAAAAAAACAGCATCAATAGTCCTCCCTCTTCCGGCTTGATTGAGATCAGGCTTTGGCAGAATCCATTTGTTCACAGATCTCTGCACATTTTTTACAGGCTTCTGCACAGACTTTACAGCTATCATGGTGAGCGGCATGTTTTTCACATTCGGCAGCACATGCCCTGCAAATTTCTGCACACAGGGCGTGGAGACCCGATCCGTAAGCAGATTCCCTTGCATCAAACCTTGCACACAATGCACAGATGTCAGCACAGTCCCGGCATATTGAGATACAATCCAGATTGCTTTCTTTGATACAATCAGTGATGCATTTTTCGCAGGTCACCACACAGGCCAAACACGCGTCAATGCAGCTTTTTAAGTTTTCCATTTTATTGTGGTTTACGTGAAAAAAGAATAATTGCAATGCTAAAGGTGGCCATCTTTGTATGAAGAGGCATTACGGATTTCCGGGAACATGTTATGTCAATCCCACATTTTGCTTATTTACTGTGGTAAAGGTTTGGTTAATCTGTTGTTTTCCTTTTTCCAAAAAATTTCTGTTGACAATGGATTACTACCATCAATATGGTTGTGAAACAGGGGGATTTTATCGACTTCTTATGGGCTACCTCAGCACATACCTCAAAGGAAAAAAAGAGTATTTCGGTGTCTACGGAAAGTATCCTTCAGGACTCTGATTTTTGAATTGTTCTGAAAAACCAGTTTAAAAAGGCTTGAAAAATTCTTTGATCAGGAGCTGATATACTTTTTCAATCTTTGAATCTGCACCCGATGTATCCGCTGCAAAATGACGGGATAAAGATTGAAAGGAATATTCAATGCCATTGTCAGCAAAACTATTTGGAAATGACCCATCTGCAGAAGGAAAGCACAAGCAAAAGAAATAACCACAAATGCCGCTAAATGTCCGAATTCTGATTGCCGGGTCTGAAAGTCAAAATCTTTGATGCCTGATTTGGTCCCGTCAAAGTATTTTTTGCGGTTCTTTTCTTTGCCCCAATGGATCATCATTAAAAATGACCTGAAGTATTTGACTCCCAAATAACGATAGGCTTTTGTGATCGCTTTTGGATTTTTGACCACATAGTAGGAATCAGGCATCAACCTGCTGCTTGGATAGACAAAGCCTGTAAATGCGAAGATTCCTGTAACGAAGAGGTTGAGCAATATGGCCAAAATAAAGCTTAACAAAAATGAAAACTCTTCTTGGGACACGGAACTGAATACCATAAAAAGCTTATAGGTATTATAAGCCAAGAAGATGGACATCAATGGGAAAAATATCTTTTTTGCCATAGCTATTTATTCATGATTAAACCAAAAATGGAAGAAAGTAAATTCGCCAAACCATGCTCCCTTTTCATTTGCTTTTGGTGTACAAGAGTTCAATCCCATCATAGATGCCCTGAGGCAAAACAGAATTATGGGTTGCGTTTTCGTATTGTTTGTAGGTCATTACTAATTTTTCGTTGTCTTTGGATTTCAACTCTTCTGTAAGTTTTCCCAAAGGAATCTTCAACATATTGATTTCTCCTGTGCCCATTGCGATGAACATCTTCGCTTCTTTTTGACTCAGAAGGGAGGCTTTGTCCTGAAATATTTCCGAATCATTCCACCATATAGCTGGAGCAAGCAGGATGTAATTGGCAAATAAATCATTGTAATTCACAAAAGAGTAAAAAGCCAATAAGCCTCCGAACGAATGGCCCAAAATACCCCTAGTCTTAGCATTGACTTTGTATTCTTTTTCTATTGTCGGGATAATTTGGTTTTTCAGAAAATGCATAAAATGCTCGGCACCACCTGTGTTGGTTTCATCTAAGAACATACCGCCAAACTCAATTTTTAATTTCAACCAGCTTAAGTCATAAACGGTAGGCGTGTAATCCATATTCCGCTGTTTGTGCCAGTCTTTTTCATTTCCTACTGATAATATTCCCACCAAAATCACCTCCTCCATTTCGCTCGACATGGCTTTAAGGCGATAGCATCCTCTGACCATATCCTGTAGCCAATAAGCATCAAGGTAATAGAGGATTTTGTATTCTTTCTCAGGTTGGTAAGCTGACGGAAGTGTTATTGCGAGTTCGTAGGGTGCGCCTTTGTCGTTTTTTAGTTGTTTGATAATTGTTTGGGGAGGGCTGTTTTCGGGAGAAATGCTTTGGGACTTAGATTGAGATACAATCATAATCAAAGCCATCGAGAGGAATAAAAGTTTTTTGTACATGAGCTGGAATAATTTTGTGGTTTTAATAGTAGGCTTTCCGAATGCCCTAACAGAATTCGAAAAAGAGTAATTCTATCAATGTTGTCTCTTCTTTGAAAACAAAGCTTTAACCGGATATGAAAAAGATTGATAGACAAATTGATTACCCAAACTAACCCATTTTTTTGGGAAGTGCAATCATTCTGTTGGCAAGTTAGAAGCGCTGAGTGATTGCATGGAATATTGCTTTGCGGTAGATGACCAAGGTCCGATCTACAGCAAAGGCTTATTTTTGATTCATCTCACCCCCGAAGGAACATATTCAACCATTCTTCAAACATCCCTTGAATAAGCAGGATGACATGCTTAAATTTTATAATAAATACCCAAAAATGAGACATTCCCTTCCGCTTCTTTTTCTGTTTTTGATCCTGATTTCACTTCCTTCTTTTTCGCAGATGTCACAACAGGCAAGGGACAGCATTGCCAAACTGAGTCGGGAGGACCATCAGTTGATGATGGACATGCTTGGCATCAAGTCCCTCCGTCCCGGACCATCCGGCAATCCGGAAGCGCCAAATGCCGCAAATGCTGACGAATCTAAAGCGACAGCCTACACCTCGCTTCCCGATCCTTTGGTCTTCGATAATGGTTCCAAAGTCAATACTCCGGAACAGTGGGAATCACGTAGGCTTGAAATCAAAGAAGCTTTTGACAGAGAAATCTACGGTCGGATTCCCGAAAATGTGCCTGCGGTGACATGGAAAGTAAAATCTGAAAAGGACAGCCTCATCGGCAACACACCAGTCAAAGTCCGTGAGTTGCTCGGCATTGTGGACAATTCATCATATCCTTCGATAGAGGTCACCTTGGAAATGACCATTACCACACCTGCCAATGGGAATGGGAAGGTTCCTATGGTTTTGGAATTCGGTTGGAATTTTCCTGCCAATTTCCGTCGACCTCCTCAGGACGGTAAGCCTTGGCAAGAACAGATTCTGGATAATGGTTGGGGATATGCCATTCTCATACCGACTAGCTATCAGGCTGACCACGGTGCCGGACTGAGAGGCGGCATCATCGGCTTGGTCAACAAAGGCGAACCTAGAAAAGCAGATGATTGGGGTGCACTTCGGGCTTGGGCTTGGGGAGCAAGTCGGGCCATGGATTATTTTGAAACTGACAAAAAAGTAGATGAAAAGCGTGTCGTAATCGAAGGCTTGTCCCGGTATGGCAAAGCAGCAATAGTAGCCATGGCTTATGATGAGCGTTTTGCAATCGGCTTTATCGGTTCCTCAGGTGCGGGTGGTGCTAAAATTCTTCGCCGCGTTTTTGGAGAACAGGTAGAAAACCTTGCTTCCTCTGCGGAATACCATTGGTTTGCACCCAATTTTATCAAATATGCAGGACCGCTAAGTCCAAATGACCTTCCCGTCGATGCCCACCAACTCATTGCGCTCTGTGCGCCGAGGCCGGTATTCATCAGTGTGGGTTCGCCGGAAGTCGAAGGACAATGGATCGATGCAAAGGGAATGTTTTTGGCCGGAGTGTATGCCGGACCGGTGTATCGGCTTTTGGGAAAAAATGATCTGGGAACGGATGTTTTTCCTCCACAGGAAACAGGTCTTCTAGAAGGAGAAATCGCCTTCAGACAACACAGCGGCGGCCATACGGTCGTCCCGAATTGGCCGACATTTATTCAATACGCACAGCGGTACTTTTCCAAATAGAACTTGGTTTCAGAAAATTTTTCTAAAAAAAACAAATCCCCGAGAAGAGCTACTTCCCGAGGATTTTCCAATTTAAAAGGACCTTGATATTCCCTTTGTTTCCAGTTGGTTCAAAAACAAATCTTAACGTCAATTGGGGGATAAATATCTATCAATATCCAATATCAGTTTTTAAGCATTATGCATTTTCAATGGCTTAATGATCTCCTCTCTCGGATGCAAGATCCACCTTATCCGGTGATCTCCAAAGCGCAGATAGCAACAATTCTCTCATGAAGAAAAACTCTTTCGGGACTTTGTCATAGGCTTTTTCGAACAGCTCACTGTGGCCAAGCAATTCAGTCTTCCAAGGCTCCGGCTCGATCATCATGATCTTGTCAAATTCCTCTTTGCTGAAATCATGCATGCCTTCCCAGTCCATGTCTTTGTACCTAGGTCTCCAGCCAATCGGACATTCGACAGCAGAAATCCTTCCTTTGCAACGGCCGATGATCCACTTGAGTACACGCATGTTGTCACCGAATCCCGGCCAGATGAAGTTGCCTTCCTCGTCTTTTCTAAACCAATTGACACCAAAGATCCTTGGGGCGTTTTGCAGGTCTCTGCCAAACTGTAGCCAATGGTTGAAATAGTCTCCCATGTGGTAGCCCATAAATGGCAGCATCGCAAATGGATCCCTTCGGACTTTTCCTACTTCACCAAAAGCTGCCGCGGTAGTCTCCGATCCCATTGTCGCGGCCATATAGACACCAAAATTCCAGTTGAAAGCCTGGTAGACCAATGGCACCGTGGTGCTCCTTCTTCCCCCAAAAACGAATGCAGTGATCGGCACTCCCTCGGCATTGTTCCACTCCGGATCTATTGCAGGGTTTTGATTTGCCGGAGCTGTAAAACGGGAGTTGGGATGAGCTGCGGGTTTTCCGCTTGCAATGTCATAAGGTTTGCCATGCCAGTCAGTAAGACCTTCAGGCACTTCTTTAGTCATGCCTTCCCACCATACATCTCCATCATGGGTCACAGCTACGTTGGTAAAAATCGTATTTGCCCGGATGCTTTCCATGGCATTGGGGTTGGTCTTGTAGTTGGTGCCGGGAGCCACGCCAAAGTACCCTGCTTCGGGGTTGATGGCGTGTAATCTTCCGTTTTCTCCTTTGTGAATCCATGCAATGTCATCGCCGATGGTGGTGATGCGCCATCCTTCCATTTCTTTGGGAGGGATCATCATGGCAAAGTTGGTCTTACCGCAGGCGCTTGGAAATGCTGCTGCGATATAGCTTTTTTCCTTTTGGGGACTTTCCACACCTAGGATCAGCATGTGCTCAGCGAGCCATCCTTCTTCCCTTCCCATGGTGGAAGCAATTCTAAGTGCAAAACATTTCTTTCCCAAAAGGGCATTTCCGCCATAGCCGCTGCCGTAGGAAATGATCAGTCTTTCTTCAGGGAAATGAGAAATGTACTTGACAGTAGGGTTACATGGCCACTTGACGTCTTTTTGTCCCGGCTCCAAAGGAGCACCAAGGGTATGGATACATTTGACAAAATGCTCATCAATGTATTTCAGGATAGGTGCTCCCATTCTGGTCATGATTCTCATGTTGACGACCACGTACTCGCTGTCTGTAATCTGAACACCGTATCTGGAAAGGTGTGAACCCACCGGACCCATACAAAAAGGAATGACATACATCGTCCTGCCTTTCATGCTTCCGGCAGTAAGCCCGTTCAAAATTTCCTTCATTTCAGTCGGATTCATCCAATTGTTGGTCGGTCCGGCATCTTCTTTTCTTCTGCTACAGATAAAAGTTTTGTCTTCGACCCTAGCTACATCGCTTGGGTCCGAAAAACATGCAAAACTATTCGGTCTCTTCTCCGGATTGAGTTTGATGAAGGTTCCTTTATCCACCATTTTTTGACAAAGTATATCATACTCTTGTTCGGAACCATCACACCAATGGACATGATCCGGACCAAAGTGGCCCGTCATTGAATCCACCCAGTCCTTTAATTCAGTTTTGATTTGTGTCAGCATAGTTTCTTGATTTTAGCAGATTGTTTTTTTAAAGTTAAAATTTGGGTTTAGAAGTTAATCGTAGTTTTTTTTGTTGTAAAAATACAGGCACTCAATCCAAAAAGCCTATTTCTTTCTTTATTTAGAATTTTATATTTATTGATTAAATTTTACCTGATTTCCACAACCCTAAATTATTCATTTCTGAGCGAAAAATAGCCTAAAGTCAGGTGATTAAAATTTTACTAAATCATGATAGATGTCATTTTCAGGTAATTATGAAATCTGTCATCTGACGTTACTCACTTGATGTTGAACCTGTTTTGTCTGTAATTTAATTTCTTCTCAAAAAATAGCTTCAAACCAAAAATACTATGGGTAAATTTTCTTTTGTTCTGACTTTGGTATTCTACCTATGCCTGTTGTATTTGAATTATCCAAAGCCGAATATGGGAGGTGACAATGCCATGGGATATGGATTGGGTTTGTCGTTTTTCGGTTTAGGGATTTCCTTAGGGAGCATTGGATTGTTTTTCTACTTGTCCAGACTTGGGGTCTTTGGTATGCTGACTCCGGATCCATTTTGGAGAAATTTTTTGGCAGTAATACTTTGCATCGCATTTGTAATTACCGTGTTTTTTTCAGCCGCACTAAAATGGGACAATATCACCGAGGCAGTGAGTTTTTCCCCTTGGCTGGCCAATATGAATTCCCTGATTTGGTTTCCTTTGTTGATTTTCATTCCATCGTTTCTGGTGCTTTTTTTGGGAAAAGAGCCAAGTTTTGCACCGGTAAGGATCTTTTTCTACATAGGATTTTTGTTTAGTCTTGTCTTTACGGTTGGTCTGTTGGTTGATTGGCTTGTCTACCAAAGTAAGCAGCAAAAAGAAATAATTTCGCAAATCCAGACACAGGACAAAGAACAATATGAAACTTACATGAGGGAAATTGAAGGTTTGGATTCTACCCAAAGTATCCTTGGGATTTTGCCGCTCACCGGAAGGTACCACGATGCGGAGGTCAGGGAGGCGGCAGTTGAAAAAATCAAATCAAGGCCTGATTGGGAAAGTGAATTGATCGGGATTCTGGTGTCTGAGTACAATTACCATTATGCCTATGATTTTTTTGATGGCAACATGGTGGACCATCCGGCTTTGTTTACCGAGCCGGTCCGCCTCAGCATCCTACAGATGGCCGCTGATATCCGTTCGACTATACGCGATTCCAATAACCTTCAAGAATGGTCATTTGATCATTTTGGGATTGAAAGGTTGCTTCGTGTGCTTGACGGGCAACTTTCAGGACTGGGTATGGATTTTTATCCTGCGATCCTCGAAGTCCGAAAAGCTTTGGACACCGCACCTCCGGACCGATTTAAAGGAGTCAAGTATTCAGTTACGTCAGTTTTGGATAACTGGATAAAGAAGAATGCGAGATGAAGAACAATCAAAATAAACTAGGGAAACCATGGCGCTCAAAGCAAATGAAGGGGCTTGTGACCAAAACAATATCAATCAATATCCAATATCAATTAATATCTGTTTACAATTGAAATGATGGATAAGACCAGATTAGCATACAAATATATGCTCCTAAGTTAATAATCCCGGAAACCAAAAACCTCCAAATCAAACCTAGGCTTTTTCCCAAGGATTTTATCAGCAATGCCTTCTCCAAGTCCGGCGGAGTGTTTGAACCCATGACCGCTGCAGGCTGAAGCCACCAAAACCTCGGGGAAATCAGGCAATTCATCCACCACGAAATAGGAATCAGAGGTGACTGTATAAATGCAGACTTTGGATTGGACCACCTTTTTATCGATATAGTTAAATCGGTTGGCAATTTTATTTTGGATAAAATCCTCACATTCTGCTTCCGAAACATCCCTCAAAATCGTATCGGGATGGTTTCTTTCTACAAAGGATTCCGAGGCGACTTTGATCGTAGCGCCATCCAAAGAAGGAAAACCATAGATAAAGTCTTCAGGCCCCGAATCATATCCCCACATGAATATGGGGGTTTTTCCCAGTTCAAATGTTTTTCCTTTCTTGGGAATCCAATGCAGGATCTGTCTGCAGATTTTGAATTGAGTCTTGACAAAGGAAGGCAAGAAGTCCTTGACCCACGGACCTGCACTGATCACCGCCTGAGCTGCTTCAAAGGTTCCTTGGTTGGTTTGGATCTGCACACCTCCACTCGAAATAGGCGAGATACCCAATACTTTTGTGTGGGTTTTGATCACGGCGTCATTTTGTGCGGCAAGTTGGAGTTGGGTCGAAATCGCCAGCTCGGGCCGGAGAAATCCTGCACTCGGCTCGTAATAGACTTTGCCGCTTTCTTCTAAATTGAATTCAGAATATCGGTTTCCGAGTTCTTGGGCATCAAAAACCTCATAGGGTATGTTTCCCTCTTGTGCGAATTTCACTGTCCTTTCGAAAAACCCTTCCGAGCCATGCTTCGCCCAACTTTGGATTCCGGAGTCAAAAAGCAAACCGCCTGTTGTCGTCATGATGGTAGACCCTGTTTGGGACTCAAGTTCTTTCCAGATTTCATGGGACCTCTTGACAATGGGCACAAAATCCATTCCTTCGCCGACCGCAAGTCTGGTAATCCTGGTTTCCCCGTGGGAAGAACCCATGGTATGTGGAGGGGAGAATTGGTCGATGCCAAGGATTCTTTTCCCCGATTTGCTCAGTTGCCAAAGGGTCGATGAGCCCAACGCACCTAGGCCTATCACTGCCACATCATATGTATTTCTTTCCATGAGGATCGGATGGATTTCTATTTGTCAAAAAAGGGAGGTCTCTTTTTCTGCCATTCGGTATTTTCCTGATAAGCTTTACCTAGCATTACCAGCTTTTCTTCGTCAAAAAGGTTGGCCAAAAAAGTAATGGAAGTCGGGCTGCCATTTTCAGCAAAACCGTTTGGCATGCAGAGGGCAGGATGTCCGGTCAGGTTGGTGATCTGAAGTTGGTTTCCCGCAAAGGAAGGAGTCACAATCACATCATATTCCTGAAATAAAGCGTGCATCTCTTCGATCAAAATGCTTCTGTACCTGTTGGCTTGGATGTATTCTACTGCCGGGATAAACCTTGCTGCACGGAAGAGATTTGGCCAGGCATTGCGGTGTTGGGCGACCAGTTGGTCATCGAGATTCAATCTCGTCAAGTCATCAAAAGCCGCAGCACCTTCCACATAGAGTGAAATCAGCATGCTGCTCGGATCGACAGAAGTTTTGAGTTCGACAGGATGGAGTTCCAGTCCCATCGCCCTCAGGTCTTCCAATACTTTTTGATCCTTGTCTATGTTTGCCCTTGTCCCTTCGAAGAAAGGGGCAAAATATCCGATTTTCATGTCTTTGATAGAATTTTTGGAGTTGTATTGAAATGCAGCGGCGATGGTGCTTTTGTCTTTGGGGTCAAATCCATTGATGACCGAAAGCACGATACCGTTGTCCAAAGCCGACCTGGAAATTGGGCCGATTTTGTCCATGCTCCAACTCAATGCCATCGCACCATGTTTGCTTACCCGGCCATATGTAGGTCTCAATCCGGTCACACCGTTTCTTGTGGACGGCGAGACAATGCTTCCGAGTGTTTCTGTTCCGATGGCAAAAGGCACCAATCCCGCACTCACAGCAGAGGCCGATCCAGCCGATGAACCGCTTGAACCTTGCTTCATGTTCCAAGGATTTTTGGTCACTCCTCCGTACCACACATCTCCCATGGCCAAGGCACCCAAGGTAAATTTACCCACCAAGACTGCGCCTGCTTCATTGAGTTTTTCTACCACTGTCGCTGTTTCATCGATCGTCTGATCTTTATAAGGCATAGCACCCCATGTGGTTTTGGTACCTTTTACAGCCAACAAATCCTTGATGCCATAAGGAATGCCATGCAGCGGACCGCGGTAGGTTCCTTTTGCAAGCTCGGCATCCATGGCTTTGGCTTTTTGCATGGCCTCAGTTTCCATCAAGGTGATAAGGCACTGAAGTGTATCCGAATAAGTTTTGATCCGGTCGAGGTAGATTCTTGTCAATCTTTCCGAGCTCAGCTTTTTGCTTTTGATCAAAGAAGAAAGTTCAGCGACGGAAAGGTAGGCGATGTCAGCTTCCCTTTTGGGTAAACTGACATTTACAGGTAATCCCCAATCACTTTCTTCCTGAATCTGATTTGGAACAAAACCATGGGGAAGAGGATTAAAACCAATGGCTGGAGCAACTGAATTTGTGATGGGCTGCTTGCGCATGGTTTCATAACTTGTCCTGTAATTGGTCAAATTGCGGTTCATGCTGTCCCTCTCGACGGGAGAAAATTCAAGTCCGATCAGGATTTCAGCGTTGGCAATGTTTTCGGGACTGATGTCCGCCATCATTTTGCCGCCGACAAATCCCGCAGACAAAAGGAGGATTCCCCCTACAATTAAACTTATGTGGTTCCTTTTTATAATTCTCTTCATGTAGATTTACGTTTGGTAAAAAAACCTATTCGGATGAGTAAATGTTATTTTCGAGGAATATAGCCAATTTAGATTATGGACAAAAACAGCATTACACCAAGTTTTCCAATGCCCCTACGCGGCTTGTTATTGCTTACAGGGATGTACACCTTTGCTTGGTCGGCTTTCTTCCGATATTTTGGAGAAGACTTTTTGAAATGGCTTTCAATGAATCCGGATTACCTCGCGGAGTCCAATACCAACGTCTTCGGGATTTTCGGGATGATCTTGGGATTTCTGATTTTTATGAGTGCCTTTTATCCGATCAGTTGGCAGTATTTGATTTTGGTCGGGATCATCGGACATCTGGCACTTCTGGTTTGGGTTTTGGTTGCTTTTATTCCTGATTTGGGATGGAACAAAAGGACCGTGTTCCAAATCGGTTTCAATCAAATCATCTGGATGGTATTGCTGATTGTTGTATTTATCCGTTCCGTCAAGGTAAAGAAATATATACAAACACTCGATAGCTAAATCAGTGGTTGATTGGCTTTAATTAAAATGAAAAGCCAAATATCAAGAATATCCAACCCAAAATTGTTGGTGTTAAAATTGATTCCTGATATTTTGCTGAAATTCGTTTTCGAATCTTTATTTCAATAACCTTAAACCTATGAACAGAAGAAATTTTATCCAAAAAAGTGCCGTTGCGGTAGCCGCAGGTAGCTTAATGCCCCATTTGACTATGGCCGATGACATGCAAAAAATCAAATCCCTTGGCGTTGCCTTGTTTACGGTTCCCAAAGCCCTTTCGGCAGATTTTGAAGGAACGCTTAAAGTGATTTCGGAAATCGGATATAAAGAGTTGGAGTTTTTTGGGCCATATACATTTTCGGATGAAGCGACCAAGGAAGGTTGGAAAATGGCAGCCAATGCATTGGGCTTTTCCGGAAGCGGGTATTTTGGAAAAACACCAAAAGAGGTAAAGGAAATTTTAAACAGGTATGGACTTTCTGCCCCGAGCATCCATGTGGATTTACCGACTTTGAGAAACAACATGGAGGGTGTGGCGGAAGCAGCACACGTGGTCGGGCACAAATATGTCGGGATCGCCATGATTCCTGATGACATGAGGAAAAGCCTCGACGATTACAAAAAGACTGCTGAGATCTTCAATCAGGTCGGTGAATCTGCCAAGAAAAACGGCTTGACTTTCTTCTATCATAACCATGGCTATGGCCACAAAGCTGTTGATGGCGTGGTTCCTTTCCAGATGATACTTGACAACACAGATGCTGATTTGGTCAAAATGCAGATGGATGTTTTTTGGTTTATCGCGGCAGGCATTGACCCCATCAAATACCTCAAGGAAAATCCAAAAAGGTTCCCTTTGCTCCATGTGAAAGACATGCGTGAGAAAAAAACTTTCCCAGGAGATGGTGGGAATATGGGTGAATGGATGGGGTTATTCCCGTACCTGGCTGATGCAGGCGATGGGGTTTTGGACTTGTCCGAGATTCTTTGCGAAGCAAAAAAATCAGGAGCCAACCATTTTCTGTTAGAAAAAGACCTGACTCCTGATCCTGTAAATGCCCTTCAAAAAAGCTTTGATTACCTCTCTGCTTTGAATCTGAAGTGCTGATTGTCTTAAAGAAGGATAATCAAAAGGATGATAATGATGATCAAAGCCCCTGTGGAAATGTAAAGACCCGTTCCACGGAGGGCTCTGGCTTCTTTTTCAAGGCTTTTCAGTTCTGCTTTGATTTCGGCTTTTTCAGCTTTTTCAAGATTTGATAATTCCATATCTCGGATTTCAAGAACCCTGGCTTCGATTTCCTCAAGTTTTACTTGCTCTTCAGCGGTCAATACTTTTGGTTCTTTTTTGCTTTTGCCTTCAGCAAATGTAGGTGTGGTGGAAAACAGGAGCATGGCGGCCGCTGTCGTCATCAAAATGTTCGATTTTTTCATATGGGGGTAAAATTGATTTGTTTATTTAAGACTGCCGATCATGTCCTCTGGCTTCACCCATTCGTCAAACTGCTCGTTTGTCAATAGACCCAATGCCAAAGCTGCTTCTCTTAGACTTGTCCCTTCTTTGTGTGCTTTCTTGGCAATGGCTGCGGCATTTTCATAGCCAATATAGGGATTTAATGCGGTAACCAACATCAGGGAATTCTCCAAATGTCGTTTGATAAATGCTGTATTCGGCTCAATACCAATGGCACAGTTGTCATTGAAAGAAACACAGGCATCTCCGATTAAACGGGCTGATTGTAGGAAGTTTGCAATCATCATAGGTTTGAAGACATTCAGCTCAAAATGTCCGTTTGATCCGCCGATGGAAATTGCCACGTCGTTGCCCATGACCTGTGCGGCCACCATGGTCATAGCTTCCACTTGGGTAGGATTGACTTTGCCTGGCATGATAGATGATCCCGGTTCATTTTCAGGAATCAGGATTTCACCGATACCGGATCTTGGACCTGAAGAAAGCATCCGGATGTCATTGGCGATTTTCATCAGACTCACTGCCAATTGCTTCAAGGCGCCGTGGGTTTCCACAATGCCGTCATGGGCCGCAAGTGCTTCAAATTTGTTGGGTGCAGTGACCATTGGCTGACCGGAGAATTGGGCGATTTTGGCGGCCACCAATTCAGAATACCCTGCAGGGGTATTCAATCCTGTGCCTACTGCAGTTCCACCAAGGGCAAGTTCTGACAGGTGGGACAAAGTATTTCTCAATGCTTTCAGTCCATGTTCAAGTTGCGCTACATAGCCCGAAAACTCCTGTCCCAAAGTAAGCGGAGTGGCGTCCATAAAGTGGGTCCTGCCGATCTTTACGACACCCATAAACTCCTCTGATTTTGCTTTCAGTGTATTTTTGAGGAGCTCCACACCAGGAATGGTTGTTTCCACTACCATCTTATACGCAGCAATGTGCATGGCGGTGGGGAAAGTATCGTTTGAAGACTGTGATTTGTTCACGTCATCATTGGGGTGGATTTTCTTTTTGGCATCTTCCAATGAACCTCCTAAAAGCACATGGGCCCTGTAGGCGATTACTTCGTTTGCATTCATGTTGGATTGTGTCCCAGAGCCTGTCTGCCAGATCACAAGTGGAAACTGATCGTCATGCTGTCCTGTCAATATCTCATCGCAGACTTTGGCAATGATATCGGCTTTGTCCTGAGTCAATACTCCGAGCTCGGCATTGGCGATGGCTGCAGACTTTTTGAGGATGGCAAATGCCCTGATGATTTCGATAGGCATCCTGTTTTTTTCACCGCCGATTTTGAAATTGTTGATGGACCTTTGGGTCTGCGCTCCCCAATATTTGTCTGCAGGAACCTCAACAGGTCCCATGGTATCTTTTTCTATCCTGATGCTCATATTTTTAGATGCTATGGTTATTTTCAGGCTGCTAAATTACTACCTGAATAGAAGAATACATAAGGATAAGGGGAATTAATCCATCACTTTGATGTTGAGAATTTCATGGAAAATTCCCTTGGAGAGCTTGATTTTCCTTTTGAAATAATTCCAGGCAAAGTAATAATTCCCTATACAGGCCAGGATACTCAATCCTGCATAGATTGGTTTTTGTGAAACAAAGCCAAAAAACACTGCCAATGTCAAGGTAATCACAGTCCAAAATCCAAGAAAAAATGCTGAACTCGGAAATAGGCGGTATTGGAGAAACAAAATACACCCTTTTGGTGTCGCCTCGATTTTACCCAAAATCAATGGTAAAAAACTATCAGGCTTATCGACTACCAAGGAAAGTCTGAATGATTCTTTTTCCACTTTTCCGTTGAATTGAAATCCTTTTTGAAGCCTTTCTTCATAATCCAAAAAGTTGATGTCCTTGGTCACTGCTGACAATCTTCCTTCCACTTCATTTTTGGACAAAGCAGAAACAAGCACTTCGCTATGATTGGGGAATGGATTCATGGGAACCTAACTCTAGTCAATTAAAAAAGTTGTGGTCCAAATCTTAATCGCCGGTAAAGGAATTTAGATTTGAACCGAAATGGATTTTTGTATTTATTTTACTGCAATACAGGAAATTTCCACATTGACATTCTTCGGAAGTTTGCTGACTTCCACGGTTTCCCTTGCAGGCGGATTGGTTTTGAAATACTGCCCGTAAGCTTCATTGATTGTTGCAAACTGACCCATGTCCCTGATAAATATGGTGCATTTGACTACATCGGCAAAGGTAAAACCTCCAGCTCTCAGCACCGCGTCCATGTTTTTCATGACGGCGTGGGTTTCTTCGGTAATATTTTCATTGATCAACTCACCGGTGACAGGATCCAAGGCAATCTGACCTGACAGATAAAGCGTATTTCCGGTTTTAACAGCTTGGCTATAGGGCCCGATAGGCGCAGGGGCATCACTTGAGAAGATGATTTCTTTGGACATGGGATATCTATTTTTGTGCAAAATACAGATTCAGAAACAACCGCCGAAATCAAATCGGTTTTTTTCAAAACAGAAACATGGTAATTTTGATGATGGAGACAAACCTATTGCCTTGATGGTGGTTTAGTCTTTGCCAACACCCTTCTTTCCATTACTAAAAATGAAAAATACAGACTACCGATTTTCAGAAGATTTTGCCAGAGAAATGGATGAAAAGGATCCTTTAGGAGGATTCCGGTCGAGATTTTATTTTCCCAAAGTCGATGGAAGGGAGGCGATTTATTTTTGTGGCAATTCCCTTGGGCTACAACCCAAAACCACAAAAGAATACATCCAAAAGGAGTTGGATAACTGGGCCAATCTGGCAGTAGATGGACATTTTCATGGGGAAGACGCATGGTATCATGTCCGCAAAAAATCCAAACCGGCTTTGGCTGAGATTGTCGGTGCACATGAGCATGAGGTCGTGGCGATGAATAACCTAAGTTCAAACCTTCATTTTTTGATGGTGTCATTTTACCAGCCTACCAAAGAGCGATTCAAAATCATCACTGAAGCAGGTGCTTTTCCCTCCGACATGTATATGCTCGAGACGCAGGTAAAGTTTCATGGCTTGGATCCCGATCAGACTATCATTGAATTGAAACCCAGGGAGGGAGAATATACGCTGAGGACTGAAGACATTCTAAAAACCATTTCAGAAAATCAGAGCCAACTTGCCTTGGTGATGATGGGAGGCTTACAATACTATACCGGGCAGGTGTTTGACATGGAGGCGATCACTTCCGCGGGACATGCAGCAGGAGCAAAAGTGGGATTTGACCTGGCCCATGCTGCAGGAAATGTTCCCCTTCAGTTGCATGATTGGGGCGTGGATTTTGCCACATGGTGCAGTTACAAATACATGAATTCAGGACCAGGCAACATCTCCGGTATTTTTGTACATGAGCGCCATGCCGAAAGTCCCGACTTGCCGAGATTTGCAGGTTGGTGGGGACATGATGAGGGAGAGCGGTTTAAGATGGAAAAAGGTTTTAAGCCGATGTTTGGCGCAGATGGATGGCAATTGGCCAATTCTAATGTACTTGCTTTGGCAACACATCAGGCTTCTTTGGATATTTTTCAGGAAGCTGGGATGGAGGCCCTTAGGCAAAAAAGTGAACTTTTGACAGGTTATTTGGAGTTTTTACTTCAAGAAATAAACGGTGAACGCGGTGTTATTGAAATAATTACCCCAAATAATACCAACGAAAGAGGCTGTCAATTATCTTTGCTCGTCAAAAAAGGCGGAAAAGCGGTCTTTGATGAGCTTTACCAAAATGCAATAGTAGGGGACTGGAGACATCCAAACGTAATCAGAATCGCACCCACACCGTTATATAACAGTTTCATGGATGTTTATCAATTTGCAAAAATCCTGGAACAATCCCTTCACAAATTTGCCTGATCGGGCAATAAGTTACTCTCAAACCATGAAAAAAAATGAAATCAGCATCCTTGGTTCCGGACTTATCGGATCATTGTTGAGCATATATATGAAAAAAAGAGGTCTTGACGTAAACGTTTACGAGAAAAGACCCGACAACCGTAAAGGTCAATACCAAGAAGAAGGCAGATCCATCAATATGGCACTGAGCGACAGGGGATGGAATGCCCTTGAAAAAGCAGGCTTAAAGGAAAAGGTGTTGACTTTGACTATCCCCATGTATGGACGCAAGATCCATGATGAACACGGAAAAACCAGTTTCATTCCCTATGGAAAAGAGGGGCAAGCCATTTATTCTATTTCCCGTGGCAGATTCAATCAATTGCTAGTAGACGAAGCCGAAAAACTTGGAGTCAATATGTTTTTTGGACATAAGGTGGAGGATGTTGATTTGAGGACCAATGAATTGACCATAACTGATGCAAATGGAAGTCAAGAAAAAATCTTTTCCAATGTAATCATCGGTTCAGATGGCGCATATTCGGCCCTCCGAAATGCTATGCTGAAGCAAGTCCGCTTCAATTACAAACAAGAATATATCACCCATGGCTACAAGGAACTCAGCATTCCTCCCACGGAGGATGGTGAATTTGCGATGGATCCCAACGCCCTCCATATTTGGCCTAGAGGCAGTTTTATGCTGATAGCCCTTCCAAATCCCAATAAATCATTTACCTGTACACTATTTTTGCCTTTTGACGGCGAGCGTGTCTGTTTTGAAAATATCAGGGATGAAAAAGATGTGACAAGCATTTTTGAAACCTACTTTGATGATGCGTATAAGATTATGCCTAATCTGAAAGAAGAATATTTCAAAAACCCTACTTCCGCCCTCATCAACATTGAATGCTATCCTTGGATGCTCAAAAGCGCTCTTTTGATCGGGGACGCTTCCCATGCCATGGTTCCTTTTTATGGTCAAGGGATGAATTGTGGATTTGAGGATTGCTTCATTTTGGATGAGTTGGTGGAAAAGTTCGGGACCAATGCATGGGAGTTGGTATTTGCCAAATTCCAGAAAAAGAGAAAAAAGGACACAGATGCGATTTGTCAGCTTGCGATGGAAAATTTCGAGGAAATGAGAAATGAGGTGTCTGATCCGAAATTCCTGATCCGAAAAAAAATCGAAGCCAAACTGCATAGCCTGTATCCTAAGGATTGGGTTCCGCTCTACACCATGGTGACTTTTTCCAATATGCCCTACTCAGAGGCATATGCTCAAGGGAAGCTACAGGAAAAAATCATGGACAAGGTCATGTCAAGCCCATTGATTTCCCAAAATTGGGATAAATTGGATTACGAAGATATCCTTTACCAAATGGACAAAGCGAAAGCTGTATAAAAGAAATAGCTGCTTCGAAAGGAGCAGCTATTTTTTTGCCTTTTTGGTTTATTGCCTTCTGCAAAAATTTTTACTTTGAATGTCATTCCAATTCTACATTAAGAATTGTATTCAGCATGTTAAATTTGTATATTTTTTATAAATTTCTTGATTATCCAAACAGAAAATTTCAAAATGAATTTTTAGTATTTTGTCATAACTTTTTTGTTGACAAGTGTTGGCAATATTTTTTGATAATTTCAGTTTTGGGATAGCTGGATTCATCGGAAAAGTCACCGCCAATTCTATAGTAAAATCTTCAAAAACTTCGAAATCAGCATGTAAAGACATATCTGAAAATGCAAGGCTTTTTTATCCACATTTTCGAATACTTTTCCACAATACTCGAAAAAACTAGTATAACCCATTGAAAATCAATGAATTAACTCCTTTCACTTTTACATGATTTTGTGGATAATTCACTGTAAATGAGAAATTTACAAAATCATTGTATTTTTTTGGGGTTGATAATCAGGTAAAAAAATAGCGAAAGTAATCCCGATTATTCTTGATTTTGGCGGATCAATTTCTTTCTATAGGCATGAAAAATTCTTGCTTTGGAGATAAATCCGATGTATTTGCCCGAGTCTGTAACAGGGAGGTTCCAGGCTCCTGATTTTTCGAACTTATCCATTACATTTTGCATATTTTCGTTACTGTTTATCACTTCAGGGGGAGAATGCATCAGTTGCTTGACCTTCAGCGTTTTCTGACTTTCTGAGTCAAACATAAGCTCCCTGATATCATCCAAAGTCACTATTCCATTCAGGTCGCCGTACTCATTCACTACTGGAAAAATGTTTCTTCTCGAAAGTTTTACCAATTCGCATAGGTCACCAAGACTTGCTTCCGGCGAAACAGGCAACAGATCATTTTCCATTATTTTTTTAATGTCCATGAGTTCCAGGACCTCCTCATCCTTGGTGGAAGGAAGAAAGGTACCTTTTGCGATCAGTTGCTTTTTGTAAAGTGAATCCTTGTCAAAATAGGTGGTAGTGACAAAAGAAATGGAGGAAACAAGCATCAACGGAATCAAAAGTTCATACCCACCTGTCAACTCTGCGATTAAAAATATCGCTGATAGCGGAGAGTGCTGCACCCCGCTCATCACCGCACACATGCCGACCAATGTAAATGAAGCCAATGGAAGTTCAATCGGCAGGTTCAAAAGGTTGGCAGAATAAGCGAACAGAAAACCGGCAATTCCACCTACAAACAAAGAAGGAGCAAAAACACCACCACTTCCTCCGGTACCGATTGTGATGGCAGATGCAATGGGCTTGATCAAAATAATCATTGAAAGAAACAGAATAATGAAATAAGGATTATCTATTTCTGAGAAAAAAGGACTCTTCGAAAGGATATTATTGGGTTGGCCGGAGACTAGATGATTGAGGGTATCATATCCTTCGCCATAGATGGGAGGAAAAATAAACAGGATCAAACCCAAAAACGCCCCACCGTAAAGAAGTTTAAGGAAAGGCTCATCGAATCTATCAAGAAATCCTTCTGTACTTAAGATAGTTCTACTAAAATATAGCGAAACAAAACCAGTAAAAACAGCCAAGCCAAAGTAATATGGTACATGGGAGGCCACAAATTCTTCGGATATCGAAAAGTTGAACATACTCTCATTACCCTGCAAAAGAATTGATGTGAGAGCTCCGGTAACCGAAGCTATCAATAGGGGAATAAAGCTGCCGATACTTACTTCCATAAGTATAACTTCTATAGCAAATATTACCGCACCGATAGGGGCCCCGAAGATTGCGGATATCGCTCCGGCTGCACCACATCCAATCAAAAGGGTTCTTTTTTTGGCATTTAGGTGCATCAATACTCCAATATTTGAACCAATTGCAGAACCCGTTACGACAATAGGCGCTTCCAATCCTACTGAACCTCCAAATCCAACTGTCAGTGCAGAAGTAATCACCCGGCTGTACATTTTGACCCTCGGGATTAAACTTCCTTTTTTGGAAATGATATATAGGATATCGGGGATTCCATGCCCACCCTTGTCTTTGAGGACGTAGGTCCCTATGAGGTAAGCAAGAGAAATTCCGATGATAGGATAAACGATGTAGAAAAAATTGGCATATTCCTCATAAAAACTGTTGGTGAGAAAGTGCTGTATAGCATGGACCAAGCCTTTGAGAATCACTGCAGCCACGCCGGAAACAATACCGATTACCCCACTTACGATTAAAACAAAGTTTTTTGTACTGAGGTGGCGGATCCTCCAAATTAAAAATCGTGTTATGTAATCAGTTTTTGCCAATCCTATCTATTGATTTTCAATCAAATGTATCCATTTCATTTTATTCTTTATTCAAGTTTCGGTCAAAAGCAATGATAATATCCAAAATCAATTCAACTGCGCCACTATAAAATTCCGGCTGAATCCTTTCAAATGTATCAGTCACTTTGTGATAATCTTCATGGTCTTCTACTCCAAAGTAAATGAAAGGGATCCTGTTTTTGTGAAATTGGGAATGGTCCGATGCATTGGTCCAATCAGCTTTTTGACCGGGAACATCATGTCCAAATAATAATTTTGGAAACCGTCCTTCCGCAACATTTTCTATTATAGGCTTCAGTTGGGGATAATGGTAAGTCCCTACAGCATATATTTCGCCGTCAACATTTCTGCTGATCATATCCATGTTGATATTCAGAACAGTCTGTTCAATTGGAAAAGGGAAATCATCCACCAAAGCTTTTGCTCCCTGATGACCCATTTCTTCAGCATCCAAAGCGACAAATAACATAGAGTGGTTAGGTCGGTTTTTGGAAAAGTACTCGGCTAATGCCAATACAGCACCTGTTCCCGAGGCATTGTCATCGGCGCCGTTGAATATTTGTTCCCCATTCTTACCAATATGGTCATAATGGGCCATAATAACAATTAGCTTCTCTGTTTCTTTGCCTCCGACGAAGCCAACAATATTGGCAGCATTCTCATAAAGCTTGCCTTCTCTGTTGTTTTGAAAATCAAAATATTGGATAAAATCAGGATACTGAGATTTCAGCCCCAATTCCCTGAACCTCTCCTGAATGTACTTCCTGGCTTTCAAACTGCCCTCTGAGAGTGGTTTTCTCCCACCGAGTTCATCGGAAGAAAGGTATTCAATGTCATTGAGCAATTTGCTTTGGTCGATTTTTTGTGCTCTCAATCCCAATGGGGCTATGAGAAAAAATAACATCAAAAATTTCAATAAATTAAGCATATGTCTTTTTAAATTGGTCCGTTATGTATATTCGTAAAAATAGTAAGATATAATCGCTCGAATCTTAACACCTATGAAATATCTTTTTGCCTTGCTGATGGTTTTTGCTTTTGTAAGACCAAGTATGGCTCAAAATGCCCTTCCTGAAACCTTTTTGGATGGGAAATCCATTGTTCTTATTTCAAATTCACCCCAAGCCCGACCTTCCTTTTCTTGGGAAACATTGGCACATGAAATCCATCCGGCTTTGGTATTAGCCGGTGGAGATCCGGTAGCCTATTATGAATTAGAAGATGTTGCCATCTCCGAAGAGGTACAGGCGGGTTTTGCCGCAATGTTTGCCAAAAGGATGATTTCTTCTATCGTGATCCTTACCAGAAAAGCCAATGGAAACACAGTATTGAACATTGGACCTTTTACCAACAATAAAAACATGATCCCTACCAACGGTATGTGGAGTATGGATGCAAAAGAAATAGGTCAGATGAAGGAGTCTTTGGCTACAATTGGCCTAAATATTAAATCCAAGAACCTGATGGTTTTGGAAGTTCCTGAGTTTCCGTCAGGCGCCAATGCCACCGCATCTGCTGCCCAAAGATACCTTAATAGAAATCCACTGAACCTTGATGTTTTCAAGTTGGGAATTCCATTATCTGGAGCTGCTGGCGAAAGTGGTTACTTAAATACATTTAGATATGACCTTTTGGGAAAATCCGAGGAGAGTATACTTGCGGAGCAGAATGAGGAAAGGAATGGTTTGCAGGCGATTTTCACACAACTGTATCCTCATCAAGTGGAGTTTCTCAGCAGTCCCAGGACCGATGCAGACTTGATCAAAGACAAGGTACAGTTTGTCCTGATGAGGATAGAAGCAAGAGAAAGTGACCTGATGCAGAATATGGGTTTACCCACAGATAGTCTTACTGATGGAGACAGGATTGTGGTCAAATATTACATCCGATTCTTGGTAAGAAATGAATTATATATCGGTCCTGTATGGGACGCAGACCCTGATTGGAGGGTATCATTGGGCAATTTTCTAAATAACCTGAAAATAAAATGAGCCCTTCGAAGGGCTCTTTAAAAATTACAGCTGACTGTAGTGGTGACCAAACACTCTCTGCTATTTATCTATTTGACTTGAAATTCTTCGGTTGATTGGATTCAAGTTTTTATTTTTTAAATCTGTAAGTCTTTTTGGCAAATTTAATTGTGCAACAATTTTATCCTTTTTCAATAAACTCAAGAGAAGTTTATGTGTATAAGAGTAAAATTTTTGAACAAATCTAATCGTAATCATTTCCTAAATCCAATTGAAAAAATCTATCAGACATTTAGGAAATTTTAATATAAATCTTCTTTTACAAAAGGTATCAAAGCCAAAATAACTGCCTGTTGGTAATAATTTTTCCTATCAAGCGCCCCTTTTGTCAAAATACCCACTGCACCATCATTTTCCTTGGAATTTTCCCTGTTGAAAAAAGCATCATCAGCTGCTCCAAGTTCCATCCCGCCATCTACCATATCGGCAATGGCTTTTGGAAGGAAGAATATGGAAGTTTTTGCTTTACCTATTTTTCCATTCCTATCCAAGACCACAACCCATGCAAAAGCAGCCATTTCTCCCTGGAATTTTTCCACACCACCTTCAATACCTACCCAAAAATCTGCCTCTGGAAACACTGCTTTAGAATTTTTTGCACGGTTAAATGCCCCTTTGTAAGTCTGTTCATCGCCTACTGGCTGTGCTTCCACATCTGAGCTTACATTTAACCCTTCTACGAGATAAGTTCCTTCAAATACTTGGTGAAAACCACTATTGGTGCAATTGATTTTAACTGGATTTCTACTTCCTACAATTACTAAATTCTGCCTTTGTTGATCTTGGATATTCTTTCTTTTTGGAAAACTCATTGGTCCAGTCATGGATGATCAGCGGTAAAGATTAAAATTATGTGAATTGGTGGTGAAGGTATAGTTTTAAGCAACGTTGGTAAATACTTGGTTGACATCATCGTCTTCCTCAAGTCTTTCTATCATTTTGTTTATTTCCTCTTCCTGTTCTTCGGTGAGTTCGACAGTGGTGGAGGGGAACCATTGGAAGTCTGCGTTGATTACTTCAATATGCTTGTCTTCAAGTGCTTTTTGCATTTTTCCAAAATCCTCAAATTCTGTGTATGCAAAAATTTCACCCTCATTTTCAGCAATTTCTTCTAATCCATGGTCGATCAGTTCTAGCTCCAACTCTTCTATGTCAAGGTCTTTTTGTGCAAATCGGAATACTGCTTTTTTGGTAAACATAAAGCTGACTGAACCTGAGGTTCCTAGAGATCCGCCGGATTTGGTAAAATAACTTCTGATATTGGCTACAGTCCTGTTGATATTGTCTGTGGAGGTTTCGATGATTACAGCTACGCCATAGGGTCCATAACCTTCATAGACAATCTCTTCATAGTTTTTTTCATCCTTGTTGGAAGCTCTTTTGATAGCAGCCTCGATCCTATCCTTTGGCATCGAAGCGCCTTTTGCGTTTTGGATGACGGTTCGGAGCTTTGTGTTATTTGCCGGATCCGGACCGCCTGCTTTGACGGCCATTACAATTTCTTTTCCAAGGCGGGTAAATACCTTGGACATCTGGCTCCAACGTTTAAATTTTCTTTCTTTCCTAAATTCAAATGCTCTTCCCATTGCTGATCTGTTTTAAAAGGTGGGTAAAATTAATAAATCTTTTTAAAGTGCCTAAAACAAAGAAAACCAATGCCAACAAATCTTCTTAGAACGGTAATCCTAAGTCAAAATTTAATAGATTTACTGATATTTTGAATCCAATAACTTTTATCATGAGCCAATCTGAAAACCTGCCCATTCCCAATATTCCACAACCGAAACATAAAAGGATTGTAATCGTCGGAGCCGGATTTGCTGGACTAAAAATCGCCCAAAAGCTTGCCCATACCGATTATCAGATAGTGTTGTTTGATAAAAACAATTATCACCAATTCCAACCCTTGCTTTATCAGGTCGCAACGGCGGCACTTTCACCAAGTGCTGTTTCATTTCCCCTGAGAAGGATTTTTCACAAAATAGATAATGTGGTCTTTAGAATGGCAGTGGTGAGGGAAATAGATAAAGAAAAGAAAACCATCTATACCAACCTGGGAACAATACAATATGACTATTTGGTCTTGTCCCAAGGTGCCAATACCAATTATTTCGGCAACCAGAATATCCAAAAATTCTGTGCTCCCATGAAGTCCACTTCTGAGGCTTTATATATCCGAAATAAAATCATCTCCAACTATGAGCGAGCGGTCAACATTGCTGATGAAGATGAACGAAAGCCGATCATGAATGTCGTCATTGTGGGCGGCGGGGCCACAGGGGTGGAGCTTGCGGGATCTATAGCGGAATTGAGAAATAAAGTCCTACCCAAAGACTATCCCCAGTTATCCTTTAAAAACATGCGTGTCATCCTTGTCGAGTCCGGTGGTTCTTTGCTCAGTGGTTTGACGCCAAAATCCAGGGAAAAAGCACTTCAATACCTTCAGGAGCTCGGTGTAGAAGTCATGCTCAATACGCGGGTGGAGGATTACGATGGGTTTATTGTTAAACTTCTTGACAAAGAACCTATCAAAACCTTGACTTTACTTTGGGCCGCCGGCATAAAAGCCAATTCGCTTATTGGTGTTGAAGACGATCAAAAAGCGCCAAATGGGAGATTGTTGGTCGACGAATTCAATAAGATGGTCAATGAACAAGACATTTATGTAGTTGGCGACCAATGTGTGCAGAAGGAAGAAAAATTTCCAAATGGACATCCTCAAGTAGCGCAGGTAGCGATACAGCAAGCTGCCAATCTTGCCAAAAACTTCAAAAATGAACTGAAAGGCAAACCTTGGATACCATTTAAATACAATGACCTTGGATCCATGGCAACGATAGGTAAAAAGATGGCCGTAGTAGATTTGCCATTTGTGAGTTTTCAAGGTTCGTTTGCTTGGCTGGTATGGCTGTTTGTCCACCTAATGGCAATCTTGGGAGTTAAAAACAAGCTTATGGTTTTCCTTACTTGGTCTTGGAAATACCTCTCTTTTGACCCAAGCCTGAGGCTTTTGATCAGGCCCCGTTATGTCAAGGAATTTAAAAGACAATGGATGCTTGAAGAAAAGGATTATGAAGATTGATGGCAGAATAAAATGCTTTTCTTTTTTCCCATTACCAAATCATTTTCAACGAAGCTGATTCGGTCTTCCTTTTTGATGGTTATATTTAAAACATAAAACCTCTTTTTTATGAGAAACATACTTATCCTAGCCGCAATCCTTATCGGTGCAAGTTTCAATAACCCGACAGTAGGCCAATCAGCCAAAAAAAGAATCCAACCGGGTAGAATGTATAATTCTCAGGACACGCTTTTTTCGCCGATTTATGGATTTACTTCTCAGGTACCTGTTGGCTGGGTAGGAACCTTGCCGCGGGAAACGGAGGTTTTTTTATTGACGACAGGCAATGGAGGTTTTGGCGAAATTTATGTCTTTGGTAGGGCCGCAGTAGACCTTCAACAGCTTTCTGAGCTATGGAAGGAAGGGGTGGATGTCACAGATAAGTTAAGATTGAAAGCCATTGATCCAAAAATTTCAGATCAGATATTGCAGTCTGAAGTTGTAGCGGATGGGAATTATGTACAAAGACAATCAAGGGCCTTTGCTGCAACCAAATGTGGAAATCAGGGCACCTGTATCACTGTATTGGCAGTAGGGTCTGAGGAATCTTATGACAATGTTTCGAAAGCGGCCCTGCAATTATTACAGAAAGGTACTTTTGAACGCCCTTCTTTTGAGTCTCCTTATGAGAACTTTAATTGGAAGGAATTTCTTTCCAACAAGCTGATGATTACCTATGATGAAGTTTTGGGAGGTGCAAGGCAAACACAGATCAACCTTTGCGAAAATGGCACCTTCAATGCAAATGTTAAAAAAAGAGGCATCATGAGGAATGTCAATCCAGAATACAAAAACAGAATGAGGGGAAGTTGGACGGTAGAAGGAAAAGGGCCTGAAGCGATATTGAATCTTACTTTTGACAAAAAGGGGTTGAGTCCGTTGACCGTTCCACTTAAATTAAAGGATGAAGAACTTTTTGTCGGCGACGAGCGGTATTATGCAAGTGAGGCCACAGGATGTAAAAAATAAACATCGAAACCAGAAAGATTTTCCGGGAAGAAACTTTTCCGGAAAATCATATTTTCCCCACCCTGTTGATGACCTGCGCAAGATAGGAATCAGGTATTCCTGACTCTTTTCCTCCTTTGAGAATCACTTTCCAATATTCTTCTTTAGGGAATAGGCCTTCCTTAGTGTTTTTGGATATAAAAACAAAAGCATTGATTTTTCCATTCTTTGTAAAAATCTCTTTTTCAACAAAGTCATATCCAGGTTCGGAGGTCAAGAAATATGCCTTATCCTCTTTTTGAATTTTGAAAATTAAGCCATAAACGGATTCATTTTCACTGAATACAATATTAGCCCTCGCTGATCCATCAGGATTAGGATGGTTGAATCGAAAGCCATGATGCGGCAAAACACCGATACCGATTTTAAATGGGTTGGTATGCAATCTTCCTTCCAAGGTGCTTGAATCCAGGTTGCTTGCATACCCGAAATAATAGAAATTTTCCATTTCCCAATTTAAGATTTGTTAACAGTATTTTCCAAAATAAGGATTAAACCATCTGTCTTTGCCTAAGTCTAATCATCAAATTCACAGCTTAGAGATTCCACTGATTTGTCCGGGAAATCTAAATTTCTAAGATTATCATTTTAAAAAAATACTAAAAACAAAATAAAGAAATGAAAAAGCTATTGATGATTGCAGCAATATTCACCTTGACATTTGCAGGGGCATTTGCCCAAAGAGGACAGGGTGGACCTCGAGGTGGACAGCAAAAAGAATCGTTGACCCCCGAACAGAGGGCCGAAAGGATTACCACGAAAATGACAGAAGAATTGGGACTATCTGAAGATCAAAAACAAAAGATCTACCAAATCAATCTCGAAAATGCCCAGAAAAGAGAAGCACAGAGAGCGGCGATGGAGGAGGAAAGAAAAGCAAAAAGAACAGAGATGCAGGCACAAAACCAGGTTCAAAATGAACAGATTGAGGCTATTTTGACTCCTGAACAAAAAACCAAGTGGGAGGAAGTCAAAAAAGAAAACCGAAAAGAAATTCGAGAACGTAGTGGAAGCGGAAGAGGTCACCGTGGAGGCAAAGGTTCATCAGGAGGAAAAGGCAGCTCCGGAAGAAATATTTAAAACAGATTGATTGGGTTTATTTGTAGAAAAAAGCAGGCCAATGGTCTGCTTTTTCTGGTTTATTCATTGCCTACTTGCGGAAATAAGTGATGGGACTGGTACTACAAAGCTCATTTGGTGCGCATTTGTATTCAAGTTGCAATTGTGACTTTCTTTCTTTTAGTGCTATGGTGTATTCTCTTTCTATGTTCCAGTCCGATCCGACAAGGTTATCCGGTGCAGTATACCATACCGTACTCCCTTCAGGGAGCGTCAAAAATTGGTCTCCTGTAAGCGTCAAAACATTTCCTAATAACCGGTATGTTCCGTTTGTGATTGAATTATACCCAAGGTCCATGTTGTTATCTTGCTGTCGGGCCGTACTTCTGTTTTCAAAAGTTCCATCCTCCTTGAATTCATAGGTATCGACATAAAACAGTTGTGACTCTTGTTGATATCTACTCAATTCCCAAATTCCATGCAGATCTTGGAGACTAAAATTCTTGTCATCTTTTTCGATAAGATTACAAGAAAAAGTAATGAATAGGATTGAGATTAAGGCTAGTTTGGAAAATATTCTCATGAATTTGAGGTTTTATTTTAACTTAATTATTTGCGATAAAAAGTGATTGGACCGGTGCACTGAGCAAAGGGAGGGCATGGAAAATCCAACACCAATTGAGACTTTCTTTCTTTTAGAGATATTGTTATTTCTGTTTCCCTGTTCCAGTCTCCTCCGACAAGTTTATCCATTCCAGTATACCAAACCGTACTTTCTTCAGGAATTGTTAAAAACTCTTTTTCTTCAAGAGATAGCTTATTCCCTGCCAATGAATACGTTCCGCTAGTGAGAGAATTATATCCAAAATCAATGTTGGAATCCTGTTGTCTTGCGGTCACCCTATGTTCAAATGTGCCGTCTTCATTGAATTCATATGCTTGAACTAAAAAGAGTTCTGATTCCTCCCAATAGGAACTCAGTTCCCATGTTCCATGAAGATTTTCTTGGCTAAAATCGTTGTCATCCATATTACAGGAAAATGTAAAACAGAGGATAGTAGCTATAACAAGTGAAGATGATAATTTCATAGGTTTTAAAAGTTATGGTTTTTTGTAAGGACGTAGTCAATTAAAAGGATGTCCTGATTGAAGTTCATTTTTTTGAAAATGCTTATATAGAGCGGTTTGCAAGATGGCATCATTGAGTTTTTACCAAAATTTTTAAATGTAAAAAACCAAAAAGAGCAGGCCACCGACCTGCTCTTTCTGATTAGATTGCTAAAAAATCATAACAATCACAAACTAAACTTATTATCACGCTTACTCTTATTTTAGGCTTATTGCTTCATTAGGTTCAATTGTGGATATGTTGTTCCACTTCGTAATATCCCTCGTCTTTTCTTGGCAATGCCGAACTTCCTTGAAGGAATTCATCTACTTTGAATGCTGCTTCACGGCCTTCGGAAATCGCCCAAACCACCAAAGATTGGCCTCTTCTCATGTCTCCTGCGAGGAATACTTTTTTGTTTGTGCTTTGATAGTCTTTCGATTTTGGTAGTGAATTGTCAAAGGTTTGTACACCAAAAGCTTCCAATAATCCATTCTGAGCAGGTCCGGCATAGCCGATTGCGATAAATGCCAGGTCGCATGGAACGGTCCTGCTTGTGCCAGGAATTTCCACAAACTGCATCCTGCCGTTTTGCTCTTTCCATTCCAGATCTACCAATACCAACCCTGTGACTTCTCCTTTTTCATTGCCGACAAACTCCTTTGTCAACACAGAAAATACCCGATCTGCACCTTCTTCGTGAGAACTTGAGGTCTTCAAAGTCATAGGCCATTCCGGCCAAGGATTGAGTACAGTTCTTTGTTTTGGAGGTTTGGGCAGCAATTCCAATTGGGTAATGCTGGCAGCGCCATGCCTGTTGGAAGTGCCGATACAGTCACTGCCCGTGTCTCCGCCTCCGATGACTAGGACGTGCTTTCCTTCTGCCGAAATCGGATTTGAGGGAATTTCTCCTGCTATTACCTGATTTTGTTTACCAAGAAATTCCATAGCAAAATGGACACCTTTAAGGTCAGATCCTTTGATTTTCAGTTCACGGGGTTGCTGTGCCCCGGTGGATAATACCACTGCATCAAAGTTTCTCAAAATGTTTTCCGCTTTGATATTGAACCCCACTTCTGTGTCTGTTGAGAATATGACACCTTCTTTTTCCATGATTTCTACCCTTCGGTCAATGACCCATTTCTCGAGCTTGAAATCAGGGATACCGTAACGTAGTAATCCTCCGACTTTTTTGTCTTTTTCGAAAAGAGTGACTTCATGCCCGGCCTGATTGAGTTGGTCCGCGGCTGCCAATCCTGCAGGGCCCGAACCGATCACTGCTACCTTAAAACCTGTTTTTAAGGATGGCATCTTTGGCTTGACAAAGCCAAGCTCATAGGCTTTTTCCGCGATGTTTTTTTCGATGAGTTCAATGGCCACCGGATCTTTGTTGATGCCAAGGACACAAGAACCCTCACATGGCGCAGGACAAATCCTGCCTGTAAACTCAGGAAAGTTGTTTGTACTTCTCAAAATTTGAAAAGCTTCTTCCCATTCATTCCTATATACCGCGTCATTGAAATCCGGGATGATATTTCCTAAAGGACAACCCTGATGACAAAAAGGTATTCCGCAATCCATACACCTTGCTGCTTGATGGTTGAGTTTTTCCCCATCAAAAGGCTTATATATTTCTTTATAGTCGTGAATTCTTTCTTCAGGATTTCTGGTTTCCGGAAGTTCTCTTTTAAATAAAATAAATCCCTCTTTAGCTCCCATCTTACACCAATGTTGTTGATTTTTCCAATGCTCTTTTTCTCAAAACTTCTTTGTAATCCCTCGGAATCACTTTGATAAAACGTTCCCTGTATTCATCCCAATTGTCGAGATATTCAAGTGCCAATTGACTATTGGTTAATGATAAGTGTTTGTTTAGCTGTTCTTTGATAGTTACAAAATCGTCTTCGTTAAGCGGGTCCAAATCCACCATTTCCTGATTGATCAGGTGGATATAATCCTTGAGGATGTATGCGATACCCCCGCTCATCCCTGCGCCAAAGTTTCTTCCGATTTCACCTAGATTGATTACGAGACCTCCTGTCATGTATTCACAGCCATGGTCTCCAATTCCTTCGATTACAGCTTTTACTCCGGAGTTTCTTACACAGAATCTTTCGCCTCCTTTTCCATTGATATATGCTTCTCCTGAAGTAGCACCGTAAAACGCCACGTTTCCGATAATGATGTTTTCATGTGCAAGGAAGTTGGCATTGCGGCTAGGATAGATGATCAATTTTCCACCCGAAAGTCCTTTTCCGAAGTAATCGTTGGATTCTCCCTCTAGCTCAAAAGTCACGCCTTTTGTCAGAAAACCTCCGAATGTCTGTCCTGCTGATCCTGAGAAATTGAAATGAATGGTATCTTCGGGCAAACCGGGACTACCATAAATTTTCGAAATCTCGTTGGAAAGCATGGCACCCACGGTCCTATCAATGTTGTTGATCTTGAAGGTGCCAATCACAGGGCTTGCCTGTTCCAAAGCTGGAATTGCAGCTTGTATCAATTGTCTGTCCAAGACATTTTTCAAATCAAATTCCTGATCGATCTGCTTATGGATCCCCACATGATCAGGTACTTCTACCTTATGGAAAATCGGACTCAAGTCTATTTTGTCCCATTTCCAGTGGTTCATGTGTCCTGTTGCTTTGAGTACATCGCTTTGTCCGACCATCTCAGATATGGTGCTAAATCCAAGAGAGGCCATGATTTCTCTTAGGTCCTGTGCCAAAAACATGAAGTAATTGACGACATGGTCAGGATTTCCGGTAAAGAGTTTTCTCAGTTCAGGATCTTGTGTTGCCACGCCCACAGGGCAAGTATTTAAATGGCATTTACGCATCATGATACAGCCTTCCACTACCAACGCTCCTGTGGAAATACCCCATTCTTCAGCCCCCAACAATGTCGCAATGGCTATATCCCTTCCTGTTCTCAACTGACCGTCTGTCTGCAATACCACACGGCTACGTAAATTATTTTTGACTAAAGTCTGATGGGCCTCAGACAATCCAAGTTCCCAAGGCAATCCCGCATGACGGATCGAACTCAAAGGAGAGGCGCCTGTGCCTCCATCTGCACCTGAAATCAAAATCACATCGGACATCGCTTTGGCGACACCTGCAGCCACGGTTCCGACTCCTGCTTGCGATACAAGCTTGACATTGATACGTGCTTTTCTGTTTGCATTTTTCAGGTCAAAGATCAACTGTGCCAAATCCTCGATGGAATAGATGTCATGGTGCGGTGGTGGAGAAATCAACCCAACTCCAGGAGTGGAGTGCCTTACCCTTCCGATCCATTCATCTACTTTATGTCCGGGAAGCTGTCCGCCTTCCCCGGGTTTTGCTCCCTGAGCCATTTTGATCTGAAGCTCAGCGGCATTGGTCAGGTAATTACTCGTGACGCCAAATCTTCCTGAGGCTACCTGCTTGATGGCAGACCTTTCCCAATCACCGTTTTCTTTTTTCTCAAACCGGATTTCATCTTCTCCTCCCTCACCGCTGTTGCTTTTTGCCCCTATTCTATTCATAGCGATAGCCAAAGTAGAATGGGCTTCATGCGAAATCGATCCGAATGACATCGCGCCGGTTGCAAATCGCTTCAGGATGGATTCAACGGGTTCAACTTCTTCTATCGGAATTGAAATCCTTTTCTTAAATTCAAATAACCCCCTAAGAGTCAAAGCGTCTTTGGTCTGCTCATTGATTTTCTGGGCAAATTTCTTGTACATGCCATAATCATTCAGCTTGGTTGACTTCTGTAACAGGTGGATGGTTTCAGGATTGAACATGTGCTTTTCACCCCTTCTTTTCCACTGATACACACCCCCAGTTTCCAAAATCGGACTTTCAGTTTCATAGGCAGCATGGTGACGGATGAGAACTTCTTCCGCCAATTCATCAAATGAAATCCCTGAAATCCTGCTTACTGTTCCTTTAAAACACCTGTCAATAACTTCTGGGCCAAGGCCGATGGCTTCAAAGATCTGCGAACCTTGGTAAGACTGTAAAGTGCTGATTCCCATTTTTGAAAGGACTTTCAAAAGTCCGCTCCCAACCGCTTTTTGGAAATTATAGAAAAGCTGGTTTTGTGGGATATCTTTGGCAAATGCTCCCTTTTCATTCAGATGAATGAGGGATTCCAAAGCCAAATATGGATTTATCGCCGAAGCTCCATATCCGATTACCGTTGCAAAATGATGTGTTTCGCGGATGTCTCCTGCTTCCACCACCAAACCTGCACGGGTTCTGAGTTTCTTTTTTACCAAGTGGTGGTGTACAGCACCGATTGCAAGCAAAGTTGGAATTGGCGCTTTGGAATCAGTACTGTTTCGGTCAGAAATAATGATGATATTTTTACCAGCATATATCGCTCCTTCGGCTTCTTTGCAGAGCTGATTCAAAGCCTCAAGTAACCTGCCCGGCTGATGATCAGTTTCAAAATGCCCATACAGAGTAACAGTCCGGTATCCCTGATCTTCAAGGTGTTTGATCTTTTCTAAGTCTTCGTTGAGTAAGACAGGTTGGGAAATGTGGATCTGTCTTGTATGCCGTGGACTTTCTGCTAGGATATTGTGGCTTTCTCCGATTCTGGTAAACAATGACATAACCAATCTCTCTCTGATCGGATCGATCGGAGGGTTACTGACTTGAGCAAACAGCTGCTTGAAATAATTGGAGATATGCTGACTTTGTTTGGAAAGCACTGCCAAAGGCGTATCGGCTCCCATTGAACCCACCGCCTCATATCCCGCCTCACCCATTGGGGATAAGATCACTTTCAGTTCCTCAGAGGTGTAACCAAATATCGTCTGTCTTTTTTTGATTTCATTTGTGGTATATGGATACTCCAATTTAACTGGATCCGGCATCATTCTGAGTTTTAGACGCTCTTCTCTTACCCAAGCTTCATAAGGTTTGTTGTCGCAGACAGTGGATTTGATTTCATCATCAAACGAGATTTTTCCTTTTTCAAGGTCCGCCCAAAGCATTCTTCCGGGGCTGATTCTTCCTTTTTCCTTGATTGTAGCTTCACGGATTGGCAAAGCTCCAGCTTCTGAAGAAAGAATTAACCTGTCATCATTGGTGATAAAATACCGGAGAGGTCTCAGACCGTTTCTGTCCAAAGTCGCTCCAAGAGATTTTCCATCCGTAAACAATAGCGCAGCCGGCCCATCCCAAGGTTCCATCAATGAAGCATGGAATTTATAGAATGCCTTGCGGTCTTTGTCCATCATTTGATTGTCCTGCCAAGCCTCAGGCACCATCATCATCATCACATGGGGAAGGGTTCTACCGCTCAAAGTCAGCAATTCCACCATGGCATCAAGGTTGGCACTATCCGAATTTTTCTTATTGGTGATAGGCATCAACTTTGAAAGTTCATCGTCGCTGAAGAAGATTGAGCGCATCAAAGTCTCTTTAGACTTCATCTTATTGAGGTTTCCCCGAATGGTGTTTATCTCCCCATTGTGGGAGAGGTATCTGAATGGTTGTGCCAATCTCCAGTTTGGGAAAGTATTGGTCGAAAACCTAGAATGGACGATTGCCAATCCGGAAGTAATGTTTTTGTTTTGGAGGTCTTTGTAAAATGGAAGGACTTGGTCCGTTCTCAACTGACCTTTATAGATCAATGTAAATGCAGAAAAACTTGCAAAATAAAATGCTGAATTGACTCCGGGAATAGAAAGATTGATTGTCTTCGAGGAATAATTTCTCAGAACATATAGTTTTCGCTCCAGGTCTAATCCCTTGAGCCCGTTTTTGTGAGTGACAAAAACCATCTCAATATTTGGCATCACATCTAAAGCACCTGAACCCGGTACGGTTTCATCTACAGGTACATTCCTATATCCGATAAGGTTGAAACCCAATTCATCTATGATTTGGTTAAGCTGCTCTTTGGATTTTTTGTAAAGCTGTCTGTTTTTTGGGAAAAAGGTCATGCCGACACCATAGCTTCCCTGTTCAGGCAATTGAAAACCTGCTCTTGCTGTTACTTCTCTGAGAAAAGAATGGGGGATTTGTATTAAAATGCCTGCCCCATCTCCTGTTTTTGGATCACTTCCCCGACCGCCTCTATGTTCCATGTTGCTTAGCATGAAGAGCGCATCACTGATTGTCTCATGGCTTTTTGTCCCCTTGACATTCACTACAGCTCCTATACCGCAGGAATCATGTTCGAATTCCTCATGATAAAGTCCGTTATTCATTATAATCAGGTTTAATAGGTTTAAGAAATAGTTGCGAATATTACAAAAAATTTTGTATTTTTTAAAATTGAGGCAACGAAACGGGCTTTATAATACATAGTTTGTACTTAAATGAAGCATTGTTTACACTTTGCAAAAATTATAATTTGATAAAAAATTAAATCTTATTTTTCTAAAATAACAAAAATTATCCGGAAGTAAGTGTCTTTTTTACCCCAAATCTCAAAAAATTCAGGAGATATTTGGAATTTTGGTTAATTTCCAAAAAAGTGAAATTTTTTTTAAATTTTTTATATCGTAAAAAATAGAAGTGAATCCAGTAAAAATCATGGAATGGTTAATGTGAAGAATAAAAATAAATGTTTATAAAATTTATCAGAATAATATTCTGTTAAAAAAATTACATTAATCTACATTGTGACCACCATTCTCCTTTTCATTGCCAAGAATCCTGACTTTCACCTTCTTTATCTTTTTGGTGTCCACTGCCAAGATGGTAAATTCAAATTGTTCAAAGGTTATCTTAGTACCGTTTTTGGGAAAACTCGAATTGATTTCCAACAAGAGCCCACCCAAAGATTCGCTTTCTCCTTTGACTTCATCAAACATCTGTTGGTCCAATTCCAGTTTTTTGCAGAAGTCGTTTAATGAAATTTTTCCTTCGAAAATAAATGTGGAAGGGTCAATTTCTTTGAAATAATAATCCTCTACATCATCAAATTCATCATTGATTTCGCCTATGATTTCTTCAATTAGGTCTTCCAAAGTCACTAGCCCGGAAGTTCCCCCATATTCGTCTACGACAATAGCCATGTGGACTCGTTTCTTCTGAAAATCCTTCAGAAGGGTATCCACTTTTTTGTTTTCAGGTACAAAAAAGCCTTTGCGTATCAATGCATGCCATTCAAAATTTTCATCCTGATCGATGTGGGGAAGTAGGTCTTTGATGTAAAGAATCCCTTCTACATTGTCAATCGTCTCCCTGTAAACAGGAATTCTAGAATAGCCGCTTTTGTTGATTCTATCCATCAATTCATGGAAATCCATATCGATTTCAATGGCTGTGATGTCCATTCTCGACTGCATCACTTGTTTGACCGATAATGTCCCAAAGTTTACGATACCCTTTAAGATGTCTTTTTCTTCATCAGATGTGTCTTCTGTGGTGATTTCCAGAGCCTGATTAAGTTCATCCACTGACAAAGAATATCCTTTCCTGACGATTCTTTTTTCGACAACGTTGCTGATTGCCATCAAAAAGGCAGATACCGGACGCAGCACAACTGAAAAAAAGTGAATGTATGGGGCCATCAAGAGAGAAAACTCTATTTTGGCTTTGGTGGCATAAACTTTTGGAACGATTTCTCCGAAAAAAACAATGGCAAAAGTTACGCCGATTGTCTGAACCAAGATGACGATTATTCCTGTAGCATTGTGTCCAAAAAACTTCCAAGCCACAAAAGTTGTCAAGGTTACGATTCCGATATTGATAAGATTGTTGAGAATCAGGATCGTGCTTAAAAGTTTTTTGGGGGATTCAACAAGAAGAATCGCTTTGGTAGCTCTTGGATCTGCTTTCTCGTCGAAAGACGCGATATCATCCGAATTCAAAGAAAAAAATGCCACCTCTGAGCCTGAAACCAACCCTGAGGCGATTAAAAGCAAAATAAAAGTCAATGAATTAAACAAAATGTAACCGGCTGAAACCTCGACGATTTCAGCCAGTAATATAAGACTCGGGTAGGGGTCGTCCATTAATTCCAGAATATGATCAATGCAAAATTAATCAAATACTCAGAAATTTTTCAACAATTTGATTTAGAAGGGTAAATCATCATCTTCCATTGGAGGTTCGCTCACTGCGGAAGGCTGATTGGAGGAGGAGTTTGAAGTATAACTTGGTGGGCTGGAAGGTGCACCACTGCCTTCAGGTTTGCCTCCGAGCATAGTAAAACTCAACACCCTGATTTTAGTTCTTTTTCTGTTTTGACCTTGGTCGTCCTGCCATGTATCGGATTTGATTTTTCCTTCTACAAACAGCTGCATTCCTTTTTTGAGGTACTGCTCTGCAATACGTGCCTGCCCATCCCAAAGCTCCAAATCATGCCATTCCGTATTTTCAACTCGGTTTCCTGACTTGTCTTTGTAGGCCTCTGTGGTCGCAAGCCTCAGATTGGCTACCACTTTATCCCCCTCTAAATGCTTTACTTCAGGATCTGCTCCTAAGTTGCCTACCAATATTACTTTGTTTACTCCGGCCATATTGTTGTTTGTTTATATTGTTAACGAAAACTTTGTCTTTAATTTAATGATAATTTTTGGTCGTCCAAAAACTTCACTATCAATCTCGGTTTTCCCAAATCCTCCAGATCTTCAAAGTCTAGGAGTTGATATCCCTTTTGGTCTGTCCATTCCTTTAGTATAGTCTTGCTCTCTTTTTGGACAATGACTGTGACAAAGTTGGCAAAAATTCTTTGATGAGTAAGGATGTGTTTGTACCACTTTTCTGATTCATTGACATAGGTTGTCATAAAACCTTGAATTTCTTCCAAAAAGCCGATTTGTCCCTCACTTTCATTTTGACTCGATAATTCATCCATTGGAAAATCATAGAGCCCCTGCCAGATATCTCCTTCCCCTCTCCTGCGTACCACTATCTCATTTTCACATAAAATAAAAGCATACCTGAAATACCGTTCCTTGATTTTCAGCTTTTTGATTTTGACAGGAAGGGAACCGACCAAATCATTGTTGAATGCAAAGCAACCGGCTTTCATTGGGCATTGATCGCAGTGGGGGTTTTTTGGGACACATTGCAAAGCCCCGAATTCCATGATGGCTTGGTTAAATTCTGCAGGTTTGTCTTTTGGAATTATTGCATTTGCCAAGGCTTCAAACTCTTTTTTCCCTGTGTTACTTGCAATATCGGTGGCAATACCAAAATACCTTGCCAAAACCCTAAACACGTTTCCATCCACTACCGCAACAGGTTCATTGAAAGCAAAAGATGCAATTGCCGCAGCGGTATAGCTACCTATTCCCTTCAATTGAAGTAGAGATTGATAGGAGTCAGGAAATATGCCTGAGTGGAAATCCCGGATGTCTTGGGCACAGCGGTGGAGGTTACGTGCCCTGCTGTAATATCCCAAGCCCTGCCAAAGTCTCATTACCATTTCCTCTGAAGAATTTGCCAAATCTTCAACATTTGGAAAATTTTCCAAAAATTTTTCAAAATAAGGCAGGCCTTGGGCCACTCTTGTTTGTTGGAGAATAATTTCAGACAACCAAATGATATATGGGTTATTGGTGTTTCTCCATGGCAAATCACGCTTGTTATGGGGGTACCACTCTAATAAAGTATGGACAAACGGATCAGAAATCAAAATCAAAGCATTTAAGGTGTTAAGACAATGTTAAACATTTCAATCTAATTTTGGACATTTTGTTTTTATATTGGAATGCTTCCTTTAAATTTGCAGTCCCAAAAATAGTTGGTTAATAGGTCGTTAAGCTTATTCCGTAATAAATTAAATTCATTAAACAGTGACTAAAGCAGAAGTAATCACCAAGATTTCGGACAAAACCGGAATCCAAAAAGACGATGTTACTCAGACAATTGAGGCATTCTTCAAAGTGGTAAAAGATTCCATGGCGGAGGGAGATAATATTTACGTAAGAGGCTTTGGCAGCTTTGTAAATAAAAAGAGAGCTAAAAAAATTGCTCGAAACATCTCCAAAAACACAGCGATCGTGATCGATGAGCATTTTGTTCCATCTTTCAAACCTTCTAAAGTGTTTATTGAAAAAATTAAAAACAGTAAAAAAATCAAAGAACTAGCACCTCAGGATTAATCCTGAGTGCTTTTTTCCTTATGAAAAAATCCCAAATTCTAGTTCTAATCCTTGGGGTAGCGACGATCGGTATTTTGTATTCTCTTCCACGTGTGGTTGTAGACAATGAAGAGGGCAGTACCCAGATCACCGAAGATCAGCCTTCTCTTGCCCAAAAGGCCGAAGAATTGCATGATGCGCCAATGGAAGCTGAGGACAGGGAAGTTTTGATTGGATTATTAGCAAATCTTGATAATCAGGATAATAAGGAAAAAATTGAGGCATTGTCAGATCAAATCGCATCGATTTATATCAAAGCAGGAAAATTTGACAGTGCGGCTTATACGCTTGATAGGGCTGCAGTAAAACTAGAAACACCTCAAAGTTGGGAAAAAGCAGGGGCTGCCTATTATGAAGCCTACACTTTTGCCTTAGATCAAGAAAAAGTTTCTCTTCTTGCAGAAAAAACCCGTACTTACCTAACCAAAGTTTTGGAGCAAGATCCAAAAAGACTGGACCTGAAAACAAAAATGGCAATGACTTACGTATCTTCAGCCAACCCGATGCAAGGTATCACCATGCTGAGGGAAGTATTGGAGGAAGATCCGACCAATGAAGATGGCCTCTTCAATATGGGAGTTTTGTCGATGCAGTCCGGTCAGTACAAAAGAGCTGCCGAAAGGTTTGAAGAATTGGTAAAACACCACCCTGAAAATGTACAGGGACAATTTTATCTAGGCGTAAGCTACTTCGAATCCAAGCAAAACAACAAAGCAAAACAGCAATTCGAGTTGGTTCAAAGCATGAGCAAAGACCCTATGGTTTTGGCAAGTGTGGAGGGTTACCTTGAGAGGTTATAAATTATTATTCAACTTTAAATCCTTAAAATTATGCCTTGCGGTAAAAAAAGAAAAAGACACAAAATCGCTACGCACAAGCGTAAGAAAAGACTTAGAAAAAACAGACATAAGAAGAAGTAATACACTTCTTCTTTTTGAGTTTTTACACTAAACGTTCATTTACATCATATAAAAACAGACACGATTGAGCACAGAATTATTAATCGATTCTGCTCAGAACGGTAGTCGCATTGCCCTTCTCAAAGACAAAAACCTGGTAGAAATCCACTCAGAAGGTGGGGAAAATCAGTTTAAAGTCGGAGATATTTATTTGGGTACAGTCCGTAAAATTGTCAATGGTCTCAACGCCGCCTTCATTGATGTCGGTTATGAAAAGGATGCTTTCCTGCATTATCAGGATTTGGGTCCCCAAATCACAAGCCTTAACAAATTTACAAAACTCGTTCGCAACAATAATTATCCCAACTTGAATCTTAAAGGATTTGAGAAAGAACCTGATATAGAAAAGCTTGGAAAAATCTCCAATGTATTGACTAAAGGAAATCAGGTTCTGGTGCAGGTGGTCAAAGAACCCATCTCCACCAAAGGCCCAAGACTATCGTGCGAGCTCTCCATCGCAGGTCGCTACCTGGTATTAGTCCCGTTTTCTGACACAGTCAACGTATCCAAAAAGATACGCAGTGCCGAAGAAAGAAAAAGGCTGGTACGCTTAATTACCTCTATCAAGCCGGCCAATTTTGGTGTCATCATCAGAACGGTTGCAGAAGGTCAGTCAGTATTAGAACTGGACAAAGACCTCAGAAATCTGCTGACGACCTGGGAAGAAGGCATGAAAAAACTGGCTAAAGCCAAAGGACGCGACAAAGTAATTGGAGAAATGAGCATGGCTTCCTCTATCATCAGAGACCTGCTCAACGAATCATTCGATGCAATCACCGTAGAGGATGAATTGACCTATGATCAAATCAGGTCTTACATCAGATCCATTGCCCCTGAAAAGGAAAAAATTGTGAAGCTTTACAACGGTAAAGCGAAGCTCTTTGAAAGTTTTGGAATAGAAAAGCAAATCAAAAGCTTGTTTGGTCAGACGATAAGTCTTCCACAGGGCGGTTATGTCATTATCGAGCATACCGAAGCCCTTCACGTCATAGACGTCAACAGTGGAAACAAGTCAAACCAAGAAAGTGATCAGGAAACAACAGCATTAAAAACCAACCTGGTCGCAGCAAAAGAAATTGCACGACAGCTTCGCCTCCGGGATATGGGAGGAATCATCGTCATCGACTTCATCGACATGAAAAAGGCCGACAACAAAAAGGCCATTTATGATGCCATGAGAGAAGAGATGAAAGATGACAGGTCTAAAAACACCGTATTGCCATTGACCAAGTTTGGTCTAATGCAGATTACAAGGCAGCGCGTGAGACCCGAAGTCAACATTGTCACCAAAGAAACCTGTCCGGCATGTAACGGCACAGGAAAGATCCAGGCCTCCATCTTGGTGGCCGATCAATTGGAAAAAGACCTCGAGCACATTGCTACTATCCAAAATGTTTCCAACATCCAGATCGGATTACACCCTTACCTGTATGCGTACTTCACGCATGGAGTCATCTCTCAGAGAGTAAGGTGGTTTTTCAAATACTTTAAGTGGGTAAAGCTGACAAAAGACTCTTCACTCCCGGTGACGGAGTACAAATTCCTGGACGACTCAGGAGAAGAAATAGAACTAACCGTAAAAAGCGAGACCGAATAGGTCCCGCTTTTTTTTTGCCAATTTTCGGTTCCAAAGGAGACTTTTATGAAATTTTTGAAAGAAATTTTGATGGCTGATAAATACGAATCCGCCTTTGCCTAACAATCAAGTAGCCTCAAATTTATTTCGAAAAGAATAAGTGAAAAATATTTTTAAAATGAACTAATATTCATTTTTTTTGCTGAATCCAATGAAGTCACCCCTTTCCTCCCTTTAACATTATTTACCGATTGAGGCCCTGAGATTCTATATGAAAATCCATCTTTTATTTTCTCTATCCATCCTTGTTGTATTTCCAAGTTTAGCCCAATCGACAAAGGTCCAGATAAGCCAAGTACCGATTGGCTATTCCTATTTCCACAGCGATTCCATAAGTGCAGTTGAATATAGGTTTGATAAAATGATCATTGATTATTACCTGGATACACCAAGAAACACTTTTACTTTAAAGCTGAGAGAAGTCAATAAAACAAAGACAAAATTCTTGAATTCAGGAGAAATTCTGTTTTTTGACCTTTCCGCTGAAAAACTTAAATGGTCAAAACCTATCAATTATGCCACTACCGAATTTCAACAATTTCCGGATTATCTTTTAGAATCAAGTTTGACTCAAAGCTACAGTTTGAATCTTGAATCCGGTCAGGTTCAATGGGAAGCAAAAACCGATATTTACCATATCCATAAACCAACAAATATTGGAATCGGATATCCATTTTTGAGGCCGGGACAAAAACCTTCCAATGTTCTCAAAGGAATTGATATCGGTTCAGGCGAAGAGGTGTGGAAAAGGATCATTCATAGGGATTATGGATGGAATGATGTCATTACTTTGAATGATTCAACTGTGGGAATTGTAGCATCAGGAATACAGGCTGTGAATATCCATGATGGTTCGGGATGGGCCTACTATACAACCACAGGGACAGAAAAGATAGATGGCAAGTCAACTGCGGCTATGACTGCAGTGGGAGTTGGCTTAGGCCTTTTGACAGGGTATTATGGCTATGGAGTGGGGATTAATGTCGTAACAGATATTGTTTCTAATGTAATTTACCACGAGAACAAACTTTTCATCACCTCTTTTGAAAAAATTGCCTGTATAGATGCTCTCACCGGAAAGGTTTTATGGAGCAATCCTCTTTCTGATAAATTGGTCAGCTCCGGCCATCTGTACTTGGAAAATGGTATCCTTTACCAATTGAATTTGGGTAGGGCACAAAACAACGGAAGGCGGGTAAAAATGGGTGTTCCTTATATGGTGGTATATGATCAAGATACCGGCAAACAGGGATTTTATACACCTTTCCCATTTGATGGTTTTGTATTGGACCATCAAATGAATGAGGCCTCCTTTGATATTCTTTCCAATCAGGAATTGGTCAGAATAGATAAAAAAAGTGGACAGATTATTAAACAATTGAATTTGACTTTGGAAAAAGGGGAGGAGTTTATATCACGGTTAGATTTTCCTGTCTATTACAAAGAAAATGAAAAGTTCTACGACATCCGGGAGGGGAATTCCAATTCTCAATTTATAAGGACTGCAAAAAACCAATTGTTGATGATAAATGAGGAGTTGGAATATGAAGGGAAATTCTCTCTTTTTGATTTTTATGGCCTAGTGGGGAGGTATAAAGACCTTTTGATCTTGCAAAAAGATGGAAAAATCTCAGTGATTGACGGCAACCAAATGGAAATTGCAACAATCAAGAACAAAGGTATTGCCTTGGTTTCTGATAAATTTCTATTGATAATTCAAGACGAGGCAGTTAAAAAATTTGACCTGGATTTGTTGATTCAGTAATAAGAATGCATGGATAAAATTTACCCCTAATTAACCATCAAGCGTCTTTAAACTTGTACAATTATTTTTTCTCTTCTTTTTTTTGACTAAGCTGAAAATTTATTTTCTCAGGAGAAATCGAATAGAATTTTTGAGTCAAATGATAGATGATGCCTTCCGGATCAACCAAAAATAGGGTGTATTGCCACTTTTTAACCTCGATATTATTTTGCGTAACACTTCCCATTTGACCACCTGATGTAGATCCCACATTTGCGGAAGAGTGCCGGAAATTTACCTCTTGTGCAAATACCAAAATTTCTCCGCCCGGTTCAACTTCTACAGTTTTTGATGGCATTCCCCATTCCGAAATCAGATTTTCTTTGGGTGAACCTACCCACTTGTTCATTAATTTTTTTTGGCCTGTACAAGAAGCAAGTAAGATGATAACAAAAATTACGATTAGTCTTTTCATATTTAGATGCTTTTGCAACCTTAAAAATATATCAATTTTCACGGAATATTAAAAATAAAGTTTGACAGAAAGAAGTCTAAACTTACTTCGCCTTTGTTCTGCCCGCCTTTTGCAGTGTCTGCACTGACATACCAGTATTTCAAATTGTGACTTGCCTAAATATTTTCAGAGACATAATTAAATCAAAAAGTTCAAGATGCAATCCGGATTTTATTTTCCTTATCCGCCGCAAATGCCAAGCAGGGATTGATCATCTGTTCGTTAAGCTCCTCGAAATCATTCATTATTTCTTCTTTGCTCATGCCATTTGACATCCAATTCAAAACATCATAAACAGTAATCCTCGTGCCTTTGATGCAAGGTTTGCCAAATCTTTTTTCTGCCCGAATTTCAATATATTCTTGATAGTTCATATTCTACGATTTTTCCAAACATTAAACCATTTGTTAATTTATGATTCTTAATTCAAAACTTTTCACCTCACCCCATAACTCAATCGCATCGTAATCGAAGCGGTTTTTTCTTTGGAAGAGGTATTGAAAGTACCGCCCCAAGAATAGTCCTCGGCAGAATTTTGACCGGTAATCTGGAAGATTCCCATGTTGGCTGAAAGCAGGTTTCCGAGTTTGGAACCTGAGTTTTCGGCTATTTTCTCTGCTCTGACCCGTGCATCCTCGGTAGCTTTGGAGATCATTTCGATCTTGAGGCTTTCCAATTGGGTATAGTAATAGCGGGGAGGTTGGGAATAGAATTTCACTCCCTGAAGCAAGAGTTCAGTAATTTCCCTACTGATTTTTTCTACTTTATCCACTTCAGTCGATTCTATCGAGAGGGTTTGGTTGAGTTGGTATCCCAAGAAAGTCTGCCCTGTGAAGTTTCCGCTGCTGCTGTAGTTTTGTTGGTAAAGCGGGTTGGTGTTTACTGCTTGAAAAATAATTTTTTCCTTGGGAATGCCTTTGGAAACCAGGTAGTCTGTTACGGCTTTTCTGTCTTTCTCAAGGTCAGTATAAGCTGTTTTGATATCAAAATTGTCCCTGCTAAAATTCCCCTCCCAAACTACCAAGTCAGAAGTAAAGTTCTTTTCACCCAAACCGGTGACATCGACAGTTCCTGATTTCTTGTTTCTGTTTACGATCGAATTACCAAGAATTGCAGCGGAAACAATGATGGCAGTAGCAAAGATGATTGCGGTCAGGTGTTTTCTCATGGTTTGCATAGTTTGGAAATAATAAGAAAGTGATTCTTAAATTTAGAATAAAACAGGATGATTAACTTCAATTAAGTCAAATGATTTCAATTGACACTCATTCTATAATTTTTCTCAATTGGCTTTTCAAGATCCACTAGGTATCCGTTCACCACAGCGTATTTCAATACGCCGTCTTTTGAAAGGAAGAAGTTGGGACTTCCTCCTGTACGGATCCCAAAAGGTATTGAAGTGGCGTTTTTAAATACCAAAATCGGCAAGCCATGTAATTCTCTGGCTTCCGATTCCTTTACTTTGACGGCTAGATAACCGGATTTCAACAATTCCAAGGCTTTTTCTGCACTGATATCGGAGACTTTCGCAAAAGCAGTTTCATAAATTTTACCTTCTGTGATTTCCATTCCGCTTGCATCCAATTCTTCATAGCCATAGAAAATCGACAAATCACCCAAGTCGTCAATTCCTCCACTCACATAGAAAGCGCCATTGGCGTCTATTTCCCTTCTGCGAATACCCAAGTCAATTGGGTAGGACAATGAATCTTTTTCCATCGGAAGGTTTCTGATTACGACATCCATCAGCCTTGTCGCATTTTCGGGAATGGAGTCATATTCGTCCAAAGAATAATTCTCATAGGACTGATCGGCGATTTCTTCCATGGCATGAAGCATAATCATAAAATTCAACTTCCTGATATATTGCTTTTCGGGATCGTTCGGATATCCGCCGGATTCGATCAGGATGGTGCTGGTACCCCATTTCTGGAAATTATCTCCAAAAGCTCTCGGCTCAAAAGCATCGTCGTATTTGCCCACATGGCCCGGTGCGACGGCCTCCATCATCCTGTTCATTCCGACGATCACTTGCATGGCTTTTTTGCGGACATCATTGATTTCTGTTTCGAAATTGTAAGCCGGCGCCAATATGGATATGGTTGCCGGAGTTGCTACTTCCCCTGCAGTGTAATAGGTCTGTTGGTCGTGAAGGTTAAACCCAAATGCCGGGGAAAATGTGTCTCTCGCATTTTTCAAGATTACTGCTTCAGGTGAAGCGAGTTTCGCAGCATCTCTATTGAGGTCAATATCCAACGCATTTCTCCTCATCCAATTATCCATTCCATCAGGATTGACAATCGGAATAAAACGGATGGTCAGCTTTTCCAACAGTTTATTTCTCAACTCATCCAAGCCATCATTTTCCCCTTCAAAAAAGTTGAAGAGGTCAAACAAGGCCATCGTCGCCGTGCTTTCATTGCCGTGCATCTGCGACCAAAGCATGACTTTGGTTTCGCCTGTGCCAATGGTCATCTGATAGATTTCCTTTCCTTCCACAGACTTACCGATTTCTTCCACTGCGAATTTACCTTTTCTGTCTTTGACCAAATGGATCACATCCGCATGCTTAAACCTGCGTTCTGTGATGCTTTTTTCCTGGTATTTCTCATAGGCCTGTTCCAGTTCTGTCACGTCAACAGGCGTCGATGCTGTTTCCGGTTCTTTTGGCTGACAAGAAATGCTAAAGTAAAAAATCGAAGAAAAGGCAATCAGTGAAATGGATTTCTGGAGGATTTGCATGGTATCTTAGTGATTGAAATTAATTGTCTAAGTTATAAACTTAGCCAAAAAAATAAATTTACTTTTGCCACAATTCCAAAATAAACCGAAATGAAGCTTTCTTTCTTTGTCCGCGATTTAGTTCTCAAACATACTTTTACCATCGCCCACCAAAGCCGCGATGTGCAGGATACGATCATTGTCAAACTGGAAGACGGGGATTTTTATGGATTGGGAGAGACGACGACCAACCCTTTTTATGGGATGACGGCGGAGAATATCTGCAGCAAACTCGAAGAAAGCAGAAGCATTGTTGAAAATGGCAATTGGTCTTCTCCCGAAGAACTTTGGGAGATGGGCAAAGTTGTTTTCAAAGACAATCCATTCGCTCAATGTGCTTTGGACTTGGCCGCTTGGGATTTTTTTACCAAGAAAAAAGGAAAGAAACTCTACGAGTATTTGGGTTTGGATCCTCAAAATATTCCCCTTACTAATTTCACGATCGGGATTGATTCCTTAGAAAAAATGGTAGCCAAGATGAAAGAAGTCGATTGGCCGCTGTATAAGATCAAACTTGGAACAGGGAATGACCTTGAAATCATCCGCGAACTGAGGAAGCATACCACTTCAAAATTCAGGATTGACGCCAACTGCGCTTGGACTGCGCAACAGGCGATTGCTTATTCGGAGGAACTCGCCCTACTCGGTGTCGAATTTATGGAGCAGCCTTTGGCAAAAGATGACCTCGAGGGCATGAAGGAAGTATTCAAATATTCCAAACTCCCTGTGATGGCGGATGAAAGCTGCATCGTCGAATCAGACGTCAAAAAATGTTACGGACTTTTTCACGGGATCAATGTGAAGTTGGTGAAAGCCGGAGGAATCACCCCGGCCTTGAGGATGATCCACGAGGCCAAGTCATTGGGCATGAAAACAATGGTCGGCTGTATGACCGAATCATCGATTGGCATCACGGCCATCGCCCATATTGCACCGCTGTTGGATTATGTGGACATGGATGGGGCGATGTTGCTCGCAGAGGACATTGCCAAAGGCGTGGCCATTACTCCCGATAGCGTGACTTTTCCTGCGGGAAATGGTATCGGAGCGGAGTTGGTTTGAATGATTTGCGATTTTGTTTCCAATAGAAAAGTTATAAATTTCGAAATGAAGAAAATAGTTTTGTTTCCTGTATTTATTTTTATCTTGTTTGGATGTAAGTCTTCAAGTAATGAGTCCACAACTTCCAATTTAAAAACAATTACTCAAAATTTACCCAGTAGCACTTCGTCAGTTGACCTTACGAATTTTTTGGAAATTACCGAGGTAATAAAACTCAATACGACTGATTCGTCAATAATTGATTTTGTAAATAAGGTTCTTATCGATGAGGATTTGGTTTTTATTAAGGGAGGAAGTTCCGTCTTCAAGTTTGACAAGCAGGGGAACTTTCTGGGTAAACTTTCAAAAAAGGGAGGTGGGCCAGATGAATATACTAACCTAACAGATTTAATCATTTTGCCGGATCAAAAAAAAATTTGGGTATATGATTCCAATCAGCGGGCTAGCTTTCAATATACCTATGACTTTGAATACGAGTTTGATTATGCCTTATCTTATCCACTTTTGGGATTGGAGCTACTTGAGAGTGGATTAGTTGGGACAGGTGGGTATTTGAATGTTTTGGATAAATTTTCTGGTCTGCACTTTTTTGCAGGAAGTAACTTGTCAACAGGTTACGAATTTTCCAAAAGTGAATTGAACTTTAATCCGGAAAAAGCCAAATACCTGCATATCAACAGACATGATTTTTTTTCAAAAACCATTGGCGGAGTTAATTTTGTGAATTCTTTTAACGATACTATTTATAAAATCAGTCCAGACTTTAGTGTTGCACCGGAATTTTATATTGATTTTGGGAATAAGAAAGTTACAGAGGAGGAATTGGTAGGAAAGGATTATACTTCAATCGTCGATGTATTTCAATATATCAACTCGTCAGAGAAATCATTCAATGTGGGTAATATTGTTAATCTGGAGAAAATACTCCTATACAATTTTTTCAATCAGGGACGTTCTTTTTTATCTCTCTTTGATAAAGGCTCGGATCAACTAAGTTCAGGCCAAAAAATCTTGTTTAGTTACCAAGATACAACTGTATTGGTTGATTTTTCAGAAGAGGTTTCATTTGGCAGTATCGGGAATAATCAAGGATATATGGTATTGCCTTCTGAATCAAGTGTTTTGGGGGATTCCCAATCTATTTTTAATGTCAAAGATGGCGATAACCCTATAATTCTGATTTTTAAAGAAAAATAAACTCATTTTTTCAATCAGAACTATCTTACTCTGTCGCTTTCGTCAGTGTCTTCACTGACGTCTTCATTTAACCGAAAATTGAAGTGAGTGAAGACACTCACTTTGGCCAAAATTATTGGCTTGAATTTTAAAGAATCGCAATTTTTTCTTCAATCAATCCAAAAGTGGAACTGGATAAGGACACTCAATTGGTATGGAGAATTGGTTTGAACATTTAAAAAATTGATGACAGATTTTATAACCCATTTTTTTAGATTAAAAATTTACTAATTAATTACAAGATTCATATCTGATGGGAACATTAACAAGCGACCTGATCCTTTTTATTTCTTCACAATCAAAGTTGTTGTTCTCAAGAACCAATGTTCCTAATTTTTGAAGATTTTTGATGGATTCAGGTAAGGTGGTCAATTTGTTATTTGAAACATAAAGTGTACTAAGATTTGATAGATCACCGATTTTTGGATTGAGTTCTTTTAGACCAATATTATTCATCGAAAGGATTTGCAAATTCTTATTTTCAAAGATATGGTCTTCCAATTGGAGTCCCTGGATATCATTTAGCCATAGCTGCCACAAACGGGGTATTGAACTCAGATCGGGTAATTTTTTTAATCTACTTCCCGAAAGGTTAATAATTATTAATTCTTTATTTGTCGAGAATGTTTGAGGAATTTCTGCGATTGGATTGTATGCCAATTCAATTATGTTTAGGGATCTGGAATCCTTGATGCCAACGGGAAATAGTGAGAGGTTATTATAATTTAAAGAGATAATAAACAATTTGGGGAGCTGGCTTAGGTCTGCTCCAAATTCAGTCAGGTTATTCGTTGATAAATCCAAGCGCTCTAGTGATTCCATTCCTGATAAATCAATGGGAAATGACGTGATTGAATTTCCCCTAAAACTGACATCTTTCAGGTTCTTTAACAATCCAAATTCTTTTGGTATAGATTCCAATTTACATTTGTTAATTGTTAGCAGTTCAAGGTTTACCAGCCCACCAATTTGGGAAGGTAAACTTTCAATATTTGACTTAAGTATTCTCAATTCCCGCAGTGCTTTCAAATTTCCAATGCTTTGAGGAAATCCAACCAAATTTGAGTCATGAATTTCAAGTTTGGCGAGGGTTGAAAGATTTCCCAAACTTTCTGGGAAATGCTGAAAGACTCCGCCATAAATTATCAGCGTGTGCAACTTGGAAAGGTTTCCAATACTTTCAGGAATTTCTATTAAAGAATTTTCGGTTGTTATTGCAAGTGTTTGAAGGTTTCGCAATTCACCAATCGACTCCGGCAACTTTGTCAAATTCGGCAGTACGATCCATAAACCCTCCAGATTTTCCATTTTCCCGATCTCCTCAGGTAAAGTAGTGAGGTCACCCTCATTTTCTACATAGATTGCTAATTGTCTTGCGGACTTAGGATTTTTCAATGCTTCTTCCAAAGAATGGAAAACTTTAAGCTCCAAGGGGGATTCAATCGGGTCTTCTATTTGATTACAAGCGAGGAGAAAAATGACTGGAATAATTCTAAAGAATTTCTTCATAGTAAAAATATTAAGGATTCCTCTTTATAGTAAAAATACTTTTTAAGTTGATAAAACCAAAACTTAAACAACCCAAAGGATAAAATTTTATAAATGTCAATCTGTCAATAACATCTGTTGCCGTCGTCAGTGTCTTCACTGACGGCCTCCACAATTCAACCTCAACCTTTATCCAACCGAAAATGGAAGTGAGTGAGGACACTCACTTTTGCCTAAAGAATTCGCTTGGGTCTTTAAACAATGGTTTTAAAAAACCGCTGACAGTTTTTGTAAGCTAATTTTTCCAGTTGCTTCTGTGGAAGGAGATCCGAAAGTTCATCCAAAAAAGAAGGATATTTGGAGGCGTCCTCTACCAATGGAAAATAAAACGGGTGGCGCTTTTTATCGGGGAAATCCTTGGTATAAAAGAAATCTGCACCGAAACAAAGACTATCTTCCCCTCCGATTTCGATTGCGTGAAGGATATGGTCGATGATCGTTTCGGGATTTTTATCATCCAAAAATGCCCTCAGGAAGTTGATGCCGATGATTCCATTCCGCCTGATTACCTCTTGGGCAAATTCATCCGTAAGGTTCCTCTTATGTTTCCAAATGCTCCGCATATTGGAATGGCTTGCGATAACAGGGATGTGAAGTTTGTTGGTATCGATGTGCTTCAGGATTCCTTCCGCCAATAAATCAGAAGTATGCGACAGGTCGATTGCGATTTTCCTTCCTGAGATATAATCCAAAATCTTCTTTCCGTCATCTTTCAGGCCGATGCCTTCGGTGTAATTGCCACCGCCAAACCTGTTTTCAGTATGGTGGGTCAGGCTGATATAGGCGATTCTGGAAGTCAGTGTAATCAGGTTTTCCAATTGGTCAAAAGCTGATGTAATCGGTGCTTTCTCATCTGCCAAGCCTGCGGCATTTTCCACCGCTGCGATCAGACCGATTTTACTGTCCAGATCCATCCTTTCCAAATAACCTTTGTCCACCTGAGAAACGTCCTTTGCGAAATCTTTGAGCATCATCCTATACTTTTCTGCTTGGCGGGTAGCGGATTCCATGCTTCCTGTAGCGACATCAGTATAGATGGCACAGACCTGCATTTTGACATTTCCTTTTTTCAACAAAGGCAGCGCACAGGCAATGTCGCTGGATTTGTCAGGAGCTGCATTTGGGATTTTGGCCAGGTAGGATAGGATGTCGCAATGGGTATCGATGATGGGAAGATTCATAAATCAAATGGATTGAACCTCAAAGTAAGGCATAAAATGAGAGTTTTTTTATACTTTTAAAATTCATTGCAGATGAAAACCTAAGTCAGTCATCTATTGTTTTTTTCTTTAAACCAATAAAAAAATGTCCATTTCCAAACCTATCAATTTTCAAAAGTGGATCGAAGAAAACCGTCACCTGCTCAAGCCGCCTATCGGAAATCAGGTTATCTATCAAGGAAATGATGATTTTATCGTCATGGTCGTCGGTGGACCCAATTCCCGAAAAGACTTCCACTATGATGAAGGAGAAGAATTTTTTTATCAGATCGAAGGGGATATCACCTTGAAAGTCGTGGACGAAGGCGAGGTAAAAGAGGTGCAGATCAAAGAAGGTGAAATGTTCCTCCTCCCTGCTAGGATGCCACATTCACCAAGAAGACCTGCGAATACGATCGGGTTGGTTTTTGAGCGGTACCGCAGAGCGGGCGAAAAAGACGGATTTATCTGGCACTGCGAAAATTGTGGCAACAAGCTCTACGAGGAATATGCCGAAATCACCGATATCGTCAACCAACTTCCACCGATCATGGAGCGGTTTTGGAATAATCCTGAAAATACGACTTGTAAGGAATGTGGGACGGAGATGCAAAAATAATTGACCCAATTTCTAAATTCATGGTGAAAGGTACATCCTAAAAATTCAATTCTCCCCTTTCATTGTCTTTGTATAAAATCAGGCTTTTAGGACTTTTTTCCAGATAAAAATTGATGATATTTTGTTGGCTTTCAAAATTGGAAATCAGGACTTCATTTTTTATTTCTACTTTTTTGGGCAAAGGGATATTGGTTGATTCCAAATAAAACCAAGCCGCTTCCTCCTCTATTTCATAACCCAAATAAGTGAGGCTGGCTTTTTGGCCATTGACCTTGATTTCGTTTTTTTCCAAAAGATAAACTTGTACTATTTTCTCCAGGTCAGCTTTATTTTTTGGATTCAGGAAATCCACTTTGGTATTGAATTTTTCTCCCAAAGCAGTTTCCAAATCATCCCAAAAAATCTTTTGGGCAATTTCAAGACTTTGGTTGGTAGGATTATAGCGGATTTCGGTCAGGCTGATATAGAAAGGATGAAATAAAGCCTTCCATCCTAAAAAGAATATGAATATGTAATTGAATTGCATTTGGGTCACCATATTTTATTTTCTTTGCAAATTAGACAGAAATCAAATAGTCTTGTGCGCCTTTTGGCCACAAAAATCAAAAAACGCAAATGGGACAGTTTCAGCTGTATTTTCAATTAGGAATTCAACATATATTAGACATAAAAGGATTTGACCATATTCTCTTCGTGGTGGCGCTCTGTGCGATCTACGTGACTAGGGATTGGAAAAAAATCCTGATTTTGGTTACCTCATTTACCATCGGACATTCAATTACTTTGGCTTTGGCGACTTTAAAATTGGTAAAAGTCAATTCCGATTGGATCGAATTTCTGATTCCGGTTACCATTGCGGTGACAGCCGTGAGCAATATTTTCAGCCCAAAACCGAGTTCAGGTCGAGGCATTCAGATCAATTATGTCTTCGCGCTTTTCTTCGGACTGATTCACGGACTTGGTTTTTCCAATTACCTCAGGTCACTGTTGGGGAAAGAAGCATCGATTTTCCAACCGCTGTTAGCGTTTAACCTAGGTCTAGAAGTCGGTCAATTGGTTATTGTGACCATCACCGTGGTAGTGGCAGGATTGCTTGTTGGTATTGTCGGCGTAAACAGAAAAGATTGGGCATTGGTTATCTCTTCCATAGTTTTGGGGATGGCGATCATGATGATGATTGACACCAAGTTTTGGTAACCAAAATAAAATTTGCCTTTGGTAAAAATTTAAATTGAGCATTCACAAAAAAAGTATTAATTGAGTTTTGGATAGTAAAAGCCCATTTATTACAAGTTCAACCCGCTTTAGAATAATTACCATAATATGAAAAGAATCTTATCAGCAGCAATTATTGCTTTTAGCTTAATGCTCTCGCTGCCTGCTTTGGCACAATGGTCAGAGCAAAACCATGCAGAGCGATTTGAGCAACTCGGGCCCATGCTTCGCAGCCCAAATGTGTACCGCACTGCATCAGGTGCTCCCGGACACCAATATTGGCAACAAAAAGCCGATCACGAAATCCAAGTGGAACTGAATGACGAAAACCAATCCATCAAAGGTTGGCAGAAAGTCACGTACTACAACAATTCCCCTGACCCTCTGAAATACCTTTGGATCCAACTCGACCAAAACGAAAGGGCGAAAGATTCCAACACTCCGAAAATTGCCCAAAGCAATATCAATGACAGGATGAACCTCCGTCAATTAGAAGGGATTCTTTGGCATGACCTGGATTTGGGTTATAAAATCCTATCTGTGAAAGACCTTTCAGGAAAAGACATTCCGATCACCATCGTCAAGACAATGATGCGTGTTGATTTGCCACAGCCCTTGATGCCCGGTCAGAAGACAGAATTTACCATGGATTGGACATTTAATATCCATGACAGGATGAGCTTCATCGGCGGACGTCCGGGATATGAGTATTTTGAAAAAGACGGAAACTACCTCTACACCATGGCGGAATGGTTTCCAAGAATGGCTGTTTACTCAGATTTCCAGGGATGGCAACATAAGCAATTCGTCGGAAGAGGGGAATTTGCTTTGACATTCGGAGATTACAAAGTGAAGATCACCGTTCCTGCTGACCACATGGTAGGTTCTACAGGGGTTTTGCAAAATGCGGACAAAGTACTCAGCGCAACAGAACTCGACCGTTGGAAGGCTGCACAGAAGACTTTTGATACCCCTGTGGTCATCCGTACCCAAGCAGAAGCCGAAAAATTAGAAAAGACCAAAGCCAAGGACAAAAAGACCTGGGAATTCCATGCTGAGAACGTGAGGGATTTTGCTTGGACTTCTTCACGCAAATTCATTTGGGATGCCATGGCTGTGAAGCAAGGCGGCAATGAAGTAATGGCCATGTCTTACTATGCCAAAGAAGCCAATCCGCTTTGGGGACAGTATTCCACCAAAGTAGTTGCCCATACTTTGAAGTCTTATTCTTCCAGAACTTTCGATTATCCATACCCTGTGGCAATCTCCGTGGAGGCGACCAACGGTATGGAATACCCAATGATCTGTTTCAATTATGGACGTCCCGATGCGGACGGCACCTATTCCGATGCAGTCAAATACGGCATGATTTCCGTGATCATCCACGAAGTGGGACACAATTACTTCCCGATGATCGTCAACTCAGACGAAAGACAATGGTCTTGGATGGATGAGGGTTTGAATACTTTCATGCAGTTCCTAGCCGAACAGGAGTGGGACAGAGACTATCCATCAAGAAGAGGTCCTGCCCACAAAATTGCTCCTTACATGGCAAGCGAGAAAAGCACCCTCGAGCCGATCATGACCAACTCAGAAAACATCATCCAATTTGGACCAAATGCGTACGCAAAACCTGCGACGGCATTGAACATTCTGAGAGAAACCATTATGGGCCGCGAGCTTTTTGACTTTGCTTATCAGGAGTATGCGACACGTTGGATGTTCAAGCACCCGACTCCGGATGATTTCTTCAGGACAATGGAAGATGCCTCAGGAGTGGATTTGGATTGGTTTTGGAGAGGTTGGTTCTATGGCACTGAGCCGGTTGACATTTCCTTGGAAACAGTAAACTGGTACAAACTCGACAATAGAACTCCTGCTGAGAAAAAAGCAGACCAAAAGAAGGAATTTGACAGAGAGGAAACTTACATCAGCAAAGAATACAACCAAAAAGACATTCCCCAAACTGTGGTGGAAGCTGATCCAAGTGCCAAAGACTTTTACAATTCATACAATCCTTTTTCTGTAACTCCTGAAGATGAAAAGGCTTACAAAGATTTTATGGCAAGCCTCAATCCAAAGGAAAAAGAGCTGATCAACTCTGGGATGAATTTCTACGAAATGAAATTCAAGAATGTGGGTGGATTGGTGATGCCTTTGATCATCCAATTCAATTATGCAGACGGAACTTCTGAAGTGGAAAGAATCCCTGCAGAAATCTGGAGACTGAATGAATCAGATGTAAGCAAGGTTTTTGCCAAGAAAAAAGAGGTGAAAAGCATCGTCCTCGATCCATACCGCGAGACTGCTGACATCGACGAATCCAACAATGCCTGGCCAAGACAATACACCCCAAGCAGGTTTGAGATGTTCAAAGGAGGAGGAAGAGTGAGAGGCGCTTCTGCCGGAGATAATCCTATGAAGAAAGCGGCTGCAGCGAAGAAGTGATCAGCGGGCAGTATTCAGTAGGCAGTCTCAGTACGCATTTTTCGGGATTAATTAACGTCATCCTGAAGGCGGCACAACCTGTCCCGTTCTTCGGGAACCGAAGGATCTCAAAAGTAAGTACTCAGTTGACAAAAAAAGAAAAATGAAAGGGAAGCAGGTATTCAATCTGCTTCCTTTTTTGTTGGTTGATAATCCCGCTATGGGCGTAAAGTGGCGATGGCGCTGGGTGTATATTGCATCTACACCTTTTTATTTAGTAGAATTTGCAATTCATTTTACCAAGAATTAACTTTCGTTTGGGTGTTTGGTTGAATAACCCAATTACAAATTGTAAAAGATTAAAGGCTGAGATTTAAAATTACACTAGGTCCACCATTAGACGTTTGACTAGACCCAGAGGGGGAATAATTTCACCCGTATGGCCAGATGGATACACCCTGTACTAGCATCAGACGTTTGACTTCGACCAAAGAAGGATTCATGGACCTTGAAATTTGTCTTTGAATATTCGACCTTAGAAAACCTAATTCATTATGCACATAGTTCTTGAAATCACCTTACAGTCTGAAAACTCAAATTTTTATTCAACTCTAAAAAAAGAGGGTCTCCTTATTTCCAGGTTATATACCATGTTGCTGAGAAATGCCGGTATCAAGGGTGTCAATAGGATAAATATTGAATTCTCACCTAAATTCGAAAAAGTGCGTATTGACCCATTAATGTACTCAGTTTTATCAGTTTATTGGCCTTTCCATCCAGAAAAGGATTTGGATGGTACCAACGAATTAAAAAGGTGGCATTCAATAACAAGGGAATTGTCGAAAGTCTTGCAGGAGATATTTCAAAAAAACGGTTGGGAAACCAAGGAGATCAGAGGCGCAGAAAATGCTTTGTTATCTTCTGGGTTCGACCAACGTTTCGAACTGATTAAAGGAAAAAGTTCTCCAAACCGAAAGCAAATAGCGCGAGTAACCTTAAATCCACGACTGAATTCAAATGATATTTTTGCCGAAATATTTAAGGGAAATGAATCGATTAAGGAAGTTTTGCTTTTTAAGCTTGATACAACTGAATTTGATTACTCAATATTGTCAAAAAAAATCGAATGGATAAATGACACATTGGTATCTATCATCGGATTAAACGGGGAGGTAGTTTTCAAAATCAATGTTGAGGATTTCAGTGTTGAAAGAGATATTAGCCCGAAAGGGAATTCGGTAGAGTACATCAAGGAAGAGTTGTTGATTCTAGACTCAAATACACCGAAAACAATTGTGTTAAACATTCTAAAAAAGCGTCTTCCTGAGTCATTACATAAGTTTATTGCATAAGAATGGAGTTAGCCTAATTGGGCGAAGATTGGCGTTGACTCTAGGCGTTTGTAATTAAGCCTTCATTTAAAATGAATTTTAATTCAATTTACCGAGAATTATCTTTCAAATGGAAGATTCTAATTTGAACCCAATTGCAAGTAGGTAAGAATAAAAGGGTGTAATTTCAAATTACACCCAGTACTAGTGCCATATCCCATCCACTCTTTATCCAAATCCATTGGCATTTTCCAACCAAAAGCCTGTAATTTGGTTCTCTTTAAAATTATAAAGAATTCGAAACAGAAATGAGTAAAAATAAAGCAAAAATCGGTGTGCTATTGGTCAACCTCGGAACTCCCGACAGTACAGCCACCGGCGATGTCAGAAAATATTTAAGGGAATTTTTGATGGATGGAAGGGTTATCGATTTTCCATTTATCCCAAGATGGGCATTGGTCAACCTCATCATCGCACCTTTCCGTGCCCCAAAATCCGCACATGAATACCGCAAACTTTTTACCGAAAGGGGTTCACCGCTGATGTACCATACCGTAGACCTGACGGAGAAACTCATCAAAGTCCTCGATCCTGAAAAATACCATGTGGAATTTGCCATGCGATATCAGACGCCAAGCATCGAACAAGGCCTGGAAAAGCTGAACAAAGCCAATGTCAAAAAGATCATCGTACTCCCGCTTTTCCCCCAATACGCTTCCGCTACAAACGGTTCGGTGGTAGACAAGGTCATGGAAATCGCCCGTACCTGGCAGATCATCCCAAACATCACTTTTATCAATAACTTCGTCGATCACCCGCTTTTTGTCGAAGCTTGGACCGAATTGGGAAAAGAAATGATGGAAAAGGAAGAATACGACACGTACCTTTTTTCTTACCATGGACTTCCGGAGCGACAGATCCGAAAAGGTTCTGTGGACGGATACTGCCAACTCAGTGACAAATGCTGTGGCAACTACACCAAGAAAAACCAGTTCTGCTACCGCGGTCAGTGCTTCCATACGACAAGGCTGATCGCTGCCAAATTGGGTTTGCCGGAGGATAAAGTAGTGACCTGCTTCCAGTCCCGACTTGGCAAAGACCCTTGGATCAAACCCTATACCGAAGACCTGATCAAGGAATTATCTGCAAAAGGAGTAAAAAAAGTACTCGTTTTCTCACCGGCTTTTGTGGCCGATTGTCTGGAAACTACCGTGGAGGTAGGAGAAGAATACAAGGAGCAATTTGAAGAACTCGGAGGTGAAAAATGGGACCTAGTGCCCAGCTTAAACTCCCGGGACACTTGGGTAGCCTGTGTCAAGGATTTAGTGGAGGAAAATTCGTGAAAGATTGCAAAATTTTGAGATTCCTTCTATCACATTGTCTCGGCTCTCGGTTCTCGTATCTTGTCTTTATTGAAAAAAAGGAACCACCAATAATATCTGCCTTAGTTGACTCCCAAACCCCAACCCTTCTACAAAAAACCTTGGTTCCTGATCTTGGGGATTTTGTTGGTTTCCTTTAATCTGAGGCCTTCGATCACCGCCGTCGGACCATTGATTCCAATGATCCGGGAGGATTTGGGCCTTTCCAATGGTTGGGCAGGATTTCTCACCACCTTGCCGCTGCTTACTTTTGCGACTTTTTCTCTTTTTTCGGCAGCCATAGGAAAGCAACTCGGCAATTCAAAAGCCATCCTTTATGCCTTGGTCCTGATCCTTTTAGGAACAGTCATAAGGGTTCAGGGCGGACCGGAATTGCTTTTTATCGGAACAGGCCTGACCGGAATCGGGATTGTCATCTGCAATGTGTTGTTGATTCCCTTGATCAAGCACCTTTTGCCAACCCAGATCGGGCTGATTACTGCATCCTATACCACAGGTATGAGTTTATTTGCTGCCGTGGCATCCGGAATTTCTGCCCCGATGGCCATTGACTTGGGTTGGGGATGGAGAGGATCGCTGTTGACTTGGGCGGGATTATTGGTATTGGGGATTTTGATTTGGTGGCCTCAGGTCAAGCTTCATCCCAAAAACAAAAAGACTGCAGATACCCATGCAAAGGTAAATGTCTGGAAATCGAGCTTGGCATGGAACATCTGCCTATTTATGGGCGTGCAGTCTTTGCTGTATTTCACCATCATTGCCTGGCTTCCTGACATGCTGGTTTCGAGGGGGTTTTCAGCAGTTGAGGCTGGATTGATTCTTTCTATCATGCAGATGATCGGACTGATCGGATCATTTTTGGCTCCGATGATTGCGGTTCGGTTCAAGGACCAAGTCGGCATCGTCGTGGTGATAGGTTGCATGTATCTGATCGGTTTTTCCTCACTTTTCAGTCAAACACATTGGGTGAATTATGCCGGACTTGCCTTGGCGGGATTGGGATTGGGTTCAAGTGTCTCCCTTGCCTATACCCTGATCGGATTGCGAACCCACCATCAAAAAACCACCGCCTCACTTTCAGGAATGGTCCAATCCACCGGCTATTACCTTGCAGCTTTGGGGCCGCTAGTTTTTGGGATTACTTTCGATATTTTTCACGATTGGGATTTTTTGATTTACCTGATGCTTACCTGTTCGGTTCTGTTTATCTATTTTGGATCAAAATCTGGAGTTGCCAAAGTCATCTGATTTCGAAAAAGTGAATTGTCAAAATCTCCTTTAAAGTTTAATGGCTTGGTGTTCAGTTTAGCCTATTGTCGTCCGTGGTCTGTGGACAGTGGACAAAAATCAAAGAATATTCTTTGGTTTCCAACGTTTCCAACTTGTGAAGCTGTTACCTTTGTAAATAAAAATAAACTGCGATGCAAGAGTACTTTACTTCAATGGGAATTCCACCTGAAGTATTCAATTACCTGATTATGCCTTTCCTGATATTCTGCGCTAGGGTGATGGATGTGTCTATCAATACGCTCAGGATCATGTTTGTCATGAACGGCAAAAAGAAAATCGCGCCAATTTTGGGTTTTTTCGAGTCCTTGATCTGGCTTTTGGCTATTGGGCAGATTTTTCAGAATGTCAACAATCCCATGTCCTATGTGGCTTACGCAGGAGGCTTTGCGATGGGAACATTCGTTGGGATGACCATCGAAGAAAAACTCGCTTTGGGAAGAGTTTTGGTTCGTGTGATTACTCCTGAACCAATGCCGGCTTTGATAGAATATATGAAAGAAAAGAATTTCAGGTTTACCTCTGTGGGCGCTGAAGGTCGATATGGTAAAGTCAATTTGCTGTTTACCGTTATGAAGCGGGATGACCTCACAGGTTTTATCGGAAAAGTAAAGTCAATCAATGACAAAGCATTCTACACCATCGAAAGCGTCAAAAGAATCAGTGAAGACGACCTCAATGTGATGGAAGACCGACCAAGGTTTACTACGAAAGTGTGGAGTAGGGTGAGGAAGTAGAGGTTGAAAATGTTAGAAGGTTAAAAAGTTGGAAGGTTATAAGATTATCGAAGACGAAATAAAATCCATCTCCGATTTTTTTGTTATTCCCTTTCTTGCTCTGAAAACATCAAATTCTACTTTAACTTCCACTTCGGTCCAATATCCACCAATATCAAATATCCATAAATATCTTTTTCTTTAAGGTTTCGCCTGCGGAATAAAACTCATCAGTTCTTTGGCTGCCCCGTCGAGTAAGGTTAGTTTGTTTTTGTTGACTTTGAAGTTGGCCACTTGGGACAGGGCGGAGGTGAAATCTTTTTCTCCATCTCCCTCACAGGCTTTTCTGGTCATGGCACCCGGGTCCAATTTCAGGGAAGTTCCTTCAAGGTTGAATTTGCCGTTGAAATTATTGCATCCGGCAAACCCTGCTAATTTTCCACCTTCCTGAAAATTGAGAAATGGTAAGCCTCCGGCAAACTTTGCAGGATCCAAAGCTTTTCCCAACATGGAGTTCAGCACCCAATTATTTCCTGTCAAAAGGCTCAACGGATTCAAGTTTCCAACGGAGCTGCAGGAAGATAAACCCAAGAAAATCGTCAAAATAAGGATACCTGATAATTTTTTCATAAGATTACATTTGAAGAGTTGACCTAATTTAGTGAGGGAATCCCAAAAAAATCAAATTTCAATCCTTTATTTTAACCTGATGACAAGTACGCCATTTCAAATTGAAAACGAACTACCTTGGGAGGAGGCTGACCAGGGAATCCAAAGGAAAATGTATGGATATGATGAGCAGGTCATGATGGTCAAAGTAAAATTTGAAGCAGGCGCGGTCGGTAAGCTACACAGCCATCCCCATAGTCAGGTGACGTATGTGAAAAGCGGCATTTATGATATGACCATCGGAGGGGAAACCAAAAGGATCAAAACCGGGGATGGATATTATGTCAAGCCAAACGTCCTGCATGGAGTGGTATGCATCGAACCGGGAGTGTTGATCGATGTGTTCAGTCCCTTTCGAGAAGATTTTTTGGGGACTGAATAAAAATAGCGGTTAACTGTAGACCTAGCTATTTTCCTTTCCCAAATATTATACTGGCTATATGGTTAAATTTATATTAAGATTTTTTCAAATTGACTGATAAAATGGTAATAAAAGTCTCAATTCTTTAAAATAACAACAAAACATTTTTGCATTTCGGGAAATTGTCCTTAAGATTGCCGCATCAAAAAAAGCATTCTATGTTTTTCACAGCAAATGAACTCATCAATTTGAACCTCTCCCTTGCAGGAGACAGCTGTGTTTTGGGTGGATGTACCTCCATGTTTTTTACCACCACCACCATTACGGGTTAATTCCCGTTTTCAAATCCATATAGACCCCTTATCTTTAGGTCCATTTTGGACCTCAACAGCATTGTATATACGCCAAAATCAAAAAATTCATTTTTATGAAAATCTTAAAATTCGGAGGATCGTCAGTAGCCAATCAGGAAAATATCCGGAAGGTGTTTCAGATCATTAAGAAACAGGCCAAAAAGGATGAAATTGCAGTTGTTTTTTCTGCATTGGGAGGCGTCACGGAAGTTTTGCTTCGAAGTGCGGTCAAGGCCCGCGAAGGTGACAAATCCTACACCGATGAGATCAAGGTTTTGGAAGACAGGCATTATGATTTGGTCAGACAACTGATACCGATTCAGCAGCAATCCACCGTCCTGACTTATGTCAAAGTCCGCTTCAATGAATTGGAGGACCTTTTCCACGGGATTTACCTGATCAAAGAATGTTCTCCCAAGACTTTGGATTATGTGGGAAGTTTTGGCGAAAGGCTGTCGGCTTTTGTTTTGGCAGAAGCCTTGAAAGTCGAAGGTTTGGATACCCACTACCTCGATGCGCGGGAAGTCATCCGTACCAATAACCGCTTTGGGAATGCCAAGGTGGATTTTCCGGTCACCAATGACCTGATCCAGGATTACTTCCATTCCCATCCGGGGATGAAAATCATCACTGGCTTTGTAGCCTCTACCGAAAAAGGCGAAACCACCACGCTAGGCAGAAGCGGCTCGGACTATACAGCTGCGATTTTTGCATCAGCCTTGACCGCGGACCTGCTGGAAATCTGGACAGATGTGTCCGGCGTGATGACTTCGGATCCAAGACTTGTGTATTCAGCTTTTACCATTCCTCAGTTGACATACAACGAAGCCATGGAGCTTTCCCACTTTGGGGCAAAAGTAATTTTCCCTGCGACCATGCAACCAGCGATGCGCAAGGGAATTCCGATTTATATCAAAAACACCTTTGAACCCGAGCACTCTGGAACCCTGATCAACAGTGACGCGCCAACCGGAAAGCTGATCAAAGGGATTTCTTCTCTGGCAGGAATATCCTTGTTGAATATTCAAGGCGCAGGGTTGATTGAAGTTGTCGGGGTTAGCTATAGGGTTTTTGGGGCTTTGGCAGATGCCGGAGTCAATGTCATCCTTATCAGTCAGGCCTCTTCGGAGCACAGTATCTGTGTGGCCATCCGTACCAATGAAGTGCACCTAGCCAAAGAAGCGATAGAAAAGGAATTTATCAATGAAATCAGGAACGGGGAAATGGATCCTGTGATCGTGGTTTCGGAGATGGCCGTAGTCGCAGCGGTGGGGGAAAATATGAAACACAATCCCGGTGCGAGTGGCAGGATGTTTATGGCTTTGGGCAGAAACAACGTCAACGTATACGCCATTGCGCAGGGAAGCTCTGAATTGAATATCTCTGCTGTCGTCTCCCAAGCCGATCTTCAAAAAGCCCTCAATGCACTCCATGAGGCATTTTTCCTTTCGGAAAACAAAGTATTGCACGTCTTTTTAATAGGCGTCGGATTGATCGGAAAGGCTTTGATCAGGATGATTTCCCTCCAGAGAAAGAAACTTCAGAAAGAAAACGATTTGGATGTGCAGATCCACGGCATTGCCAATTCAAGGTTTATGGCTTTCCATGAGGATGGATTTGATTTGGCAAATTGCCCCGCACCTGAAGATTCCAAAGGTGCACAGCCGATGGATTTGCAGAAATTTATCACACAGATGGAAGACATGAACTTCTCAAACACGGTATTTGTGGACTGCACAGCAAGTCAGGAAGTCGCGGATACCTACGAGCAGGTTTTGGAAGCCAAAGTAGCGATCGTCACTCCGAACAAAAAAGCCAACTCAGGTTCATTGGAAAATTACAAGTCCCTGAAAAAACTCGCCTACAAGCGGGGAGTGAAGTTTCTCTATGAAACCAATGTGGCTGCCGGCCTCCCGGTCATCAACACCCTTCAGGATTTGATGCTGAGCGGAGACAAGGTGTTGCGGATTGAAGCAGTTTTGAGCGGATCGATGAATTATATTTTCAGTGAACTGGAAAAAGGAGCGCCATTTTCGGAAGTGGTCAAAGTTGCCAAGGAAAAAGGCTATACCGAACCGGATCCAAGGGATGATTTGAGTGGCATGGATGTGGGTAGAAAAATCCTGATTTTGGGAAGGGAAGCCGAGCAGGACTTACACTTTGAAGATATTACTATTCAAAGTATGGTACCGGAAGATTGCAGGGAAACAGCCTCAATAGAGGAGTTTTTTGTCAAACTTCAAGCGCACGATGGTGAGTTTGCCCAAATGTTGGAGACAGCCAAATCCAAAGGCGAGAAACTCAGGTTCATGGCTGTTTTGGAAAACGGCAAAGCAAAAGTGGGTTTGAACTCCCTTGACAGTTCGCATCCTTTTTATACTTTGAAAGGATCTGATAACATGATCTTATTTACCACCGAGCGCTATCATGACTTCCCGATGATCATTAGAGGTCCCGGTGCAGGAGCAGATGTGACCGCAGCAGGAGTTTTTGCAGATGTGATACGCTTGGGTAATTTCTCCAGATAATGGGACAATTCGTTACAGCTTTCGCCCCGGCAACTGTCGCCAATGTGTCCTGCGGATTTGATATCCTGGGATTTGCCATCGATAGATTGGGCGACAAGGTGACGGTGTCTTTCAATCAGGATGGGATATTGAGAGTGACAGGAATCGAAGGAGACGGGGGAAAACTTCCTTTGGAAGCAGAGAAGAATACCTGTTCTGTAGCCATTCAAGCCATGCTCAACAAGCTTGGTTCGAATCAGGGGATTGATATTTTCCTTGAAAAAGGATTGCCGCTCGGTTCAGGAATGGGTTCCTCGGCTGCAAGTGCTGCAGCGGCATTGGAAGCTGCGAATGTGCTTTTGGGCAATCCATTTACCAAAGAAGAGTTGGTTCCTTTCGCTATGGAATCAGAGCGGATCGCCTGCGGTTCAGCCCATGCGGACAATGTTGCTCCATCTATCTTGGGCGGTTTTGTGTTGATCAGGGATTATGATCCTTTGGATATTGTGAAGCTACCGGTTCCCGAAGGCATTTTCTGTACCTTGGTACATCCCCATATTGAATTGAAAACATCCGATTCGAGAAGTGTACTGCGTAAGCAGATTTCCCTCAAAGAGTCCGTGATGCAATCCGGAAATATTGCCGGGTTTATAGCGGCATTGTATAAGTCCGACTTGGCTTTGCTCAGCAGGTCATTGAAAGATGTCATCGCCGAGCCTTCCCGCGCATTGCTGATTCCTGGATTTTATGAATTGCGGGACGCAATCAAGTCCATCGGGTCTTTGGGTTCAGGAATCTCAGGTTCAGGACCGACCATATTTGTCCTTTCTCCAAATGGAGACATTGCACACGAAGCCGGTGAAAAAGCCAAAGAAGTTTTCCAAAAAATCGGCCTTGGCGTCGACGTGTATGTGTCGGAAGTGAATAAACGCGGAGCGTTTGTGGTGTAGGAGATGTGAGATGTGAGACTTGAGATTTGAGAAAAGAAGCGAGAAACGAGAGCTGAT